>JADLFN010000050.1 GCA_020845475.1 Planctomycetota bacterium
CGTCGAGATGAGAGGTAACGATGCGCCAAGGCGATTCAAGCCCAAGGCCAATCGAGAAGATCTGGTTAGCGTCCACGCCCTCATGCTAACCTCTACCCGCCGTTTCCATAGAAGTCAGCGAGGAACTTCGTTTGTTTCCGTATCAGGACTCTTCTTCCAGCTTTCGTACAGTTCGGCAACGCGGGCCTTCTTTGGACGAACGGGCTCTTCGGCCGCGACATATTCCGTCCTAGAAAGCAGAACAAGTACTGCGGCAATTGTGGCCAGGCGTATCGCGTTCATGAACTCCCCTTATTGGAGGTGCGCCTGAAGCGAGAATCGCACGGGTATCGCGTCGTATCTGTAGCTTTCAAGGTTGCGGCGCGAGGCCGTCAGCGTGCCGACGACGTTCGTGTCGTGCTCGAAGGTCTCGTTGCTCACGGCGTCATAGCCGTAAGTCAGCGTTCCAACCTGCCCGCCCGAAAGCGCCGGTGCGAAGTTCATGCAGCGATGTTCTGCAACGATACTTTCCATTGTCGACAAAACTCCGCGAGATCGGCCACCCTGCTAAATTGGGGAATCTTCTGTGCGCACAGAAACTCTTGATCTGGTCCAAAGGATTCAAAATGGACGAAGACCGGAATTCCAAGCTTCTCCGCGGTATGCAGTACGTCCATGATTGCGAAGTCGTGGTCGTAGGCACCGGCAACAATGAAAACGTACTTTGATTTCGTAACCTCGTGTAAAATCTTTGCCCTAGTTTCGGCCTCAGCAGTCGACGCGACCGCAGTTCTGGACGGGTACACCATCCTTGCTAGTAACCAATCGCCGTCGCGGTAATACTTGGTGTCAACGGTCATTTTTTCCGCCCGGAAATGGGAATCCGTAAGGTCGCTTCCATTCGATTCCCCCTTGAGGTTCAGCGGGACCCGTACCTGTTGGAACCTTCGCACCAACTTTTTGTTCCAGCCCTATTCCTTGAAAGAACTCAGGATCCTTGCTGTACGGAACCTCCCTTGTTGTCGGAGCACGCCAAGGCTCATTACCAACAGCATCCCACCGGGTCACTTTCACGTTGCCATTGGCCTGGTACTCAAACTCAAACCTGCTTTGAAGAGATTTCGGGCGAACATCTAAGTACGCGCGATTCAGTTCCACCGGAGTTGAGCCAGTCGCCCTCTGTTGGGTTATCACCGAGTTCCTAAGTTTCAAAGCCGCCTTTACGTCGCCATATCCGGCCCTGCTACCTGAACGAAGTCTTCCAATTTCAGCCTTGGGTCCAAATATCATCGAAGTGACGGCACCGATCTTGAAACCGATCTTCCCGCCCCTAATCGCGGCATCACCAACATCTTCGCCCTCGCACGCAACTTGAAATCCGGCGAAGTCGTCTATCCAAGACTTTGGATTGAACAGATCGATGGTCCCGTTGATTAACGGCTCAAACACATAGTCACGTAGTTTTTCCATCCCCCATAGCGCGCTTTGTTGGTTCTCCCTTGTGTCCCAGCCAGTAGCTTGGCCGACGAGGTCTGCACCGATGCCTCCGAGCGCAAGACCAAAGTATGCGCCAGCGGCAAAAACTGTCGCCCCAAGAATGAGAGGTGAAGCCAACACGAAAAACCCAGTCGAAACGGCGGCAGCGCCACCCATGGCAATGACACCGGCGGCCTTTGCAGTTGCGGACTTACCGTAAGGATCTAACAACCCCAAAGGGGTTGACTGCAGGAAGCCAAACAGATTAAGCGATCCGCCCTGATATCCGAGAGGATCGAAAGAGATGAACCGCCCCGTGAGCGGGTTGAAGTACCGCGCGCGGAAGAAGAACAGGTTGCTTTCGACGTCAAAGCGGCGTCCCTGGTAGAGCCAGGGGTTGTCGAAGAGCGACTTGGTGTTGCGTGCGCCGCTTTCGGTCCACGGGCCGACGCCCGGCGCGCTTGGGGTGTAGCGCTGGAAGCTGCCGTAGGCGTCGTAGCGGTATTGCTCGACAATCGTGCCCGTGACGTTGCTGCTCGCGCCGAAGCCGAAGCCGCCGGCCATGAGTGCGTAGACGTTGAAATTCTCGTCCTGCGCGAACAGGTATTCGCCCGCGTTGGAGCCCGAGTACGTGCGCATCCACAGAGGCTCGTCGATGTAGTTGCCGAAAACGAACTCGCGTAACAACGATCCCGCGCCGTCGCGTTCCTCGACTTCGCGGTCGCCGTCGAAGACGTAACGCACCGAGACTTCAAGCCCGCCTGGCCCGGTGTTCTCATCGTGGTCCTCGCTGGCCTTGCGGAAGATTCTCCGGCCCGAGGCGTCGTAGAAGTAAATGCCAAGCGCGTGGCTGGTCTGGGTCTGGGTATCGACGCACAAGACGCGGCGCAGGCGGTTCAAACCGTCGTACTCATAACGCACTTGAGTGTCCGAGGGCGGAGGCAGGCTCTGCGATGACGAGGCCGACGAATGGCTGCCGGTTTGCGTCATCGAAGAAGATTGCGACGGCGGCGGAGCGGAAGGCGTGCAGAGTTCGGAGACATCGATGATCGTGTTGCCGTTGAACGCATGGTCCAGCGTCTTGCCCTTGAAGCTGGTGTACTGGTTCAGGCTGCCCGTGGTGTTCACCGAGTTCGAGCCGTTCTCGGTGGGAAACCTAAAAAGGGGTCAGGCTACTTTATTTGGGCTGGTTTTGGCCACTTTGAATGACGGCTTGATGTTATCGGTTCTGCTTTCTTGCTTCTAGCGGCGTTTGGCGGGCTCTCTTGGGTTGGTTTCTTGGGTTGGGTTGTGGGGCTCTTTTGGAAATATTTTTTGGTGTAACTCTTGGGC
>JADLFN010000051.1 GCA_020845475.1 Planctomycetota bacterium
AGGAACGAACGGTGGACGCGCTCTGGAACCGCATCGGAAGTTTGATCGACAAGTTCACCCCAACCGAATGCCGCAACTACCTCCGTCACGCCGGATATACTGCAAACCAATCATGAAAACGCTCTAGCCCGGATAACTCCGGATAGAATCCAGGTAGCCGTTGAGGTTTCGGCGGACTTCATGGAGGCTGTCGCCGCCCGTTTTCTCCAGCAGCGCTCTGCACACTTCAAAGGCGACGGCGCATTCGACCACGATGGCGGCGGCAGGTACGGCGCATACGTCGCTGCGTTCCTGGTTGGCTTTGGCGGCCTTGCCTGTTGACACGTCAACAGTGGGCAGCGGGTTCATCAGCGTTGAAATTGGCTTCATGTGCGCGCGCAACACCAGCGGTTCGCCGTTGGTGATGCCGCCTTCGATGCCGCCGGCGCTGTTGCTGGTGCGGCCATAGGGCGTGGGATTGTTCGTGTTGGGGCGCTCGCGCAGCACCGCCGGGTCGTGCACCGCGCTGCCCCTGCGCCGCGCGGCTTCGCAGCCCAGCCCCAGCTCAACGGCCTTCATGGCCTGGATGCCGAGCAGCGCCGCGCCGAGGCGGGCGTCGAGACGCGAATCGAGCGTGTTGGGCGATCCCAGCCCCGGCGGCAGGTTGGTTGCAACTACCTCGATCACGCCGCCGAGCGTGTCGCCCTCGGACTTGGCCCCATCTATCAGCGTCTTGATTTCGGCGTCTCGTGCGTGGTCAAGCGTGAGCAGTTCGCTGGCGTCGCGGTGTTTGACCGCGGCAACCGGGTCCTTGACGATGGCCGTGTAGCCCGCGCCGTAGGCACTGGACGCGTCAAGGCCGCCGATTGAAAGAACGTGTGCCGTCACGGCAATGCCGAACTCGGCAAGCAGGCTCTGGCATGCCGCGCCGGCCATGACGCGCGCGGCGGTCTCGCGCGCGCTGGCGCGTTCGAGTACATCGCGCGCATCGTGGGAGCCGATTTTCAAGGCACCCGCGAGATCGGCGTGGCCGGGGCGCACGTTGGTGACGGGCGGGGCTTTGTCGATGCGCGCATCTTTGTTGAAAATGCACAGCGTGAGCGGGCTGCCCAGCGTGATGCCGCTTCGCAGGCCTGAGAGCACGTCGGCCACGTCGTGCTCGAGTTTCTGGCGTCCGCCGCGACCATAGCCCTGCTGGCGGCGCGCAAGCTGCGCATTGATGCGCTCAAGATCGAGTTTATGGCCTGCCGGAAGACCAAACACGGTGGCGATCACAGCCTTGCCGTGGGATTCGCCTGCGGTCGTGTACGAGAGCGCCATGGCGTGATTGTGGATTTCAGCGCGCGGATTGGAAGTAGCCGCGCCTGCTATGGTTCAAAGGGCAGCGTGGGTTCAAACTCGCGCAGTTTGCCGTCGCTGCCGAGCACTTTGACGGATTCTGACAAGGGCTTGCGCGGGCGCGGCTGCAGCTCCTCCTCGGGATTGCCGATGCCGACAGGTAGCAGCGCCTGGCAGCTGTAGGATTCGTCAACGCCAATCAGCTTATTGAATTGCTTATCGAGACTGGGCGTATAAGTCAGCGAATGTAACCCCTCGACTTCAAGCGCGTTGATGAAATTGGCAATCGAAAGCCAGACACTCTGGAGCCAGAACGGAAAGTCGCGCTTGCCAAACACGGCCACGAGCAATGGCGCAGTTTCAGTGAACTGCTTGACGGGCGTGATCTGGTGGTCGGCAAAGAACTGCTTCAGCCAGGGCGGGCTGCGCTTGTGAAAATCCTCGTCGGCGCGCTCGCAATGCTCGCGAATCGAATCGCGAAGCGTGCCGCGTTCGATGAGCACATAGAGCCAGGGCTGCGCGTTGGCGCCGCTGGCGGCTCGCATCGCGGCCTGCAAGGCGCGTTCGATTTTTGGCTGGTCAATATCCTGGCGCGTGAACTCGCGGCGCGAACGCCGCCGTTTCAAAAGCGCCAGGAATTGGCCCGAGTCCAGTTCAGCGGCCACCCGTTAGCCTTTGACCAGGTTGATGATGTCGTCGGTGATGTCCTTGACGAACTCGTTGGGCGCACCATTGGGCATGGTGGTCTGCGAATAGAGCACGGGCATGTTCTTGAGCGTTTCAGCCCAGGCCCGGGTGGCGGCGATGGCGTCGTCATCCTTACTACCGGCGCCGGCTTCAAGTTCATAGAGCTGGAACACCAGGTCGTAGCCGTTGCGCTTGGCGTAGTCCTTGATGGTGTCATGCACTTTCGCGAGCACTTCTTTCTGGAAATCGTTGGAGAGTTCTTCGAGCCACTGCTGCACGAATTCGCGGATCACCTTGGCCTCTTCCTGCTTGGCTTTCACGCGCAGCTCCTTGCGCTGGATTTCCGTGGCGTCCTTGCTCATTCGCTTCATTTCTTCGAGCTCGGCGGCCAGCGTCTCGTACTCGGCGGCGGCCAGGCGCATCCGTTCCTTGCGGGCGCTGACCTGTTTTTCAAACTCGAGCTTGCGGTCGGTGTACATCTTGGCCGAGCGCGTGGCCTTGACCAGATCCACGAGCGCGATGCGCACATCACGATCGGCGCGTTTGGCTGCGGCCTGGGCGTGCACGGGCTCTGGCGTTGAGATCTTGTTTCCGATGAACCCGCCGCCAATGCCGGCCAGAAGCGAGAGCGCCACCAAAAGAACAAAGGAGAGTCGTTTCATGATTTACCTTGAGGAGAACACAGGGCCCACCGAAATGCTATGAGTGCGCGTTTGACGTGCAAGGGCGCTAGAAGCCAAAGCCCAAATTGATGCTGATGACTTCCTCGCGGTTGCCCGGATGGTTGTAAATGGGGAAGCCGAAATCGAGCGCGAAGGGCACGGGCAGCACAGGCAGCACGATTCTAAATCCAAAGCCCGCGCTTACCGTAATGCCGCGCGGGTCAAACGTACTCAGGCTGCCGGATAGCTCGCCCGCGTCCACGAAAGTTACAAAGTAGAGCGAGCCGGGCAGGATCGGCAGGCGCAATTCCATGGTGAACGTGGTCATGAAATTGCCGCCGATTGCCTGCTTGTCGCGCGATGGGCCAACGCCGAACAGGCGGTAGCCGCGCAGCGTGCCCACGCCGCTTGGAGAGTTGCCGCCCAGCAAGAAGCGCTGGGAGAACGGAATGCGAGTGGTGTCGCTGTGGACGTCCTGCCAGCGCGCATCGGCCGCAAAAGAAAGCACCAGCGTGCGCATTTCATCAATACGCACGACGGGAATGTGGTACTTGCCGGTCAGGATCAGGCGCCAGAAATCGAGCGTGCCGCCGAGGATACCGCCCGAGTAGGAATAGCGCGCGGAAAGCAGCCAGCCGCGCGTGGCAAAGAACGGGCTGTCGCGCGTGTCCCAGCGAGCTTCAAGCGAAAGGGTGCTGATGGTCTCGCTGCCGCGGTCACGGCGGATTTCCTCAGGTGCGCGCTGGCCGATGTCAAAGAGCGAGATGTTCGAAAGGCTGTAGCCAAGACTGAGGCTGAAATCCGAAGTCGCGCGCCAGCCGATGTAAGGATCGACGCCTGCACGGCTGGTGGAATAGAGTCCAAAATCATGGGTGCTGTATTCGGCACCGATGCCGACTTCGAAGGGATAACCAAAGAACCACGGTTCTTTGAACGTGACGGAATATTTCTGGCGCCGATCCACAGGCGGCGTCACGCTGAGCTGCAGATACTGGCCGCCGCCCGTAAAATCGGCCTTGCCGAAGAACAAGTCGATCAGGCCGCGGATATTGAAGTTGCGTTTTTCCAGTTCAACACTGAGCGTGAACCCGGTGCCGGTGTTGTAGCCCGCCGAAACATTGAATGTGCCGGTGCGCCCTTCTTCGAGTTCGAACGCGAAGTCGGTGTACTCGAGAATGGAATCCCCCTGCGTCACCAGACGGCTTGAAGTGCGGTGGCGCACGCCGGCACCCGGGGCCTGCTGCTCAAACCACAGTGTGCGGCGCAAACGGTTCAAGCTGCCTTCAAGGTAATTGCGGTTGTAAAACTCGTCAGCGTAAAGCGCGATTTCACGCCGCACCACGTCATCGCGTGTTTCAACGTTACCGCGAATCGTGACCGTGCCGACGCGGCTCTTGTAGCCCTGGTCAATGCGCACGATCAGGCTCACCGGCCGGACGGGCGTGGGCAGATCCCAGTCGTTGACCACGTCGCCGATGATGGCGTAAACGGGTTCAAAGGTCAGCGTAATGTTGGAGTAAACCTTCTCAGCGAACTGATCGCGGATGCGGCCTTCAATGCCGCGGTCGAGCGCCTCGGAGGTATCGCCCGTCATGCGATAATCGTCGTAGGGCAGAGGTTCCTTCAATTTGTATGCCGCAAAGTACTTGCCCTTGGCTTCATCGGACAGTGCGCGTGTGTAAGCGGCGCCGTAAAGTTCCTGCGCCTGTTCCTGTGTCAACTTCACGCCTTCGGCTGAAAACGCTTCCAGTAGTTCGTCAAAGGTGATCGCGGGCTTGTCAAAGTCGGCCGGAGTTGCACCGCTGACTTTGCGCGGCGTGCGCGTCGCGAACTCTATGCGGATGTCCGTGATCGCCGAATAAGGGCCCGGGCGCAGCTCAAACTCCAGCGAAACGCGCGACCGGGTTTCGTTGTAGCGCCGGTTGCGCACGGTCACTTCGGCTTCGCGCCAGCCGCGCTCGCGCAGGTAAGACTGAATCAGCGCGGCATCACGCTGGGCGTCATCCTCGACGAAGGCGGAACCGGCGCTGGTTTTCATGCGGCGCAACAGTGCGCGCGCGCGGCGGTCGTTTGTTGTGGTCCAGGGCATGGCGTACCAAAGCGCCCATACTTCCTTGCCAAAGCCCGGCACACGCGCGGGGCTGAGCTGATCACCGGGCGCTTCAATCGTTTCGATGCCGGTGAACTTGATTTCCCCGACGAGCGTGTTGGGCCCTTCATAAATCTTGTAAAGCAGAATCTTGCGGCCGGCGGCGCCGTTGTTGTGCGCATCGCGCAGGGCGCGTACCAGTTCCTTGCGCGCTTCTTTGTCGTTACCGGCGAGATCGGGATTCTGGCGGATGATTTCTTCGTCCACGAATTTCAATGGTATCTGCACCACGCGCGGGTGGACTGAGACAAACGGAAACCCGAGATGGGTGTAATAGGTTCTGATCGCAACGGCGCCGCCCTGGATGGAGGCCGGGTCCGCGTCAATCGTGACATCGAAGTCAAAGGCGGGCTCATCAAAATAGCGGATGCCCACGAGGCCTTCATCGTCGGGCGCGCTGGCCAGTTCTCGGGCGCGCTTCTTGCCGCCGAGAATCGAAATCAGGTCGGAACGATAGCCCGTCTGGTTGATGCCGCAGAAAGTCACGCCGGCCAGAGGTTCGGTTTGGACCACGCGCAGCAACACATCGACGCCATCTTTGGCATAGACCCATTCCGGGCGGATGTCGAGGAAGCCCCGCGATTCGTAAAGCCGCTTGATATCTTCATTGACGCGCTGAATGGAAAACTCGCTGCCCGCGGCCGTATCGATCAGCGAGGCAAAACGCCAGGGATCGCGCACGCCGTCTTCACTCCACACGCCGTCCATGGAACGCGGGGCAACAACGCGCATGCGCCAGATGAGCGGCTGCGTGAACACCAGCCGCACATGCAGGCCATCGAGTTTTTCATCGAGCGTCACCTGCCAGTCCACTGCGCGGAAGTAGTGGCTGGTCTGGGTAAGGTAGGTCAAGTCAGCGGCGAGCTGGTTTGAGTCGAAGGCTGCGTCAACGCGCGTGCGAAGCTCATTGAGGATGGTGAAACGCGCGATGGAGTCGGGGTCGCGCTCAAACTGGCGGCCTTCTGTCTGCACCGCGAATTTGATGCTCAACACCCGCTTGCCCTCCGCGCCCACGGGCAGGCGCTGCGCCAGCAACGGGGCGCAAAGCACAAACAACAAGACGAGCACGCCAACTTTCACGCGGCACCTGATTCAAACGAACGCGAGGTTATACGGAAGCGGAGGCGAAACTGGCAATGCCTAAGCCATGACCGGATCAAGAGTGCCAAGCTGCGGGTCAATAATCACGGGCAGCCCAAGATCCATGGCGCGCTGCACGACACCCCGCAGCGCAACCAGCCCCATTTTTGCCCAGAAGCGCCGCCCCACGCCCTCGGCGCGCTCAAAGCGCTCCATCGCCTGCTTGCTCCAGTTTACGAACAGGCCAAAGCTCTCCGCGCCCAGTGTCTGCTCGACGGCCACGTATTCATTGATGACCGCAAGTTCCTTGAGGACGTGAGGGGCGCTGGCCACGACATATTTGTGGGCGCGGCCCTCGACTTCACATTCATAGGGCACGGCGAAGTCAAAGGGCACTATCAGGGAGTCGTTGACGCCCAGCATCACTGTGTGCAGCGATGCGGTCCAGGCGTTTTCCTGCACAACTTCTTCGATGCTTGTGCCGTCCACAAAGCAGGCGTACTCAAACAGCGGCAGCAGAAGGTTGGTGCGCTCGCAGCGGAAGTGTGCTGCGCAGGGCGCCTTCTTATGGAACAACTCGGAAATCTGCTTCTTCTGCGGCGCCAGTTTTGAGTGCAGCTTCTTCTCGGCGGCGGCCAGCTTGGCTGCCTCCATTTGCCAGTCGCTCTTTTGGAGCGCTTTCTTGACGCTGTCGAGGTGGGTGGCAATGCCGATGACGCGAGCGTCGAATTTCATCAAGGTGGCCCGTAGCGGTAACTCGCAGCCTAGCGTGGGGGACGTAAAACGTGCAAGCTTATTGGCTCGCCACACGTTTGTCGCGCATCCCTTGACAGCGCGTGCGGGACTGCTAACTTCCTCGCCCCTCAAGTGGCACTTACGCCGCTTGATTACATTTGAAAGCAGTGTCATGGCCATTTTGCTGTCTCAGAAGACGTGGGTCGCCAAGCCTCTTGAGGTCTCGCGCGATTGGTACATCGTTGATGCCTCGGGTCAGACCTTGGGCCGCATGGCGAACAAGATCGCCGTGCTGCTGATGGGCAAGCACAAGCCCGCTTACACCGCGCATACCGATACCGGTGATTTCGTGGTGGTGACGAATGCCGAAAAGGTCGTGGTCACGGGCAAGAAGAACAAGGGCAAGATGTACCAGAGTTTCTCGGGCTACCCCAGCGGCCGCAAGCTGGTGCCTTTTGAAGAGATGCAGCAGAAGAACCCCGAGCAGATCATTCTGCTTGCCGTGCGCCGTATGCTGCCCAAGAACAAGCTCGGCCACCAGGTCATCACCAAGTTGAAGATCTATAAGGGTGAAAAGCACCCGCACGCGGCCCAGAAGCCGAAAGTTTACGCAATTACATACGGCCGCAAGGCGGCCTTGGCGAAATAACGGAATTCAACTAGAGCCCGGTGCATAAGCGCCGGGGCACCGAAAGAGAAACATGGCAGAAGCAACCGCCGCAGAAAAGACGTTCACATGGGGCCTGGGCCGACGCAAGACCGCCGTCGCGCGCGTGCGCATTCGCGCGGGCTCGGGCAAGGTCGAAATCAACGGCCGTCCCTATGAACAGTATTTCCTCAACCCGCGCGAGAAGGCCGTTGCCCTTCAGCCTTTGAAGGTCGCCGAGCTTGAGGGCAAGTTCGACGTGTTTGCCAACGTCGATGGCGGCGGCATCAATGCCCAGTCGCAGGCGGTGAGCCTGGGCCTGTCGCGCTGCCTGATCAAGATTTCGGCAGAGCTGGAGCCCAAGCTCAAGGAGCAGAGCCTGCTCACGCGCGACGGCCGCATGAAGGAACGCAAGAAGTATGGTCGCCGTGGCGCACGCAAACGCTTCCAGTTCAGCAAGCGCTAAACAGTTTTACCGACAGCGCCCGGTTTTCCGGGCGTTTGTCGTTTAAGCCCCAACTTCGGAAGGCGGGATTAGGGGTTAGGGTTTTGGGATTCGGAAATACAATCGACAATCGCATGAGTTCTGCATCCGCCACCAGCACTAAGCCCCAAGCCCCAAGCACCAGTACCGTCGTCATCGATCCGTTGGATCCGCAAAAGGGCGTAAAAGTCCGCGAAATGTTCGCGGGCATCGCGGGAAAGTACGACCTGCTCAACCGCGTGCTTTCCGGCGGGCGTGACCAGGCCTGGCGACGTTTGGCCGTGAAGATGGCCGCGCTCAGAGGTGGTGAGACGATTCTCGATTGCTGCTGCGGCACCGGCGATTTGACATTGCTCTTTGCAGGCGCCGAGCCAGCACCCATGCGCGTGATCGGCGCGGATTTTACACCTGAGATGCTGCGCATCGCTGCTACCAAGACAGCACAATTCAAAGGCGCCATGCGCCTGCCAAGCTACAGCGCGGCTGACGGCCTGCGCCTGCCCTTTACCGATGCAAGCTTTGACGTGGTAAGCGTGGCCTTTGGCGTGCGCAACTTCCAGGACGTGAACGCGGGGCTCAAAGACCTTGTGCGCGTGCTCAAACCCAGCGGGCGACTGGTGATTCTGGAATTCACGCCCGTGCGCAACTGGTTCTGGCGCGCGCTGACAAGTTTTCACCTGAATTACATGGTGCCGTTGATCGGCCAGGTCATCAGCCGTTCGCGCCACCATGCCTACAAGTACCTGCCCAAGAGCATTGGCGTGTTTCCTGACGCCGAGGAACTCAAGCGCCGCCTCGAAAGCCTCGGCTTGCGCGAAGTGCACTATCGCAAGCTGAATTTGCGCACCGTGGCTATTCACGTAGGGACGAGGTGCTAGGTTCTGGGTTCTAAGTTCTGGGATAGCCAATGGCGACGTGTCTTTCCCAGAACCTAGAACCCAAAACCCAAAACCTAGAACCTCTGCAAAGACCACCGAAACGAGAACGAGCGCCCACACGGAGCGCTCGTCCGAAATATCAAGAGGCCTACTTCCGCGACTGGCCGCCGGGGCCCTTGTTGGGGCGAGACTTGCGCGGGCTGCCCAGTTCTTTCCACTTGCGTTCCTGGCTCACGGAGAGCTTCTTGCGGCCCTTGCGGCGGCGGCGCGAAAGAACGGCGCGGCCGTCGGCGGTTTTCATGCGCTTGCGGAAACCGTGCGAGCGGTTGCGCTTGAGGTTGGAGTTCTGCGTCTTGATCTGTGCCATGGCAATTTCCCAATCGAGGGCGCAGAGAATATCGGCGGCAGGCAGGTTGTCAACGGCGGGAACACCGTTATGATTGCGCCCATGAGCGACAGTCAAACCATCGATCCCGAGCTGTTGTCCATGCTCGTTTGCCCGCTGAGTCGGCGTCCGCTGACGCTGGTGGGCAATCGTCTGCTCTGCTACGAGTCGCGCAAGGCCTACCGCATAGAAGACGGCATTCCAATTATGTTGGTCGAGGAGGCCACGGACATTCCCGAGTCCGAACTCCCCGACCTATACAAAGGAAAGCCGGCGGTTACATCGCCTGAGCAATACCCGGCTGAGTAACGAACTATCTACCGTCATGGGAAGGCGCAGATGCGCCTTCCTTTTGCATTTGATAAGAGATTGCCATGACCGACGAAAAGAACCGCTACAAGCAGACCGTGCTGCTGCCCAAGACCGACTTCCCCATGAAGGCCGACCTCGCCACGCGCGAGCCCGCACGCCGGCAGAAGTGGGACGCCATGAAGCTGTACGAGCAGATCCGGGCCGCGCGCAAGGGTGCCCAGCCCTGGGTGCTGCACGACGGCCCGCCCTACGCCAACGGCGACGCCCACACCGGCACGGGCATGAACAAGATACTCAAGGATACCGTCGTCAAGTTCCGCACCATGCAGGGCTTTGACGCACCCTACGTGCCTGGGTGGGACTGCCACGGGCTACCGATCGAGCACAAAGTGCTGGCCGATCTCGGCGGCGTGAAGCCGCCCAACATGACCGTGCTCGAACTGCGCAAAAAGTGCCTCGATTACGCGCACGGCTTCATCGACAAGCAGCGCCAGCAATTCAAGGCCACCGGCACGCTCGGCCGCTGGGAAAAGCCCTATCTCACCATAAACCCGGCCTATGAGGCCAATGTGCTGCAGGTTTTCGCCAGCCTGCACGAGCGCGGCTATATCACGCGAGCCAAGCGCCCCGTGCACTGGAGCTGGGCTGCGCAGAGTGCGCTGGCCGAAGCGGAACTCGAGTACGAGGACCGCACCGACCCCAGCGTGTACGTGCGCTTCCCGGTTTCGACGTGTGGCAAAGAGTGCAAGTTCCGCGAACTCGTTGAAGCGCGCGACGACCGCGAGGCCGTGTGGAGTTCGCTCGCGCTGCTGATCTGGACGACCACACCCTGGACGCTGCCCGCCAACGTCGCCGTAGCCGCGTCTTCGGGTGCGGAGTATGTGCTGGCGCGCTACGAGCGCGATGGCAAACGCGAGCACATCGTGCTGGCTCAGGCGCTGCTCTCGCGCGTGGCCGAAAAGGCAAAACTGCAGAACGTGAACGTGCTGGAAGTTTTCAGCGGCGCCGATCTTAAGGGCGTGGGCTACAGCCACCCGTTCCTGGAAACCGCGTGCCCTGTCGTGTTCGCTGACTACGTCACGCTCGAAGACGGCACGGGTTTGGTGCACACCGCGCCCGGCCACGGCAAAGAGGACTTTGACACGGGGAAAAAGGAAAGGCTGCCCGTGGTCTGCCCCATCGACGAAGCCGGCAAGTTCTTTACCGGTGACAGACTCAAGAAAGAGCTGCAACTCAGCCCCGCCTTTGAGGACACGCGCGGCTGGCTTAAGATGCTCGAGGGCCAGAATGTATTGAAGGCCAACCCGCTGATCGTCAACGAGCTGCGCGAAGAAGGCTGGCTGTTGCACACCGAGAACATCTCGCACAGTTACCCGCATTGCTGGCGCACGCACGCGCCCGTGATCTTCCGCGTGACCGAGCAATGGTTCGTGCAGATCGACCATGTCGATCCCGACAAGAAGCTCAATCCCGAGGGCAAGACCCTGCGGGCGCGGCTGCTTGACGCCATTCACGCTTCCAAGTGGTTTCCCGCCTGGGGCGAAAACCGCATCAGCGCCATGATCGAAAACCGCCCCGACTGGTGCGTCTCGCGCCAGCGTTACTGGGGCATCCCGATACCGGCTTTCCGCGTGAAGGAAACCGGCGAGGTACTGTTGACGCGCGAGACCAACAAGCGCGTCGTCGAACTCGTGCGCCAGCACGGCAGCAACGTCTGGTTCGATGACGTGAACTGGCCGGCCGAGAAACTGCTGCCGCCGGAAGTCGCGGCCAAATACAAAGGCAAAACGCTGGAGAAAATGGGCGACATCTTTGACGTCTGGTTCGAGGCCGGCTCGAGCTTCCAGGCCGTGATGCGCGAGGACGCCGAGCTGCTCGACAAGTTCCCCGCCAACATGTACCTCGAGGGCGACGACCAACACCGTGGCTGGTTCCAGGTTTCGCTGATATTGAGCGTGGCCACGACCGGCGTTTCGCCCTTCAAACATTGCCTGACATGCGCGTTCGTCGTCGATGAAAAGGGCGAAAAGGGCAGCAAATCCAAGGGCAACATGTGGCCCATCGACCAGGGCTGCAAAGACCTGGGCGCAGACCTGATACGCTATTATTTCGCAAGCCTTGACACGTCAAGCCCGGTGCCGGTGACGTACAAGCTCATCCAGGACGGCGCCGAGGGTTACCGCAAGATCCGCAACACGTTCAGGGCGCTCGTTGGCAACCTTTTTGACTTTGACCCGGCCAGACACGCCCTGCCGCAGGAGCAATTGACGGCGCTTGATCAATGGGCGCTCTCGCGAGCGGCGGCATGCGCGCAGGCCGTCACGGAGGCTTTTGACCGCTATGAATTCCACGTGGCGATGCGCGAGCTTACGCAGTTCTGCAACGTCACGCTCAGTGCCCAGTACATCGACGCCACCAAGGACACGCTCTATTGCGAGGGCGGGGAGAGCGCGAAACGTCGCAGCGCGCAGACGGCGATGAGCCACATCGCCAATCTGCTCTGCCGGCTCGTCGCGCCGATTCTCGTGCACAGCGCCGATGAAATGTGGGAGTTTACGCCGAAGGCCGCGGGCGAAGTGCCCAGCGTGCACATGGCCGCGTGGCCCGGCTCGCGCGAGTTCAGCCTGCGCAACGAAAAGCTCGATGCCGAGTTCGAGCGCGTGTTCAAGGTCAAGGCCGAGGTGGATCGCGTGCTCGACCGCCTGCGCAAGGAGAAAAAAATCGGCAAGGGCTACGACGCACGCGCCGTGCTGAGCTGCAAGCCTGAGCTGATGGCGTTGCTTGCTGGCACCGGCCAGGCGCGGCTGGCCGAGTACCTCAACGTCAGCGGCGTCGAATTGACCGATGCCTCGCACCACGCGGCGCTGGAGGGATTTGAACCGGCCACGGATGTGCAGGGTTTGTTCGTGCGCGTGCTGACGCTGGACGACAAAGCCTGCGTGCGCTGCTACCGCCGCACGGGCGACGTCGGACAGTCGGCCAAGCACCCGGAGCTGTGCAAGCGCTGCGCGGATGTGGTGGGGGACAGCGTTTAGTCCAGGCGCCGGCAAAAGCAGCTACCGCCAAGGACGCCAGGAACGCCAAGAACTGCGAAGACAAGCCAACTCTTGGCGGCCTTGGCGTTCTTGGCGGCTCCAAATGCTGGTCTACCCATTGGAGGCGTCGCGTTCTTTCAATAATTCGGGGTTCCGCAAAGCGCCTGTTTCGTGATATGCTTGAAAGCCGCGTGGCAGGCAGGTTTGAGAATGACGGCCAAAGTGAAACCCGTTACCGCAGTCATCCTGATTTCAGGTTCCGGCACCACCATGCAGAACCTGATTGAGCGTTCGCGCGACGGTCGCTGCAACCTTGAGGTGCTGGGCGTGATCTCTTCCAAGGAGGCTGTGCCCGGCATCGAGCGCGCCAAAGCGCTGGGTGTGGACACGCGGGTGTGCAGCCGCGCCGATTACACCGATGCCGTCTCGTTCTCCAACGCGATCTTCAAGCTCATCGCCGCCAAGAAGCCCGACGTCGTGCTGCTGGCCGGCTTCTTGAGTTACCTGAATCTTCCGGCGCGTTACCGCGGGCATTGCATCAACGTGCATCCCTCGCTTCTGCCCAAGTACGGAGGCAAGGGTATGTACGGCATGAAAGTGCACGAGAAAGTCATCAAGCACCACGAGAACGAAAGCGGCTGCACGGTGCACTTCGTTGACGATGTGTACGACCACGGCGCGATCATCCTGCAGCGAAAGGTGCCCGTGCTGCCTGAGGATACGCCCGTCACGTTGGCTGAGCGCGTGCAGGCCGCCGAGCGCGAGGCTTACCCCGAAGCGATCAATCTTTATGCCGAGCACCGGCTGCTCCAGCAGGGCCCGGTGGTCAAAGTGCTGCCGCAGGCGCCGATCTCCGGCCGCTTCGCCAAGACAACTTGAGTTGAGTCCAAGACCGCGGGTTGACGCACTCGCGCGCGTTGCTACCATTCCGCCCTCTGTTGCGGGGTGGAGCAGTTGGCAGCTCGCAAGGCTCATAACCTTGAGGTCACTGGTTCGAATCCAGTCCCCGCTACCAACCAAGAATCAGGGCGCTCGAAAGGGCGCCCTGTTTACGTAGGGCGACAAGCTGCGCTTGTCGCTTGGTCAGCGGCTTGCGCCGCTGCCGCTCGGCGAAGCCTCGCTGAGCAAACAGTCCACTGGACTGTTTGCAGGTCACTGGTTCGAATCCAGTCCCCGCTACCAACCAAGAATCAGGGCGCTCGAAAGGGCGCCCTGTTGATTTAGGCGTTGGTTTCATCAACGAAGTAGCGAAACGGTGCGGTCTTGCATGAAGGGCAGGCCAGCAGGTCGTCCACCTTCTTGCGCGTGCCGCGTACGCGCGTACGGCAGTGTTCGCATTGCACGCGGATAATGCGCTCCGCCAGCGGGTCGCCCAGACCCTGCGCCCGCAGGTTGTCCAACAGCCGCCAAGCAGTCGCCAGCAGGATGTCCGAACTGTAATGGTCAAAGTCGTTCTTGTCTGCAAAGGCCTGCGCGGCCAGCAATGTTCGTGCGGCGTCTTCGCGCCGCTTCAGGGCCAGTTCCGCGCATGCGCGGCTTGCAAACAGGAAGAACGTGACTGTTTCCTTGCGCAGTTGAAGTCCATCAACGAGTTTCGCCGCCGACGCAATGTCCTCGTGTGCTTTGGCCGCATCACCGCACTCGAGTCGGCACAGCGACGCAAACGCCAGCGCGATGGCAGATTCGATGGAGCGATTCAGCCCGCGTTCGATGGCCAGGGATTTTTCGTAGTGCTCTTGCGCGGCGGCCCATTCTTTGCGCGCAAACGCGACGTGCCCGAGGATCATGTTGGCACGACCGATGGCCATTTTGTCCGTGGCCTTCTCGGCAAGCGCAAGCGACTCACGCGCGCAGGCATCGCTTTCGTCGAGGCGATCGAGAAACAGGTAAAGGTCTGCAATGTGGCCCAGAGTGCGCGTAAGGCCGTGGCGCTCTCCCGCTTCGCGCAGTGCGCTTTCCGCCTGCAGGAAGCACTCCAGCGCGTCATCGAGACGGTCAACTGAACGATGAATCACGCCGATGTTGCCCGTTTGCACGGCGGCGGCCAGCGGCGCGCGCAGGCGGCTGAGCAATTGCAATGTCTCGTGGGCGCAGGCCAGGGCGTCTTCGGGTTTTGCAAGCGCGCGCAGCACAATCGCCTTGCTGTTGAGGCACTCCACGAGCATGGGCATGTCGTCGCGCTGACGGATCAGGGGCTCGGCTTTGACAAAGGCGCCCAGTGCCTCCTCCGAACGCCGCTCCTGATAGGCCAGCCAGCCTGAATAAAGCAGCGCGTTCTGGTACGACACGGCGTCTTTGGCCTTTGTCGCGACTTCCAGTGCGCGTTCGATATCCGCGCGGGCATCGGCAAAGGCGCCGCGCTGGATGCGCACAAAGCCGCGCTCGGCCAGAGCCTTGGAAAGCATGGCATCGGCCAGGCCCGGCTGGCAGAGCTCGATGGCCTCGCCCAGGTTCTTCTCGGCGTCGAGCCAGCCATCGCTGTAAAAGCGCGCCTGCGCCAGCGCTGTATGCAGCCGAACGCGCGTTGCGACGGCCGACTTGCCGGTGGCGTTGAGCGTGCGCTCAAGGCGCTCGATACGGTTGATCATCGGGCTGCGCAGCGTGAACAGCGGCGCGACGCCCAATAGCGCGCGAGCCGCCAATTCAGGCCGGTTCATGGCCAGGGCGAAATCCTGTGCGGCGAAGATGTTGTCGAGGTCGAGTTCGAGGCGGTCAAGCACTTCCGGCGCGTGGCGGCTGGCATAGCGCGCCTCCTGGTCGCGTGCGTAGTTGGCGTAGTACTCGACAAAGCGCCCGGTCAGCGCGTCCTCCTGCTCCGCGGTGTAGCCTTCGGCGCGCTTGCGGCGTCCAAATGAGCGAATGGGCGGCAGCAGCACAAAGCGCGTGCCATAGGGCGTGTCCTGCGTTTGCAGCAGTTGTTTCTCCAGCAGGCTTTGCACCAGCGCCGTGGAGTCGAGCGCTTCGTCGTTCGGGGGCTCCACGATGGCCTCGGCGGCCTCCAGAAAAAAGCCGCCTCGCATGAGGCAGAGCTGGCCAAAGGCCGACTTTTCCGCCGTTGAAAGCTGCTCATAGGCCCAATCCGCGGCATCGGGCGCGAAAATCGGCCGGCTCTCGGTGCTGGTCTTCTTTGCGGGGCGCTTGGTTTCGCGCTCGCGCTTGAGGCCGTCGTCGATTTCGTCGGGCGTCAGGTTGCCGGCCTGTGCCGCCGCAAGCTCAATCGCCAGCGGGTTGCCCTGCAGCCCGCGCACAATCGAGGCCACCCTGGGCCGGCTGGCATCCGTGAGCCTGAACTCAGGATTCGACTCCCGCGCGCGCGCCACGAAGAGCGAAGCCGCGTCACTGTCGTCGAGCACCTCGTATTCGCTGGGAGGCGTATTGAGCGGCTTGAGTTCGAGCACGCGCTCACCGGCCATCCCCATGGCTTCGCGGCTGGTGACGAGAAAGCGGCAACGCGGCGCGGCTGTGCGCCAGCGTTCTAGCAGCGGGCGGGCAAAGCGCTCGCCGCTTTCGCAGTTGTCGAGCACCAGCAAAAGCGGGGGGCGGAATTCAAGCGTGGCCGCAATGGCCTCAAGCGGGTCGGAATTGCCCAACGCCACTCCAAGAACGCCTGCGACCACCTGCGCCACCTGCTCGCGGTCACGCGCGCCGCTGCAATCACAAAGCCAGACGCCGCCGGGCAGGTGTTCAAGAAGCGCACGCCCGGCCTCCAGGGCCAGGCGTGACTTGCCGAGGCCCGAAGCGCCGGTGACGGTCACAAGCACGCCCTCGTTGTGGAGCCAGTTCTGCACCTGCGCCAGATCGTCGCTGCGGCCGATAAAGGTGCTTTTCGCCGGGCGCAGGTTCGTGGGCCAGACTCGCCGGCGTTTGTTCTGCGGCACGCGCGCCGCCGCCTTGGGCTCACCCGCAATGCGCACCGCGAGCATGGTTAGATCGTCCTGCTGCGGGTGCTCGCCCACGAACTGCTTCAGGTCGTTGATGACGGAATTGACAATAACGCGTGCGTCGCCGTCGGCGGCGCAATCCAGCGCGCGCAACAGGCGCGGCTCGCCGAACTGGTCTTCATGCTTGTTGGGCGCCTCCGTCAGGCCGTCGGTGTAAAGGAACAGCGTGTCGCCTTTGCGCAGTTGCACGGTTTGTTCGACGAGCATGTTCTCCATGGCCTGAACAAAGGCCGCACCCATGACCACGCCCTTGGCGAGCACACTTTGCAGGGGCGGAGTGCGCTCGGGGTTGTAGATGATGGGCGGCGTATGGCCCGCGCTGGCGAACGTGAGCTTCCAGTCGCGCAGATCGAGTACGCCATAAAACACGGTCACGAAGCTGTTGCCGGGCAAATCGGGGGCCAGGTCGGCGCAGGTGACGAGCAGCGTTTCGCGCGGAGAGCTGCGGCCCATGCCGTGGATCTGGATGGTCTTTTTGGCCACGGCCATGGTCAGCGCGGCATCGACGCCATGGCCGGCAACATCGCCCATGACAATGCCGATTTCCCAGGGACTGACGGGCACGAAGTCGTAGAAATCGCCGCCCACGGCTTCGCAAGGCGCGTAGTGGGCAAAGAGGTCGAGCCCCTCAATCGCGGGTGTCTTGGGCAGCATGGAGAGCTGCACAGTGCGCGCCCGCTTCATGATCTTGGCCGTGGCCCGCTTGCGGGAACGTTCCTGCGGCTCGCTTGGCAAGTCGGGCATGGCGGGGCCTGGCTGTGTGGAAGCACGAGTATAACCCGTGACCGTGTTGCAATCACGGGCGGGCGCGCTAACTTCGTCACCCATGCAATATCGCGCACTCAATGTTTTCGAGTCTCGCAACCAGATTGTGGTTGAATACGAGATCATCCCCGGCCCCATCATGATGATGCTGGGCGCAAAACCCACCTCCACCATGGCGCGCGGCCAGGGCCGTAAATGGGTGGAAGAACGCGCCCAGTCGCTGGCTGGCATCAGCGAATTGCGCCTCCGTGGCAAGGTGGTCGATTTCCTTGAAAAGACCGCCGAGGCTTTCAAGCAGATGCCCGCTGAGGCCAAAGCCTAGATTTTCCAAGAATCCCTGACCCCATCGCGTTAGCTTCCGCATTCCCGGATTGTGACGCGACGCAATGGCCGAATACCCCGACGCCGCTTCATTGGTGCGGACCCACCAGGCCGCGGTATGGCGCTATTTGCGCTATCTCGGCGCCAACGAGGCCCTGGCCGACGACCTGACGCAGGAGACCTTCCTGAAGTTGCTGGAGCACCCGCCGGAATTGCGCGGCCACGTTGAAACCTCGGCATGGCTTAGAACGGTGGCGCGCAACAACTATCTGATGGCGCTGCGCAAAAACAGCAGGACGGTCAGTGTGGAGGAGTTTGAGCAATTGGATGTGGTCTGGCAGCAGCACGAGGGTGACGACGAAGGCGAAAGTTACAGGGTGGCGCTGCGCGAATGCCTCAAGGCGCTGGGCGAAAGGGCGCGCAAGGCCATTGACTTGCAGTATGCGGCGGAACAAAGCCGCGCGGATATCGCGGGCGCGCTGGGCCTGGATCCCGAGGGCGCCAAGACACTGCTCAGGCGGGCGAAGGAACAATTGCGCAAGTGCATCGAGAAGAAGGGGCTATGAAAGAGGAAGCGGAAAACAGGTATCTCGAACGGGCGCTATCCGAAGAGATTGGCGGCGAGCACGCCCCCGATCTCTCGGAGCGAATCCTCGCTTCCGCTTCGCGTACATCATCGGCTATGCCCGCTCGTGGCCGCACGGGCAAGCTGGGCCGCCGCGCACCCCTGCCGCACCCTGCACGCAGTCGCTCGCCCTTTGGGGCAATCGTTGCCGTGCTGCTGCTGATTGTTGCCGGCGTGGCGGTGGCGATTGGCGTGAATACCACTCGCCCCACTGAATCCAGGGAGACCGCCGACAAAGGCAACGTCGTTGCACCCCATGCAACCCCTCGTGTGGAGCCGCACCCCGAGCCTCGTCCGGAAGTTCCGGCCAACACGCCGCCATCGAATGAGCCGGCGCCCGAGCAGCCCAAGCCCGAAGAAAAGCCCGAGTTGCCGCCTGCCAAACCCGACGAAGTCAAGAAACCTGAAGAGATACCGCCCGAAAAACAGCCCGAAACTCCCAAGCAGCCGGAGGGCACGGAGGTCAAGAAGCCGCCCGTTGAGCCCAAGCCGGAGGAAAAACCGGTTGAGCCGCGCCAGCCGGCAGTTGTTGCGACCGTCAAGGAATCGTCGCGCAAGAGCGCGCTGAAAATCCGTTATGCCGAGGCCGAAGCCTGGCGCGTCACTGAAACCGGTGAGGAATTGCGCGAGGGTGTGCAGCTTTCGGCCAGCGGCCACGCCGACGTGCAGTTCAGCGGAGGGGCGCTGCTGCGCTTCAACGGAGAGATCACGCTGAGCGCCGCAATTGAACTCAAGAGCGAAGATCTCTACGTGGACAACCTCGACTGCGCCGAATTGCAGCTCAAATGCGGCGAGTTGAGCGCGCTTATGAACGGCATTGCCCTGTTCAGCGCTTCGCGCGGCTCGCTGGGTATCGCCTGTGTGCAGGGCAGTGTGAGTACCCACGATGGCGCAGTCGGCGCGGGTAAAACCGCCAGCCTCACGGCGCGCGGCTTGAGCAAGCCCCAGCCCACCAACACGGAAACCCTGGCGCGCAAACACGCCATGCTGCGCAACCTGCCCCAGCGCGTGCTGGTGCGCGAGGAATTTGACGCGGCCAGCAAGGAACGCCTCGACAAGGGCGAGCTGGCGGATGGCGTGGCCTTTGCGAACGCGAAGGAGGCGGGCGTTTCAATCTACTTCGCGAACACGTTCAAGGTGCGCCCGGGCGATGTGGTGCGTTTCCGCTATCGCATCAGCCGCGCGATTGAGGAGATGGTGCTGCAGTTCGGCGTTGAGGGCGAGGGTAACTATCGCCTGATGTTGACGCCGACGAAGGTCGGCGAGTGGAAGGAGGTCGAAGTGGCGCTGACCGATCTCGTGCGCACGCTGGACAAGACCAGCAAGATCGAAGTGGGCGGCACCATGAAGTTCTTCCAGCTTTGGGCTGTCGCGCCGCAGGCTGTGAAGCTCGAAGTGGATTGGTTCGAGATCTCGCGCAAAGCCGCGGATTAGCCCGTCACCCCAACGTCATTGTCCTGCACTCAACTCATTTTCGGGGTGAGGTGAGCCTTTGCGTTCGTACTACGTTAGATTACTAACTGTCTATTTAGCGGGGGTTGCATGGCTCGCCTGGTTTTGCTTTGTGCGTCGCTGGTCGTTGCACTGGTGCTGTTTGGCTGCGGCGGCGGTGGTAGTGGCGGCGGGGGAGGCGGAACGGCTGGGGGCGGAGGCGGCGGCGCTCCCGTGGCCAGTTTCTCGGCCACGCCCTTGAGCGTGCAGGTGGGTACGCCTGTGCAGTTCACCGATACGTCAACAGGCAGCCCGACTGGCTGGGAGTGGGATTTCAACTCCGACGGCACGCCCGAAAATTACGCGCAAAATCCGAGTTACGCCTATGCCACGGCCGGCACCTATGACGTGACGCTGCGCGCGATCAACGCCGGCGGTAACAACGTCTTGACGCGCTATGCCTACATTGTGGTCACCGCCGCGCCTGCTGCCGCCGTCGATCTTGACGTCGACACCGATCGTAACGGCGCCGTGGATGCGGCGGACGATGCCGGCGAAGATGCCTGGAGTACGACCCGCGGCGCGATTTTCTACTGGAACATCGACGACGACGACTCGAACAACGCCTTTGACCACGCCGACACAGCCACCAACGGTGCAGGCGACATCACCGACCTTGCGCGTATTCTGGTGCGCCAGATGGCCACTGCCCCTTCGGGCGGCAGCGTAACAGTCAGCGTCACACCCGCCGCGGCGCAAAGCAGCATCCGCATTTTCCAGAACAACGCCGGCACCTGGACTTCTGTTTACAACGCGGGCGCGAGCTTCACCCTGCCGGTGGCTTCGATTCAAAGCGCCGACATCGAGCTTGGCATCGAGTGCAACGCGCGCCTTTCGCCCAGCTGGGATGGCGTGGTGTTCCTAACGCTTGAGGTCAAGGACGCCGGTGGCGCATCGCTCGGCACCGATCAGGTGCGGCTGCGCTGTGCCCCGCCGATACTGGTCAACAACCTGTGGCGCGCCGAGAAGTACTACATTGTCAGCATCACCAGCGGCACCGACAACAACACCGCCGCGCGCACCGTGATTCAGGGCCTGTGCAACACCAACGGCATCACCTATGGCGAGGTGCCCGGAGCCAGTTACTCGTACGATCGCTGGCTGCAGGATTCGAGCGAGCCCACTTGCGTACAGTTGCCTTCCTCAAGCGGCGTGCGCCGTGTTGATTCCGTGCTGCAACTGGCGCGCTACCGCCCCGTGGATGCCTGGTGCCAGAACATTCTCTGGGACCCCAACTTCGATTTCATCCAGCGCTTTGCCAGCTCACAGGGTTCACACAACTACGGAGGCAACCTGGAAGTCTGCCCGCCGATCAACAACGCCACGGGCAACTACCCGTGGGGCCGCGTCGTCATTGGAGGTGGTCTCACCACGTTGATTGGCACTACAGCCACCAACAACGAGACGATGGACAGCCTCTACAAGCAGTTCTTCACCGCCTGCGGCCTGCAGGGCCCGGCCGTAGAAATTGACTCCTCCTGGCTGGCCGTGGGCCACGTGGACGAATTCATGTGCTTTGTGCCCGCGCCCAACACGGCGCGCGGCTGGGCCGTGGCGTTGGCCTCACCCACTCTGGGGCGGCAGATTCTGCTCAACGTGCAGGCAGCGGGTGGCGGAAGCCTTGCCGTGTTCGCGGGCCGCACCACCAACGGTTGGGCAACGACGGTCAATGCAGTGCTCAGCAACACCACGCTCACGAACTTCAACGCCGGCGCCCAGACCAAAATCGACAACATCAAGCAACAGATGATCACGCAACTGGGCCTGACCGCCGCTGATTTTATTGAGGTACCCATCATGTTCGAGAACGTCGGCAGCAACTACGCCGCCGCTTACAACCCCGGTGTGGCCAATCTGGTCGTCATGCCCACTGCCAGCGGCAAAGTGCTGCTTGTTGTCCCCGATCCCGAAGGCCCCGATCAGCCGACTGACGTCTGGCGCGCGGCTACGGAGACCGCGCTCGAGGCGCTGGGTACCGCTGCGCAGCCCAACGAGGTCACGTTCGTGGATGTGTTCTACAGCTACCACGATCTGCTGGGCGAAATCCATTGCGGCAGCCAGAACGTGCGCACGCCGCCGGTCACGCCTTGGTGGCAATAGCTGCAGCCTCCGGATGTTGTGTAGCTGCGGCCCTTGGCCGCTGAACGCTTAGAGACAAATCATGCGCACCATCTGCTCATTGCTTCTCGTCCTTCTCGCCGCGCCGGTTTTCGCGTTTGATCAAGCCGCGCTCGATAAACATCTCGACACCATGGCGCAAGCCAAGCGCGGCGACGCCGCAAGCTGGAAAGCGGCGCGCGGCAAAGTCGTCGAGATGGGCAGCGTCGCCATTCCCGCGCTCGAAACCGCCGCCGCCGAAGCCAACTGGACAACCGATGGCTGGCGCCGAGCATTGGCCGCCGAGGTCTGCCGCCTGCGCATAGCCAAGCCGGAGCTCGCCACTGAAGTTGAGAAGCCGCGCGGCATTGACCCTGCCGAGTATCGCAAGTTCCGCCACGGCAAGCCCTCGTGCCACCGAGATTTCGCGCACCGCGGCAAGGAGATTGTGCCGCTGCTGCTGGAGGCGCTCGAATACCTCGCGGGCGATTACACATTCAGCGCCGGTGAAGCCGGCGCGGCCGAAAAGCAAACGCTGATGGTCGCGCTGATGCAGGCGCCCGGCGAGGCGCTCGATGCCCGCGCGCAATTTGCGATGCAGGGCGGGCTGCTCAACGCCGAGTACGCCGACGACCTGCGCGCCTTTGCCGCCGTCAGTTTTGGCCAATGCGCGGGCAGGACTGCGCTTGCGACACTGGCCGAAGTCATTGATGGCCAGCATCCCATTGCGGTGCGCGAAGGCGCTGCGCTGGCACTGGGTTGGGCGCCCGATAAAGCGGCGCTCGACGCCATCAAGGCGCGCCTGACCGGCGAGCAAAGCGACGCCAGAATCACGCGTGCCCTCGAGTGCGCGCTTGGCAATCTGGGCGGCGCGTGGGCGTGGCAAAGCCGCGGCGAAGACAAAGCCGCGTTCGCCAAGGAGATCCGCAAGGGTTGCGCCGAGTTGCTTGTAGCGGAGCTGAAGGCACGTCCGGAAAATCAGGATGTCATCTGCACGGCGCTGTGCATGGTGGCGTGGAAGGAAAGCCTGGAAGCGCTGAAGGCGATAGCCGCCGATGCCAATGCCACACAGGCCCAGAAAGAGGCCGCGAACAAAACGCTGCCGCTTTTGGAAATGGCCGTCGCGCGCGAGAAGTAGGCTGAGTGGGAACGGGTTTGCAGCGGCGCTTTCTCAGGGCGCCGCTTTCGTTTCTGATGTTGAGCTGCGCAGGCGCAGTTCGCCATCGGAATACGGTTTGGGGTCGCGGCGGAATTTCCAGCAGTAGAAGAACATCGCCAGGCCAAATGCGATCAGTCCAAGGCACAGGTTCTGCCCGATGGTAAAGCCGAGATGAAACGGGTCGCCCGGCTCGGGCTCGCGCAAGTACTCGACAGGGAAGCGGTACGCGCCATAGAACACGCACAACAGCGAGGCCAGCATGCCCGGCTTTCGGCAGTAGCGGCGCAGAACCATCAGCGTGACCCAGAGCAAAAGCCCTTCGAGCAGCATCTGCGCCAACTGGCTTGGATAGCGCCCTGGCACCAGGGGTTCAACCTTGGCCCAAACTTCCGCCGAGACCGGCAGCGGGCTGTGGTCTTTCCAGGTTCTGGGGTCAACGTGCTTGGCAATCTCGCGCACGCCGTCGGGATCGGTGGGGAACTTCATCGCGTACCACGGCAGCTTGGCGCCGTCGTAGACGGGTTTGCCCGCTTCATCCGTGACCAGCCGGCCGTATAGATCGCCGCCCACGAAATTGCCGAAGCGAACGCACGCGATTCCGAAGGGCATGAACTGCGTGCAGCCATCCATCACGTTGAAAAAGCTGTGCTTCTTGAAGCGCGTGTAAATCAGCACGGCCAGTGTTACGCCAATCAGGCCGCCGTGAAAACTCATGCCGCCGTTCCAAACGGCAAAGATGCTCAGGAAACGATCCCATGCCGGCTCGGGGCCGAAGAACGTGCGGTTGAACTGGTAAAAGAAAATCTCGCCCACGCGCCCGCCCACAAACACGCCCAGCACGCCCACGATCATGTAGTTGACGACGTCGTCTTTGCCGATGCGCAGATAGCCGCGCTTTTGCATGAACCAGAGCGCGAAATAGCCAAACGTGAACGCCACGATATAAGTGAAGCCATACCAGCGCAGAGCCGCATTCGCGCTCAACCAGCTCAGGTCGAGGATGACGGGATTCCAGTTGGGAAATTCCAGGTAGGCGAGCACGGTTCGATTGTGGATTGTGAATTGTCGATTGTCGATTGCGGATTAAGCCCGCGCCGCGTGCGCGCGCAGCCGGGCAGCGGCAAGCGCGGCCAGAATCACGAGCAGGATTGGCGCGAGACCGATGGGATACTCGCCTGTGCTGCAGCCTCCGCTGCCATTGTTGCCTCCGCCACCACCCGGTGTCACGGCCGCCAGCACTTCGACCGTCGTGTTCGCACTGCCGCCGACGGTTGTGACGACGACGGGTTGCGCCAGACCAAGCGGCGTGCCGCTCGCGACGGCCAGTGTGATCGTGGATGCGGTCGCGCTGGTTACAGTCTGCGCCACGCCGCCGATGGTCACGCTCGCGCCGCTCAAATCGGTGCCGCTGAGTGTGAGCACTTCACCGCGGCGCACGGGGTCGGGGTTGACGCCATTCACCAGCGGCACGCCCGCGCTGGGCGCGTTGACCGTAAGGGTTGAGTTCGCTGCGCCCTGTGAAGTCGTGATCACGACGGACTGCGAGCCCGTGGGCGTAGCCGCGTGCACGGGCATGACCAGTTGCGTGGCGCTGGAGCTTGTAAGCGATTGAGCCTGGCCGCCGATGGTCACGCTTGCGCCGCTGAGGTTGGTGCCGTCGATAGTGAGCACGCCACCAAGCAGCACGGGATTGGGCGCAACCGCGGAAATGGTGGGCGCCGATCCAGAGTTCGGCGGCGTGGTCACACTCGTGAGTGTGGGATAACCGTGGTTGCCGCCCTGCGTATTGAAAGCGTACACACGCCAATAGTAGGTCGTGTTTGGCGTGAGGCCCGTCCAGGTGTAAGTCGTGGCTTGGCCGGCGTAGTAATTCGCAAACGTTGCTGTTTGTCCGCTCAGGTCGGAGGCGCTTTGCGCGATGTCGAGCCAGTAGCCGTCGCTCCACGTCGCCCAATTCCACGAGAACTGCACACTCGTCGGGCTCTGCGCCGTGGCAATCAGGCCAGTCGGTGCGCTGGGCGCGGGCGCGGCACTGATGTAACGGAAGCGCACGGCATCGGCGAGCACGACATAGCCGCTGCTGGCGTTGTTGCGCAGGCGGGCGTAGCCGTTGGTGCCCGAGAAAAACGGATGCGTGCCCAGCACATACCAGGCGCCGCCGTTGATCTGCTGGTTGACGGTGTAAGTGCTTGTGCCGTTGCCATGGATGACGGCGAACTGCGCGTCGGGCGCGCGGTTGGTGCCCTGCGGGTAGTAAATCGCGACTTCATAGTTGCCCGTGGTCTGGATGTTCGGGCGCCATTCGCTCTCGGCTGTAACGCTGGCCGCCGTGCCGACAAAGCGATAGTCGGCGCCGTATTTGCCGCTGGCGCTCGTGCCGGTGCTCCATGAGCCGCTGTTCACAGAGAAGCCCGGGTCAACGTTGTCGATGATGACGTCGTTGCCGCCGCCGGGGTTGAGGCGGTTGTTGACCTCGGTGACAAACGCGTTCCAATCGAAGTGCGCGCCGGGGTCAGAGCGGTTCCAGGGTTGAATCTGGTAGTGGCCGACAAGCCCGACGCCGGTGTAGGGCTGCGCGCTTGAAGAGCCCGCCGTGCCGGCGGGATGCACGGCCTGCACGTTGTAGGTGTAGCAAAGCCACGCCACGAGGTCGTAGAGCTTGGGCAAAATGCCCTGCGTCCAGGTGCTGGCCTGGCCCGCATAGCCGGCGCACTCGATGCCGATGCTGCGCGAGTTGTAATAGGTCGCGTGCCAGGATGTGTTGCTGTCAGCCACGAGCTGGGTGATCTCGCTGCCATCTTCCTTAATAACGTAATGCGCGCTCGCGCCCGCGCTGGGGTTTTTCAGCCAGCTCACGGCGCCGGAGTAACTGCCTTCCGTCGTGTGGATGACGACTGTGTCAATCGTGGCGCTGCGACCGGCGGTGTAATTGGGGCTCGGATCCCAGATGCAGGCAGGCTTCACGGGTTGAGCCGACAGGCTTGAAGCGAAAGCAACCAAGAGCGCCATCAGCGCAAGCGGCAAACGCATGAGTCGCCTCCAAATCCAGAGTGTTTAACCGGCACGGCTGTGCGTCAGGAAGGCCACTACGCTACTATCGAGGTCGAGCCGCTCAAGCGGGTGTCTTGGGAATGCCCTCGCCAAAGGCTTTGTAAAGCGGTTCCTTGAACACCCGCGCAAGATCGTGGGCGTCCTGGTCGATCACCGTCTGGCCACGCATGCCTGCGATTAACAAGCGCGGCTCGCGCGTGACTTCGCCAATCTCGACTATCGGCAAGCCGTTGAACGCCTGCCAGACGGCGCCCGCGTCCTTTGCCGCCAATTCGATGATGATGCGGCCATTGCTCTCGGAAAACAGCAGTGTGGCGTCGGTCGGCTCGGCCGAAGGCGGCGCGAGCTTGGGGTCTAGCTTGGCTTTGACGCCTAACCGGCCCGCCAGTGCCATTTCAGCCAGCGCCACGGCGATGCCGCCCTCGCTGCAGTCGTGAGCGCTCTTGATCAGGCCCTTGCGCTGGCACTCATTGAGCGCCTTGTAGCAGCGCAGCGCTGTTGACGCGTCAAGACGCGGCGGCTCGCTGCCGCGCACGCCCGTAACCATTTCAAAGTGGCTGCCAGCGAATTCATCACGCGTCTGACCGATCACGAACAACTTGTTGCCCGGCGCCTTGAGGTCCATCGTGGTCAGGCCCTCAAGCGAAACAGCCTTGCCGATGGCCGAGATCAGCAGCGTGGGCGGAATGGCCACGCTTACGCCCACGTCGGTCATGAACTCGTTGTTCAGCGAATCCTTGCCCGAGATGAACGGCGTGCCAAAGGCGCGCGCGGCTACGTAGCAGCCGTAGCAGGCGCGCACCAGGCCGCCCAGCCGGTCGGGCTTGTTGCAGTTGCCCCACGAGAAGTTGTCAAGAATGGCGCAGTGCTCGATGTCGCCGCCGGCGCAAACGTAATTACGCAGGGCTTCGTCAATGTTGCTTTGCGCCATCCAATACGGGTCCACGTCGCCAAATCGCGTATTGAGACCGTTGGAAACGACGACGGCGTCCTTGCCTCCAAGCTTGGGCACGATTGCGCAGGCGTCGCTGGGGCCGTCGCGGCCCGGCCCGGTGAACGGCTTGATGGCGCTCATGGCCTGCACTTCATGGTCGTACTGGCGCACGACCCATTCTTTGCTGCACACGTTGGGCGAGCCCAGAATTGCGCGCAGGATTTCGTTGGCGTCGTGGCCTTTGACCGTGGGCTCCGGCAAGCCGCGCGGCACGCCGGACTGCCACACGGCCTCGCGCACCACTTTGGGCATGCCGTCATGGACGAAGCTCATGGGCAGGTCGCAGACTTCTTTGCCCTGCCAGTGCAGCTTAAGGCGGCCGTCGCCCGTGAATTCGCCGATGGCCGTGGCCTCGACGTCCTCGCTCCTGAAGAGTTCAAGCAGTTCGTTGAGCTTGTGCGGCGGCACGGCAAACACCATGCGCTCCTGCGCTTCGCTGAGCCAGATTTCGGCGTAGCTCAGGCCCTCGTATTTGACGGGAACCTTGTGCAGCTCAACGGCGGCGCCGGTTTGCTCGCCCATCTCGCCCACGGCCGAGGAGAGGCCGCCCGCGCCGCAATCCGTAACGGCGCGATAAAGCCCCCTGTCGCGGGCCTTGATGAGACATTCCTGCACCATCTGCTCGGTGATCGCGTTGCCGATCTGCACGGCGCCGGCGCTGATGGTTTCGCTTTCGCTGGTGAGCTCGACGCTGGAGAACGTGGCGCCGCCGATGCCGTCGCGGCCGGTGCGCCCGCCCGCGACCACAATGACGTCGCGCGCTTCCGCCTTCTTGGAAATCTTGTCGCGTGGAATAATGCCCACGCTGCCGGCGTAAACCAGCGGGTTGCCGGTGTAGCGCGCGTCAAAGTGGATGCTGCCGTTGGGCGTGGGAATGCCCATGCGGTTGCCGTAATCACGCACACCATTGACCACGCCGCGCATGATTTTCCTGGGGTGCGTGGCACCCTTGGGCACGTGGCGCGCATCGGTATCGAGCGGGCCAAAACAGAACACGTTTGTGTTGAGAATGGGGCGCGCGCCCAGGCCCGTGCCCAGGATGTCGCGGATCACGCCGCCCAGCCCCGTGCCCGCGCCGCCGTAGGGCTCAATGGCGCTGGGGTGGTTGTGCGTTTCAACCTTGAAGCAGATGGCGTCTTCGGCGTCGAATTCGATCACGCCGGCGTTGTCGACGAACACGCTCAGGCACCACGGGTGATTGAGCTCGTCCGTCACGCGTTTGATGGTGTCCTTGAGCAGGTTTTCAATTTTGCCGTCGAGCGGCACGAGCTTCATGTCGAACAGGCTCTCGTGGATCAGGTCTGAATCGGGGCCCACTTCGTGGGCCTTATGCTCGCGGTAATGGACCTGGCCCGCGAGCGTCTTGTGCTTGCAGTGCTCGCTCCAGGTCTGCGCAAGCGTGAGCAGTTCGGCATCGGTCGGTTCGCGGCCCAGCTCTTTATAGAAAGCCTGCACGGCGCGCAGCTCGGTCAGGTTCATGGAAAGCTTGTGCGTGCTGTTGAGAATCTTCAGGCCATCGTCAGTCAGGCCCGTGATGTCGACGTGCACGAGTTTGAACGTGTACGGTTTGCCCTTGGGCAAAGCCTTGAGCAGCAGCGGCCCGCGATGGGCTTCATCGACCACGCTGTTGCCCAGCGCGGCGTAGGCCTTGGCCACCTCGGCCTGCGTAATCGGCGCGGCGAACTCGAATTGATCGACGCTCTTCACGCCCGCCGCGTTCACGCCGGAATCGGAGAGCGCGCGCAAGAGCGATTGTTCGACGGGATCCATTACGCCCGTGCGGCGCATGATGTTGAACAGGCGCTCGCCCTCGGGCTCGGCGGCGTCGCCCTTGAACACCTCGGCGCTCTCGGTAACCGGGTCGGCCAGCAGCCCCGTGGCCACGCGCTTCGCGTCAGCCTCGCTGAGCTTGCCTTCTATAAGGTAGAGACGGCGGTGAATGAGGCCGTTCGAATGCAGGCCCACGTCGTGCAGTGTGCGCGCGGCCCGCAGGGATTCCGGGCTTTGGTCCTTGAGTTTGGGAGTGAGTCGGATCTTGAAGAGCATGGTCGTCTCGCGAGTCAGTCCGCAAGATAGCTTGCGAAGGGCTCCCGTGAACAGTGTGGGAAAACCGTGAGGAAGTTGGCGGCGGGCAGGCAAAGCGGCTAACCTGCGCCGGGCAATTTTCGAACTCTTTCCAAGGGGGCAATCATGGTTCGCAAACACTTGGCGTTGTTGGCGCTGGTGATGTTGGCGGTTTTTGCGGTGGCGTGCGGCGGCGGCAACAACACCGGCAACAGTGGCAGTTCCAGCAGCGGCAGCAGCGGAGAATCCGCGCCCGACATGAAAACGCCCGAAGGCACGCTCAAGATTTACCAGCAGGCGCTGAAGGATCAGGACGCGGCCAAGGCGGCTTCCTGTGGCAAGAAGGCCGATCTCGAAAAGAACAAGACGTCCCTGGAAAAACGCATGGCGAAAGTCAAAGAAGCCAAGCAGACACTGGAGTTCACTTTCAGCGACGTGAAAATCGATGGCGACAAGGCCACTTGCAAGATTGTCTTCATTATTAAGGGCCCCGACGGCAAGGAACTCAGGAAGGAAGAAGAGGAAATGCCGTTGGTCAAGGAAGACGGCGAGTGGCGCATTGCCGACCTTTAGCACTGCATCCCAGCGACCGGCGCGGCTACTTGGCCGCGCCGGTTTCTATGGCCAACTAAAAGGGACGCCCTCGGGCGTCCCAGTGCTTCCTTATGATTGTTGGCGCGCCTAAGCCGCGCGCTGGCTGATTGCGCTCAAGACCTGTTCGAACACGCGGGCGTTTTGCACTCGGCGCACAAGCTGCGAGAGACCGCGACGCCGCTCGTTGGCGGCCTGTGTGTGCCGGGCGAGGCGTTCGTAGCTGCCCTTGGGGATGTTGTCGGTTGCGCTGCGCATGACGGTCTCCACCCTCTAGTACCTCTGATACGCAATTTCGTAACGCGGGTTTCAGGAGTTTCGCAAAATTTCCTGCCTTTGGTGTATAATGCCCCTGACCCCGTGGGCCTCCCCGGCCTTCTCTATGGTTCGCACGTTACCGCTGTTGCTGCTTCTGCTGTGCGGCACCTTGGCCGCGCAAGACGTTCCGTACTCGCCTTCGCAGCCGGGTTTTCACGCCGCGACCGTTGAACTGGCACGCCATTGCCTGTCGAACAACTTGTTTTCGCAGGGCAAAGAGCTGCGCGACGAAGCGCTCAAGGGCGCGTCCGCGGGTTCGGACGAGAAGCTCGCTGCCGAGAAGCTTGCGCAGGAATTCGACCTTGCCAAGCCTGACGTTTACACGGCCAAGGCCTGGGGTGAATTCCTCGACAAACGCGAAGCCCTCCAGAAGCAGCGAGCCGAAGCCGCGTGGAAGGCCTTGGGCCGCGCCGGCATCCAGACGGTCCAGAACCTCGACTGGGATCACAAGGCTGCTCGCGAAGCCTACGGTTATGAATGGCTTGATGGCGTGGGCTGGCTCAAGCCCGCCGAGGTTGCGCGGCTCAAGCCCTGTGTGCACGCACTCAAAGATGCGCCCGCGAAAAACGAGCGCGTGGCGACGTGGGCGAGCCCCTACGTGCTGGTAGGCGAGCACTTCACGCTCGTGACCGACCTGCCCTGGTGGCGCGCTCTGCGCTACACCAAATTGCTCGATCGCTTCTACAACACATTCTTTGAGCTCTTTGGCGATGTGATTCCCAGGCGCGCGGGGATCAACCTGGTGTGGCTTTGCGCCAAGGCCGAGGACTTCATAAAGGTTTCGGCCGAGTTTGATTTCGCCATGACCGAGAAACATGAGGGCGCTTACCTGCGCTGGCACGGTTTTTCCGTCATCAACGCGCAGCGCGCTGATGAAGTGGGCCGGCTCAACAAGGCGCGCGACAACCTTGCGCGCACGCTTTATCACGAGGGCGTGCACCGCATCGTGGAGGCCGGATGCTGCGGCAAGCTGCCTATGAGCGCGGCCTGGGGCAGTTATTCCGAGCCCCACGGCTGGATTGTCGAGGCGATCGCGATCGTTTTCGAAAACCTCGAGATCAAAGACAAGGGCCACAGCCTCAGTTCGCTCGAGGCCCAGCGCACGTTCTCGCTTGGCAAAATGAAGAAGGCGGAGAGTTACCCCTCTCTGGCGCCGATCTTCAGACAGAACACCGCAGAATTCGGCACCAGCGAGCCGATCCATGTGGCCGACAAATACGCCGTGGCGGGAAGCGTGGCGTGGTATTGTCTGTTCGTGAAAAAGGCCGATTATCGCTCGGCGTTCCTGGGCCTGCTGATTGACCAGTACCGCGGTGATACCAAGGCGCGCAATTTCGAGGCCCGCTTTGGCGTGAAGCTTGAAGATTTCGAGAAAGCGTGGAAATCCTATGCCTTCGGGAAGTAAGCGCTCGCGCCCCAGCCCTGACATTGTGCTATCCTCGGACGCCAACAGCCGTAACTGGCCGCATGCATCCAGAATGGGAGGCACCATGACCACACCTGAAGTTGACCGTTTGATCGCTCGCCTCAAAGACAAAGACGCCGGCGTCCGCCGCGGCGCCGCCGAAGCCCTGGGCAAAGTCGGCCCTGACGCCAAGGGCGCCGTCGGCGCGCTGGCCCGCGCTCTCAAGGACGACGACAAGAACGTCGTGTTTGATGCCGCCTTTGCGCTTGGCCGCATCGGCGCGGCTTCCGTGCCGGCGCTGATTGACACGCTCAAGGAAAGCGACAAGAGCGTGCGCCGCCGCGCGATTGAGGCGATACGCATGATCGGGCGCGAAGCCGTGGCCGCGGTGCCGATGCTGATGAAAGAGCTCAAGGACACGGCGGGCGACATCCGTTGCCACGCGGCCGAGGCCCTGCGCAAGATCGGCAAGCAGGCCAAGCAGGCGATTCCCGACCTGATTGAACTGCTCAAGGACGACAAGGTGGACGTGCGCCGCGCCGCCGCCGACGCGCTGGGAGATATCGGCGCTGATGCCGTGGTGCCGCTGTGCACGGCGCTGCGCGACGATGACCCCAACGTGCGCTTCGATGCCGCGTTTGCGCTGGGCAAGATCGGGCGCGATGCGAGTTCCGCCGTGCCCGCTTTGATAGAAGCGCTGGAGAACGATGTCGAGAACGTGCGCTTCATGGCGGCCGAAGCCCTGGGCAACATCGGCCCTTCGGCGGAAGTTGCGGTGCCCGCCTTGACCAAGGCGCTCAAGGACACGGACATCCAGGTGCGCGCGGCTGCGGCCAAATCGCTCGGGCGTATTGGGCGCGTGGCGGTCCCGGCGCTGGTGGCGACACTGCGCGATCCTGATGCGCGCGTGAGAAGGCGCGCAGTGGCGGCGTTGGGGACAATCGGCCCCGAGGCGCGAGACGCGGTTCCGTGGCTGATTGAATGCCTCAAGGATGACGCCCTCAGCCCGCAGGCCGCCGACGCGCTGCGCGCCATTGGCCGTGACGCGCGCGCCGCCGTGCCCGCACTGCTCGAGGCCATGAAAGATGAAAAAGGCGACGTCTCGCGCCTGGCCAGCGAAGCGCTGGGCGCCATTGGCGCCGAAGCCGTGCCGGGGCTGGTGAAGGCCTTGGAAACGGGCAGCCATCACGTTCGCAAGCGCGCCGTCTCGGCGTTGCGCACCGTGGGAACGGAAGCAAAGGCCGCGGTGGGGGCGCTGGCGCGCACCTTGAAGGATGAAGATGAGAACATCCGCTTCACCGCCGCCGAGGCCCTGGGCCGCATCGGCCCAGACGCCAAGGCTGCCATCCCGGAGCTTTCCGAAGCACTCATGGACGAAGACGAAGACGTGCGTTACTGGGCCACGGAAGCCCTGTGGAGAATCAGGGGCGAATAGACCCTTCATGGTCTATTTGCCTTCCTGCGCCTTCAGGTGGTCAATCGTGGCCTGGCTGAATTCACGCAGCCAGTTCTCTGGCTGGCGCGAGACGATTTCCTCGAGCGCGGCCGTGTCATTGCGCTTTTGTGCGGTGTCGAGCGCCGCGCGGTCTTCGGGGCTCAACTGCGCCTTGAGGTCATCGGTTTTCTTGAGGTATTCCAGATCGGCCGCTGTCAACGGCTGCGATTTCGCATTATTCGGCTTGGGGGTCTGGGTTGCGCCTGCACTGTTTGCATCGGCCCCGAAGTGGGAGCCCAGCGGATCGGCGCTGCGCTCGACGGCTTCGCGCGTGTCCTCGCTGAAATCGCCAAGACAGGTGTCGAGCGCCACGCGCAGCGCGTCGTCGTCGTTCGGATCCCAGCGCGACAGCCACTCCATGACTTCGGCGCGGCACGAGGCGAGAATTTCCGCGCGCCGATCCATCAATTGCAGTTGTCGCGTCGAGAACAGTCGCGTTTCGCTGAACGAGCAGAACGGGCGCTCGCCCTTTTCGCGCTGCGTGACGCCCTGTTCTTGTGCGCGCTTGAGTTCATCCTGGCGGCAAACCGTGGCAATGGCGATGCCGAGATCTACAGCCTTAAGCTGCGCCTCAATGCGATCGCCGTCGCGCCGGAGGTAGAGGCGGAAGATGGCATCCTCGGTGAGCTTGCGGCGGCGCGCGCGCGTTTCGAGCTGCTCAATCACTTGTTGGCGCGAAGACTTTTGCGCCGCGTTGGAAGAATCCTGCGATGACTTGCGATAGTGGGAGTTGGACATGGGCCTTGGCCGGTCTTGGCGCGAAATTGCGCGCAATACGGCCCTTCACTCCATGCAAGAAATGGACACAACTCCGCCGAAAAAATCCTCAGAAAGTTGCAAGTGAAGCTGGCGCAAAGCTTTATCGAGACTAACAAAAGTCACAAAGCTATGGGATGCCCCTTCAGGGCGACGATGATGGCGTCGCGGACTTGCTCGGGGCGCATTTCCTTTACGTCCAAGTGCAGCACGTTTTCGCCTTTGATTTTGGCGTAGCGTTTGCGCAGGCCTTGCTGGAAGCGCAGCTTCTCGGTGGTTTGCGGGCCGTCGCCGTCCTTGAACATGTACACCTGCGATTTCTGCCGCGTCCAGCGCTGGCCAATGCCCTTGGTGCGCTTGACCGTGCGCGCCAGCCCAAAGCGCGGCGCGATATCGAGGATCACGAGTAAATCCGGCGTCGGGTGCCAGCCTTCGTGGCGCGCGAGGATCTCTTTCTCGGGGATGCCCATCTGGCCCTGGTACACCAGCGTGGAGTAAAGACTGCGATCCTGGATCACGGCCTTACCCGCCGCCAGTGCCGGCTTGACCACGTTGTCGACATGCAGGCGGCGGTCGGCGATGAACAGACCGAGCCATTCCTGCGCGGTGGTTTTCATTTTGCGGTCGGCCAGGCGTTCGCGGATCAATCTGCCGCAGGGTGAATCACTCGGTTCGCCCGTGAGCACAACGTCGCGTCCCTGCGCGCGCAGCGATTCGGCAAGCAAGCGCGCCACGGTGCTCTTGCCCGTGCCGTCGATGCCTTCAAGGATGATGTAAAGACCCGGCATTTCGTGGTCCGTGGTTAGTGATCCGTGGTCCGAGCTTCTACACGAAACACGGACCACGAGCCACGGACCACGAGTTTACCAGCCCGCGCCAAAGCGTTTGCGGCGTTTGCGCGGCAGCACGGGCGCGTTGGGATCGTCGTAGCCGGGCTGGGGTTGCTGTGGCCCCTTGGGCTGGCCGGGCATGCCGTAGCCGTGCAGGTTGGGCAGGCGCTTTTTCACAACGAGCGCGCCGCCCGTCTTGTTGACGCGCAGCGGGCCGGCGGATCCGCCGCCTTCGAACATGCCGGGCAATTTGCCCGTGCGGATCAGGTGCTCCATGTCGCTCACCACCTGGCCGGCGCTGGCCGGGCGATCTTCCGGGCGCTTGGCCATCATGGTGAAAATCAGCGTGCTCACGCTTTCGCCCAAATCGGGGCGGAAGTTCTTGGGATGGGGCGGCGGCTCGTGGATGTGGCGGTACATCACCACTTCCGGCGGGCCTTCAAAAGGCACGCGGCCTGTGAGCACGTAGAACAGCGTCACGCCCAGCGAGTAGATGTCGGCGCGCGTGTCGATGTCGCTGCGGCCCATGGCCTGTTCGGGCGAAATGTAATTGGGCGTGCCAACGGCCATGCCCTTGGCCTGGCCCACGTCGCCTTCCACGCGCATCTTGGCCAGGCCGAGGTCGAGCAGCTTGGCCACGCGCTCGCGCGTGACCATGATGTTGTCCGGCTTGATGTCGCGGTGAACCAGCGAGTGTTTCTCGGCGTGTTCCAGGGCCTTGGCGACCTGGATGATCACTTCCAGCGCCTGGCGTTCATCCATGGGGCCGCGCTCTTTGACCAGTTGCTGAAGCGTTTTGCCCTCGACGTACTCCATGGCGAAGTAGGAAAGCCCGGCTATCTCACCCGCGTCAATTCCGACGATCACGTTGGGATGATTGAGCCTCGCGCTCGCGCGCGCCTCCTGCAAAAAGCGCTGCTTGACTGACGTGTTGGCCGCGAGTTCCGGCTGCAGGATCTTGATCGCCACCCAGCGTTCCATGCGCAACTGGCGCGCCTTGAACACCGCACCCATGGCGCCCTGGCCCAGCTTTTCAACGATCTGGTAGCCGGGGATCTTGTTGCCGAATTGAAACACCTGCTGGTAGCTCTTGACCTTGTCGATCGCGGTTTTGTCGAGGTAGCCGCGCTCTTGCAGTATCTGCCCAAGCAGCGAAACGCGCTGGCCCTTGCTCATCTGCATGCGCTGGATGTTGACGCATTCCTGGATCTGCGCGGCCGACACGAGCTTGAGCATCAGCGCCGCCTGGCCAAACGAAATGCGCGGGCTCTCGCTGCTTTCGACGGCCGGCGGTTTCTCGACCTCGGCGGGATCCATGTCCTGGGTTTCATCGAGCGGGCTGACCGGCGCGCTGGCGGGAAATGGCTCATCGCGGACGGGCTCGATGTTGCCCTTGATCTCGGTTTCTTCCGGCGACGCGAATCTCGCCGTAGGCAGGGAGTGCGCCACGGGCGCATAGGCGCCGCTGTCGGGCACGTCAGTGCTGTCGGGGAGTTTCTGGGTGTCTTCGGGCAGGCGCTGGGTTTCTTCAGCCAGCTTTTGCGTCTGATCAATCTTGACCACGGGCTTGGGCGCGACGGGCCGATGCGGCGGCATGGTTGGTGCGTCGCTGGCTTTCACGCCGCGTGGCGCAAAGGGGCGAAGCGGGCCGCTTTCGGGAGCGCTTTGCTTGCGGGCTTCAAGCGCTTCGCGCGTCATGCGTTCGGTGGGGCGGTTGGCCACGTCTTTTTGTGCCGCAGCGCGCGCCGCCGCTTTGGCCGATTCTTTGGCTGCTTCGCGCGCGGCTGCCAGTTCTTCGGGCGTCTTGTAGCTTGCAACACCCGGCGCGGAAGTCGCACGCATGGCGGGTGCCGGCGGAGTACCGGCGGGCGCGGGCGGCCTTGGGTTTGCGGGGGGCGCGATCGGCACTTGCTGCGTTGGCGGCTTGGAGGCCACGACCGGCACCTGTTGTGTCGGCGGCTTGGCGGGCGCTTGCTCACTTTGCGGCACCGGCGCTACCGCACCGTGGCTCAGGGGCTTGTCGGTTCCCGGCATCCGGCGCTGCGGCAGCACCGGTTCGGCGCGGCGCGTGACGCGGCCTTCGGGCGCCTTGACGGGATAAGCCGCGCGCACATGCGCCGTCTGCTTGTCCGGTTTGGCGTCGGGCGAAGGCGTGGCTCCGTCTCCCTCGGGAGAGCGGCAAGGATGAAAGCAGCGCAAGTTATGCACGGGCAAGTCCTGATCCTGCTCGCCAAAGTGTAAATATTACGTCGCCGCACTGCCAGCGCATCACTTGCGCACGGGCGTGACGGTAATCGCGCCGCGGTTTCGCCAGAAGACGTTGGGCCAGTCCGTGGGCGGTGTGCGATCGGGCGTGGCAGGGGCAATTCGCGCGTCGCAGCCGCGATAGGCGAAGCGCTCCAGCCACCAGTCAAGAATGCGCGCCGAGCCCTCATCATAGCCGGTTTGGCCGCGCCGGGCCTTGGCTGCGTAATCGCGGAATATCTGGCCCTCGATTTTTCCGGAGACCAGCGTGACGGGCCTGCCTGCTTCCAGCAGCGGCGTGAGCGGCGTGTCCACGACCCAGGCGCGGCATCCCACGCGCGCGGGCGCGCTGCGTGCAAGGCGGTGCGGGCCTTCTGCGTCGAGGTGGATCGTCCAGGTCTCGGGCGCGCCGGAGATCGCTTCGCACGAGATATAGCTGCGAGTGGACGCCAGATCACCCGCGCGGCTCTCCACGCTGAAAACCTCGACGGTCGCAGGCGGCCCAGATTGAAGAAGGCCCAGAGCGCAAAGTGCTGTCGCGCCCACCGCAATCGCCAGCGGCGCGACCCACGCACGCGAAGTCAGACGCGCGGCTACAATCGGGCCCAGCACCGTGAGCAGTAGCGCGAGGCCCGCGAGCGCAAAGAACATCGCGGGCGCGCTGGGCGGCTCCTGCCCCTGGGGGTAGAGCCAGCCGCGCTCAAAGGGCTCGGCGACGGCGCGCGACGGGGCGGGGCCGGCGGGAGGAATGTCATCGCCGCGCCAGCGCTGATGGCGACAAGCTGCAATCAGAACAGCGCGAGAGAACCGCCCCGTGCGGCTGAATTCATAGTGTGCGCCCGCCCCGCCGACGTATCTCAGCCCGGCGCATTCCCCGAAGCTCCAGGGTGAAGCTTCTTCATCAGGTTCGGCCCCGAGGATCGGGCTTATTCCCGTCCCGCTCTGGAGTCCGGTGTGCGAAAGTGTGACCCCGCCAAGAGTCCGGTGCTCGCGGATGGCGGCCCAGAACTTCGCGTAAAACGCCGCATTCGCGGTGTCGAGAATCAGAACGGCGTCATAGCCATCCAGCAAGCGCCAGTCTTCGAACGCCTCGCGTTCGGAGTAAAAGTCGCAGGTCAGATCATCGCCGGGCGGCAGGAGATCGCGCGCCCTGGCAACGTCCGGCGCGAACACGGCGGCGTAAAGGCGGCCGTAACCGGGCGGCTGCGGGCGAGTGGGCATAGCCGGTGTGAATTCGTCGCTCTGGCCGTTGATCGTTACGCGCACTTTGCTGCCTTTGGCCACAAGCCACGGCAATTGCGTCGAGGCGCGGCCTGCTTTCTCGATGTTCACTTGACGTGTCAAGACCACGCCGTCGCTGATGCACTCGACAAGCGCGGATTTGGCGCCCTCAGGTGCGTCGAACACGACTTGCAAGGGCGCATAGCAGCCGGGCCGCCCGTTGGGCGCGCTCAGCAGCCGCGTTTCATCGTGGTTGATGGCCTGCGCTGCGGCGGAGCCGCAGCAAATGCAAAATGCAAAACTTAGAATGCAGAACTGGACGACACGCAGCGCTGCCCGCCTCGAATACTGAATTGTGAATGTGGAATTGCGCGTCATGCGCGCCCCCGCGTCAGGATCAGCGCCGCCAGCCAAGTGCCGCCGCCGAGCGCGAGCAAGGGCCAGTACGTAAACGTCTCCCAGTCTGCGTCGGGGTACGCCGCGAGCAGCCATTGCGGTGAAAGCGGCCGCAAGTGCAGCAGGCTCTTGGTTGCGTATTCGAGCGCGAAGTAGTGCCACAACGCAGGCAGCGCGGCTACGCACAACCAGGCAACGCGTGCGCGCACAAGCCAAGGTCCGCCCAGGCGGCCCTCAAGGGCCGCGCCCAGGCATGTCACGCCGCAGCTTGCGACCCATGCGGCGGCGCACAGGCCGCGCGTTTGGAGCGGAAACGGCGAAGTGCTGACGAAGCTGAAAGCAAACAGCGTGGCCGATCCTGCCAGCATGCACGCGACCGCCCAGAGAGTCGCCACGCATGCTTCGCTGCGCTGCTTGAAGGGCACAGGCGCCAGCACCAGCAGCGGCAGCGCCAGCTCGATGTAAACCAGCGCGCGCAGCAGGCTCGCGTCGATCGCGATGCCAAAGGCCGCGCGCCACGACTCCACGGCCAGCACGGACGCGCTCGCGAGGAGAATCGCGACAACAATCGCAGGCTGGAATCGACTCGGTGCCATAGTTTATCCGGCAAATCTTAACGGCGTTGCTTGCGCGCGGTGCAAAACAAGGCGACACTATCGGGCCAAGCCGCAATTGGTAATTGATAATTGGCAAATGAGAATTGAAGTGCACCCATGGCCACGCACCCACTGTTTCTGGCAGGCAAGGAAACGCCCACCAGCGCTACGTTCCGCCAGCGTTCCGTTTATGACGGCCACGATCTGGGCGATGTATGCCTGGCCGGAAAGGGCGACGCCGCAGCCGCGCTTTCGGCTGCCTGGCATGCGCGCATGCCGATGTCGCGCCTCAGCTCGGGGGCGCGCGAATCGGTGCTGCGGCGCGCGGCCGAGGCCATGCTGCGCCAGCAGGAGGAGATTGCGCAAACCATCACCGCCGAAACCGGCAAACCGATTTCGCTGGCGCGCGGTGAAGTAAGCCGCGCCGTGACCACGTTTGAACTCTCGGCCGAAGAAGCCAAGCGCAACGCAGGCGAGGTGGTCGCGCTCGACACACTGCCCGCATCCGAGGGCCGCATCGGGCTAGTAAGGCGTTTTCCGCGCGGCACGGTGATCGGCATTACGCCCTTCAATTTTCCGATCAACCTTGTTGCGCACAAAGTGGCGCCGGCGCTGGCTGCCGGCTGCCCGATCATTCTCAAGCCCGCGCCGCAAGCGCCCCTGACGGCGCTTATGCTGGGCCGCATTTTGATGCAGGTTGGCCTGCCGGAGGGCGCGTTCTCGATTCTGCCCTGCGCCAACGACGTGGCCGAATCGCTCGTGCGCGACGATCGCGCGGCCACCGTGAGTTTCACCGGCAGCGCGAAAGTGGGCTGGTATCTGGCCGGCATCGCCGCGAAGAAGCGCGTCGTGCTCGAGCTGGGCGGCAATGCCAGCGTGATCGTGGAGCCTGACGCCGATCTCGAGGCTGCGGCGCAGCGCATCGTGACGGGCGCTTTTGCCAACGCCGGCCAGGTGTGCATCAAGGTGCAGCGTGTTTTCGCGCACGAAAAAATCGCCGACAGGCTGCTCGCGCGCCTGCTGGAGCGCACGGCCCAACTGGGCATAGGCGACCCGACCCATGAAGACGTGCTGGTCGGCCCGCTGATTGACGAAAACAACGCCCTGCGCGTCGAGGCCTGGGTGCAGGAAGCGGTCAAGCAGGGCGCGAACGTGCTCAGCGGCGGCGTGCGCGACGGATTGTTTTACCGCCCCACATGGCTGACCGACGTTCCCGAAACGGCAAAGGTGAGCTGCGAAGAAGTGTTCGGGCCCGTCACCGTGTTTGCGCGCTACCAGGATTTCGAGGCTGCGCTCAATGCCGCAAACACCAGCGAGTTCGGGTTGCAGGCGGGTGTGTTTACCCACTCGCTGCCGCGAGCGATGCAGGCCTTTGAAACACTGGAAGTGGGCGGCGTGATTCTCAATGACGTGCCGACTTACCGCGTGGATCACATGCCTTACGGCGGCGTGAAGGGCTCGGGGCTGGGCCGCGAGGGGCCGAGTTATGCCATCGAGCAATTCACTGAGCCGCGCCTGCTGGCGATAAAACCCTGAAACCCCAAGTCAGAAGTCTGAAATCAGAATTCAGAATTGACCCGAAATGGCCATCACTTACATCATTGATCTTGATTGCCCTGTGAAGCAGGCGGTACGCCCGTCGAAGATGCTGCGCCTGCTCTATCAGCGTGAGCGCGCCAACGAGGCCCTGAACAAGGCTCGCAAAAAGGACCCCACGGTCGCGCCGCAACAGGTGAAAGTCAGGGTTCCGCTGGCGGTGAAGTCAGGCCCGCCGCAACTGGCGGATACCACGGCAGCCGAAATTCTTGGGCGCTTCGCCGAGCTTGACGCGCTGGCGCACCATTGCCGTGATTGCCCTGCGCGCGTTCTGCCCATGGCCTTTGGCTGCCGCGGCGAAATTGAATTCCCGATTTCCCTGCGAGCCGAGGCCTGGCTGATGGGCCTGCTGCACGGCGCGGCCAAAGACCCCGTACCGCGCATGGTGCTCAATTACATGTCCAGCAACGGCATCGTTGGCAACCGCGTTTCCGAGATGCGGCGCATGCCGGGCATCTTTTTTGAAAGCAAAAAAGCGCTCACTCGCCGTTACGACACGGGCGAAAAGCTCAGCATCAACCAGGTGTTTGAGCTGCTTTTCATGACGGAACAAATCAGTCCAGGGCACGCGCGATTCCTGCTGGGCCTGCTTGAACTCTATGAGGCCAACCTGCCGCGCGATGGCCGCGTTCAGGATTTCTCCGATTTGCGTGTGTTCGAGAAGCGTGATGCCGGCGCGCTGGTTTCGCGCGCGGGCGTGCGAGCGCTCAACAGTGATGGCGACGACCGCGCGATTCGCGAGATCAAGCAGTATTTCCAGGCCATGTTTCTCGCCCACGAGATGGGCGCGAGCCTGAGCGTGAGTCTTTAATCAATTGAAGCGCAGCTCGCGCACTTCGCCGCCGCCGAACAAGAACAGCCGGTCTTTCGATCCGCACATGCTTGTGGCCCCGGTTGCGCGGCGCAGCAGTTCGCGGCCGGTGGCGCTGTCGTAAAACGCAAGCTCTTTTCCCTCAAGCGCGCAAAGCACGCTCCCGTCAAACAGGAACGCCAGCGAAGCGATTTCGCCTTTGGGGCTTGCCTGTGATTCGCTTGCACTCTCAAGAGTGAGGATGCGGATGACCTCGCGATCCGGCAGCGCGATGCGCTTGCCCTGTTCGTCGATGGCGCCAAGCATGGGCATCCCGGGCGCGAAGATTTCACGCGTGGTCGCGCCGTTTTCCAGGCGAATCACCAGCGCATTGTTGCCCGTGCGCGCCAGCACTACATCCCTGGCCGCGGCTGAACACACGAAATCCGGCGCCAGGCGCGCGAGACTGCCAATGGCTTGGAGCGAACCATCGCGCTTGAGCACGCCGACTTCACCCGTCATGCCGCGCACCAACGCACCGCCCGAGGACAGGGCGCACAACAAAGCGTCAGCGTTGCATTGCGCGCCGTTATCGAGGCGCGCGATGCGATTGGCAAAGGCTGCGTAACCACGGCGCGTGGGGAAGACCGGAGTTTGTTTTTCCAGCGTCAGCCAGCACTCCAGTTCCATGGGCCAGACAAGCCCCAAGGCCGGGTTGCTTACGCCCATCGTGGTTGGAACGGCCCGGCCGGCCTTGCGCAGTATCAAGCGCCCCTGGCGCGCGGCTTCCGCATCGTGGCGGATTGAGACCGTGCCGTCAGCGGAAACCGCCACGATCGCGCTGGGCGTGCGCGCCAGGAAGCGGATCGGCGAATCACTGCCCAAGCCGACGAAAGGAGGCAATCCCTGGCCGGCCTCAATCGAGAAAGCCTCGGTGAAACGGCCAAAGGCATCGCCGACCAAGAGCGCGCCATCGGGCGAAAAAGCCAAGTGCGTGGGGGCTTCAGCTTCGAGCGTGAAATCCGCGCCGACGCCGCCGTTGGCGCAAAGCTGCCGGCCCTCTTTACTGTACAGAGCGCACATGACATCGCCCGCGATGATGCGCAATTCTCCGGTCACGCTTTCGCGTGCTGCCGCACTGCGAAGCAGCCTGCTCTCGCCGCCGGCGCCAAGACGCATGATCCTGCTCAAGCTGTCGAGCGTTACAACGGGGAAATCCGGTGTGTCGGCAGCGGCTAGCGCGAGCAGCGGTGTTTGCGCGCGGGCCTCCAGAACGGACCTCTCTGTGCTTTCAACGGCCCACGCGCGCACGTTGTGGGCCGCATCCGCGGCGGCTGCAAACCGGCCAAGCTCACTCGCGCCAAGAAACCGTACCGTGGCCGGCAGCTTTGCGAAAACCGTCGCGACAGGCACCCATGGGCCATCTTCACTCAGGGCTGCGTGGGCCAATTGCCCGCCGCGGTAGCCCGCCAGCAGCGCCCTGGGCGCAAACGCCAGCGACGTGGGCTCCCCTGCGCCTTCGGGATTGGGCCAGTTCGCAAGCCTGCGGCCGGTTTCTAGCAGGAAGATGTCGATGCCGCGCTCGCCCCGCCCAAGCGCGAGATAGCGGCCGTCGCGGCTGAGTGCCGCACAGGTGAAGGGCGAGCGCTCAATGGGTGCCATGCCCTGGCTTGATGCGTCAAGTAGCGCCCAACGCGCAAGATCCAGCCAGGGCGGCGCGCCCAGGCGTTTGGCTTCTTCCAGCATCAGCCGCGCGCGTGCGCGTGCCGCCGGCCCACCGCTAGAGTCCTGCAACGCGAGTTGCGCCAGCGCCGCGCCCAGTTCGCGCACGCTGCGGGCTTCACGTTCCTCGGTGGCGGCGAGCCTGCGGCGCAGGTTTTCCTGGTTTTCGTCCATTTCGGCGCGCTCGCGCTGCCCGCGCTGGCGCAGTGTTTCCACGGCCTGGCGCTGCTGAGCGCTTTCATCTTGGGAGAGTTCAAGGGCCTGCTGCGAGCGCTTGAGGCCAAGGATGCCGGCAATCACGACCATGACCATCACGGCAAAGAAGGCAAAGAAAACATAGCGCTCAAATTTCAGTCGAACCTGTGGATCGGTGCGGGTGCTGCTTTGCGTGTCGAACTCGGACATGGGCTGTCAATCTACAATTGCCGATTTACAAGTCCCAATTGAAGCGAAGCGGCCTTTCGACTCTATGGTTGTTTGTGACTTGTAAATTGGACCGGCAAGGTCCATCTCGACTCGCGGTCGCGCCAAGCTATACTGGCGCCACGCGACTATGGGGGGCAGCTGGGGCTGCTCATTGCCCCACGGATGAAAGCAACCCAATCCATGCTGATCCTCATGAAAACGGGCGCGACCGCTCAACAGGTCGATGCCGTGGCGCGCTTCATTCTTGATGCAGGGCTCAAGCTCGAAAAGTCCAACGGCGGCGCGGTTACGTTTTCGGTCTCACAAAACGGAGCGCGCGGCAAGGTAGCCGAGGATGATGTTCTAAAGCTGCCAGGCGTAGCGCGCATCGCGCATATCAAGACGCCCTACAAACTATCATCGCGCGAGTTCCAGAAGGCCGATACGGTCGTGCAAGTCGGCGAGGTCAAGATCGGCGCGGGCTTTTGCATCATCGCCGGCCCGTGCAGCTTTGAGGATCGCGAGCAGGCCCTGAAAATCGCGCGCGCCGTGAAGAAGTCCGGTGTGCACCTCATGCGCGGCGGCATTTACAAGCCGCGCACCAGCCCGTTCTCGTTCCAGGGCCTGCGCGAAAGAGGCGTTGCCCTGCTCGAAGAACTAAAGCGCGAGACGGGCCTGAGCTTCGTGACTGAAGCCGTCGATGAAAAAAGCTTCGACCTGCTCGAGCCCCACGCCGACATGCTGCAAATTGGCGCGCGCAACATGCAGAACTTTGAATTGCTCAAACGCGCCTCGCGCTCGAAAAAGCCCATTCTGCTCAAGCGTGGCATGAGCGCAACGCTCGATGAACTGCTCATGGCCGCCGATTACGTTCTCTCCGGCGGCAACATGCAGGTTGTGCTCTGTGAGCGCGGCATCAAGACCTTTACCACGCACTCGCGCAACACGCTCGACATCAGCGCTGTGCCCGCGCTGAAGCATCTTTCGCACTTGCCGGTGATTGTCGATCCCAGCCACGCGACGGGCGATTCGCGTTTCGTGCCTGCGATGGCGCTCGCCATTGCGGCCAGCGGTTCTGATGGCGTGATGGTGGAAGTTCACGACGACCCCGCGCATGCGCTTTCAGACGGCGAGCAGGCGCTCACGCTCGAAGCGTTCGCGAAGCTTGCGCCACGGTTGGAAGCTGTCGCTCGCACTTCGCGAGGCTGACGGTCGGTGCCTCTCAAAACCGTTGACTCTCGACTCTTGACTGTCAACCTATGTTTCCATGACCCAGTTCCTGCTGGCCTTCGACACGGATTACAAGGCTTCGGTGCTTGAATTGCTGCGCTCGATCCAGGGCGTGCGCATGCAGGGCGCGCCGGGCGCCAACGGAACCGTGCGAGTCGAAATCAAACGCCAGACGCTCGACGACGAAACTACCGCAATCCGCGAGATCGAGGCCATTCCCGGTGTCATTGACTTGCGCCACCTGCGCTGAGGAAACCCATGCCAACGTTACTTGAGCAAGCCAAAGAACAGCGCGAGTGGATGGTCAAGACGCGCCGCGAGTTGCACCAGATGCCGGAGCTTTCGCTCAAAGAGAAAGCCACAGCCGCGCGCTGCGCCGATGAGCTGGAAACACTCGGCTTGAGAGTGAAGCGCAACCTGTGGGGCGAAGGGTTCATCGCCGATCTTGACGTAAAGGGCGCCAAGGGCCGCATCGCGCTGCGCGCCGACATGGACGCGCTGCCGATCCAGGAACTCAACGATATCGAATTCAAGAGCAAGCACGCCGGCGTCGCGCACATGTGCGGCCACGACACTCACATGACCTGCGCCATGGGTGCCGCCCGGTTGCTCGTCGCGGCGAGAGACAAACTCACGCGCAACGTGCGCTTTATCTTCCAGCCCAGCGAAGAAACGCCCCCCGGCGGCGCGCTGGGTTTGATTGAAAAAGGCGCGCTCGAAGGCGTGGATGAAATCTACGGCCTGCACAACAACCCGCAGATGGCGGTGGGCACCGTAGCCACGCGCGTGGGCGCGCTCACGGCCGCGGCCGACAGTTTTCGCGTCACCTTTACCGGCAAAGGCGGCCACGCTTCGCGTCCCCACGAGGCGTTAGACCCCATTCCCGGCGCCTGCGCGCTAACTCTGCAACTGCAAACGCTCGTCGCGCGCCGCGTCGCACCGGGCACGCCCGCCGTGGTGAGCGTCACGCAAATTTCCGGCGGCACGACGCACAACATCATCCCGGACAGCGTGTTCATGCAGGGCACCGTGCGCACGTTCGAGGAAGCCACACGCAAGCTGCTTGAAGATGGCATGTGGGCCATGGCCGACGCCACGGGCAAGGCGCACGGGCTGAAAGTGCGCTTTGAATACGAGCGCGGCTACGACAGCATCGTGAACCACAAGAGCGGCGTCGATCGCGTAATGGAAGCGGCGGCGAAGGTGGTGGGGGAGAAGAACACGTTTGAGCACCCGGCCATGACCTGGGGTGAAGATTTCGCGTACTACTTACAGAAGAAGCCAGGCGCGTTCTTCATGATCGGAAGCGGCAACAAGAAGAAGGGCATAGAAGAGCCCCTGCACTCGCCGCGCATGATGGTGGACGAAGACTGCATGCCCATCGGCGCCGCCATGATGGCGCAACTGGCGATCGGCTAGATGGGGCACTTCCCCGACCCAATTGTGGACTTTTCCAGTCCAACAATTGCTTGGCTAATGTTCGCATGGCGTGGCAAGATGTGCGCCGCAATACGAATTACGGGCTACTCTCGTTTCTCTTGTTGGAGCGCGCATGCGCGTGATTCTGGTTCACATCCGTGATCCTCAGTTTTACGCCTTGCAGGAAGGCCGACGCGGCAAGTCGGGCAACCCCGAGGTCATGGGCTTTCCGCCCATTGGCATCATGTGCCTGAGCGCTGTGGTCAAGCAGGCCGGCCACGAATGTATCATGTTCGACCAAGCCAACCCCGACACGCCCAACGAAAAGATCATCGCTGAAATCAAAGAGAAGAAGCCGGATCTGATCGGCCTTTCGTTCCTCAGCACCACCAGCTATCCCTACGCCAAGATGCTCGCGCGCGCCATTCGTAGCGAGGTGCCCAACGCGCGCATCGCGCTGGGCGGCGTGTTTGCGACACTCAACGCGTTGCAGGTCAAGGAACAGTGCCCTTACGTCGATTTTGTATGTCGCGGCGATGGCGAGGCGTTGATTCTCGACCTGCTCAACAACATCGAGAATCCCGCGGGTGTTGCCGGACTGACGTGGCAAAAGGACGGAAAGGTCGTCCACAACCCGGATCGCAAACTCGAGCGCGAACTTGACCAGTGGCCTTTCCCCGACCGCGATGGCGTGCCCGTCGATTACATCGAAAGCATGCCGCTGGACGTGCCCGTGGTGCTTTCGCGCGCAAAGTTCACCACCATGCAGACTTCGCGCGGCTGCCCCTGGCCGTGCATTTTCTGCGACATCCCGATTTTCAATGAGGGCAAGTGGCGCTACCGCAGCGCCGAGCACGTCGTGGCTGAACTCAAGCACCTGCAAGAGAAGGGCTACGGGGCCGTAGCGTTTGTCGATGACCACTTCTTGCTTCAACCGCAGCGCATTGAGGCCATCTGCAACGGCATCATCAAAGAAGGCATCAAGATCAAGTGGGGCGTGGAAGGCCGCGTCGATTCCGTGGTGCAGAAGCTGTTCCCGCTCATGGCCAAGGCGAACTGCCGCACGATCATGTTCGGCATTGAAAGCGGCAGCCAGAAGATTCTCGACCGTCTCAAGAAGGGTGACACGCTGGAGCAGGTGGAGACCGCCGTGCGCAACGCCAAGAAGGCCGGCATCGAGATCGTGCACGGATTTTTTGTCGTCGGCAATCCGGACGAAACCGAAGAAGACATGCAGGCCACGTTCGATTTCGCCGCGCGCCTGCCGCTGGATACGTTTGGCTTCAACCGCCTGTGCGTTTACCGCGGCACGCCGCTGTGGCACGAGTACATGAATCGCGGCTTGGTGAACGACACCACAGACTGGTACAAGTATTTCAAGTGCAGCGAGATTGACCCGACCTGCCTCAAGGGCGAGCGCATCAATGAAATCCGCGCCAAGGGCCTGCGCCGCCTGATGCTGCGCAAACTGTTCCTGCACCCGTGGCAAACTCTGCGCCTGTTGCGCCGCTTTATGCGCTATATGCCGCTTCGCGATATTTTCACGCTGTTGTCTAAGCCGTTCCGCGGCAAGAAGTCCGGCGCCACGCGCGCCGAGAAACTGAGCCGCGCCGTCGAGCACGCCGACATGAAGACCCAGGCGGCGGATCTGACGCAACTGAGCGACGACAAGCTCGAAGAGGTACTCGCAAAAAAGTAGGGAACTGTTCTGGGCTGCAAGGGTGGTCTATAACAACCTCACAAAGCCACAGAGAAGAAACCAACGAGTGCAAATGAGAAAGACAACAGCCAAAGCTGTTGTCTTTCTTCGTGTCTTGGTGCCTTTAGGTGAGACCGCTTAGTCGCGGCGCGAGTGTTCGCGGCGTCCGCCGCCGCGTCCGCCACGATCACCGCCTCGCCCGCCGCCGCCGGAGCGTCCGAGCTCGGGCACGTATTCTTCGCCGCGGTCCTTGAGAATGACCGCCTTGCGGCTGGCCTTGACCTTGCCCGTGGGATCGACGCCGATGATCTCGACCATGATTTCGTCGCCGATTTTCACGACGTCTTCGGGTTTCTCGACGTAGCCGTCCGAGAGCTGGCTCACGTGCACCAGGGCTTCCTGGCCCACGCTGAATTCGACAAAGGCGCCGAACTCACGCATGCTCGTGACCTTGCCCAGCATGCGCTGGCCGACTTCCGGCTTCACGGTCATGCCGCGGATTTTGTCGGCACAATCCTTGGCACCCGTGGGATCCGTGCTGAAAATTTTCACGGTGCCGTCTTCCTCGACGGTGATCACGGACTTCGTGGCCTCCTGCAAGGCGCGGATGTTCTTGCCGCCAGGGCCGATCAACAATCCAATCTGCTCCTTGTCGATCTTGACCGTTTCAAATTTCGGCGCCCACTTGCTCAACTCGCGGCGCGGCATCGGCATGGCAAGCTGCATCTTGGAAAGAATGTGCAAGCGGCCCTGCTTGGCCTGCATCAGCGCCTTGAGCATGACCTCGAGGTTCAGCTTCTTGACCTTGATGTCCATCTGCAGCGCGGTAATGCCCTGCTCGGTGCCGCACACTTTGAAGTCCATATCGCCGACGTGGTCTTCGTCGCCGAGAATGTCCGTGAGCACGGCATAGCCGGTGTTCTTGGGATCATCGACGCTGAAATCAACGAGGCCCATGGCCACACCCGCGACCGCCTTCTTCAGGGGCACGCCGGCATCGAACATGGAAAGCGAACCGCCGCAAACGCTCGCCATGCTCGAAGAGCCGTTGCTCTCGAGAATGTCGCTGACGATGCGGATCGTGTACGGGAAGTTGTTGAGATCGGGCAGCATCGGGCGCAGGGCGCGTTCAGCCAGTGCACCGTGGCCGATTTCGCGGCGGCCGGGGCCGCGGATCGGCTTCACTTCGCCCGTGCTGAAGCTGGGGAAGTTGTAGTGCAGCATGAACTGCTCTTCCTTGCTTTCGCGCAGGCCGTCAATGAGCTGGGCGTCTTGCGCGGTGCCGAGTGTTGCCGTCACGAAGGCCTGGGTTTCGCCGCGCGTGAACGTCACGCTGCCGTGGTTGCGCGGGAAGGGCGACATCTCGATCGTGATCGGGCGAACGGTCGTGAAGTCGCGGCCGTCAACGCGGCGGCCCTCCTTCTCGATCATTTCGCGCAGCGCCTTGTACTTGTATTCACCCAGAATGCCGGAAAGAGCCTTGGCGCGCTTGGCCATAGCCGCGCGTTCTTCGGGCGAGGCGTCGTCGTCCATCGCGCACATCTCGACAATCGCCTGGTGCTTGATGTCGTCGAGCGCCTCGGAACGCTGGTGCTTGCCCGGCGTCTTCATGGCCTCGTAGAACTTCTTGTAGTACTTGTCGTGGGCTTCCTTGGCGAGCGCTTTGTCCGGGCCGGCGGGCGGCTCAAACTCTTCGCGCACTACGCCCGCGCGCTTGCACAGGTCAAGCTGCATGTCGCACAGGCGCTTGATTTCATCGTGGGCAACCTTGAGGGCTTCGACAATCTGCTCTTCGGTCAGTTCGTTGGCGCCGGCTTCCACCATGCAGATGCCGTCGCGCGTGCCGGCCACGGTCATGTTGAGCTGGCCAGCGTCCATCTGGGCGTAGGTCGGGTTGACGATCAAAGCGCCGTCCACCATGCCCATGCGCACTGCGCCCACGGGGCCATGGAACGGAATGCCCGAGAGCATGACGGCGGCACTCGAGGCGTTGATCATGAGAATGTCGGGGTCGAGTTCCGGGTCGGCCGACATCACCATGCCCTGGATCTGAACTTCATCGTTGTAGCCATCGGGGAATTGCGGGCGCAGCGGGCGGTCGGTCAGGCGGCAGGTCAGGATTTCTTTGTTGCTGGGCCGCGTCTCGCGCTTGAAGAAACCACCGGGCAGCTTGCCCGCGGCGCTGGTTTTCTCGCGGTAATCAACGGTCAGCGGGAAGAAGTCAATCCCGGGGCGCGGTGCGGCGGTAGTCAGCGCGACAAACACGGCGGAGAAATTTTCGCGAATCAGCACTGCGCCGTGGGCCTGCTTGGCCAGCCAGCCGGTCTCGATCGAGATTTCGCGGCCGCCGACGTTCAAAGATACGGTGTGTTTCATGGGTTCCTTGAATGCAACATAGCGCAGGCCGCCGATGCGGACTGCTGCGCGGTTATCAGATGACGGTGGGAATTCGCCTGAACCCTGAGCGGGCAGAGAGTTGGGGGTTTTTGCGCGGGCAAAAACTCCGGACTCTGTGTCCGCCGCAGGTGCTTGAACTCCCACCGCGGCCCTTCGCCATCGGGCGAAAAAGCACAACGGCACCCGCTACTTGCGGATGCCGAGTTTTTCAATCAGGGTCTTGTAACGTGTTTCATCGACCCGGTTGAGGTACTTCAGCAGCGCGTTGCGCTGCCCCACCATCATCAGCAAGCCGCGCCTGCTGTTGAAGTCTTTCTTGTGAAGCTTGAGGTGCACCGTCAGGTTGTTGATGCGTTCGGTAAGGATGGCGCACTGAACTTCAGGTGAACCGGTGTCGCCCTGCTTGGTCGCGTATTGCTTGACCAGTTCGTTCTTCTTCGTTGCGGTGATCATTGTTCCTCTATGTTGGCACAAGCGCGTGGAGAAGCACCATGCTGCCCCGGCGTGAGGGCGGAAAGGTTAACTGCGCGGCTTCGCGTGTCAAGGCGGGCGCTACAGTCCTTTCAGAACCTCGAACTTTTTGGCTTCGTCGCGCAGATCCGCGCGCAGTTCCAGGGCACGTTTCAGGTGTTTTGCGGCGTCGGCCTTCTTGCCCAGGTTGGCTTGTGCCAGCGCAATATTGAAATGCGCGCTGGCGTGCTTGTCTTCGAGGGCCAGCGCTTTTGCGTAGGCGGTTTCGGAATCCGCCCAGCGCCGGGCCCCCAGCAACAAGAACGCATAGTTGACCCACCATTGCGCCTTGCCGGGCTCGGCCTTGGCCGCCTGCTCGCTTGAGCGCAGCGCGCGGTCGTGGTCGCCGATCTGGTCGTAACAGCCGGCCATGAGCGAATAGGCCTCCGCGAAATTCGGCTTTGCTTCCAGCGCCTCCGTGAGAAATATCAGCGCTGAGGAAAAGTCGCCCATACGCGTGGCATCGACCGCATCGAGATACGATTCGTGCGCCGTGCGCGCGGCTGCCGCAGGCGGGCTCACATTGATGATCGTGTCCGCCGAGGGCAACTCGCGGAAAATCGCGCTCTGGGGCCGTGTTGAACGCCCGCCGCTTGAAAGCCTCATGCTCGTCGCGCGCGGACGAGGCCCCATCAGGCGTTCGGCCATGACCAGGTCATCGGGCGTAGTTACTTTGAAATTGCCCGCGTCGCCCGTGACCACCGCGCAGGGCAGGCCCATGAGCTCGATCAAAGCCGCGTCGTCCGTGACGTCCTGCGTGCCGAATTTTTCGAAGGCCGCCAGCCAATCCTTGCGCCGCGTGGCCTGCGGCGTCTGCGCGGCCCACAACTGGGCGCGATCGACGGTGCCGTTGATGTGGCCCTTGGCATCGACGCGCTTGAGGGTATCGCGCACCGGCGTGGCCAGGATTGCGGCGCCGACGTCGCGCGTGCGCGCCATCACCGCCTCGATGTGATCGCGACGCACGAAGGGCCGCGCGGCATCGTGGATGAGCGCGAATTCTCCGCGGCAGGTTTTCAGGCCGTTGAGCACGCTGTCCTGGCGGCGCTTGCCGCCGGCCACAAAGCGCGTGACGCCCAGTTCGCGCAGACTTTCAACAAGCTCGTTACCGGCGTGTGTGGCGGACAGCTCGACGATGGCGGCATCCTGGTTGGTCATGCGCTTAATTTCATCGGGCGGCAGAACAACGGTGGTCTCAGCGAACTGGATACCCGAAAAGGCGCGGCAGGTGTGTTCGAGCATTGGGCGGCCGCCGATTTCAAGGAAGGGCTTCTTGGTCGCGCTCTGCATGCGCGTGCCCGAACCGCCGGCGACAATGATGAGGGAGAAATCGGTCATAGGCGCGAGTTTAGGCAGGAAAACCCAAAACACAAAGGCAACAACAACATCAATCCACAGATTACTCAGATGGGCACAGATGCAAGGCAAGCGACTTCATCTGTGAAAATCTGCGCAATCTGTGGATGGCAGTTGCCTACTACCCGGACTTCTTTTCTTGACTCGAACCGTGCAGGCGAACATGCTTCCGCCGAACGATTCCGGAGAACCCCATGAGCGCGATCACGAACATCAAGGCCCGCGAAGTTCTCGATAGTCGCGGCAATCCCACCGTTGAAGTCGATGTCTGCACCCAGGTTTCGCGCGGGCGCGCCATTGTGCCCAGCGGCGCGAGTACGGGAGCGCATGAGGCCAACGAGCTGCGTGACCAGGATGCGCGCTACGCCGGCAAAGGCGTGCTCATGGCCTGCCGCCACGTCGAGCACAACATTTTGCCCGCGATCAAGGGCATGGATGTCAACCGCCAGAGCGAAATCGACAACGCCATGATCGCGCTCGACGGCACGGAGAACAAATCCCAGCTCGGCGCCAACGCGATTTTGGGCGTCAGCCTCGCCTGCGCACGCGCGGCTGCGGCCGCGGTGCACGTGCCGCTGTACCGCTATCTGGGCGGCGTACAGGCCGTGACGCTGCCGGTGCCGCTGATGAACGTGCTCAACGGCGGCGCACACGCGGATAACAACCTCGAGATTCAAGAGTTCATGCTCGTGCCGCACGGGTTTGCCAAGTTCAGCGAAGCGCTGCGCGCGGGCGCCGAAACATTCCACGCGCTCAAGAAGCTGCTCAAGGAAAAGAAGCTCAGCACGGCCGTGGGCGACGAAGGCGGCTTTGCCCCCAACCTTGAAAACGACGCCGACGGTTTGCAATTGCTCGCGGACGCCATCGCCAAAGCCGGCTACAAGCCCGGCAAGCAGATCAGCCTGGCGCTGGATGTCGCGGCCACGGAGTTCTTCAAGGGCGGCAAATACGAGTTCGGCGGCAAGAAGAGCAGCAAGGACATGATCGACTATTACGAGAAACTCTGCGGCAAGCACCCGATCGTAAGCATCGAAGACGGCCTGAGCGAAGACGACTGGGAAGGCTGGATTGCGCTCAACAAGCGGCTCGGCGGCAAAATCCAGCTCGTGGGCGACGACCTGTTCGTAACGAACACGAAGCGGCTGCAAAAAGGCATCGACCAAAGCGCGGCTAACGCGATCCTCATCAAACTCAATCAAATCGGAACGCTGACGGAAACGCTCGGCTGCATCCAGCTCGCACAGCGCCACAAGCTGGGCGTGGTCATCAGTCACCGCAGCGGCGAGACCGAAGACGTGGTTATCGCCGATCTCGCGGTAGCCACCAACGCAGGCCAGATCAAGACAGGCAGCCTCTGCCGCACTGATCGAGTGGCCAAATACAACCAGCTCCTGCGTATCGAAGAAGAACTCGAAGCGGCAGCGGTGTATGCTGGTACGGATGGCCGATTCGCGCGGTAGGTCTACGGGAAATCAGATCGCCACAATTGGACTGCACGCTTGGCCATGCGCTTCTGACGTGAATCTACAAGTGCCAACGTCCATTCTGTAGGCGCAAGCTCTGGAGTTTTCTTTGCAAGTTGGTAGTTGCTAGTTATGTAAGCTGCCACTTTTTTGTCGTAGGTCTCGTTCCCAACATTGCGATTGAGTGGTGCCTCAAGAAGGACAAGGTTGCCGAGCCGATAGACTGTCGCCTCCCAATGCTCCTTTGCAATGCTTTCATTCCAATCTTCGCTCGGGTTCTCTGGCAAAATGTGTTCAATGGTCGCAGGATCTGTATCTGGGTCAACAGCTCGGTGAGAAAGATCCGCCTCCAGCTTGGCCAAGATGTACTTCGCGAGTTTCTTTCGTTGACCACTGGTATCTACTGTCATCCGTGCAAAATCTTGTTCGAACTTTCCATCGTCGACATAAACGTCCCGTAAATACGTGAAAACGGCGGCTGGGGTTCGGGCGTGACCGTCTAAGACTGCCTTGGCCGCGCGGTGATACGTTGGTTCAAGTAGGTTAGTGTTCAGTCCACTTACGATTGAGTAACGAAACGAAATCGCGGTCACTAGCTTCAATACACGTGCAAAGTCGCTCCCCAATTTCTCCCAGGCCGCAAACAGCAACGGAGTCATTTGTCGGACTCTGAACAGATTTAGGTCTCGGATGAATGGGCCGCAGTCAGGCCGTTCTAACCAATACCCGTGATTCGGATCAGAGAGGGCTGAAAAGAGCTCGGCCCGGTCATCCAGCGCTTTCATTAGGTCAAACACCTCTTCGGGCGTGTTCACACTCTCGCGAACCAGCTTGAAAAGCCGTTGACTGCGTATCTGCGGCTGTTCGCAAAGCAAGTGGTAGCGAAGGAACTCCGGAAAACGCTCTTGCCCTACGGTAAGTATAAGCGCCTTCCACCTTCGTTGCAGAACTTCAAGGTCCGTGGCTACCTTTACTCGAGACAACAAGTAGTTCTTGAGCAAGTCTGTCGCAGAAAGCTCTAAGCCGCGGGCGTTGAGGGTCTCAAAGACAGTGTACGCATTTAACTCGTCATCCACCGTAATCAGGATGAACATCAGTTGTCGAGCCACCGTCTCGGACAAAAGGGATGCGAGAGCCTCACCGCTCTGTCCGTACTCGGTGACGAGATCCAGTTGCTTTCGAAAGTACTGAAAGGACTCCCATAACAGTCGATTCGATTTAGGAAGGCCTCTAACGTTTAGTGGCTTCTTAAGTTGCACAAGCCGATCCTGATAGAACGCGTTGTCTGTTTCATTGAGGAATAGCTTGCTGTTTTCCACTAAGGAAGCTGGATTCTTCTCGCCGATGAATCGACCCCGAAGACCCACGGCTCTTTGATTGTTGTGCTCGGCATCTTGGCCTATCGCTGCCATGTCTTGAAGTTTTGCGATTACGGCCAATGCCAGTACGCTCAAAGTCGCTAATCGTTGTTGTCCATCAATTATGAGGAATTCTCGATCGGTCTTGCCTTCTACGACCAAGGCGCCCATGTAGTGCCGAACATCTGGACGTCCGTGCATCTCTTTGATGTCGTTCCAGAGGTCTTCCCATTGCTCTTCTTCCCAAGAGTAATCTCTCTGGTAAGGGGGCACTCGGTAGATCTTTCCGTTGCCGACAAGATCGCCGAAATTTGCTGTAGATGTATTGAGCAGGTTTACCTTTGCCATGATCATCCAAATCCCGTTTCAATGGATACAGCATAGTTGCATGGCACCGTCCTTGGCTACTGGCCTCCTGAGGGAATGCCCCTTCGCTAACCACAGTGCGCTGATAATCTGAACTCATGCACACGGAAAACCCAGCCGCATTTTGTCATTCGCACTCGACGGTGCTGGCACCGGCGGGCAGTGAGCGGCGCACGTGGCTTGTCGTGTTCATCACCGGTTTGACGATGCTGGTTGAACTCGTGGCGGGTTACTGGGCGGGCTCGATGGCGCTGGTGGCTGATGGCTGGCACATGGCCACGCATGTGGGTGCCCTTTCTTTGGCGGGCTTGGCTTACTGGTATGCGCGTCGCCATGCCACTTCGCGCAAGTTCACCTTTGGCGTGGGCAAGATCTATGCGCTGGCGGGATACACCAACGCGATTCTGCTGGGCGTGGTCGCGCTGGCCATGATCTTTGAAAGTGTGATGCGCCTGCGCGAGCCGGTGAAGATTGATTTCAACGTGGCGTTGCCTGTCGCGGTGATCGGGCTTGTGGTCAACCTGCTCAGTATGCTGGTGCTGGGGGCTGGGCATCACCACGACCATCATGATCACTCTTCGACAGGCTCAGGGCAGGCGACGCACGACCACGAGCACCAAGATCATGAGCATGACGAGCATGGGCACCACGATCACCACGATCACCACGATCACGGCAAGCACGAAGACCACAACATGCGCGGCGCGTTCCTGCATGTCGCCGCTGATGCGTTCACGAGTGTGCTGGCCATTGGCGCGCTTCTGGCCGGCATGTACGCGGGCTGGAACTTCCTTGACCCGGTGATGGGCATCGTGGGTGCACTTGTGATTTTGCGCTGGGGCTGGGGCCTGATCCGCAGCGCCTCGCGCGCGCTGTTGGATGTCGTGCCCAACCAGGCCATGGCCGATGAGATCAAATCCGAAATCGAGAGCATCGGCGATTCGCGCGTGAGCGACCTGCACTTGTGGGAACTCAGCCCCGGCCGCTTTGGCTGCATTGTCAGCGTCGTTTCCAGCGCGCCGCTGGACGCCGCCGAGTATCGCAAACGCATCCTAGAACACGCCGAAGTCAATCACCTCACCGTCGAAGTCACGAAGTGCTTGCCAGAAGTTCCCGTATTGACGCCCTGACGGTTTGACTTTGGGCGCATGAATTTCAGCAGCAGGTTGATTTGGCCGGCCGATCCTGTTTGGCGGATATTGTTTTGGGTACGCAGCAAGGGCCCGCCGCCTTGGCTTTGGCGTTTTCCTGAGAATTCGCACCGCACTCCTTCGCCAAGGCCTCGGCGGGCACGTCAGCGTGGCGGACCCAGAACTCCCATGCGTTGCCGTCGGGGTCGGTGGCCCAGAACTTGTTAGCAACGGCGTAACAACATGTCACTTCCTGCTCGGTGCGCACGCTCAGGCCGGCCTCTTCCACGCGCTTTCTCCATCCCTCGAGTTCGCGGTCGTCGAAGAGTTCGATGCCGAAGTGGCGCGCGTTCGTGTCGGCGATCTTTGCTCCGGGAATTTGGACGATTGCTAGGTGCAGCGCCGGGTTGTCGAGCCGCCAGTTGGCGTAATCGGGCTGTATCCTGGTGGGGGCCGCGCCGAACAGATTACGGTAGAAAGCGACCGATTGTCCGAGGTCGCAGACGCTCAGGTTGACGTGCACGCGTGTTTTCATCGCCGCTCCTCTATCGTTAGTATACGATTTATTGTTGCGTGAGGCCCTTGCGCTTACGGACGGTATGCATGCGCGGAATCCGTGGTTCTTGATCGCGCGATTCATCGTGCAATAACGATAAGTGACGTGCGCGGAAATGCAATCGTAAAAATACGATGATTGGTGGCGACGCTCCGTTCACTATCAGTGGCCCGGAAGCGGCTTTGCAAGCAGGCTAGTGGGTGTTACCTTTTTACACATGGCCGCTGACCCCATCGCTGCGCTCATTATCGGAAACTCGCCGCACATGCGTGCGTTGCGCCAGCAGGTTGCCCAAGTCGCGGCCAGCGACCATCCCGTCCTGATCCTCGGTGAAAGCGGCGCGGGCAAGGAAGTGGTGGCCCGCGCGATTCATGCTGCCAGCGCGCGGCATGATTCGCCCTTTGTCGGCCAGAGCTGCCTTGCCATTCCCGAAACGCTGATCGAGAGCGAGCTCTTCGGTTATGAACCCGGCGCGTTCACTGACGCACGCGAGCGCCGCATCGGCCTGTTTGAGCAGGCCGAGGGCGGCACGCTGTTCCTCGATGAAATCGGTGATATTCCGCTGGCGTTCCAGAAACGCTTGCTGCGCGTTCTTCAAGAACGCGAAGTTCGGCGCTTGGGCAGCGTTGTGGCCATTGCCATTAATGTGCGCATCATCGCAGCCACCAATGCGCCCATCGAAGCCGCCGTGGCGCAGGGCGCCTTTCGCAGCGACCTGTTGTATCGCCTTAATACGTTTGAAATCCGTGTGCCGCCCTTGCGCCAGCGCGCCGAGGATGTGCCCGCGCTCGTGGACCATTTCATCGCCAAGCATGGCCGCGCTTATGGCTTTTCCGGCAAGCCGGGTGCACCGTTGCTCAAGCGGCTTTCGGAGTACCCCTGGCCGGGCAATGTGCGCGAGCTGGAGAATTTCGTCGTGCGCTGGATGACGCTGGGCGAGGAAGCGCTCGACCTGCTCGACAAAAAAGTCGCGCTGAGTTTTGACACCACCAGCAACCGGCGCTGGCTTTCGATGACCATGGAAGAAATCGAGGCCGAGGTGATCAAGATGTTCCTCGAAGACTGCGGCCGCAACAAAACGCTCGCCGCCAAGCGCCTGGGGCTGGCGCGAAAGAGCCTGTACAACAAGATCGAGCGCTACGGGATTGAGGGCGCGGTCAAAGGCAAGGGGTAGCGTTTACGAGCTGCGCGGCTACCCGAAATTCAAAGCGCCGGCAAGCCGCCGCACTCCAAAGTGAAAGTCAGACTGGCTTGCCAAACGTAGCTCGTGAAGCGAGCAAAGTATGGTGCACGGGGTGGGACTTGAACCCACAAGCCCTTTCGGGCACTCGCACCTGAAACGAGCGCGTCTGCCAATTCCGCCACCCGTGCAGCGGCGCGAGAAGATACAACGCAACTATCAGGCATCAAGGGAGCGCAAAAAACAGAACGTCCGGCGTGGCCGGACGTTCACAGGTGGGAGGATTTACTTGGCCGCGTGTTCGTGCGCTTCGCTGCGCTCGACCGTCACTTCGCGAGAAGGTTTGTTTTCCAGCTTCTTGTCTTCATTGCCCACGTTGTCGAGGTCATCCTTGACGTCTTTCACGCCCTTCTTGAACTCCACGACACTCTTGCCCAGGTTCTTGGCAATCATCGGCAGGCTGCCGCCGAAGAGCACCAGCGCCACCACACAGAAGATGATGATCTCGGTGGTTGTGAAATTGAAAAACGCGAGCATGTCCATAACTTCCCTCCGTCATCGATTCGCACTGTTTCTGACATACTGAACACGCGCGTAATCAAATGGTTCCGTAAATCCACTTTTCTAGCGTACAATAGCCCGCTACGCAAACAACAGCGACCCATCCATGCCCACGCCCTATAAGCCCAATCCTGCCAAGCCAGCACAAGGCCCCGGTGTCTCCGTTCACTTCAGTTGCCAGGCCTGCGGAAACAGCTTTCCCAGCTCCAAAGAGCAAATGGCCGTTCAGCCCGTGTGCCCCAAGTGCCGCACCTACGGCAGGATTCTCGGGCCCGATGGCAGGCCCGTGATGGCCCAGCGCAAGGGCAGCACAGCCTCGCCCATGGCTGCCGCCGGAGTCGGGCAGCATGAAGCCGTCGAAGTTGATTTCGCAGTCGCCCACGGCAAGAAGGACAATTCGGCTTTGCTGCGCATGATATTCGTGATCGTGGGCGGCATCGTGTTTGTGGTCTTCCTCGGAATTCTCGTTTCCAACCTGCAGTCCGGCGCGGCCGCGCGCAAAAAGGCCGAACGCGAAGAAGTGCTGGACACGGCCAAGTACGACGACGCGATCTCCAAAGCGGTCTCCAAGGTGCGCACTTCGCTTGCCGCCGGCGGCCGCTGCCAGGTCATGGAAACGGAGGCCGTGAGCGACGTGCTTGACGCCATGGCCTCGTCACCCGGTTTCGTCAAACCGAACTGGACAACACCGCCCAAGCCGGGCAGCCCGTACAAAAACTACACTTTTGTCGTCTCGCACACGGATGCCAACGGCGCCAAGCACACGGGGTTTATTGTCCTGCTCTACTACAAGAAGCTCGACGAAGTGAATGCCGCCGCCTCACAGTTGACCACATTGCTGCCGTCCAACGCATTTGCGCGCTCGGTGCAACCGGATCTCTGGTTCATCGCCTACTATGCAGTCAACCTCAAAGGCCCGGTGCTCGACGCGCTGGTTCAAGCCAAGGGTATTGGCGCCGCCAGCGATTTCGAACAGTTCCGCAAACGCACGGGCATAGCGGGTGATGACTAGCGACACCCGCCATGGTCAAACATGGCATAATCGTCTGGGGCCCGCCGCCTGTTTGTTGGAGTCAACTTGAAGCCATTGACCATTGCCGTGCTTACGGCGTTCCTCGTGCTGGCCAGTTCCCTTGCGCAATCGCAGGACGCCAAGCCGCCCGTGGATGAACGGCCGGCCAAAGAACGCGTAGCGGATTATCTGCGCCGCGCCAAACGACTGGCCGACTTCGGGCGGCCACTGCTTGCCCAGAAACAGCTTGATCTAGCCGCGCAGATTGACCCCTCCAGCCGCGACGTAATGCTTGCGCAGTTGCGCCTGTTCACGCGCAGCAGCGGCGAGATTGAGGGCGCTGCCAAGTGGGCGCAGGCGCTGGCCAAGAATTTTCCGGATGATTACGAATCGTGCTTTGAGATTGCCACTTACCTGTTCATCTCCCAGCCCGACCTCTCAGCGCCCAATCCCACCAAGGAAAGCGAGGTCAAGGCGGCGATCGAGCGCTTGGAGGCGGAGCTGGCGGTGTTTCTGCCTCTTGCGGCTTTTGTGGCTGAACCGGGTGCAACGCTGCCCCCCGATGCCAAGCCTAATTCCAGCCTCTCGCTGGCGTGGCTGGCGCGCGCGAGCCTGAAGTCCCCGCGCACCGGAGAGGTGGCACTGCTGGCCGCCAAAGAGCTGGACGTGCGCGCCTACCGCTTCGCCGGTTTTGCGCGCTTGAGTGATGCGCTCGCGCCCTTCGGCGCGGCTTCAAAGAAACTCTATGAAGCGGCGGCACCCCTTTATCGCCGCGCGTTCACCGCCAATCCTGAAGATCTGCTTTCGCGCGCGGCGCTTTGCAACGCGCTGTTCTGCATGGGCAAGTTTGAAGAAGCCCGCAAGGAATGTGAAATCACGCTGCTTGCCTCGGGGCCGCGTGCGCCCGTGACCAATCGCGTGGTCAGCATCCTGATAGACATTGCGACTCATTTGGGCGACCTCGAGCTGCTGCTGCAAAACCTCGAAAAGCGCCACAAGGTCTATGACGACATTGACTCGGCGCTTGATCTTTCGGCGGCCAGGCGCATCTCCAGCAAGGCCTGGCCCTTTGCGCGCTGGCGCGAGTATCGCGTCGTGTTTGAAATGCGCGGCGAAGCGCGGCTTCAGGGCTGCGGCCAGTTACTCGAGGCGCAGCCCGACTTTCTGGAGGTGCACCTGCTTGCGGCCGAAGCGCTTGTTGCGCGCGCCGAAATGATCACCGAAGACGCAGAGGCCCGCTCCAGCTGGTACAAGGGCGCGCTAGAGGCCGTGGCGCGCGCGGGCGAGCTTACGAACACGCTGCCCGATGCCTCGCGTCTCAAGGCGCTGGCGCACTGGCACCTGGGTCAGTTCAAGGAATCAGCAGAAGCATTCGGCAAAACCGCCGAACTCGACCCCGATGACGGCCTGGCGGCAAGCTATGCCCGTGCCGCGCGAGACATTGCGGCAGGGCTTTACACGACCACGGATTTCACATTGATGGGCGCGGCCGAGGCCAACAACGACTTCAAGCAAAAGCGCATGGATCTCACGGCCCTGACCAAACGCGCCCCGAAATACTTCGACGCCTGGCTGGCGCTGGGCGAGGTGAGCTACCTGCTGCGCATGTTCCAGGAAGCCGCAATCGCCTACGACAAGGCACTGGAGCTTAGTCCTGACAACCTCCAGGCGCTTTACGGCTCGGGCCACTCCCGTCTGCACCTGGGCGAGCTTGAAGCTGCGCAGCGGCGCTTTGAGAAAGTGGAGCAGTTGCGCGCGAACTACCGGGGCATCACGCACTGGATCGTGATCGTGCGCAAGGCCGGCGAAAAGGGCGAGAAGCGCAAGAAGGCGCTGGCGCGCTGGCTGGAATCAAAGGAGAGCAACCTGTCCAAACAGGGCCAGATCGACGCGTTGCAAAACGCACTGGCTGCCGATGAATCGTTTGCCGAGGCATTGATTGATCTTGCTGTGATCATGCGTGAACAGGCACAGTCCAGCCCCGAGGCGTCGCTGCTGCTTGAGCGTGCTGAGAAGCTGCTCGCCAGCGCCTACCTCAACGCCGATGACGATACGCAGCGCGCCTCGGCGCGCCTGGAGCTCGGGCGGGTGCGCATTCAGAAAAAATCCTTTGAGGCTGCGGCGGCGGATTTCGAAGCCGCGTTCGCGCTCGAGAAGAGCGATGGCTTTGCACTCATGATGGCCGCGCTTGCCCGCCGCGCGCTGGGCGATGAGGCCGGCGCGGGCGCGAACATGCGCCGGCTGTACGCGGAAGTTCCCGGTACGCTGTTGCTGCGTCCCTCCGATCAGGCCTTGACCCTGCTGGATCTGGGCAACGCCAAGGCGCAGGGTGCGCGTCACGTCACGCCAAGCTGGAACGTGGGCGACAAGCGCAGTTTCGATGTGCAGATTGAGGCCGCCGGTGAGGGCGGCGCGGTAGGCCGCCATGTGGTGAACTGGGCGTGCACGATGCACATTGAGGTAGCCTCAACGCCCACGCTCAGCGGCACCTGGAAACTCATCGTCACGTTCTCGGACATCACCGGAAGCGTGATGCCAGAGGTTGCCAGTGCGCGCCTGCAAGTTGAGGTCAGCCCGTGGTTTGGCCTGGTGCGCAACCCCTTGCCGGCGGATGGCCGGCTGGCCAATGCGCTTGACCCGGCGGTTACAGCGCTGTGCGAGGTTCTGTGCATGGGCTTGGGTGACTCTCCCATCATGCCGGACTATGCCTGGCGCAACGATCGCACCCAAGGGCCTCCGCGTTTTGACGCCGAGGACAGCCTCGAGGCCACGGTCATTGAGAAGATTCTTGGCGATACAACTGTTGTGCGGCGTGTGGCGGCCAAGGGCCGCTATGCCGGCGGCGATCCGGCCTATGTAAACGATGGCGGGCGCGTTGACGCCTGTGCGGAGATCGTGGGTGAGCGGCGTGTGTTGCGCAAGCTGACGTTGGTCATTGACAACGAGCAATTGGCCGCGAGCGACGATGACGTGCTTTCCTCCAGGCTCAGCGTGACACTCAAGGCGAAGTAATCTGCCCCGCTTCCGTAGTGGAAACTGGCATCGCGTGTAGCCGCGCTATAACATGTGCAGCCATAACGACTTCGTGGAGGCTCTATGTCTGTCGGCATCACGCTGTTGTTCATCGAAAAACGTGCTGAGGCTGTGCGCCTTTGCGCCGCCCTGACCGAGCCCTTTGCGACTGGCACCGTTCCCGGCCACGAGGCCGATTTGATGAAGGACTACAAACTGATCTCGGAGCGTTTGCGCAGCGCGCTCGATGAACTCAAGGAGTGCAACAAACAGCTCGATAGCGACAAGACAATCGAGCCGGGCGATGTGCGCAACGGCAAGCAGCGCGTGGGCACGATTGTGCAGGAAATTGCCCGCTGCGCGCAGGATTTTGCGGCCCAGGTGCGTTTCTTCCAGGCCATGAATCCCAAGCACGCGCCTGCTTCCGTGCCCTACTTGAAAGCCTTTGAAGATACCGACCGCGCCACGCGCGAGTTGATTGGCGAAGACACCAGCCCCGCTGAGGGCGAAGAACTCGCACCCGCCGAGAGCGAGCAGGCCCCGCCTGACGCTGACCCGATGCTGATGTAAACGAAGTCAGAGGTCAGAGATCAGAAAGGGCGCGCCTTGGCGCGCCCGATAGTTTTCCACAACTGTGTTCCCTGTTTCCAATAGTCGGTCGGTCCTGCTACAAAGCGGGGAGTAGAAACACTTCTGACCTCTGACCTCTGACCTCTGAATTCCCATGAAGTTCTTCAACCGCGCACAAATCTATCTCGTTGGCAAGCAGGTGATGTCCGACGCCGACGCCCGCCGCTTTCTTGAGGAGGAGGGCACGTCGTGGTTGACCGATACCGCCATCGACGGCGAAAAGATTCCCGAGCTTGCCGGCCGCATGTGCTACATGAGTTTTGGCGATAAGCAGGGCCGCAAGTCGAACAAAGACTATCTAGGCCATATCCTGCAGGTTGGCCACGGAAGCGTGCTTGAGCACACGGTGTTCAACTTCATTTTCACTGGCGTGTCGCGCTCGCTGACGCACGAGCTCATCCGCCATCGCGCGGGATTTGGCTACTCGCAGCTTTCGCAGCGCTACGTGGATGAGCGCGACGCCAGTTTCGTGATTCCGCCCGCCATCCAGGGCAACGCCGAACTTGAGCAGGCCCTGCGCGGCTTCTGTGAAAACACCAGCAAGCTCTACGCGGAATTGACCGATAAGCTCGCCGACAAATACACCAGCCCCGGCCAACTGGTCGATTTCGCGCTGCGCGAGGAGCTGCTCGTCGCCAAAGACGAAGGCTTCGCCTTCAAGCCCGGGCATGGCGAGGCCAGGCCACCGGCGGGAACACGCAGTATTGCCGAGTGGGCGACTTTCGTTGAGAGCGACAAAGAGGCCAACAAGTACCTCAAGAAAGTCACCCTGACTGCGCGGCGCAAAACGGCGCGCGAAGCGGCGCGCTGCGTGCTGCCCAACGCGACGGAAACGAAGATTTTCGTGACGGCCAACGCGCGCGCGTTGCGGCATTTCATTGAGCTGCGCGGCGATATCCACGCCGAGGCGGAGATCAGGGCGCTGGCCTGCGACGTGTGCCGTCTCATGATCAAGGAAGCACCGAATCTGTTTGGCGATTACGAGGTGGTCAAGCTGCCCGACGGCAGCGAGCGCACCCGAACGAAGCATCGCAAGGTGTAGTTGCCGCCGGTTCGTGCTAGAATGAAGACAAGAGGTGGCCCATGCCCGAGAAAACGAAGACCGAAGCCAAAGCCGAGGCCAAGCCCGGCAAAGAGATTCTTGAGGAAGTGAAGGAAGAAGCCAAGGCCGTGGCCAAGACCGCCAAGAAGGCCGCAAAATTCGCGGCCGCCAAGGCCGGCGATCTTGCTTCAGCCGCGAACAGCAAGGCCATCGCTGGCAGCAACTGGCTGACACAAAAGCTGGCCGAAGAACTCCGCTACGCCGCTGATTGGCTGAGCGACAAAGAAAAGCGCGTCAGCCCGGCCGACTTGTTGCAGAAGGCCGCCAAGAAGATGATCAAGAAGCTGCGCAAGAAGCACAACAAAGGCGAAGAATTCGGCCCCAAGAAGTAGGGACGCTGAATGGCGAATGACGCGGCCCGGGCATTGAGCCCGGGTCGCACGTTATTTGTTCAGTTCATAGGTGCGCGAGCCAGCCTTGCGCAGCCGGCCCTTGGCCACGAGTTCGTCCCACACTTCCTGCGGCCACTGATTGGGCGGCTCGATGGCCGTGATCTGCGGTGCGCCTTTGCTCAAATGCGCAGCCGGCGCAGAGCTTGACGAAGCATCATTCTGGTAAATCTTCAGCCGCTTCTTGAAGGCCTTGAACGCGGCATCGAGAGTCTCTTTGTCGGCCATGTCCGTTCCTCTTTGGAGGCAGGAAGTCTAGCACCCGAGCGAGCCGGCAGGGAGCAGATAGCACGGCCAGCTGGCGGCGCGGGGCCTGCCGGAATTCATGCAGCGCGACAAGCGCACTGGATGCTTCGCACGGAAATGGCAACATATCGGCAATCAGAAACACGAGGACAACCCATGAACACTCGCCATTTTAACACCGCCCGACGCCGCTTCCTCGCCGCTTCCGCGCTGGGCCTGTCCGGCGCGGCTATTGCCTCGCTTGCGGGTGAGGCCATGGCTCAGGATGCAAAGCAGCCGGAGCCAGCCAAGCCCAAGTTTGATCTCTCGGCCGTCAAGCGCGGCACACTGTTGGGCTGCGGCAATCAGGTGAATGTTGAGACCGGCGAGAAGCGCCAGGTGCTCTCGATTGTCGATCTCGACGCTGAGGCACTTACGCCCCGGCTTGTTGTCATGAGTTTCCTTGGCCACGGCTTTGCCCCTGACCCGCGCGACCCCTACAAGATGGTCATTTTTGAAAAGCACGGCCCCGGCTGCGTCGAGATCGACCTGGCCAAGGGCGAAGTCACCCGCAAGCTTTCCGCCGTCAAGGGCGCGCAGTTCTACGGCCATGGCGCGTTTTCGCCCGATGGTGCGACGCTTTACGACACTGAGTCGATTATCGAGGAAAACTATCGCGGGATCATCGCGATCCGCGACGGCACCACGTTCGAGCTCAAGGGTGAATTCCCCACGTTCGGGGCCGCGCCGCATGATTGCCAGTTGATAGACGGCGGCAAGGTCATGGCGATCACGAACGGCGGCGGCAAGCTCGATGGCGCTAAGCCCTGCGTCACGTATGTGGACGTCGAAAAGAAAACGCTGATCGAGAAGATTGAATTCGAAAGCGAGAAGCTCAACGCCGGCCACCTGTTGATCGGCAAGAAGGGCGACCTTGCGGTGGCCCACGCGCGCCGCGACGGCCTGCCCGAGGATGCTCTGGGCGCGGTGTCCGTGCGACCCAAGGGCGGCAAGTTCAAGACACTGACGACGCCCGAGGACACCTGGAAGAAGATGGTGGGGGAGACGCTCTCGCTGGCGTTCAATGAAGAAACGCGCGTGGTGGCCGCAACTAACCCCTACGGCAACGTGGTCACGTTCTGGGACATGGACAGCGGCGAGCTCAAGAAGGAATACGCGAAGTCAAAGAACCCGCGCGGCATTGTGCTGACGCTGGACAACGCGTTTTTTGTGCTCAGCTACGGCAAAGAGCAGCCGGCGGTGGGCCTGCTTGACGCCAAGACGCTGGCGCCGGTTTCGGGCTCGAAGTTCGATAACGCGCCGATCTCGGGCAGCCACATGTTCATGCACGCGATGCCGCCGGTGGCTTGAGCGGGCCGGAGCTTCAAGGGGCGGTGAGGAGCGATTGGGGTTACTTGCGCGTCTTTGCTACTTTGATGCCGGCGTCAAGCTCGCCAAACTCGTCCTGGCTCAAGCCGGTGGAAACGCCAATCGTGTACAGCAACTCGGCAAACGCCACTTCTTTTTCCACCAGTGCGCGCCTGCCGAAGTGAAGCGCGATATTGGCCTTGAGCGAGAGCGCCTCGGCATTCTTTTCATCTTCATCAAGCAGCAAATCCAGCATGTTCAACACGCGTGCAAGTTTCGCGTGAAACTTGTCCAGTTGGGCGCCGTCCTGGGTGCCCATTTTGGCCTGCTGGTAAAGTGAACGCACTTCATCGAGCCGCTGCTTGAAGCGCGATTCGCGGCCGGCGCGCTGCTGATAATCATGCTCGGCCAACAGGGCCTGTGAGAAGCGCGCGCTGACGTCGTCGGTTCCGCTCTTGGCCTCTTCATTTTCCGGATCAATCTTGAGCGCGCGGTCAAATGCGGTGCGGGCCTCAATCAGGAAGTCGCGCGCGGCCTTGAAATCACCCTTGGACTGCGCGTCCTTGGACTTGTCGCGCGCCGTGTTGCCTTCGGAAATCAGCTGCGGTATGCGCTCAAGCTCTTTCTGTTGCAGGTAGAAAACCGTGCCAGCCGCGCTGACAATGAGCGCTACCACAACCAGCAGGCTGGTCAGCACCATGCGCTTGTTGCGCGACATCCATTTGCCGAGCAATTGCCCGATGGAGTACTTCACGGCCGCCATGGTGCGGCCTTCCATGTAATTGCGGATATTGACCATCAGCTCGCGCACGGTGGCCAGGCGCTTGTCGCGACTCTTGGCCAGGCAGCGAAGCGCCAGATCGTCGAGTTCGGGCGCGATCGCGCGGTCCAGGTTGCGGCGGGAGGGCGGTTCCGGGTCGAAGGTGCGCACCTGTTCCAGCACCTCATCGCTGGTTTTTCCCGTCCAGGGCGAGCGCAGGCTGAGCAACTCGTAGAGAATCACGCCCAGCGCGAAAATGTCGCTCTCCACGCCCAGCGCGTCGGTTTCGCCTTTGGCCTGTTCGGGTGACATGTAGGAGGGCGTGCCGACGATCGCGCCCACCATGGTGGCCCCAAATTCGCTTTCCATGCGGTCGGAAATCACGGCCTTTTCATGCGCGTCCTTCTCGTTGCGCGCAACGATTTTCGAAACGCCCCAGTCCATGATCTGCACTTCGCCAAATCGGCCGACCATGATGTTGGCGGGTTTGAGGTCGCGGTGAATCACGCCGCGCGAGTGGGCAAAGGCGATGCCTTCACACAACTTCAGGAACATTTCCAGCAGGCGCGAGATCGTCCATTCACGAAGTGTGTCTTTGTCGCCGGCGCGCAGCTTGTTGAGTATCTCGTTCAGGCCCCAGCCCTCAACGAGCTTCATCGTGAAATACAGGTTGCCCTTGCCGTCGATGCCGATTTCGTGCACGGGCACGATGTTGGGGTGCTCGAGCTGGCCCGTGATCTGGGCTTCCTCGAGGAAGCGCTCGACGAGGTCGCGGCGGTCCACGAGTTCTTTGCGCAGAACTTTCAGCGCCACGCTGCGGCGCAAATCCGTGTCTTCTACTTCCAATACTTTACCCATGCCGCCGCGGGCAATTTCGCGCACCACCACGTAGCGCCGCCTTGCAGTCTGGGTTTGTTTGGAAAGCCCGGCAAAGCCGGTGGCGCCCTTGCCGCCTCCAACATCGACGCCCGTGCCAAGCGACATCTTGGTGCGCAATTGGGCGACGGTCATTTCCGAGGCATCAATCACCGCCCCAGCCTTCTCAACGTCGGTCGTGTCAAAGCTCTGGCGCTCTGTGACGGGCTTCTTACTCTGCCCCTGGGCCGTGGTCTTGCTTCCCGCGGTGGTCACCAACGCCTTTTCAGTTACGACGTTCGAAGTGTCCTTCTCTTTCGGCAGCGGTGGCCCCAGCGTGAAGCCGCGATCGCTGTTCGGCTCCATGTCAACCAGCTCTGTCGGTTTCTTGGGCGGCTCGCGTTTGACGCGGTTGGTCTCGGCGTCGCCTTTTTCACGCGCGCGCGAAGTCGCGTCGTCGTCGGCCGGCGGCGGCATGGTGAAACCCTGATCAAAGCCAGGCTCGTCCTCAACGATTTCTGAAGGCCTGCGGATATCGCGCTGCACCGCGGGAACCTGCTTGGTCTGGACGTCAGTCGGGCGCTTTTTTGCTGGCGGGCTCGCGGGCGGCGGCATGGTGAAGCCTCGCTCGTCGTTGTTGTCTTCTTCAACGACAACGTTCATGCCATCAGCGCTGCGGGTGCTGTCAGTCGGGTCGCCCTTGGCAAGCTCGCTGATGGCCTCGCTCTCTTCAAAGAGTGAATCGCCGCTGCGTTGCAGCGGAGGCAGGTGCTCCATTTCCAACGGAGCGGCGGGTGGGGGAGTGCCCGTGGGGATGCCGGTTTCCTCGGCAATCTTCTGGAGCTTGGCTTTGGGGTCGTCGAAGCCCGCAAAGTCGCCGCCCTGCGGTGGTGGGGTTAATTCGCCAACGATACTTTTAGCACTGGCCGAATCCAGGAACCCGACCTCCACGGCGACCGCTTCCACGGCCACGTTGCCGCCGTTACTGAGGCGGCGCTTGAGCTCCCTGCGCAAACTATCGGTTTGGGAACGCGTCAACAGCCGCTTTTGCAGCGCGCGATTCAGAAACTGCTCGTTGCGCGAGTCGTCCATGAGAAACCACAAAACAACCAACAAACTGGAATTTTGCCCAGGTGCAGCGCGCCCGTATCAGTGTGGATATTAGTTTGGGTTTTGTGGATTCAAACGCCAAACACTTTTGGCTTCAAGTTTCTTCTGGCCAGAACCGGAACTCGGGGTCTGACAGCCCGTTCATCAGTAGTTCCTTCAAGTGGGGTGGGTGGACCTCAATTCTGGCCACGTTGCAAAGGGGCACCCATTCCATGCCCGTGACCCCGGTGGCGCCCGCATCGCATGAGAAGTGGCCCTCCCCGCTGCCAACGACGCGGCACAGAAAAATCACCGCGACGACGTGGTGCGTCGTGGGAACGTTCTGGGCCAGACGTTTGTGGCGCGAGGCAATGAACTCTCGAACACCGAGCGCACGCACAATGGCGGTTTCCAGGCCGGTTTCCTCTTTCACCTCGCGCAAAACCGCATCCTGCAGGCGTTCGCCGTGTTGAACGTGGCCACCCGGTAGAAAGTAGTACGACCGGCTCGGTTCTTGTGCACGCAACAGCAGCACTTTGTCCTCCCGGACAATCACCGCGCGCGCGCCCAACCTCGGTTGTTGTCGTTCCGTCATGCCTGTCGCCTTGCCCTCTGTTATGGCAAGAGAAGGCAAGCAAAGTAAAGTCTCAGTGCAATTCATCTTTGGGCGCACCATTACGGGGCCATCATGCAGAACTTCGTTCCCGCGTTTATTGAAGAGCAACGTTCGGCACAGGAAACCAACGGATCCATCAAGGGCACGGTGCTGTTCGTGGACGTCAGCGGCTTCACGGCACTGACCGAATACGCCTTCAAGATGGGTGACGCCGGCGCCGAAGTCATGTCGCGCGAGTTGGCCAAGGTCTTCGACCCCATGGTCGAAGCCGTTCACAAGCGCGGCGGATTCATTGCTAATTTCGCCGGCGACGCCTTCACGGCGATTTTCCCGGAGGGCAAATCCGATGGCGCGGCCGTAGCCGCGCGCGCCGCCGATGCCGCCGACGAGATTTCGGCCTACTTCAAGCGCAAGGCCACGAGCAAGACGCGCCACGGTGACTTCCGCTTCAGCGTCAAATGCGGCCTCGAGCGCGGTAAGATCGAGTGGGGCATCCCGACGAGCGAGGATGGAAAGGCGCGCACGTGGTACTTCCGCGGCAAGGCCATTGACGGCGCCGCCGACGCCGAGCATGAGGCGCAGAAGGGCAAGGTGGTCTTTGGCGAAGAATTGAAGAAGACGCTCGACAGCAAGAAGGTCGAAGCCAGCTCAACGGTAGAGACCCATGCCGCCCAGACTAGCAAGGACGTGCTTCAAACCTATTTCGCCAACGACGTGGTCGAAGCAGGCGAGCGTGCCGAACTGCGCCACGTAGTCAGTGTGTTCTGCCAGTTCGAAGGCGCCAAGTCACACGAGCAGATCGAGGGCGTGTTCCGCGAACTCGTCGAGCAACTCAAGAAACACGGCGGCAACCTCAACAAGATCCTGTTTGGCGACAAGGGCTTCCAGGCGCTGGCGTTCTTTGGCGCGCCGCGCGCGACGGAAAACGCCGAAAGCAACGCCGTGGGCTTTGCGCAGGCTTTCCGCGGCACTTCGCTGCCCAAACTCAAGGGCGTGAAGGCCAAGATCGGCATCGATGCCGGCCTTTGCTATTCCGGCATCGTCGGCGGCGCGCAACGCAACGAGTGGTCGTGCCTCGGCGACGCCGTGAACACCAGCGCGCGCCTGATGACCGCCGCCGAGCGCGGCGAAACGTTGGTTAGCGCCCGCATCAAGACGCCCGGCGAAAAGAACTGGGAGTTCAAGTCCAAGGGCGTGCTCGAGCTCAAGGGCAAGGCCCAGAAAGAAGAAGCCTTTGCGCCCGTCTCCAAGCGCGGCTCCGTGCGCGGATTCACGTACCGCAACCCCATGCTGGGCCGCGACAAGGAACTTTCGCAGCTAACCGAGTTCATCGCGCCGATTTTCAGCGGCGAGCCCAAGTTCGTGGGCGTGTTGCGCCTTTTGGGCGAGCCCGGCCTTGGCAAGACGCGCCTGGTTGCAGCGGTGCGCGCCAAGCTGGAGGAAGCCGGCAAACCCTTCCATTGGTTCTCGCTGCCCTGCGACGGCGTGCACCGCAGCGGCTGGAACGCCGTGTCCACCTGGTTGCGCGGCTTCTTTGGCGTGACGGACAGCATGCCGCAGGCAGAGAAGAAAGCGGCAATCGAGAAAGTTTACGCGCAATACACCGATGATACGCGCGTACCCGAGTACACGCGCAGCGAACTCAAGCGCACCATGAGCTTCGCCGCCGACCTCGTTGATTGCCACTGGGACGATTCGCCCTTTGCCAAACTCGACGATCCCAAGCTGCGCCACGAAAACCGCATCATCGCCATCAAGGAACTGATTCGCGCGCTCGCGGCTGTGGCGCCGGTGGTCATTGAAGTTGAAGACACGCATTGGCTTGACGCGTCAACCGCGGCCTGGCTGACGGCCATGACCCGCAACGTGGCCAAGCTGCCGCTTGCTATTCTGGGCACCTCGCGCTTCTCCGACGATGGCAGCAAGCCCGCGTTGGAAATTGCGCAGGATGCGACCCTGACCGACGTTGAATTGCAGCCCATTACCGGCGACGAATTCACCCAGGCCATGGCCCGCGCGCTATTGGGCGACCAGGTAGAGCTCGACGCCGAAGCCGTGCGCCTGGTTTCGGGCAAAGCCAAGGGCAACCCGTTCTTCACCGAGCAACTGATCCTGCACCTGAACGAAACGGGCGAACTCGTGCCCGCCGGCACCAAGGAGCACACCGAAATCATCAAGAGCGGCGAAACGGCGATTCGCACCCGTCAGCGCATGAAGGTCAAGAGCACGGACACCGCAAGACTGCCCGGCTCACTCAGCTCGCTGGTTACGGCACGCATTGACCGCCTTGCGCCTGAAGTGCGCGAAACCGTAAAACACGCCAGCATCCTGGGCGTACGATTCCTGTCACGCGTGTTGGGCGAACTGCTCAAGCGCTCAGGTGCCGTCACGCGTTCGCTCGACGAAATCCTGCTCGAAACGCAGCGCGAAGGCGTCCTGATCCCCGCTGACCAGGCGCCCGGCACCGCTGAGAAGAAGTAGCTTGAAGAGCCAGTGAAGGCAATGACGCCCTGAAGGGCGTCATTGCGCATTTGGGGCAACCCACGCTCCATATTGCTGCCGAACGCGGTGCCAGATTTCGTATCATGGTGAACAGTGCAGGGATCGAGCATGGCCATCGCCGTCGTGGACGTTCCGTTTCTCGCCATCCTCTGGGCCGGGCTCGCCTCCGGCCTTGTCCATGTTGTTACCGGCATTGACCACATGGCGGCCTTGATGCCACTCAGCGTCGGCCGCCGCTGGCGCGCAGCTTTTCTGGGCGTGCGCTGGGGGTTGGGCCACACCCTGGGGGTGGTCTTTATCGCGCTCATGGCCGTCGAGATCAAACAACTCGCGGGTGAAGTGCTCAATCTCGATGCCTTGGGCGAATGGGCCGAGCGCCTGGTGGGCTTCATGCTCATTGCCATTGGCGCGTTCGGCATTCGCGCCGCATTTCGCATGCACCTGCACACCCATTCGCACAGCCATGACGGCAGCGAGCACGAACACCTGCACGTCCACGCCAGCGACGGCCACCCCGTCGATGCTCCGGCGGGCCACGCCCACAGCCATACGGCCTTCTTGGCCGGAGTGCTGCACGGTCTGGCGGGCACGGCGCACGTGCTGGCGGTGCTGCCGGCGGTGGGACTCAACAGCCGCGCCCAGAGCTGGTCTTATCTCGCGGCCTTTGGCGTGGGCACTGTCATTGCCATGGGCGCGTTTGCGGGCGTGATTGGCCTGACCAGCGCCAGTTTGGGCAGGCGCGGGCCAAAGCTCATGCGCGCCATGATGATCGGCGCCTCCTGCATCTGCATCCTCGTGGGCATTGGCTGGATTCTGCTGCCCACGCTCGGCTACGAGCTGCCTTGATTCCCGCAACCTGGAGTATGTCATGCTGCGACTGATAGCCGCGCTTGTTCTGCTGGGAGTGCTGCCGTTTACGGCTTCGTGCGTTCGCGATGACCAGCGAGTAACGATCGCCGAAGGCTTGCCGCGGGTGAAGCTGGTGAACGCTTACGAGGCGCTGACATTCGAGCGCCCGCTCTGGTTTGGCCATGACGGCGTCAGCAAAGAGCACGTTTACGTGATCGAGCAGGCGGGGCGCATTTATCGTTTCGAGAACAAACCCGACGTGGCCAGCGCGAGGTTGTTCCTCGATATCTCAAGCAAGGTGTTTTCGAACAAGTCGCGCGGCGGCCACAATGAAGAAGGCTTGCTCGCCATGGCCTTCCACCCCAAGTTCAAAGAAAACGGCTACTTCTACGTGAACTACAACACCGGCGACGCGCGCAACCGCCGCAGTGTGCTCTCGCGTTTCTCGCTCGACAAGAAGGACAAGGGCATTGCCGACCCAGCCAGCGAGAAGGTCATTTGGGACTTCCAGAAACCCTACGGCAACCACAACGGCTGCTGCCTGCTCTTCGACAAAGACGGCATGTTGCTTGTCAGCTACGGCGACGGTGGCGCGGCTAATGACCCGCACGACTACGGCCAGAACCTGGGCGTGTGGTTTGCGAAAATCCTGCGCATCGACGTCGATAAAGAAGAGAACGGCAAGCCCTACGGCATTCCCAAGGACAACCCGTTCCTCAAGCGTGCGGGCGCGAAGCCCGAAGTGTGGGCCTACGGCCTGCGCAACGCCTGGCGCATGAGCTGGGACGGCGACGATTTGTGGGTGGGCGATGTTGGTCAGAACAAATGGGAATGGGTGGTCATCGCGAAGAAGGGCGGCAACTACGGCTGGTCACTAAAGGAAGGCACCAACTTCTTCAAAGAAGGAAAGCCCGCCGACGAAATCACGCCGCCGATCGTTGAGTACAGCCACAAGGAAGGCCAAAGCATCACCGGCGGTTACGTTTATCGCGGGGCGAAACAGGAGAAGTTGAAGGGCCTTTACTTTTACGCCGATTACCAGAGCGGCCGGCTGTGGGCGCTGAAATACGCCAACAACAAGCTCGAGAAAAACGGCGAAGTGCTCGAAAAGCCCCTATGGGGCATCGCCAGCTTCGGCGTGGATGCAGAAAACGAACTCTACGCCTGCACCTTCAACGGCGGCCGCATCATGCGCGTCGAGGCCGCGGAGTAGCTAAAACTCGTCATCTTCGGTAGCCAGCCAAACGAACTTCCATTTGCCAGAATCGGCGTCGCGTTCGACAATGAAGAAGAGTATGGACTTGTCGCCAGTGCGCTTGCGGAAGTGATCATTGAGCACGAGCTTGACGCGGTCAGAGTGCTCGAACTTCATGTCGAAATCGTCGGAGCTCATGCCAGCGTAGAGCGCCTTGGCACGCTCGGACATGTCGGTTTTCTCGACCCACTTTTTCGCAAAGTCTTCCTTTAAGAAACTGCGGAAAAGGTTGAGTTCGGCCTCGGTCTTATTCTCAAGCTTTGCGTCGCGGCGGATGACTTCTTCGACGTACGCGTCGAGGTTCATCGCTTCGCCGAGCAACTCGCCGTCTTGCGTTGCAAACGCACGTGCCCAGCCCAATATCGGGTCGATTGGGCGCGCGAACGCCTTGATCGTTTCAATGCTGGTGTCACCGTCGTCCTGCTCAAGCGTGACAGAGGGGCTGTCGAGGTATTGGTAAATCAGCGTGCCTTCACTGGTAACCAGCATTTCGTCAGTGAAACTCTTGAGTTCGCTGGCGCCTGAGCGGTTTTTCTTCGTTGCCTTGTAGCGCCGAGCCACTCTGATGCCATTGTGGCGCCCGATGCTGGTGGCGTCTTTCACCTCGATCTGCTGATTCTGGAGGCCCGATTCATCGTCCCAGTCGGCGAATTCATAGGTCCTTTTTGTGTCTCGCGGCACCAGCAAGGCGGCGAGCTCCTCGGCAAAACCGTGCAGAAGCCGCGCGCGTTTCTCGAATATTGTGCTTGTGCACTTTCCGTCCTTTGTGGTTTTGGCGTGCGTGTATTGCTTGCCGTCGAAAGTGGTGGCCGAACTGCCTTCGCGCTCGCCGTTCTCGCGTGACTGAGATTCCGAATAGAGTAGCGTGAGGTCGGGCGCGACGTAATCGACCCCGATGTGGCTGAAAGAACGCTCGCCTACTTTCACCGCCATCTGGTACGAAACGCGGTAGCATTCACGCTTGTCGCATTCAGACGCCGAGATAGAAATGTCGGCCGAGCCCACCAACATGCCGCGCGTCATCGCCCGGTAGACTTGCCGCTTGCAAACTTCCTTCTTTACCTCCTTAAGCGTGCCGAGGAATTCCTCCGCATTCTTGATTTCCGCCTCGCCGGCATTTAGCGAAGCCGCGAAGATTAGTGGCAATGCGAGCAGTGTTAGGCGCATGGTGGCTCCTTTGGTCGAGTTTATCTTAGCGAACATTAACGCGTTTGGTGCGTTACGGCAGAAGCCTTGCCAACCTCAACAGCTTGCGCGTGATGCTGGCCATGGGCAAATCGGTCAGTTCACTGGGCCGAAACCAACCGCCTTCCAGAATGCGCGCCTTGCCGCCGATGGCCCTGGCGGGTTTGATGCGCTGTATAGCTTGAATCCTGTAGTCAGAACCCCAAGCGCTGCCAAAGCCGGTCCACGTGCCGGTCTGCAAATTCACGGTCAGGCGGAACTTCGTAATTGTCTGTGTTACGTGTCCTGTGGATTGCGCGTGCCGGAGACCAATACTCATGCGGGCGGCGACGCTGCCCGCAGCGTCCGTAATATGCGGCAGTTCCCATAGCCCGTCAGGCAGCAGGCTTCCGCCGTTGCGGCGCACGAGCAGCACATGACCCTTTGAGTTTAGCGCTGCCAGCGCGCAGTATGAAACTTCGCTTGCTTGCTCGCGCTTTGGTAAATTGGGAAGCTCACGTTGGTCGCCGTGTTTGCGGGCCTCGCATTCTTTGCGCACGGGGCACTGGACGCAGATCGTCTCGCTTGGGCCGCACAACGTGGCCCCCAATTCCATTAGCGCCTGGTTGAACACGCGCGGTTTAACACCGGCCTCAGCCGCATCGCGGACCGCATTTTCCGCCCAATGCCACACGGCTTTCTGCCCCGCCGCTGATTTGATGTCTTTGCGGAAGCGCGTCAGCCGCGCGAACACGCGCTCGACGTTGCCGTCGACGATGGGCTCGGCCTGGTTGAAGGCGATGCTCAAAATCGCGCCCGCCGTGTAAGGGCCAATGCCCGGCAATGCCAGCAGCGTGTTGCGCTCGCGTGGCAACTCGCCCCCGCTGGCGGCAACTTCGCGCGCGGCTGAATGAAGCATGCGCGCGCGGCGGTAATAGCCGAGGCCGGACCAGAGCGCGAGCACGTCGTGTTCTGTGGCCGCGGCGAGCGATTGCACGTCGGGAAAGCGCGCGATGAAGCGCTCAAAATAGGGAATGACTGTAGCCACCTGCGTCTGTTGCAGCATGATCTCGCTGATCCAGACGCGATAGGGCGAGGGATCGCGCCGCCAGGGCAAGTCGCGCGCGTGCTTTGCAAACCAGGACTCCAGCAAGCGTGCAACCCGCTTAACGTATTGAGCTGCTTGTTCGGATACAGGATTGTGCGAACGCGCCATCGACCACCTTTGACTCGCGGCACGAGACACGAAACACGTGACGCGCCGCTATGGCGTCTTGACGGCCACGCCCTCGGTCACGGCTTCGCTGGGGTGCACGATCACCGGCAGGTTCTCGTCCATGCCGCTCAGTAGTTCGGCCTCCAGCGCGTTGCGACGGCCAATCTGTACGTCGCGGCGCAGAGCCTTGCCTTCCTCAACGATGTAAACCGCCCAGCCATCGCCGCGGCGGAACAGGGCGCTGGCTGGCAATCTCGCCACGTTGTCCTTGCGCCAGATGGTCACGCTGACTTCCACGCGAAAGGCATCCGCGAGCGTCGCGTAGGACTCGCGCTCCTGCGCGAAATCAATCAGCACGTTGACGCGCTGCTCCTCAACGCCCAGCGCCGAAATTTTGGTGAAGCCCGAGGGCTCAATGCGCCGCACCCGCGCCTTGAGCGTGCCCTCGCCACCCCAGTGCGTCACGCGCACGTCGGCACCTTCCTCGATGCGCACCGCGTCCGTCGAAAGGATGTCGGCTACGATTTCGATTGCGCCGGGGTCGCCGATTTCCAGCAGCGGCGAGCCGGCCGCCACCGTGCCTTCGCTCTCCATGAACACGCGCAGCACGCGGCCATTCACCGGAGATTTGATTGCCGCACTATCGCCGCCCGCGCCGCCAGTCAGCGTAGCCGCGCGTGCCTGGGAGAGCTGGAATTCGGCGACCTTGGCCGCGAATTCGGCCGAGTGCAGATCTTCGGTGGCCACGAGGAACTTGGACTCCGACAGGCGCCAGACATCCTCGGGAATCGACTTCGATTTGATCAGATCACGGGTGCGTTTGACGTCCCACGTCGCGTAGTCGAGCGCAGCCTGGGCTGAGGTCACGCGTGCTTTCGCACCCTCCAGAGCGGCTTGTGCGGCGTTGAGTGCCGCTTCGGCCTGCTGCCGCGAGCGGGCATCAAGCAGCGGCGTGAGAGCGGAAAGCGTGAGCAGCAAGTCGCCAGCCTTCACACTGTCGCCCGCCTTGAGCTTGAGGCGATCGACGCGCCCCGGAAGCGGCGCCGAAACCGTGAAGCGGTCTTTCACGCGCGTCTTGGCCTCGGCTTCGATCGTTACGCTCATGGTGCCGCGCGAAACTTTGGCGGTCTCGACGACGACGGGCTTGGGCGCAAAAGCCCAGGCCAGCGTCGCGACAACCACGACACCCACGAACACCATCATGCCCCAACGAATCCACTTCATGCCAGCACGCTACTCCCGAGTCTTCAAAACTTCCACAAGGTCAAGGTGATCCAGGCGGCGCCGCACCATCAGCCCCGAGAACGCCGCAGACACCATCACCACCACCGCGCCCCAGGCGTAGGTTCGCGATGAGATGATCAGCGGGAAGCGGATCAGCTCGAAATCGGCCAGGAATTTGATCAGCCCCGAGGCCAGGCCATAGCCGATCACGCAGCCCACGGGAATTGCCAGCAGCGTCACGATCGCCAATTCGCCCAGCAGGATGTACGAGATCTCCGCGCGCGTCAGGCCCAGTACGCGCAGGCTGGCCAGTTCACGGCCGCGCTCGGAGAGCGAAACGCGCGCCGTGTTGTAAACCACGCCAAAGGCGATCACCGCGGCGAAGCCCACGTTCAGCGTCACCATGATCAGAATCGACTCAGCCAGCGTGTCCTTGAAGCTCTTGAGCGCCGCTGACTTCACGGTGACGGCCGCCACCCCCGGCGTGCGCTTGAGCCTCGCAAACAGCTCGTCGCGCTGGTCGGGGTCAATCGCAAGATAGGCGCCGCTGACGGTAGGCCCTTCGCGCATCAGCGAGTTCAGCGCATCAAGCCGCATATAGGCCGACATGCCCAGGAAATCGTCCACGAGAGCACTGACGACTATCTGCCGTGTAGGTCGCGAACCTTCTTTGACCTCAACGGTGACCTGCTCACCTGCGTTCACGCCCAGCACTTCGGCCAGTTTGCGCGACATCGCCAAACCCTCGGCGGGCAGCGTGATCGGCCTGAACTGCGCGTCCAGCACGCGTTTGAGCGTGGGGTCGTCGGCCACGCCCATGATGGCGAGCTGGCGCGAGCGGTTCTCGAAGCGAAACGTGGCGGGCACGGCACGAAAGGTCTCCGCGTGCAGCACGCCAGGCAGACTTTCAATTTCATGCAACGCGCGATACGAACGCGGCTGCGTAAACGTAACCGTGACTTCCTGCCGCTCCATGCGCGAGAACTGCGCATCCATGACGTAGTCAATCGTATCAATGAAGAAAAAGCCGACGACGAACACCGCCACGCCCATGGCAATGCCCAGCACGGAGAAGCCGAACTTGAACGGGCGCCGCTCAATCTGGCGCAGGATCATGCGCGTAGTCTGGGGCAAGAAGCGCTGCAAACCGATGCGCTCGAAGATCGTGGGCCGGAACACGCCGGGCGAGGGCGGGCGCATGGCTTCTGCGGGCGGCAGCACAATCGCCGAGCGCACCGCGCCCAGCGCGCCCAGCAGCGAGGCCAGCGCCGTGATGCCAATGGCCCAGAGCACGACGGCGGGGTCGAGCGAAAAACGCAGGAACGGGAAGCGATAGAACTCCGTGTAAATGCCGGTCAGCCGTTTGCCCAGGTCAGCGCCCACAGCCGCGCCCACGCCCGCGCCAAGGGCCACAATCACGAGCACGAATTTGGTGTAATGCCAGCCCACGCCGAGGTTCGAATAGCCAAAGGCCTTGAGCGCGGCTATCTGTTCGCGCTGCATGGCTATCAGGCGCGTGAGCACCACGTTGAGCAAGAACGCCGCCACGCCCAGAAACACCAGCGGCATGGCAATGCCGATGTTTTTCAGCTGGGTGAGTTCGTTTTCCAGGTACCAGTGCGAAACCTGATGTTTGCGTTCAATGGCGCCGATGCCGCCGTAGGGTTCGAGCACTTTGTCGAGTTCGCTGAGCACGTAAAGCGCGTTGGCGTTTTCCTCGAGGGTGAGCGTGACGTCGTTGAATGCGCCCTGCATGTCAAAGGCGTTGGCGACTTCATCCTCGCTCATCCAGAAAATGCCAAAGCGCTTGTCGTCGGGCAGGAAATCGCCATCGCGGATCGAGTAAATGAACTCCGGCGAAAGCGCCACGCCCACGATGGTGAGTTCGCGCCGCCGACCGTTGATCACGGCCGCGACTTTGTCGCCGGGCTTCAGTTTATGCGCGAGCACAAAGCCCTCGCTTGCCAGAACGGCGTCGCGGTCGGTCGGTTCGATGTAGCGGCCGCTGCGCAAGAACACGTCATTGAGCGCGGGGCGGCGCGTGCGCGGAACACTGACGAGCCGGCCCACGGCCGGCTCGATCAGTCCGGGTACGTCGAGCGTTACCTCGGAGACAACGCGCGTCTGCACGGTGTCCACGCCGTCAATAGCCGCGATGCGCTCGGTGATCGTGTTGGGCGCGCGTTTGCAGCGGGCAAAGACCTCGGCGAAGCGATACTGCGCGTAATAATCAGAGCGCGTCAGCGCCAGCGAGGCCTGCGTGCTGAGTTCCGTCACGAACAAAGCCACGCCGGACATGATCACCGCGGCAATGGCCAGCGCCTGCCCGCGCACATGCCACAGGTCGCGAAACAGCTTCCGATCAAGCGCGGCTAGCACAAAGAAGTCAGAGGTCAGAGGTCAGAAGTCAGAAAACGGCCCTTGAGCCTGTCTTACCAGCTTCAACGAACAAAAGGAAACGCCGGGTCTTATGTAAATCAGCGGCGGCATGAGATGGTTGCAAAATGGCCGATTACTTCTGACCTCTGACTTCTGACCTCTCAGGCGTTCTACCAGACCAGTTCGGTGGGGGAGATGCGCTTTTCGTTGCGGCGCTCGCTGGCGATCTGGCCGTCGTGGAGCGAGATTACGCGCTGCGCCATCTGCGCGATAGCCGCGTTGTGCGTGATCACGGCCGTCGTTGTCCCTAGTTCGCGGTTGACGCGTTCGATGGCTTCGAGCACGACCTTGCCGGTTGACACGTCAAGGGCTCCCGTGGGCTCGTCGCAGAGCAGCACGTCGGGCTGCTTGGCAATGGCGCGCGCAATGGCTACGCGTTGCTGTTCGCCGCCGGAGAGCTGGCTGGGGAAGTGATCCATGCGATTGCCGAGATTTACCAGTTTCAAGGCGTCCTCAGGCTTCATGGGATTTCGCGCGATCTCGGTCACGAGCGCCACGTTCTCGCGCGCCGTCAAACTCGGGATCAGGTTGTAGAACTGGAACACAAAACCCACGTGGTCGCGTCGATAATTTGTGAGCTGGCGTTCGCCTGCTTCGGTCAGGTTGTGATCACGGAAGATCACACTGCCCTCCGTGGGGATGTCCAGCCCGCCGAGGATATTGAGTAATGTCGACTTGCCGCTGCCGGATGGGCCGAGTAGCACCACGAACTCGCCCTCGTAAAGTTCAAGGTCGATGCCGCGCAAAGCCTGTACCTGAACTTCACCCAAGCCATAAACTTTGGTGATGCCGCGCGCGACAAAGACAGCGGTTGTCGAAGGTGCGTTCAATCTTGTTTCAGCCGCTCCCGGATCGCGTCCGCGTTGACCTGGTCGACGTTCCATTGCACGCGGCCTTCCATGCCGCCGGCCACAGTGAGCACTTCGCCCGAAATGTGGCGCGAGGTCACGTGCGAGCTGAGCATCATCACGGCGCGCGCGATATCGACCGCGCGCGCGAGCTGGCGCACGGGCATGGTTCGCGCAATGCGCTCGATCACGCCGGGCTGGTTGAGTGACTCTCGCGCCATGTGCGTGATCGTCCAGCCCGGCTCCACCATGTTCACGCGCGCAAATGGATCGAGATGGACGATTTCGTTTTTCAGCGTCAGCACCATGCCCTTGAGTGCCGCCTTGCTCAGCGAGTAATCGACGTGGCCAAATTCGCCAAAGCGGCCCGCGGTGCTGCCGATGAAGGTCAAAGCTGCGCCGTGGCCGTCCTGGCGTGCGCCGCAGCGCGCCAACGCCTGCATGAAGGCGCGCGCCGTCCAGAGTGCGCCGTACATGTTCACGTTCACGGTGTCGCGCACGCGGGCAACTTCAACTTCGTCGAGGCGCAGCGAAGGCGGCGGCCATTTTCCGGCGTTGGCGACGCAGACATCAACGCGGCCGAATTTCTCCACGGCGGCGCCCATGGCGATTTCGAGGTGCTCGGGCTCGGTGACGTCGGCTTTGAGCGCAATGGCGCGCTCGCGCCAGGGCTGGTCGGAAAGCCAGCGCGTGAGTTCGTCAAACTTGCCATGGCCCGTGAGCGCCAGCGCGGCGCCCTCGGCGGCAAACGTCTCAGCGAGCGCGCGGCCAATGCCGCCCGAGGCACCGGTGATGAACACGGTCTTGTCGGAGAGTTTGAGGTCCATGAACGGAGTGTACGTTCGCGGACGCCTGGCGTTCAATTCTTGACCGGCGTTAAACGATTTTCGATTGCCGATTTTGGATTGGCGCTCCCGACTTCGCCAAGGCTTCGTCGGGCAAGTCTGCGCCAGGGCCGACCGGTTGTTCAATCGAAAATCGAAAATTGAAAATCGACAATTGGTTAGTCGCCCCCCGCGCTGCCGCTGCCTTTGCTCTTTAGGTCCTGGGCTTTGCGGCACAGCGCCACGAAGTCGAGCACTTCGTTATCGTTGCTTTCCAGCGCGAGCTTCTTGGCGTCGGCGATGACCGCTTCGAAGCTGCCGCCCTTGGCCCAGTAGCTCTTGCGGAGCAATTCCGCGAACTCGGCCACGGTTGCGGCCAGCTTCATGTTGGCCGGTGCCTTTTCCCACTCGGCATGGATGTGGCGCGTGCTGATTTCGTAACTGAGTTCCGCGAATTCGTCGCGCTCGTCGTGCTTGTAGCGCACGGTGGTGGTGGCCAGCGGGCCCTGCTTGTTCTCGTAGAGCTTGAGCTCATAAAGGGCCGTTACGCTGTGGCCTGAGCCGACTTCGCCGCCATCAACAGTGTCATTGCGGAAATCTTTGTCGGCTACGTCGCGGTTCTCGTAGCCGATCAGCCGGTAGCTTTTGACGACCTCCGGGTTGAACTCAATCTGAACTTTCACGTCGCGGGCGATCACTTGCAAAGTGCCCGTGAGGTTTTCGACGAAAACGCGTTTGGCCTCATCGAGCGTGTCGACGTAGGCATAGTGGCCGTCGCCTTTGTCGCCGAGCTGCTCCATCATGTGATCGTTGTAGTTGTTCATGCCAAAACCCACGGCCGTGAGCGTGATGCCCTTGCGGCGCTTGTCCTCAATCTGCTTGAGAATGGCTTCGGGCCCGGTGTTGCCAACGTTAGCCACGCCGTCTGAGCAAAGCACGATGCGGTTGATGCTGCGCGCGTTGAATTCGCGCTCGGCCATTTCATAGGCGACCTTGATGCCCTCTTCGGCGTTGGTGCTGCCATCGGGGCCGAGGTCGTTGAGCGCCTTGAGAATCTCCTGCTTGCGGCTGGCGTCGCGGTGGCTCATGTACTCGTAGCCGCGGCTGCCGTACACGGCGATGCCCACGCGGTCGCCTTCCTGCAACTGGTCGATCAGCAGGCCCAGCGCACGTTTGACCAGGCCCAGGCGGTTTTCCATGTTCATCGAGCCGGAGATATCGATGCAGAACGTGAGGATGGCAGGCTTGCGGTTTCTGGTTTCGATCACGCGCCCCTGCAGGCCGACGCGCAGCAGGTGGCAGTTCTTGAGATCGGCGCCAAAGCGCGAAGGCGCGCAATCCATGATGATGTTGAAGGGCTCTTTGGTGGGGGCTTCGTAGCCGTACTTGAAGTAGTTGACGAACTCTTCAGAACGCGCGGCTTCGGTGGGGGGCATGTTGCCGCGGTTGAGATAGTCGCGGCACACGGTGTAGGAGCCGGTGTCGGTATCGACGGCGAAGGTGGAGAGCTTGTCGTCTTCGGTATCGACGAAGGGGTTTACGCCGTGCTCCTTGAAGAACATGTCGTAGGGCTCGCCCTCGCGCGGCTTGCCGCGCTCGACGTTGTCGGGGTTGGCGGGGTCGTTGTAGACGGAGTGGGGGACATCCTTGGGGCTAGTCTCTGACTCCGCCTTGGACTGGCAGGCGCGGGTCACGTCGCCCGCCGCCGCTGAATTGCCCGCCGCAGCTTGCTTTGACGCCTGATGTGAACACGCGGCCATGAAGATACTGCCTGCTACGAGCACGAAGAGTGCCGCCATTGCCAGTTTTGTTTTCATAGTTCTCTCCTGTCTTGTGGCGCGGCCATCTTGGCCGCCTCAGAGGGGGCTTCCAGCCCACGCCCGCAGTTTTCGATCCCGATCGCCGCCTTCTTTTCGGGCGGGGCATGGAAGGCCTCGCCGTGGCCGGCTGGAAGCCGGCGCTACTACTACTTCAGTTCCTTCGCCTTCTTTACCAGTTCGATCAGTTCTTGCACTTTCTCGCCGCGCAAGTTCAGCCCTTCGAGATCTTCAAGCACGGAGTCGAGCCTGGCTTCCTTGGCCCAGAAACTTTCGCGCAGGATTTCGGCGAACTCCGCCACGTTGGCGGCAAGGCGGAAGTCGGGCCACGCCAGTTCCCATTGCGGCGCCAGTTCGCCCGCGGCCAGCGACGCGCTGATTTCGCGGAACACGTCACGCTCGTCGTGTTTGTAGCGCACGGTGGCAGTGGCCAGCGGGCCGGAAGCGTTTTCGGCGAGCTTGACTTCGTAAAGCGCCGTCACGCTATGGCCCGCGCCGACTTCGCCGCCGTCCACGGAATCATTTCTAAAATCCTTGTTGGCGACATCGCGGTTTTCGTAGCCGATCAGGCGCCAGGACTTCACCACGGTCGGGTTGAATTCGAGCTGCATTTTCACGTCGCGGGCGACGACTTGCAGCGTTCCGTTCAGATTCTCGACGAACACACGGCGTGCTTCTTCGAGCGTATCGACGAACGCGTAGTGGCCGTCGCCTTTGTCGCCCAGTTGCTCCATGAGGTGGTCGTTGTAGCCGCCCATGCCAAAGCCGACGCTGGAAAGGGTGATGCCCTTGCGGCGCTGCTCCGCGATCTGTTCGAGCACCGCTTTGGGCGTCGTTGCGCCCACGTTGGCGCCGCCATCGCTGCAGAACACCACGCGGTTGATGGCGTTCCCATCAAACACGCGCGCGGCCATGGCGTAGCCGACCTTGAGACCTTCCTCGAGGTTGGTCGAGCCATTGGTCTTGAGTGAATCGATACTTTGGAGAATCGCTTCGCGATCTTTGGCGTAGCGGTGGGGCATGAACTCTTCGCCCTTGTTGCCGAAGATGGCGATGCCGACCTGGTCGCTGTCGCGCAGTTCGCTGAGCAGAAGTTTCAAGGATTGTTTGACGAGGCCAAGCCGCGTCTCGCCTTCCATGGAGCCGCTGACGTCAATCACGAATGTGAGGTTGGCGGGTTTTCTATCGGCGGCAAGAATCTCGCGCGCCTTAAGTCCGACGCGGATCAGGTAGCAGTTTTTCAGATTCGCGCCGTAGCGCGAGGGTGCGCCGTCCATGGTGATCGAGAAGGGTGCATCGCCGACCGGCTGCGGGTAATCGTACTTGAAGAAGTTGACGAGCTCTTCCGCGCGAATTGCATCCGCCGGCGGCAGCTTGCCCTGGCTGAGGTAGCCGCGCGCTTTGGTGTAGGAGCCGGTGTCCACGTCGATGGCGAAAGTGGATTTGGCTTCGTCCTCGGTGTCGATGAACGCGTTGGTGCCGTGGTTCTTGTATTGCTCGGGCGCGGTCCCATCGCTGGTGCCACCCACACGGGGAAGCTTCATCTTCGTGCCGCCCACGCCGCGATCGTGGCGACCCGTGATTGGCTCGGGTGCATCGGGGGTGTGAACACCGGCAGACGGTTTGTTGGGAGCAACGCCACCGGAGCCGTTGTCAAACTCACCAGGTTCGCGCTCCCCAGCGGAAAATTGAGAGACATGCTGCGAGCCGTTGAACTCTGCCTGGTTCGGCTTCAGCGCTGTCCAGTAACCAAATCCTATGGCCACAGCCACGCAAGCCGCGGCGGCCAGCGACCAGCGCAGCCAGGGACGCCGCAAGGGAATGGGCGATTTGTCTGCGCCGGCCGCTGGTTTTTCGGGCGCGGGCGACTCATGGGTCGCTCCTACGCGGGCGAGCGTGGCCGCGATCAGGTTCGGGGGCGTTTGGCCGCCGATCACTTCGCGCAGCGCGGCATCAAGAATGTGGGGTTCGTCCTGCATCTTTGTTTCCGGTTTACGGCTTCCCTTGCTTTGCGTAGCGCCGGCATCTTGCCGTCTTCGACGCGGACATCTTGTCCGCGTCAGGCGGGCGCAAGATGCGCCCGCCGCGGCCGGCTGGAAGCCGGCGCTACTCATTACAACCTTCGTTCGATGCACTCCTTCAGCAGTTCTCGCGTTCTTCGCAGCAGCGATTTCAGGCCATCGTCGGTCATGCCCAGATCCTGCGCCACCTGCTCTCGCGACTTCTCCGTTCCATAAAAGGCGTTCAAGGCTTGCCTTGGCCGCGTCTCCAGTTTCTCAAGGCACTGGCGCAAAGCGCTCGTCATCGCCTCGCCTCCGTCCTCGGCCAGCGCTGTCCACTCGGTTTCAAGGCGCTCGATTTCTTCGACGGCGATCACCTTGCCCGCGTTGCGCCGTGACTTGAGAAAGGCGTTCTTGGCCACGACGCGCAGGTATGCGCGCGTTTGCTTTTCGCCCCGATCGTCAAAGCCGGCTCGGTAAACGGCCAGAAACGTCTCCTGTGTCAAATCGTCGGCCAGGGATGTGTCGCAGCCGAGCACGCGCAGGAAGCGCCAGACTCCAGCCTGGTGGGCCTCCATCAGCGCTGCCAAATCGATTTTCGGCTCGTTCGCCACAACTGGCATCGTACTAGGAGTCCACGGGCTGCGGGAAAGGGTGCGGGAAATCGGGGTTTTGGGTCTTGGGTTCGGGGTTTGGGGAAAGGCAAGGGCCTGCGGTATCTCCCACCCAGACCCCAGACCCCAGACCCCGCCTGCCCCGCAAGTGCCTGAAATCAGGCATTCCAGGGCGATATTCCCGCAAACCCGCTTGCCAAGCGGGTTTGACGGGTCACAATTAACGGGAAGCAGGCGCAGCTCGCGTCTGTTGCAAGGGAGGGCTTGCCGGAGGGAGAGCAGGGCAGGATGAGTATGCGTGTTGCGTTGAATCTGCTGTTGCTGCTGGTTGCGGGCCTGGCCTTCTCCAGCGGCTGCGCCGTGGCGCCTTCGCCTCAAGCCGCGGTTGAGACGGACCATCCCCGCTATTTCATTGATGTCTTTCCTTCACGGCCGCCTGTGGTTTCGCGCGATGGCTTTGATGCCGGCCTGTCGTTTTTCGTCACGGCCGAGCGGCCCCTGAACCAGCAATATCTCGTGCAGGAACTACACCAGACGTTGATCTATGAGTACGTCAACGGCAGCGAAAGCCGCGACAGCTTTTCGCTTGTCGAGTGTTTCAAGCTGCGCGAAGCGGGCGAGAGCATGTTCGGCAGGCGCTACGAACTCGAACATGGCCAGTTCGACCGCCACTTCACCACGGGCCTTCGCGACCTGGGCGCTGATGTCAAGGCCGTGCGCGTGGAGCGCACCGTGTTCGCCTACGTGGCAGATGTCGTGGGCGCTGATTTCACGCGAAGAGGATTTGCCCAGCTTGAGCGCAACGAAGAGGGCAGCGTCTTCACCAATTCGCCGCTGCACTTCAATGCTGACTATCGCAACAAGCACGAAACGCGAGGCTACGCGCGCCACACCAACCGCGAAGGCGGCGTGACCTACAAGATCGAGTATCGCGTCGCGCGCATAGGCCTGGGCAAGGCGGATTTCGAGATCACGCGCGCCAACGGCAAAGGGCGCGTGTTCCAGCCTTCTCTGGTGTTGCGGGAGTAGGGCAAAAAGCGAGTAGGGGCGACATATATGTCGCCCCTACATTTGATTCTCACCAACCACTAGCTCACGATCACGTTGACCGTCTTCTTCTGCTGCTTGGCAGCGTAGAAGCCCCACTGCGCCCACCAGCCCGTGGCGGGACGGCACCACAGGGCGATGTAATCGGCGCTGACCGTGCCCGAAGAAACGCCATGGATGCGGTCAGTGGCGGGCTCGTAAGTCGCGTTGCTGCCGTTGACCTTGACGCCTTCAAAGCCCGCAACGGGGCTGCCGTAGCCAAGTCCCACCCAGTCAAAGAAAGTGGTGATGATGTTTCGGGGCAGGTTGAGCAGGTTCGCCACCAGGCCTGCGATGTCGAAGCGATACACTGCCATGTCGAGGCTGATGTTGTTCAGCGCCAGCACCGTGTAGCTCTGGCCGGGCACCACGGAAGCGGACAAAAGGCCCTTGCTGGTGAGCCAGTTCATGACCCACTGCGGAACCATGCTTGCGACCTGCTGCACGTAGCCGGTGTATTGCGCCATCACCGGCGACTGCGCCATCCGGCCGGTGAGCCAGGTTGAGGCGGTCTGGACGTAAGTGGCGATGGTCTGCTGCAGCAACTGGGTATTGAAGGGGCCTTCGGTTTCAAAGCGACCGGTCACCGTCACGGCCACGCTGTTTCCCGTGGACACGTAGAGGTTGTTATTGGCGGTGAGCTTGACGAGATCGCACGGGATCATCGTGTTGATGAAATCGTGGGGGGTCTTGAGCGTGGCCGAAAGGCTTGTGGCCCAGGTTGCAATCTGCTGCGCCGTTGAGCCAATCAGCGGCCAGCCGGAAACCTGGTTGCACACCCACGCGATCAGCGCAAGCATGCCGCGCGCTTCGCCCAGCAGCAGCGAGGCGAAGTCGGCCTTGAGCAATGCGCTCTCGATGATCTGCATCGAGATCGAGTGCTGGGGGCTGGACTGGCTCGAGCTGCTGCCAAAAGGCACGCCGCCGGCTTCCGCGAGGAAGTCAAGGATCTTTGAGTTGCCCAGAATCTGCTGGAGCATGCCCAGTTCGGCGTCGCTCAGGTTGCCCGTCAGGTTCTCGATGCCGCGCAGCAATGTCTCGATCTGGGTGAAGGCGTCGATCGCGACCTGTGCGTCCTGCATGTAACCATTCTGGTCGAGCGTCACGACGGATTCGCGGCCGAGCGACACGATCTTGGCCAGGCCCTCGCCCACGGCGCTGTTGAACTGCGCGCGGCTTACAACGAGGTTGGTCCTGATGGGCTTGATGGTCATCGTGGGGCCGTTGGCGTCCACGACCTTGCCGTTCGTGTCAACGAGGGCGAGCTTGACGCTGCGGTCCTGCTCTTCGGTGAAGCCGGGAACCATGACGAAGGCGCGACCGTTCTCAACGCGCAGAGGCGGAACGTGCACCGCGCCCGAGATGTCGAGGAACTGTACGAAGAAGCCGTTGCTGATGGCTTCCTGCGATCCGGAAACATCGACAGCAATCATGGCCCCGGGGTTGGCGGCCGATGGAATGCTTGAGGTGCTGTCAAAGCTGACGCTTCCGGTGGTGGTGCCGCCGCCGGAATCGCCGCCGCCGGCGCAAGCCGCGGCAAAGAAGGCCAGTGCAAGAATCGAAGCGGGCATCAAGCCGCGCGAAAAACGAGAAACGCTAATCATGTCCAGAGTCCTCCCCTCAGGGCCATTCAGCGAAGCCGGCGCGCCAGCGTCGGCATGACAAAAGTGCGAAGGCGGGGAAGATAAGACTAAGGAGTTAGTTGTCTAAACAAAACTGGAATCAAAGTGACCACGACGCATAAAAGACTTGCAGTAAATGAGTTACACAACAACAATTCTAAAAGAATAGTTAGTTCGGCAACTACAGTGGCAGCTAACTTGCCAGTCTGGTGCAACTAAGTTGCCCATCGAAAAGGAAAACCCGGCCATGGCGGCCGGGTCTTTTGAGACTCAGTTTCCTATGCTGCTTGACGTGTCAAGATGCCCAGTGCGATCTCGGTTTGCTCGTCCATCTTGTCGAAGCAAACGCCCACAGTTCGACCGCTCAACGAGCGATGGCGCTCGACAAAGGCGACGCGGCCCGCGAGCTCGATGATCCGGCCCGGCTCGACCGTCAGCTTGGCGCGCACGATGCCGCCGCGAACGTGGCTTTCGAGCGCTTCGAATTCGACGGGTGTGAGCTTGACTTCAGTGGCGTCCACTGCCATGCCCCGCGCCGAAAGATCAATGGTGGCACTGCTGAATTTCACGCCGTCGCATTCGAGCTCAACGGGCAGTGCTGCGTGCAGGCGTGGCACGGCGCGTCGCGCGGCCTGCTTCTGCAACGCATGCATGGCGATGGCCATGGCGTCCTTGACGCGCTGGCCGCGGATCGGCCGGCCAAAGCGCGAAGTAATGGCCAGCGAAACCAGCTTGGATTCAAGTTCCGGGCGCGTCAGGGCCACCACGGGTAGCCCGGGCAGCATTTCGTTGGCAAAGCGGCCCACAGCGAGGTTGTCGGCTACGACCGTGCAGTAATCAACGACCAGTGTGTCGAACAGGCCGGTGGCCAGCTTCGACTCCGCGTCTTCGCGCGTGATCGCGATGCTGACGGCATGTCCCACGCCGCGCAGGATGCTGCGCATGAGGTAGGCGGATTCTTCGTAAAGGTCGGTGATAAGGATGTTGGCCATGGGCGCTCCGATGACGGTGAACCCGCGATTGCGGGCTACCACTATTTCGGCGCAAACCCTTACCGGACTTTGGAGAAAATGCCGCTGCTCGCAGTTCGCGGACTGCGAGCAGCGCATGGCGCTTTCAGTGGTTACTTCGCCAACTTGCGGATCTCCGCGAGGTGCTTGTCGGTTCGATCGAGTTCTGCCGCCATTTCGCTCAGTCGCTCACGGTCTTTCTGCACCACTGCCGCGGGTGCGCGCTGGACGTAGCTCTCGTTGTCGAGCTTGAGCTTCAGCTTGTTCACGGCCTCCACCAGCTTGGCGCGCGCGGCATCAAGCCTCAGCAACTCCATCTTGTAGTCAATCAGGTTGCCCAGTGCGACGTACACCTCGCTGCCGCCGCCCAGCACCACCGTGGCGGCAGGCGATGGTTTGGCGGCGCCCAGTCCGATCTCGAATTTGCCGAGATTGACCAGGCTGGTCACGATCGCGCGCTCGCGTTCGCCCATCAGCGTCAATTGGTGCTGGCTGCCCACGCGCAATACGGCATCGAGCGCAGTCTTGCGCTCAAGGTTGTGTTCGCTGCGGATGTTGCGCAAGCCGCGCGTAACCTCGCGCATGTAATCAAAGCGCTCCACCTGTGACTCGAACAGCCGCGCGCCGCTGGCTTTGGGCCACTCGGAAAGCGCGAGCGAAATCGCCGGCGTTTCACCATGCAACGCGGCCACCTTGGGCCGCAGGTTCTGCCAGATTTCTTCCGTGATGAACGGGATGATCGGGTGGAACAGCGTCAGCACGGTGTCCAGCACGCGCACCAGCGTGGCCTGCACGCGCAGCCGCGAGGCCTCGCCGTCGCGCTTGTCGTAAAGGCGCGGCTTGATGACTTCAAGGTACCAGTCGCAGAATTCGTCCCAGGTGAAACGGTAGAGTGCGCTGGCGGCATCATTGAACTTGTGGCGTTCAAGCGCATCCGTCACGTCGGCGACAAGCCGCGTGAGCTTGCCCTCGATGAAGCAATCCTCGAGTTCGGTCACGTTGCCATCAGCGAGCGATTTGCGTTGCTCGGGCGAAAGCGCCGCGAGCTGCGCGTCGAAATCGTCCAGGTTGCCCAGTACGAGACGAGCCGCATTCCAGAGCTTGTTGCAGAAGTTGCGGCCCATTTCGAACTTCGTGGGCGCAAGCTTGATGTCCTGACCTTCGTTGGTCAGAAGGGGCAATGTCAAACGCACGGCGTCCACGCCCCATTTGTCGATCATTTCGATGGGATCAATGCCGTTGCCGAGCGATTTCGACATGCGGCGGCCCTGCTCATCGAGGACGGTGGCGTGGATATACACGGTGCGAAACGGCGGCTCGCCCAGAAACTCGTAGCTCGCCATCACCATGCGCGCCACCCAGAGATAAATGATGCCGCGGTCGGTGCTCAGGAAGTTCGTGGGGTAAAAATAATCCAGGTCCGCGGTCTTCTGCGGCCAGCCGAGCGTGGAGAACGGCCAGAGCCAGCTTGAGGCCCAGGTGTCGAGCACGTCGTCATCTTGACGCGTCAAGGCCTTGCCCGATTTCGGGTGTTTGGCGCCGGGTGCCGGATCTTCGAGCAGGGCCACGGAGTTGCCATCGTCGTCGTACCACACGGGGATGCGGTGGCCCCACACGAGCTGGCGCGAGATGCACCAGTCCTGCACGTTTTCGAGCCAGTGCAGATACGTGTTTACCCAGCGGTCGGGCACGAACGTGATCTCGGGCGGCAGTTCCTCGGGCGGCGCGCTGTCGCTTGATTTTGCTTCCGCGCGCTTGGGCTTCACGGCGGCGATGGCGGGGCCCGCGAGATCTTTCATCTTCACGAACCACTGCTCGCTGATGATGGGCTCAATGGGTGTTTTGCTGCGGTCGCTGTGCGGCACGCTACTGGTGTGGTCCTCCACGCGTTCCAGCAGGCCCAGCGCATCGAGTTCTTCCACGAGTTCTTTGCGGGCCTTGAAACGGTCTTTGCCGGCATATTTGCCCGCGTGTTCATTAAGGGTTCCGTTCTTGTTGAGCACGTTGATGATCGGCAGATTGAACCTTTTCCCGCGCTCGTAGTCGGCGGGGTCGTGGCCGGGCGTCACTTTCACGGCGCCGGTGCCGAATTCGGCGTCCACGGTTTCATCGGCCACCACGGGCAATTCGCGGCCGATGATGGGCAGCATCAGCGTTTTGCCGATGAGATTGCTGTAACGCTCGTCTTTGGGGTTCACGGCCACGCCGGTGTCGCCGAACATGGTCTCGGGACGCGTTGTCGCCACCGTCACGTACTTATCGGGAGTATCGAAGATCGGATAGCGGATGTACCAGAGACTGCCTTTCACTTCCGTGGTTTCGATTTCGTCGTCGCTCACTGCGGTCTCTAACTTGCAGTCCCAATTAATCATCCTCGCGCCGCGATATATTGAACCCTTCTCGAACAGCTTCACGAAAGCCTCGCGCACGGCGCGCGAAAGGCCTTCGTCGAGCGTGAAGCGGGTGCGCGTCCAGTCGCAGGAGCAGCCCAGGCGTCGGAGCTGATTGAGAATGAAGTTGCCGTGTTGCTCGCGCCATGCCCAGATGCTTTCGATGAACTTCTCGCGTCCCAGCTCTTGACGCGTCAACTTCTGCTCATTCCAGAGCTTCTTTTCCACCACGGCCTGGGTGGCGATGCCGGCATGATCGGTGCCCGGCTGCCAGAGCACGCAGAAACCCTGCAGGCGCTTGAAGCGCGCCATGATGTCCTGCAGCGTGTTGTTGAGCGCGTGGCCCATGTGCAGCACGCCGGTGATGTTCGGCGGCGGCATCATGATGGTGTAAGGTTTTTTGCGGATGTCGCGGACGGCCTTGAAAAGCTCTTTTTCCGTCCAGAACGTGTACCACTTGTCTTCGATCGTCCCCGGCTCAAAGCGCGGGGCCATTTCGGCCTTCATGGTTTTTCTCCTGCCCCATGTATTGGGCCTGATGCGGCATGTATCGCCGTCGCAAGCCTCAGGGCAATCACAGTTGCGGACCCCGGTGCGGTAGTCCGTACGTGGGGAGAGAGTAGTTGAGGCTTCTCTGCGCGCAAGTCAGGGACAGGATGTGCGCAAGTTGAGGTGCTTCCCCGACGCGTTTCCTGTCGCATGTCTTGCTAAACTCGTTGCTCGTGTAGTCGACAAGTGCCAATGAGGATGACAATGGAAGACAACAACGATCATGTTCCGGAGTGGGCATTGAGGCACTTTCGGAACTTCAAGGACAACGTACTCAAAGCCCGCGCTGTGACAGTGGTTGCGGCGGTTGGAAGTGGCGTATTGCATGGGCTTTTGGGTGCTTTCGAGAAAAATCCAGAGGTTGAAAAGATATCAATCGCGAATAGTACGATCGCCGTTGACGCAATTCAGAAATCAGGTTGGGAGTACATTAAGCAACAATGGAAGGAACATCGCTCGATGTACGACGAGCCGACGGTGGCGTCTGCAATTCTGTTGGGTCAGGCGACCATAACTTTGTGGTCTGCCTTGGAGTGCTTTGTGCGCGATTTCTTGGCCGATTGGGTGGACATTAGAGGAGAGTCAAAGAGATTGGACCAGGTTCGTAACGTCAAAGTTGGGTTCGCGGACTTTCTGTCAATGTCTGTCCGACAGCGAAATTATGAGCTCGTGAAGGCGGTGGAGGAAAAGATTGACTTTCGTGACAAGGGTGGCGCTACCAGATTCGTTCGTTTGTTCGAAGCGTTCGGCGTGAAGGTCGAGCTAGATGGCGAACCAAAGAAGATGCTCTGGGAGTGTTGGAACATTAGAAACCTCATTGCGCATCACATGGGTATCGTAGATGAACATTTCGTTCAAAGATGTCCATCGTTGGGTAAGCGTGTAGGAGACAAGGTGGACGTAGACGTTCAGTCGTACATGCAATTTGTAGAAGCGGCAGGGAAGTTTGGATTGGCGATTCGACAAGGAGTCGTTAGGTACCTACGAGAAAAGGAGACCGAGTAGGCAGCCGGTGCGCGGAAGAGCATGGATGTGCGCATTTAGTGCTGTAGGCGTTCCTCCGAATTGCCGATGAACCTCCGGTTCTGCCGGAGCGGCCATGAAAAAACTCTATTTCCTTCCCAGCCCCGCCAATGGGGCCACGGTTTCCGGCAAGTGGCGCAACCGCCTCAAAAACACGTACAAGAGCACTGATGCCATCCGCGATGTGATTGACTGGGTGACTCAGGGCCGCGAATTCTATGTGGCGCTGATTGATCACGAGGCCGGCACGCGGCGCGTGTTCCATATGAACAAGCCCGGCAGCCCTGAGATCGCCACCGACTTCGCCACCCATCGCCCCGTCGTCGGCGTCATCGACCAGATTCTGAAACTCGCCCAAAGCAATCGCGACTTCGACATCTACCTGCTCGAGCGCAAGCGCGGCGGCAAGAGTGCGCCCCCGCCCCGCGATCCCTGGGGCGGCCCCGACGACGCGGCCTAGCGAAAACTGGACAGCGGTTGTCTCAGTATTCCGCCAAGGCACAATGGCTGCCCTTCATTGATGGAGCTGGCCATGAGCAAAGGCGTTTTCGCGGCAATTCTCTTTATCGTGGGCGCGCTCGTAGCCGCGCCTGCGGGCTATTTTTTCGCGCGGCTTGGCGTCGAGGGCGAATTAGCGGGTTTGCGCCGGGAGCGCGATGCCGCGCTCAAGCGCGCTGAGACGGCCGAGGGCGAAAGCCGCAATGTGCTCAGCGAACTGGATCATGTGAAGGCGGCCAAGGCTAAGGAAGACGGCAACTCCGGCCAGATCGCAGCGGACCACGAGCGGTTGGCGCGCGAAAAAGGCGAGGCCAACGACCGTGCCGACAAAGCCGAAGCCGAATTGCGCAAAGCCAAGAACGCGAGCGAAGATGAGCGCCGCTCAGCGCAGGCCGAAGCCGACCGGCTCAAGGCCGTGCTGGAGAAAAACGGCATCTATGAGCATCTTTCGGCTGAGGAAATCCAGGCCCGCATGAAGGACGGCGAAGAGCGTTTCCGTCGTGGCCTGGAAGGCAAAGACAAGCAAGCGGTCATGAAGGCGCTTGCCGATTTGCAGAAGCTCGGACCCGCGGCCTACGACAAGTGCATCGAACTTTGGCAGCTTGCCTCAGAGGATTACGGCACGGGCGAGAACTGGGGCAAGGGCCCCAACACGCTGGGCCTCAACATGCAGGAGTATGTTTCGCTGATCTCGAACTTCGAGCTGATCAAGTACGGCATCACGGACGGCAAAAACGAGGGCTTCAAGATTAACGCGCTCTATGGTTTGGAGTGGCGCGCCAATGAACCCGCCGCCGAACGTGCCAAGCTCGCGGGCGATGCATTGCTCAATTCACAGGGCTATACCGCGCAGGCGGCAATCCAGGCGCTCAGCGGCATCCCGGACCCGAGTTCAACGCGCTATCTCTCGGATTACCTGAGCAAGAACGCGGACAACCCCGATGCGCGCAAGACCGCCATTCAGGTGCTGGCGCAAAAGAACACGCCCGAGGGCTGGGCGGCGATTGACAAAGCCGCGGCCAGCGACAGTGACGAAAGCGTGCGCGAAGCGGCCAGGCAGGCCTCGCTCGTGCGCAACCCCAAGGCCACCGGCGTGATGATTACCTGGGTGGATGCCAACGGGCAAGGCGCACTCGCGGGCATCAAGGTGGGCGACATCATGACCAGCTACAACGGCAAGGTGATCCGCCAGCTTTCGGATATCAATGAGGCCAAAAAGTCCGTAGCCGCCGGCGAAAGCGCGCCGGTCAAAATCGTGCGCGGAGAAGCCACGCTCGAGCTCACGCTCGCACCCGGCCAGATCGGCATCAACGGTGTGGCGGTAACGGCGAAGTAAGGGGACTGTCCCCGCCTCTACTGGCGCCAAAAGAGATGCACACGAAAAGAAAAGACAGCCGGCTCGGCTGTCTTTTTTCTTGGAGCGTGCAACGGCCTCAGTTGATACGGGGACAGTCCCCTTACCGCGACACGACCGCGTCGCCTACGTTGCGTGTCGTCTTTTCTGCCGGCGCGGCTACTTTGGGATCTTCGTGCAGGTTGATTACGCCTGTGGCCATGAGCACGGCGAACATCACGGCGACGACGGCGGCACCCACTGCGCTTCCGGCGACCCACATCATGCGGCGCGCGCTCTTGCTCATCTGCTCTTCCATGCGGGCAAAGTAGCGGCCCTGTTCGCGGTTGAGCGAGGCCAGGTGCTCGGCCTGCTTGCGCGCGACTTCAACGTGGTGGCGGCGCTGCGAGCGGCGCTGGGCCTCGGCGGCCTGGGCTTGTGCCTGCACGCCCGTGAGCTGCGCTTTCTGGTACTCCTCGAGGCGCACGACGGCTTCCTTGAGTTCTTCGCTCTTGCCTTTTTCGTTGGTCACGAGCGATTCGACCATCACTTTGACTTGCTCGCTCTGCGTGCGCGCTTCGTTGTTGGTGCGTTCGAGTTCTTTGGTGAGTTCATCGAGTGCAACGACTTGCTGCTTGGCGGCGATCGGCAAGTCGCACACGGCCGTCACGAAGGCGGGCAGCGGCTTCAGTGCTTCGATCACGATCTGGTTGGCGCAGGCCTGTTCGTCGAGTGCGACTTTGAGCGAGGCCAAGGCGCGCGTCTGGTCCTCGCCGTTGGGGATGACTTCGCGCAGCATTGTGGGCAATTTCGTGAGTGTCTCGATCAGCCGGCTCTGGCCCATGGATTGCGAATGCAGGCGCTGGCCCAGCGAGCGCACATGCGTTGCGAGGTCCTGGAAGCCGTTCTTCATTTCAATAAGCGCGCGCGTACGCACGGAAACGCCGCCCATGCCCATGGGATCGACGGGGGCGAGCAGGCGGCTGTTGAGGCTGGCGACCTCGGTGAGTTCCACGGAATCTCCATCGGCCACGAACACTGGGTTGTCGTCGGGGTTGTCGCTGGGCAGCACGTAATTGACGCGCATGGAGGCCGGGCGCTTTTTGAACAAGCGGGTGATGAACGAGAGCATGGGCTTTTCCGATAGGTGCAAATGCGCGTGTTTACGCGCCATGCCTGTCTATCGGAATACGTGACATGGAGCCTTGACCCAATTTGGGATGGCCAAAAGGCTGTGACCAATTACCAATTAGGTAGCTTCTGGAATTGGTCATTGAAAATTGAACATTGGTTATTGAGCCGCGAAGCGGCGCTAAATCGCTTCGCTTCCGTGTTCGCCGGTGCGAATGCGGATCACTTCGTCAAGTCGAAGCACGAGCACTTTTCCCGCGCCCACCACATCATCGCCCGCTGATTTCATGATGGCGTCGATCGTGGGCTGCACGAAGCTCTCGTTCACCGCGATCTCAAGCTTGATCTTCTTGAACATCTCGATTTCAACGGGGGAAGCCGCACCTGCGGCCTCCGCGCGCTGGTGGCCCGTGCCCTGAACTTCGGTGATGGTGAAGCGGAAAACCTCGACGGCCGCCAGCGCGTCTTTGACGGCTTCGAGCTTCTCGGGTGCAATGATGGCCTGGATCAGTTTCATGGGCTCTCTCGAAGACTACGTCAAAGCTATTCAACCACAGAGTCAAAGAGAACACAGAGAAAGGCCTTGGTTTTGAAAGCAAAAGCATTTGATCCACAGATGGACACAGATTTACACAGATTCAACCAAGGGAGCCCATCTGTAATCATCGGTGTCGATCCGTGGTTCCAAAGTTGTTCTCGGTTTCCACTGCGGTGGATTCGCATTTGCCTTACTTGAAGTCAATGCGTTCGATGTTGGCCAGCGGAATCAAGCCGCGTGTGCTGTTGAAGCTGCGCAGGCCTACTCCGGCCACGATGCCGGGCACAATTGCGCGATAGAGAGTGGTTCTGCCGGTGCGCACTTTTTCGGACTGCGCGAAATCCGTGAACAGGTAGAACAGCGGCACCAGGCCGCTTGTGGTTCTGCCGCCCGCAAGCGTGACCAGCGCCGGAACTGCCACGCCGAGTTCGCCGAACTCAATCGTGCGGATGTCCGCAAACGGTATGAACTCAACATCGTGCAGCTTGACGATTTCAAGCGTGGCGCCCGTGAGTGAATCGACATCGCTGAATTCTTCGCAGGCTACGGGCTCCTGCTCGGGTGTCCCCTCGGCCCGGCGCAGTTGCAGATTGCAGCGTTGGGGTTGCCAGCGCTCCTGCTGCTTCATGGCATTGACGTATTCTTCAAGGTCGCGTGCCATGACGCTGAGCGCGCTCTTGCGCTCGATGGGCAATTCATGTTGCCAGCGTGTGACGGCATCAGGCAGTTCGTTGCCGCCCTCTTGAGTGAGCAGCTTGATGAGCTCGGGCGTGACCATGCGCGCGAGCGTGAGTTGCGCGAGTCGTTGCCAGCGCGAGTCCTTGAGCTGCCCCTTCTGGGCAACGTCGCGCAGGATCTTGTATTCCTCAGCGTTGAACGTGAACGCGCGCCGGCGCATGGCGGCCACATACTCGCCCGTGACGGCATCGTCTTCGGGCATGAGTTCATGGGCGCGCTGGATGTTGGCGTAGCCCAGCTCGTGCTCTACACGCAAGAAGCTCGCGCGCGCGCGCAACAGATGCGCCACGCCTGAACTGTCGTTTTCATCCAAAAGCGTATCGAGCAATGTCGCGGCTTCATCCAGTTTGCCCGCGTCCAGCGCCATGGAGGCCAGATTCAGGCGTGCATTGAAATGCCCTGGATCAGTGGCCAGGATTTGCGCATAGAGTTTCCTCGCGCCCGCAACGTCGCCTGCGGAGTGTCTTGAGAGCGCTTCATGAAGAAGGTCGTCGCTGTCCACGTTAGTAGCGCACCTTGTGGTATAGCCGCGTCAGCAGGCCATCGACAACCATGAGGCCGCCAAAGGTGATCTGGCTGAAGTAAGGGAACTGTTCACCCCAAACGACCCAAAGAACGAAACTGGCCAAGCCCGCCGTATTGGCGAGCACTGAACAAAGGTAGAACTGCCGCGCGAATTTCAGGGCGATCATGGCGCCGAGCAGAGCACCGACGCCGAGGCCAAGTAACGCCAGGCCTTCACTGCCGGAACCAAGATAAATGCTGCCGCCGCCCGCAATGCCGCCGACAATCACTCCCGCGAACATTGCGTTGGAATAGATACTGGCGAGCAGCAAGCGCGGCGCCAGGAAACTTCCAATGAGCGCGCCGACAAGCCCGACGCCGATGCTGATCATCGGATCGAGGCCAAACACAAAACTTGAGGTCGCACCGACTGCGCCCAGCAGCACCGCGCCGGCAATGCGCACCATGTAAGCGGCCACGACCAGACCCAGGCCGCCCAGCACCAGCGCGAAAGCGGTGGCGATATTGCGGTATCGTTCCCAATTCGAGCCGGTTTTCTCCTGGAGATATTCGCGGATGTCGTCGATCGTCAGGGGCATGTCGGCAAGCTTTTCTACGCCGGACTTCTCTTCCTCTTCATGGTGCTCGCTGCCTTCGAGGATATGGCGTGCGCGATCCGCCAGTTCGCTGCGGCGCTCGCGCAGGCCTCTGAGCTTCTTCTGGTACTCCTGGCGCTTCTCATAGGTAGAGATGCCGCGCTCGGCCAAGTCGGCGTCGTCCTGCGAGAGCTGCCCTTTGTCCTTGGCATAAGTGAGCGCCTGGCGCATGCGTTCACCGTCCACCTGGTTGATAAGGAAGGAAATGCCCAGGCACACGCAAAGCGTGATGATCGCCCAATGCAACGGCAAGTGCGTGAGCTTGGCGTCAGCGGACATGAAGCGCGTGTCGTCCGCCTTGTCGTCTTCTTCCTCTTCTGCCGCCGCTTCTTCTTCGGTTTCCTCGGTGGCCGCGCGCGCCGCTGCTTCGTGCTCGGCGGCTGCCTCGTCGGCGAGGCGCTTGCGCAGCTCGGCGGCTTCACGCAGGCGCTTTTGGGCTTGTTCGTATTCGTCGTCAGGCATGGTGGGAGATTGTAGCTACTTTGAAGTCCGGCGGCTTGCCGCCGCTCTGTTTTGGCGGGGCTTGCCCCGCCAAGCGCGCGGAAGCAGCAGGGGTCGTGCGTGCAATTTCGCGGCCAAAAAGCGACGGCGAGGCAAGCCTCGCCGTCCAAAGCGCCGGCAAGCCGGCGCACTCCAAAGGCGAAACCTACTCGCCAACCTTGATGCGTGCGTAGGCCTTGACTGAGAGCTTCTTGTCCAGTGTCTTGCCGATGTTCTCGACGTGCTGGGTGACGCTGAGCTTGGGCTCCTTCACGAAGGGTTGCTCGACGAAGCACTTTTCCTTGAGCAGAGCGTTGACCTTGCCCTCAGCGATTTTCTCGAGCACGCCCTCGGGCTTGCCTTCGGCCTTCGCCGCTTCGCGTGCGATTTCTTTTTCTTTCGCTAGGTAATCGGCGGGCACGCCGCTGCGGTCAAGCGCGATGGGAAAGCTGGCCGCAGCGTGCATGGCCAGATCCTTGCCCAGCGCCTTGGCGGTGTCACTCTTGCCTTCGTCGCCTTCCACTTGAACCAGCACGCCCAGCTTGAAATCGCTGTGCAGGTAGGTGCCAAAGAAGCCCGCGCCAGAAATTGTAAGGCGCGCGCTTTTGCCGAACTTCATGTTTTCGCCCGTTTTGGCAATCATCGGCGTAAGGCGGTCTTGCCAACCTGTTACTTCGCCGCCTTTGTCGGCGTACTCCTGGGCGATCTCGTCCACCATCTTCACGAACTGGTCGTTGCGCGCCGTGAAGTCAGTTTCGCTCTGCACTTCCACCAGAGCCGCGCTGCGGCCGTCTTTGGAAAGCGCCACGCCCACGCGGCCTTGCGCAGTGCTGCGATTGGCCAGCTTGCCACCCTTGAGCGCGCCCTGTTTGCGCAGAAGTTCGATGGCCGCGTCCTGGTTGCCGTTGGTTTCGGTGAGAGCCCGCTTGGCGTCCATCATGCCGCAGTCGGTGGCGTCACGAAGCGATTTGATCATTGCTGCCGTAATCTCTGCCATGGCTGTGTCCTTGTCGGTGAGTCCGGTGTCGTCCAGAAAACGGGTTTGGGGATTGAGATTTGGGGCTTGGGGAGAAGCTGCCAAGGCAGTTCCCGAAACCCTGAACCCCAACCCCCAATCCTTGCTTCACTATTCCTTCTTGGCTTCCGGAGCCGGAGCGGCATCGGGCTTCTTCTGCGCGCGCGGCTTGGTGCGCACCGTGGGAGCCGGGGCCGGTTCCGTCTGGGCCGTGGCGGCTTCAACCGCTTCCTTGGTGGCTGCCTCCGTCTCGGCCGATTCTTCCTCGCTGCGCGGGCCGCGCCGGCGTGTGTTGCCGCCGCCGGGGCCGCCACGGCCGCCCATGCGGTTGCCGCGGCGGTCATCGCGCGGCTTGGGCGCGGCGTCGTCGTAGCCGACGATGCCGAGGCCCTTCTTCATTTCCATGCCCTTGCCCTGCTCGTGCATGCGGCGGCCTTCAAGGCAGCCATCGGCGAGAGCGTGGAGAACAATCTGGATGCCGCGCACGGAGTCGTCGTTGCCGGGGATGACGATATCGACGAACTCCGGATTGCTGTCGGTATCAACGATGGCAACCACGGGAACGCCCAGCTTGCGGGCTTCGAGAATGGCGGTGTGTTCCATGTGCGCATCAACAATCACTAGCGCGCTGGGCAGGTTGTCCAGACGGCGCAGGCCCTCGAGGTTATTGAGGATCTTCTTGCGCTCGCGGTTGACAACGGCCTGCATCTTCTTGGGCATCTTGGCCAGAGCGCCGGACGATTCGAGGCCTTCAAGCTTCTCAAGGCGCGAAAGGCGGCGCTTGATCGTGGGGAAGTTGGTCAGCGTGCCGCCCAGCCAGCGCTCGGAAACGAAGGCCTGGAGCGCGCGTTCAGCTTCAATGCGCACTATGTCCTTGGCCTGCTTCTTGGTGCCGACGAAAACAACCTTGGCGCCCGTGGAAACAAGGTTGCGCAGGAAGTGCTTGGCGCGAATCATGCCACGCAGCGACTGCTTGAGATCGATAATGTGGATGCCGTTTTTCTTGTCGCGGATGTACTGCTTCATCCGCGGATCCCAGCGGCTGGTGCGATGTCCGAAGTGGAAACCGGCTTCAAGAAGGGATTCTGCCGAAAGTTTTGGAACCTCAGCGACAGCGTCAGGTGCGGGAGCGGTTGTGTTGGCCATGTCTCTTTCCGCCGGTCGCAGGCTGTGTGGGATCGTTCAAGCACAATCCCGGCCGCGCCGGTATCTGAAGTAATCCTCAGCGAAGTGCCGAGGGGGCGGGAAGTGTATTGGGGAAGGTTCAATTTACAAGTACCAGTTTGCAAGTCGCAACTGCTAACCGGCCGTGCGTTCCGTGGCCGTCCATCGGAACCGGAAAATTAGCGAATGTGAATGGACCGGCATGACCTGTCCGTGACTCCTTCCATACACCGCGCATAAGGCTGATTTATCTTCTTGACCGCCCGCGCACTTGCGCTATCTTCGCATGCTCACCCCCAGAGAAGTTCTTTCTTCAACCAGGCGCGGTTGCGCGCCCGTCGTTTGCATGTAGGAGCATTGCGTGCACATTGCAACGAAGGTCATGGTCATTGTTGTTCTCTTGCTGAGCGCCATCCTGTCGCAATTTGTGTGGGTTGCGCTGGCCGGCAATGTCCAGTGGCGTGAGCGCTATGAGTGGGAAGTAAGCAAGCGCCACAGCGACAAGGACAAGCTCGAGGACGCCTATCGCGAGCTTCTGGCCGCCAAACACAAGAACCAGCAGGACAAAGCTGAGCAGAGCGCCGAGTTGTCGGCGTTGAACGCTCGCAAGGCCGTGCTGGAATCATGGAAGACCGATTCCACAGTGGCCAAGGCCGACGTGGAAGCCCGCGCCGCGGAACTGGCGGATGCCGTGAAGGACTTCCCGCTAATCTCGCGCAATTATGATGAAGAGGTCGTGAACGTGCTTCAGGCTGCAGTCAAGGAGCGAACCGACCGCAAGCGCGAACTTTTCACCGAGCGCGGCACCCTGCTGCGCGACGTGGCGGAAAACCACAGCCTCTATGCGGGTATGCAGGAAGATTACTCGCGTCTCGAATTCCAGCAGTATGTGCTTCAGGAAGAGCTGGAGCGCCGGCTGGATACCAAGGCGCGCTATCGTTACCTGCGCCCTGACCTGCAGGCGGATCTTGGCGATAACGGCCCCGTGATTTTTGCGCGCGTGGTGTGGTCAAGCGGCTCAAGCCTGCAGTTGAACAAGGGCCGCCGCGACGGCGTTGAGCTGTACCAGAAATTCACGGTCACCCGTAACGGCGTGACGATTGCCGTAGTGAATGTGGTGGAAGTTCAGAACGAGACTTGTGAATGCCTGATTGAGGACGTTCCCAACAGGCAGGCTTTGCCCAAGGAAAATGATGAAGCCGTAACGCGCCTGTTCATGGCGCGCATCACGGGCCGCAGTCGCTAACGAGCATTAGGGAAACGACAACCTTTGAAGTAGCTGAACTCGAGGAGCCCCATGGGCGTATTTTCCAGAACAATGTTGATGCTCGCGATCGCGTGGCTTGTGGGTATCAACGTCGCGTTCATCTTCCTGCACCTCAGCCCCGAACCTGATTGGCGCGACAAGTGGGTGGCCGAGGCCAACATTCGCCGTGCGATCGCCTATCGTTACGTCGATATCAAGGGCGGCGTGGTTGGCGAGCGCGGCTTCCAGAAGCTTGATTCGGTCAACGAGAAGCTGGATCCGGAAGCCTTGGGCCAGGCGCCCTACGGTTTGCCTGATGAAGGCGGCTCAGGTGGTTCGGCTGATCCGCTTCCCGGCTCAAAAGTCGCCAAGGAACACAGTCTCGTTGAGCTGGAGGTGGCCCGCGGCAATGGCCTCAAGGGTGCCCACAAGACCACCGTGGATAACCTGAACAGTGAGCTGGCCACGCTTGAAAAGGCGATTGCCGAGAATCTGCGCGCATGGCGCACGGCGCTGCACTCACAGGCCATCTCGCTTGATTCGGCGCGCAAGTTCGGCGCAGAGATGCAGGCGTTCCGCTATATTATCGCCAGTTTCCAACAGAAAGTTTTCAACCTGGACTACGAGATCCAGCGCGTGATCATTGAACGCGACGCGCTGACCGCCGAACTGGCGCAAGTGAAGAACGACATCGAGCGCATCAAGAAGCAGGAGATTGAGCTCGAAGACGTATACTATGAGCTGAACCGCGGCTACAGCAACTCGGTCAAGATCATTGGCATGTATGAGCAGCTAGAGCCCAACATCCGCCGTATGGCGGATATGGCCGGGCGCCCCTGGTTGCACGGTCATGTGATTGCCGTTGGCAGCAGCCCCAGTGAAGGCGTTGTCACGATCAGTATCGGCCGCCAGCACGGCGTTGAATTCAACCAGACTTTCACGATTCATCGCGGCGGAAAAGTGATCGGAAAGATGGTGGTCGAGCACGTGGAAGACACGTTCTCGGTCGGGCGCCTGGTGAGCGCTGACCGCGGTCGCGCCACGGTTCTGGAAAACGATTCAATCAAGGCGGCGGCCACCTTTGGCACCGCGGCAGTTCGGTAAATCAAACTCAGGGCGCATGTCGCCCTGCTTTGCCACAACGAGAGAACACACATGGCCAAGAAGCCTCCGCCTCCTGGAAAAGTTCCGCCCCCCGGCGCTCCGGGTGCCCCCGGGCAGTCTGAAGCTGTGGGCAAGTTTGACAAGTTCGCGTTGTTTGCGCTCGCGATTCCGGCCGTTGTGCTGGCAATCAGCGCGCTCTTCTTCGGGGTGAGCTACACGCACGAGCACATGGACACCAGCCTGCTTGGTTTCCTGCCCGGCCCCAAGAAAGTTACGGACTATGAGTCGGCCAGCCCCAAGGGCCTGAACAAGCCTGACAACGTCCACGTGACGGGCTTTGAGAGCCACAACTTCATCGGGCGCCTGCAAGATGGCGATGTTGACGTGGTGGTGCTGGACGCCGGCTCACGCCACAAAGTTCACTTGGGCGACGTATTCACGCTGAAATCCTCGCCCGATAAGGTTCGCCTTGAGTTCGTCGTGTTCGACCTGCAGCGCGACACTTGCCGCGCCTACATTCTGCTCGGGCAGGATGTCTCTGCCAGCAACGGCGAACGCAAATTCTCACTGGCCGCCGACAGCGTGCGCGAAATGCTGGGCGTGACGGACAAGAACGCCGCACTGAACGTTGAGGTTCAGCGCAAGTGGGAGGATCAGTATGCACGCCGCTTCGTTGAGACCCGCAGTAAGCAGTAACGCGGGGCTCAATGCTCGTTGCGGTGGTCAGTAAACAAAAGCGCGGCCCAAAAGGCCGCGCTTCTCATTGGAATCAAAGCGCCATCACCTAGTCGTTTACACGCTCCATGAATTCGCCTGTGCGCGTATCAACCTTTACTTTGTCGCCCTGGTTGATGTGGTTGGGCACTTTGATTTGCAGGCCGGTTTCAAGAGTAGCCGGTTTGAACACGTTTGAAACGCTGTTGCCGCGGATGCCGGGCTCGGATTCTGTAATCGTCAGCACCACGCTCGCCGGCAGTTCCAGCGAAACGACGCGGCCTTCGTGGAAGCAGATTTTTACTTCGTCGTTTTCTTTGAGGTAATTGGCGGCTTCGCCAACGACGTCGGCATCAAGCTCCGGCTGCTCATAGGTTTCGTTGTCCATGAACACGAACTTGTCGCCCTGCTTGTAAAGGAAGGCCATGGGTTTGGTTTCGAGGTAGGCCTCCTCGAACTTGTCGTCAGGGTTGATGCGTTTTTGCGAGCCGATGCCGGTGATCAAGTCCTTGAACTTGATCTGCACGATGCCGCGCCAGTTGCCGGGCGTGATGTGCTCGAAATTGGTGATGCGGATAAGTTTGCCGTCAAGGACGATCACCTTGCCGACGCGAAGTTCAGTTGCCTTGATCACGGAAGCCTCCTGCGTGGGGGCGCTAGAATTACCGGCATAATGAGAAACTGTCAACCGGGCGGCACCCCCGCCGGAAGTCGGGGCCAAATGCGTTTGGAGTGCGCGCACACGCTGCTAAATTGCGCATGGCGATGCCCGTTGGCAGCGCACCCGGGAGATAGAGCATGTCAGCACGAGTAATTGATTCAGAAGCGGCACCGCAGTTTCCCACGATCCTCAGCCAGGGGCGGCGTGTGGGCAACCTGCTGTTTATCAGCGGCCAGGTCTCGATGAAGGCCGGCTCGCGTGAGGTCTATGGCAATGACATTCGCGAACAGGTCAAGCAGACGCTCGAAAACGTGCGCGCGGTGTGTGAGGCCGCCGGCACAAGCATGGCCAACGTAGTCAAGACCACAATTTTCCTCACGGACATGCGCCACTACGCAGCCATGAACGAGGTTTACAAGCAATACTTCAAGCCGCCCATGCCCACGCGCAGTTGCGTTGCCGTAGCCGCCCTGGCGCTGCCGGCGCTGATGTGCGAAGTCGAGGCGGTGGCGGAAATCCCGTCGTAGGCACACTGCGGTGATAGTACCCATGAAAGAGGCCGGCATCTCGGCCGGCCTCGCTCAATTAGCGCAGTGATTTTCTAGGCCGGCTTGGCGGGTAGCTTGCCCGTTTGCTTCGTGACCTGTTTGAACTCCGGGAACAGGTTCTGCAGATACTCGCTCATGGTATTGAACGTCGGGCCGTAGCCGCCCTTGTAGATGTAATACTCAAGGTCAGTCGCGGCTTCGCCTGCGTCCTGGTACCGCTTGGCCTTGTCGCGCTCGAGCATGCGGTCGATCACGCGCTGCAGATCGTCATCGACGTTGGGGTTGTAGTGCGAAATAGGCGGAATCGGCTTCTTCTGCACGTTCTCGATGCAGATCAGCGTGTCGTCGTCGGCGAAAATGTTGCGGCCGGCCAGCAACTCGTAAAGGACAACGCCCAGCGAGAAGATGTCAGAACGGCCATCCGTTTGCTCAAAGGCAGCCTGCTCGGGGCTCATGTATTGCACTTTGCCCATGAGCACGTCGCCTTCTCTGTCGCGCATCAGATTGCGCGCTTTGGCAATGCCGAAGTCTGTCAGTTTGCACACGCCTTCGGCTTCGATCATGATGTTTTTGGGGCTTACGTCGCGGTGCACCACGCCCAGCAACTCGCCGTCGCGGCTGCGCTTCTTGTGGGCGTACTCCAGCGCGCGCGAGACGCGGCTGATGATGTAAACGCAAAGCTCCGTTGGAATGCGTTTACGGTACTGTTGATGGCGTTCAATGAACTGCTCAAGGTTCACGCCGTGGATGAACTCCATGGCCATGTAGTACTGCTTGCCATACTTGCCGAGCTGGTAGATCTGCACGATGTGCTGATGGATCAAGTCGGCCACCAGTTTGGCCTCGCCGATGAACATTTCGACGAATTCAGTGTTGGCGGTGAAGTCCTCAAGAATGGTCTTGATCGCCATGCGCTTCTCAAACCCTTCGGCGCCCACCTGGTAAGCTTCATACACCGCGCCCATGCCGCCCTCGGCCAGCTTCTTGACCAGGCGGAAAGTATTGGTGTCCTGGATCGTTCCCAGGTCCTGAAGGGATTTTTCGGTCTTCTTGAAGAGGCCCACAACGCCCCCATCGTTTTGGCCGGCGAACCGGCGTAGGGTTGAAAAGTCGGTCAAATGGCGCGAACACTATTCCAGAGCCAACGTTAATGTTCAAGGTGCGGCGACGGGTTCCGCAAACTGGTTTTTGTGGCGATTTTGCCTGTTCTTAGAGTGTTGCCAAGATGACTCAAGCGCCCGCCAAACTGATTCTTCCCAAGGCCCGTCCAGAAACCCCGCTTGAAGCGGTCCTGCCGCCCTTTGCGCTGCGCCATCGTTCGCTGCTGCGCGGCTTGCGCATGTTTCTTGGCCTGCTGGTGATGATGCTGTTGCTTTACGGTTTCATGAGTTACGACATTTACACCGTGCCTGGCGAACACGGCGGCCCGGCGATGTTCGGCATCCAGCGTGGAGACCGGCTGCTGCTGGCACGTTACCGGTTCTGGCGCGAGCCGCGCTTGGGCGAGGTTGTTTTCTATCGCGCGCCCGGCAGTGATGAGTCAGCCAGCCAGGTCGGCCGCATTGTGGGCATGCCGGGTGAGAAAGTGGAGCGCCACGGGCCCACCATGCGCGTGGGCGGGCGTGAGCCGCTGGTCGTCGGCTTTGGGCTCGGGCCGGATTCCTTGATCAAAGATGGCGATGTCATTCCAGAGGGCCAGTACTTCCTGCTTGCGGAAAACGACCAGTACGACTACCCCGACAGCCGCCGCTTTGGTTACGTTCCGCTGGCAAACATCCAGTTTCGCTTCGCTATGAACATGAGCGACAGCTGGGGCGAAAGACAGTAGTAAACGCGCAACGCAGTTTTTGGTCTCCCACTGCAAAGCGGCCGTCCCAGACTGTATTGTCTCGCGCCATGTTTACCCGTTACGGCATTCGCGAACTCCTGATCTACGGCTTTGCTATTCCGGCGTGCGGCTTGATGGTCGCGTATCTTGCCTGGTTCTGGCTGCCGCGCATGGCCACTCCCGTGGCCGGCTACGCGGTGGGGGGCGCGGTTGCATTTCTCAGCCTGTTGTGGATGGGTTTCAACCTCAATTTCTTCCGAGATCCCAACCGAGCGATTCCTGGAGATGAATTCACTGTTGTCAGTCCCGCTGATGGCACGATCACCGACATCGGCGAGCGCGACGAGGCAGAGTATTTCAAGGGCCGGGTTCAGAGCATCGGCATTTTCCTCAGCGTATTCGATGTTCACGTCAATCGCGCTCCACTCGAGGGCACCGTGGATTACCTGCGCCACCAGGACGGCAAGTACCTTGACGCGCGCAACCCGGATTGCAGCACGCTCAACGAGGCGCAGAACATCGGATTCAAAAGCATCTGGGGGCCGCGCTTTTTTGTGCGCCAGGTGACGGGCATGATCGCGCGCCGCATTGTATGCCCGCTCAAATTGCGCGACATCTGCAAGCGCGGCCACCGCTTTGGCATGATCAAGTTCGGAAGCCGCACAGAACTGTACCTGGACAACGAGTTCCAGGTTGAATGGCAGGTGAAGGTCGGCGACAAAGTAAAGGGCGGCGCCACGGTGCTGGCGCTGGTCAAACGCGCAGGTGCGGTGGTAGGCAAGTCGGCTCCACCGGAAACGGCCACGGCGTTGCCCTGGAAGTAGTCATTGACCCGTCAGGAACAACCATGAAATCACTCACTGCCACGGCGATTGTGCTGCTGCTTTGCGTCACCTCCACGATTGCACAGGACAAGCCGGCGGATAAGACGTTTTCGCTGCGCAGTTATGGTGACAAGTCGCAGGTTGCGCTTGAGGAGTTTGCCAAACAACTCGCTTGCGAAGTGGAAACGCCGCAGGAAAGCGACGACGCCGGCGGCATCCTGGATGCGCCGTGCTGGTTTGCCTTTAAGGATCAGAGTGCGGACAAAGCGGCTTCCATACTCTCCTTTGCGATCGGCCTGAACATCACTGTCGATCATGCGCGCAAGAAAGTGTCGGCCCGCACCTGGCCAAGCACCGCCAACCGCAGCGTCAAGGGCTACGATGTCAGCGTGCTGGCTTCTCGCTATGTGGAATACATCAACCGCTTTGGCGCGGGCAAAGCCGCCGATGGCAAAGCCGCGCCGGACCTGACCGCCACCGAACACCTGTTGGATCTGCTCGAAGAATTGCTGGTGCAGGACGACTGGGGCGACACAGGCTCGTGCTGCGTGGGGCAGCGCATGTTGCTGAACCTGAGCGCGGCGCAGCACCACAAAGTGCGCGAGTTGCTGAGCCTGCTCATGGGTGACAAAGGCGGAGAATGCGAAGCGCTTGCCTCGGAGCGTGCGCTGCGCGACGCTTTGGCCAAAGCCGCTCACGAGGAAGAATACTCGGAGCGCCCGCTGGGAAGCGTGATGGGTTCCATGTTCGGCAAGGACAGCGGGTTTGTTGTGGCGCACGCCCTTGCGGCTGTGTTCTCTGAGCAACACGTAACGCGCCCCAAAGGCGCCCGCGAGAGCAAGGCCGATGTGCTCAATGAGCTGGCATTGCGCTATGAGTTCTCCTGGGGTGCAACCGGCGGGTTGGTGCGCCTGACAAGTCGCGAGTATCAGGGCGAAAGCGGCTACCGTGTGTTCGAACTCAAGGAACTGCTTGAACGCTTGGCCGCGGCCTATGCCGGCCAGAAGACAGTACCCGGAAAAAAGGGCGGTTTTGAAGGCGACATCAAGACGCTAGGCGGCATGAGCGTCATACGCAAGGCACTCGAAGCCCTGTCTGAGAGCGCGGGACGTGCTTTCAGTATGCTGAGCTTCGGGACAAGACTCGTGGTCAGCGGTTCAGCGGAGAACATTGACGCGGCCGCGGCTATACTCAAGGAAATGGGCTTTGAGGAACCCAGGGACGAGTAGCGTGAGCGAGGCGGAAAACAGGCCTGCCGGCGATTCCGCGCGTGAGCGCGCGGCGGAGCCCCTGACTACGACCAGCGGCGCCGTTGCGGCAGTGCCCTCTGACAGCGCCCGTTTCACGGCGTCAGGCCGCATCCTCGAAACTCCGGACACGTCAACGCGCCGCCGCAAGCGCCGCCGCATCCAGGCGTTGTCGATGCTGCCCTCGATGCTGACCATGGGCAACGGCGTATGCGGCATTTCCGCCATCATCGAGATGTTCAAGGGCTATGTGCAGCTTGGCATGCCCGAACAGGGGCACGCGCTGTGGCATTTCAATCTTGCCGCCATCTTGATCGGCGCTGGCATGGTGTTTGACGGGCTGGATGGAAAGGTCGCACGCCTGACCAATACGTCCGGTAAGTTCGGCGCTGAGCTTGACAGCTTGTGCGACGCCATCACGTTCGGGCTTGCGCCGGCCATGCTGCTTTGGGTGTTTGGCCAGTCGCTTTATGAGGTGTCGGAGTACGCCAGCCGCGGCCTTTGGGCGGCCGGCGTGATTTACGCCAGTTGCGCGCTGCTGCGACTTGCCCGTTTCAACGCCGAAACCGAGCCCGACGACGATCACATGACTTTCTCGGGCATGCCTTCGCCGGGTGCCGCTTGCGGTATTGTTTCCATTTTCCTGGCGCTCTCCTGGTTTGCGGAATCCTTTGGCTGGATGCGCGAAGGCTGGGCGCAACTGCTACTGGCGGTTCTAGTGCCGGTGCTGGGTACGGTCATCGGCCTGCTGATGGTCACGCGCATTCGCTACGTTCACCTGATCAACCGGCTGTTCAACCGGCGCCAGAGTTTTCGCTCACTCATTTTCGTGCTGCTGGCGCTGGCACTGCTTGCCTTCTTTGACAAATACTGGAAGCTGATTATTCCGGCCTGCGTGCTGATCTATACCGCTTCGGGGCCTGCCTATCTTGGCTATCGCTTCCTGCGCGGCCGCGGCGTTCTGGGGCGACGAATGCAACTGGCCGAGCGCCAGAAACAGCGCCGCGAGCGCGAAGCAAAGCAAGAGCGCCTCGCATCACGAGGCGCGGCACAACAGGGGACAGCATGAAAATTGCCATCGGGTGCGACCATGCGGCCGTTGATTTCAAGAACGCGCTCAAGAAATTCCTGATCGATCAGGGTCACAGCGTGGACGACGTTGGCACCCAAGGCCCCGAATCGGTGGATTACCCTGATTTCGCGGCCCTGGTTGCAAGACGCGTGGTTTCAGGCGAAGCGCAACGCGGCGTGCTGTGCTGCGGCTCGGGTATGGGTATGGCCATTGCCGCAAACAAGGTTCCCGGCGCGCGAGCGGTGGTGCTGCACAGCGAGTGGGAGGCGGAATTCTCACGTCGCCACAACGCCGCCAAGATCGCGTGTTTTGGCGCAAGGCAACACACCACGGCCATGGCCGAGCGCTGGCTGCAAGTATTCCTGGCCACGGAATTCGAAGGCGGCCGCCACGAGCGCCGCGTGGTGAAAATCTGCGGCCTTGACGGCTCGGCCAAACCCGCTCAATGGGCCGGTGGCGGTGATGCCTGAACTGCGTGTCTCGTGAATTCGATGGCAGCTTCACCATCGGCGTAAACGCCGGCCCTGAGACGGCGAGCAATGAACCCGGCTTTGTTGAACAGTCCTTCCGAGGCCAAGTTGCTCGCGCGGATCTCGCAGCGCGCGCGCGCGCCTGCCGCCAGGGCATTGGCGAGCAACGCCAATCCCACGCCTGCGCGCCGAAACGCAGGCGCCACGACGATCGCATGCACGCTTGCCAGTGAGCCCCGAGGCACGACTACGCAAAAGCCAGCCGCGACTCCCTTCACGCGTGCAAACCACACCCGGCCCCGGGTTAAATGAATGCGCAGGCGCTTGCGCGAAAACGCGTCTCTCGCATCGAGCAACGTGTTGAGTCGCAGCAGCGCCGCAAGATCTCGCTCGGCCGCAAGCCTCACACTACTTGCCCTTGGCGGCTTCCTTGAGCTTGGCCTCGGCCTGTTTGAGCAGTTCGGCGCAGGCTTTCTTTTCATCGCACTCGGGATAGTCATCGAGCGTTGGTTTGATCGCCGCCTCGACTTTGTCGTAACGCTTTCGCTCAAAGTCTTTCTGTGCGGCTTCATGCAGTTTCTTGAGTTCTTTGCCGGCCTCTTCATTGAGCTTCTCCGCGGCCTTTGGGTCGGCTTTGATCTGGTCCTGCAGGGCCTTGGCGTCGGCCAGGCTGGGGGCAAAACGGAAACGCTGCGCCTGCGCGCTGCTTTGCCACGCATCCAGATAGCGCTTGCCCTTGAAGCGCGCGTGGGCCGTCTTCATCAGGGCGGCAAACTCCTTCTCCTGCTTTTGCGCCACCTCTTCCTTGAACTCCAGCAGGTCTTTTTCGATCGCGAGACCCTTCCAGTCACGCAGCGCGGCTTCCAGAGCGGCAGTGTTGCGTGGGTCCGATTTGAATTCTGATTTCATGGTGCCGAGTTGTTCCTTGAGCACCTTGTTCAACGGTTCAAGCAACACACCCACGGCATCGTCCAGGCCCAGGTTCCAGATTAGAAAGCCAAGATCGGCCTTGAGCTTCACGGCCTCGGCAGGATTGGTCTTGACCAGCGTGCAGATTACCTCTGCGCGCGCCTTGAGCAGCCTTACGCAGGCGTCAAACAGTCCTTGCCAGGCGGCGTTCACTTCCGGCGCTGTGCCCTCGTTGGGCGGATGAACCATGCCGGCCAATGCCAGTCGACGCTTTTCCTTGCTGGCTTTCCAATCCTTGGGGTAGGGCGTGTAAAGCGGGTCGCCTACAAACACGCTCTGCCACGAGATCAAGTGGTTGGCCATCATGCCCGCTTCGCCAAAGCAGAAACCCTTGCTCAAGCGATCCCAGAAAATGTGCTCGTAGGGAAAACCGGTTGTGTACGGCTCGTAGACCGTGCCGTAGGTGCACGTCGCGTTCCATGACAGCAGCGGCGCGCACCAGTTGGCGGCGGTGTTGCGCAGCGTTGCACCAGCAAAGCTGTGCAGATGCACGTCGATACCGCCGGTGTGAAAGCGCACCGCGCCCACAGGCTTCTGCCCGCCCGCGTACCAGCCGTAATAGTGCAGCGGCTGCTCAAACGTGCTCAGGTCAACGACGTCAGGCTTTGTGTCGTGCGTGTAGGGGATGGCCATCGATTTCCAGATGCCCTCCACTTGTTCCATGATGTCGTCACGTTGAACATAGCCGTCGTTGCCCGGCGGCAAGCCGCGCGTGTCGAGGTAGCTGTGGCCTTCGGGCGTACAGGCTTCGGCGAGCAGTGCTTTCTCGACGAGACCCTTGGCGATTTCAACCGTTGGGCCGTCGAGCCGGCAGACAATCATGAGCTTGTCGTCAACGGTCAGGGCGCGATCCTGCTCGATAAAGGGGTTTTCGCGCGCACCATCGAGCTTTTCTTCGTCAAGGCGGATGCACATCAGCTCGCTGTCCACGCCGGCCTCCGTATGGCCTTCGAACAGGCCGGTCGGCTTGGTGTGGCCCTTCACTTTCAATGGCACGCCGCGCGCGGGAACGATGCACAGGATTTGCGAGTGGTCAGCCAGCCAGGCTTTGACCACGTCGCGGATCTCTTTGTTGTATTCTTCGCGTGTGATCTCTTCGTTGATGCTGGTGCTGATCGTGAGGATGTTGCCGGTGGGAATGTTGCGCAATCCGGCATAGTACTGCGCGATTTCGACGCTGCCCTCGGCCTTGGAATTGGCCAGTACCAGCACCTCGCTCGGTTCCAGCGCCCAAAGCGGTGTCGCCATCAAGATCAACAGCGCGGCCAGGATGCGGCGCATGACTGTCTCCTCAAGCCCTGAATTCAGTGGCAGGAATGTAGCGGGGATTACGCGCAATCAACCTGATAATATGGAAAACGATGCGTTCCACCAACTATGCCTGGCTGCTTGTGGTTCTATTGATGCAGGCTCTGCCTGCGTGTTGCGTTTGGGATCGTGACACGCTTTCCAGTGAGGCCAAGGGCCAGGACGCCGTAGCCGACGCCATCACGGGCAAGATCGATCGCTACCCGCCTAAATTCTATGAAATGCGCCTTGAGCGCCTCCGTGAGTTGCTGCGCACCACGCCCTTTGATCTTGGGCTCTACGACGACTGCACGGCCGCGCTTGCAAGGCTGGGCCGCTTTGATGAGGCCCTTTCCACGCTGGATCAGAAAAAGGACGCGATGGCTCGATTTCAAGGCGGTGAGGGCCCCAAAAGCAGCCGCTACCGCGATCCACGGGCCTTTGATGAACAATTGCGCCGCCGGCTGGTGAACGAGGCTTCGATCCGTCTGCATCGCTGGATTAGCAGCGGTGCTTCGCGCGCCAACACCGAAGATCTGGTCCAGGCGCGCGCGCAGGTCATCGAGGCGCAGAAAGTCAGTGCCCTGTTCAGTTCTGAGCGCTATCTGCAATTGGTCGCCGAGTGGCTGTTGGCCGGCGCCGCCCCGGAAAAGGACTCGATGTTGCCAGAGGCCCTGGGCCTGCGCTTCAAGAACAAGACTGCGCGCGGCCCCAACGAAGAACTTAAGGAAGCAGGCTTGGCCGACTGCCTGGACGGACTGGCCGGGCTGATTCGCAGCAGCGAGATGTGGGAGTGCGTTGACGTGTATTACTGGCTCTCGCTCGCCTATGCGGTGGATGGCAAGCAGTCGCTTTCTTACATGGCGCGTCTGCGCGCCTTTGAGTTGATTGATGCCGGCAAAGGTTCGCTCGTGCCGGGCGCGCCCGTGGGCCAGGAGTTGAAGCAGTGCATCGTTCCGCGCATTTTTGAGTCCGGCCGGCGCATTGAGGCCAAGACGTTGAGCGATCAGGCGCGCGCGGAAATTGAAGAAGAGTTCGGCCGCCGCCGCCGTTTCGCGCAACGCCTGCAGGAAGCGCGCTGGGAGTTCATGGCTTCAAAGTTCGAGTTTGGCAGCCACCCCGACGTGGACACTCGCTTCTGGAGCGGATACGAGCCGCCAAGCATGCTTAAGTATGACCTGCCCAGCGATGTCGTTGTGGCGCCCGAAGCAGCACCGGCTGTAAACACGCCCACGCAGATTCAGGAGATCAAGGCCGCACCCACTGGCGGGCCGCCGGAGGACGCGCTGGGGCGCAGCACCGTGGTGTTCGTGATGGTTGGCGCGGGAACCGTGCTGGCGGTATCGCTCGGACTTTGGGTCGCCATGAAGCGGAGGCCGGGGCCATGAGACTTGTCGCGACAATTGCCATGAGCATTGCCCTGTGCGCGCCCATAATGGCCCAGAACACGCCGGCAAACATTGCTCCGCCCGTGATCAACGAGGCCGAATTGCCGCCATCGCCGGCCCAGGAGCGCAAGGCCGCAATCTCGCAAGGCATGTTGCTGGCCACGATGGCGGTGGTGCTGGTAGTGCTGGCGACGGTGGGGGGCATTGCCGTTTATGTTACGCGCCGTGCTCAAGCCGCGCCGGAGATGAAAGACATGTAGCGCGGGTTTGCGGCCGGTGGCGCGGAAGCGGGTGGGCTCATGCTGCTGTTGATCGACGAAAACACGAGTGTCGAAACGATCATGCACTGGTTGATCGTGGTGATCGGCATCGGCATGGGAATCGTGGGCGCGGTCGTGCTCTGGATGCTGTTTACGCGCATGAAACACAGCCGCCGCCAGGGATGATTTCTTCGGCGGATCGCGAAACGTGGCCGTTGAATGGTGTAGAATCAAGCAGCGTGCCAATCCTGCCGGAGTTGTTCATGCGGACTTCAGTCCTTCTCGCGGCCCTGCTTGTGGCGTCGCCACTTTGCGCGTGCCTTTGGGACGGCGACACGCTTGCACAGGAGTCGGCGGGACTGCCAGACGTCAAGGCCATTATCGTTGGGGGATTTCCACGAAACCCGCCGCTGTATTACGAAATGCGGCTGGAACGCGCGGCTGGCTTGCTGAAAACCAGACCCGACGATCTAGAGCATTTTCACGGAATATCTTCAGTTGCCTTGGGTAGTTTGTCGATGGCTTTGGTGGGAGGCACCTATGCCAAAGCCATACTCGATGGATCTTCGTTTGCGTGTCATTGCGGCCTGTGATGC
>JADLFN010000052.1 GCA_020845475.1 Planctomycetota bacterium
AGGAACGAACGGTGGACGCGCTCTGGAACCGCATCGGAAGTTTGATCGACAAGTTCACCCCAACCGAATGCCGCAACTACCTCCGTCACGCCGGATATACTGCAAACCAATCATGAAAACGCTCTAATTCGCGCTGTGGTGTCGGTATTTCATCAGGATCGCGGTCGCATTCGCGATCATCTGGCGCTGCTGCTCTTCGGGCGAGACCTCGGGTTTGGGGTCAAGCACCTCCTCCACCAGGTTCGCGACCTTCTCCTTCAGGCTCGGGCCGGCGTCGGCCGCCTCCTTGGGCGCGAGCGGCGTTATCACGCCGCGCTTGCAGTCGCGCACCCAGCCGCGCACCACCTTGATCGCATCCATGATCTGCCGGTGGGTGGCGCGGTCGAGGTTTTCGAGGTCGATGCCCAGCTCATCAAGAAACACCTGCGCCACCTGCATCGAAGCCGCGCGCAGGATGGTCTGGCGCGGGTCAATGCCCGCGCGGATCAGCTCAACGGTTTTCTCGCGGATCATGGGTGCGAGTTCGACCAGCAGCTCTGAGGCGCGCATGCCCAGCGCCATCATTTCCGGCGCGTGAATGCGCGGCATGTAGCGCCGCGCGCGCTTCCTGGGCGGCTGGGCGGGCTTGCTTTCAGTTTTCGCACCAGGCAAAGGCGCGGCTTCGATCGTTGGAGGAAGCACGTCGTCAGTGCGGGTCTGAAGTTCGGGCGGCATGTTCGGGGGAGTCTCGCCCTGGTCGGCGTAAAGCGCCGCGCGTTCGGCGCGCATGTTGTCCGCCGAGGCCTGAATGATCAGGCGCATCAAAGCCGCACCGGCCTCAAGGCGGGCGAGCATTGAAGTCTCGGCTTCAACGGTGGCGTTGGTAACCCAGGCGGGCGGATTGCGGAATGAACCAGACATGGCGATCTCCAGGAAGGGGGCGAAATGCCCCCGTTAATCCCTGCAAAAATCGCCTACAGATTCCGGGAAAAATTCCGAAAAAAGTTCGGCAAACCAGCGCAAACCCCATGTCTCCAAGGGCTTGCGCGCACAAGAAATTTCATCAGCGAGGAGCCGTCGCCCCTGCTCTAGACCGCAATGGCCCTTTGCTTCTTTGATTTTGCGGCCTTGGGCAAGAACGTATCTGCCAGTTGCTTGCGGTCGGCGTCAAGCTTGCCGCTTTGGGCGAAGAAGTTGAAGGGGTTGTCCCAGACCACGGTTTGAATCTGCGCCTCGGTGAAGCCGGCGCGGCGCATTTCTCCGACGGTTTTGGGCACGTTGAGCGGATCTGAAACGCCCCAATCGGCGCTCGAGTTCACCATCATTTTCTCGACGCCAAAGCGCTTGAAAATGTTCGTGGCGCGCTCGGGGCTGAGCTTGGTCACGGGGTAAACCGTGTGGCCCGCCCAGAAGCCCGCGTCTTTGGTAATGGGAATCGTCTCTTCGTTATTGTGGTCGATCAGCAAAAGGTCAGGGTTGTTGCCGACCTCTTTGCAGATGTCGATCATGCGCTTGGCGCCCTTGAGTTTATCGCGATGCGGCGTGTGCATCAGCACGGGCAGCTTGAGTTTCTTGCCCAGCTCAAGTTGCTGGCGGAAGAACTCCTCTTCCTTGGGCGTGTGTGAATCGAGGCCGATTTCGCCAATGGCCACGCAGGTGGGGTGTTTCAGCCACTGGGGCAGGATCGACATGACGTCCTTGTTCACGCGGTCGTCGTTGGCCTCTTTGGGGTTCAGGCCGATGCAGCACACGTGCTTGATGCCGAAGTCAGCCGCGCGCTTCACTTCGTACTCGGTGATCTGCGAGAAATAATCCACGAACGAACCCACACAGGTGCGCGGCTGGCCCAGCCAGAACTGCGGCTCATTGACGTAGCAAACGCCCGCGGCGGCCATGCGCTCGTAGTCATCGGTGACGCGGCTGATCATGTGGATGTGCGGCTCGAAGATTCTCATCGGTGGTCCTTGAACAGGGTCAAGCAAGGGTTCCGCTCAACGGGCACTTATGACAGCGCGCGGGATTGTAGTTTCCTGCGCAAAACGAGGGTGTCAAATTGCCCGCCCGTTTCGGTGAGCATGATCTTCACAGACGCGATTGCGTTGGCAGAATGCCACCCGATTTGGATAAACACACGCGGAGTGCTCCATGGCGCAAAACGGCGAACGACCTCCTTGGGAAGGAGGCCGCGTTCTTCCCGGCAGCACACGCCCGACCACGCGTTATCAGCAGCGCGCGATGGAAGAGCAATCCCGGGAGAACCAGCAGTTCCAGGGCAACCCCTATACGCCCGGCCAGGGCGGGTATGCGCAACCTTCCAGCTACACCCAGCCCTTTGGCGGTTACGCCGCACCGCCGGTTCCAATCCAGGGTCAGGGCGGGGTGCCATGGCATGGCATTACTGCAATTCTGGTTTCGCTTGTTTGCTGGCCTGCGGGCCTTTACATCAGCTCCAAGGCGCGGCAGTCGAACAACATGAACAATTTCTACATGGGCACAGCGGGCTACATCCTGAGCGCCCTGGGCGCTGTGGCTTGGGCTGTTCGTATCTTCATGGCGATGGCCGCCTCGCGCGGCGAATGAGCCGGATTTTCCTGTTCCGAAAAAAGCAGGGGCGACGAAATTCGTCGCCCCCTGAAAACCTGTAGCCTAAAACCTATTTCCCGACCATCTTGACCTCGCCATCAAGCGCGGCTTTGGCGATGTTTGACAGCAAACCCGCGCTGACTTCGCCAATACCGATGCAGTTGATCTCCGCCTTGCGGAACAGGTTGATGCGGCGGATGTCATCGGGCAGGTAGATACTTTCATAGCGATAGCCGTAAGGTGCCGGGAAGCGCAGCCGATCCTGATCGGGCAGCTTGGTGTTGCTTTCCGGGTCGCCCGTCTGGTCGTCCTTGTCGCGCTTGTCTTCCACGGCCCAGTCGTCGTCCGTCGGGTCGCCGTCGGAGAGCAGGAACACGGTGTCCGCGCCATCAGGGAAGCCGGCCGGATCCACGTACTCCCACTCCTTGCCCATGCCGTTGGTGCGCACTTTCCAGGCACGATGCAGGCCGCCGTGCAGATTGGTGTCGCCGCGCAGCGTGCCGTGCTTGCGCATGGGCGTGGCGCTGCCGGGCTTGATCGCATCAAGCTCGCGGATGGTATTGGCGATGTTCTGCGGCGTGGCCAGAACGAGTTGTTTGGTGCTCTTGGCAAACTCGGCGGCACTGCCGAACATGATCACGCAGTAATACTGCGTGGGCTGCAGGCCCTTGAGCGAGAGCTTGAGATACTCGCGTGCGCAGTCAAAGCGGTTCTTGACCTTGCTCCAGTCGATGTCGTCGGAGAGTTCCTTCTTCTTCTCCGGCTCCTTGGGTTCTTCCTTGGGCTTTTCCGGCCCGCCGTCGGGGCCCTGGCGGCCGGGTTCATCGCCGCCGGTAATCGGGCCGCGCGGCTTGGGCGGCGGCGGCTTCTTGATCTCTTCCTTTTCTTTGACTGTCATGGGCGTGCACATGGAATCGGACAGGTCAATGACGTAGGCAATGCGCGAGCCCGAGGCCTCCAGGCCCACGAACTTGGGCTTGGGCGGCTCGGCGTAGCGGCCATCTTTGCCGCCTTCACCGTTGGGCAGCGCCTTGCCGGGGTTGACCAGCATCCAGGCCCAGGGCTTGGAATTGATGTAGAGTTTGTCGCCGCCCAGAATCGCGCGCAGGTAACGCGCGATAATCAGCTTGGTGCGCGCGGCGGTCTCCTTCTCGTCGATCATTTCAATCAGCTTCATCGCCGGCTTGCGGAACTCAACGCTGCCCAGGTTGTGAGAGCGGGCGTAGAGCGCACGAATGCAGCTTTCCGTGAACACCGTGCGCTGGATGTCTTTCATCTTGCGCACTTCATCGATGAACGGGTCAAGCACTTCGAGAATCTTGTCGCTGTTGCACTCGGCCAGGGCTTCAAGCGCCGCGGCGCGGATGAACGTGTCCTTCTTGGTGTCGGCCAGCGTGGCAATGAGTTCGTCGTCGCCCTTGTTGCTCTGCTGCACGATCAGCGAGCGGTACCACAGCCACGCGTCGCCGGTGGTGGTGAACTTCTCGCGCCACTTTTTCCAGATATCAACGCTGTCCTCGCCGCCGAAGTATTGCGCGGCGATGGAGGCAATCAGGTAGCGTTCCTGGTCGATCGGCGTGTGCTTGAGGCCGTAAGTGTCGGCCATGATCTGCAAAGCGCGCAGGTCGCCCGAGGCGCAAAGCTTGATGCGGCCGCGAGAGCGCATCTGCAGCGAGGGCCGCTTGACGTAGTCGTCATAGGCCGTCTTGGCCGGGCCGTAATCCCCGGCCTGCGTGTAGGCGGTGCTGCCTACAAACAGCGTAAGCGCGGCTAAAATAGCCGCGCGCCTCCAAAGTTTGGCGGTTCGCATGAATCAGTCCCCTCTAGCCCAGTCCTATGTCTCCGTGAACATTCTAACGGAGCGAAGACCGAAAAGCCTATTGACCAAGCGGTTTATTTGGGCTGCCAGTTTCATGGCGAGGTCATAGGAACGGCAGGTATCGGGTATCAGGTGTCAGGAAAAACAACCCGACGAATGCGCCCGATACCTGTAACCTGATACCCGATACCTTTTCTTGAATCTTGCAACCCAAGAGGACGGGGCGCCCATGCGCATATTCATCTCCGCTGACATTGAAGGCTGTACGGGCATCGTGCATCGCGACCAACTTATGCCTGAGGGCAAGACTTACGCCGCCGCGCGCAAACTGATGACCGGCGATATCAATGCCGCCATCGTGGGCGCTTTGCGTGTTGATCCCGCCGCTGAGTTCGTGGTTTGCGACGGCCATGGTGTGATGCGCAATATTCTGCTCGAAGAATTGCACGAAGCCGCGCAACTGGTGATTGGGCCTGCGACCGTCGAAAACAAGCCGCTGTGCCAGAGCCAGGGCTGCGATGATTCGTTCGACCTCGCGTTTTTCACGGGCTATCACTCCAGGGCCGGTACCCTACTTCGCCCGGAGGGCTTCGTAGGGCAAGCGCCCGGCGGTTTGCTCTCGCACACGTGGGTTGGCAGCACGATCTGCAATTTCCGCATGAACGGGCAGGTCGTGGGCGAAGCCGCGCTGAACGCGGCTGTCGTGGGCACGTGGGATATCCCCGTGGGCTTGGTAGTGGGGGCGCACGAACTTGGCCCTGAGTGCGAGCAAACTTTGCCGGGCGGTCACGTTTTCGTGCAGACGAAAACCAGCTACGGGCCTACGTGCGCGCTCTGCCTGCCGCCCGCGAAAACCAAGAAACTGATCGAAGACGGCGCCGAGGAAGCCGTGAAACGCTTCAAGGCGGGCAAGCTCAAGGCGCTCAAACCGAAGCTGCCCGTGACCATGGAAATCGAAGTCTATCGCCGCGAAATGGCGGATAAGGCGTGCCGCGTCGCGGGCGTCGAACGCACCGGCGAGCGCACCATCGCCGTCACGGCGCCGCGCGTCGATCAAGCAGCCGTGCTGGCCTGGACCGCCGTCGTGCGCGCCCAGGATGAAGACCCGGCCTGGCTGAAGTAGGGATGCGGCTCTGCCGCGTCCAGATGCGCACCGGTACAGGGATAGCGTAAGCGGCAAAAGGCAAACCGCCGAGACGCAGAGGCGCAGAGAACTGCTATCGGGTTTTCGGCAGGGCAACGGAGTTTGCGTTCCTCTGTGGATGTTTGCCTCTTTTGAAGTCATGCATCTGCAGTCAACCCAAAAAGCTCTTCTCCGCGTCTCGGCGCCTCTGCGTTGAGCTTCTTGCCGCGTTCCGGAACCTGAAAGCGTTCAAATGAACCCCCGATCCATGACTTGCTGGGCTTCCGCCCGGGACTCACTTCGCTTATTGTTAAGCCTCCATGAAACGACATCCCGCGCGCATCCTTGTTCCGGCCCTGCTTGTGCTTCTGGCCGGGTGTACCTCGCTGACTTCGGTCAACACCAAGGGCGAGATGGGCAAGGCGATCGCGGAAGCGCTCAACGACACGCAGCGCATGGAGAGCGATGACCCGCTCGTTGACCTGACTTGGGAGATGATGCTCTACGAGCGCTTCAAGCTCGTGCCTGAGCGCTACGGCGAAGCCTCGTTCAAAAACCTCAAGAGTTACTACGCCTACAAAGAAGTCCGTCGCTGGCTGCTCGATTGCCCCACGAGCGAGCCCACCAAGTGTGTCGCCTTCCTGTTCGCTTACCTGCCGCCCGTGGATTATGGCGCGCTGACGCCCGAACTTTTGCGCGAGCACGTTGAATACGCTTTGAAAGTGCGCGCCGAGGCGCCTTGGCGTGCGCAATTCACGGACGAACTTTTCTATCACTACATTTTGCCCCATCGCGTCAGCCAGGAGCCCTGCCAGGCCTGGCGCAAACTCATGCACGACGAACTCTGGCCGCGCGTGAAGGATTTGCCGATGCAGGAAGCCGCGCTTGAGGCCAATCGCTACGCGCGCGAGTACGCCACGTTCCAGCCGACCAACAGCCGCGACCAGGGGCCGCTGACCACCATGTTGCGCGGCGTGGGCCGCTGCGAAGAGGAAATGATTCTCTATATCTGTGCCGCACGCTCAATCGGCATCCCTGCGCGGCCATGCCACACGCCCTATTGGACGTACACCGATAACAATCATGCCTGGTGCGAGGCTTACGCCGACGGGCGTTGGTGGTTTCTGGGCGGCTGCGAGCCGGAACTGGAGCTGGATCGCGGCTGGTTCGCCGGCCCGGCCTCGCGCGCGGGGCTGGTGGTCAGCACGGCCTACGGCGACGTGGTGGACAGCAAAGAACCCGTCTATCGCCGCGCCACGGGCGTCACGTTCATCAACAGCACGCCGGTTTACGGTGATACCTGCGAAGTGAGCATTTTAGCTGACGCGGCTATCTCGAGCGAAGTGTATGTGCACGTGTTTAATTTCGGCTCGCTGAGGCCCATGGCGCGCGTAGCGGCGGGCAACACGATCGTGCTGGGCCGCGGCGATTTCGTGCTCACGGCGCAAACGAAAGACGGGCCAGTGGCTGCGCTGGCGCGAACCTGGGATGACAAGGCGGCGGCGCCCGACGTGTTGGCCAAGGCACAAGTGAAGCTGACGCCGGATGGCTGGAAGCAATACGTGCTGGGCATGCCGTCGCCCAGCGCCGGCGATGAGCCGGGCCCGGTCGATGTGCACCACTGGCTGCGCTACCCCAACGCCCCGCGCAGGGGCAAGGGTCGAGCGGGCGCGACGGCGCAGAAGCAACTCACGCTCGAGCAAAAACAATCGCTGCGCGATGCCAGCAACACGCGCCAAAAAGCCCGCGACCAATGGCGCGCGGAACGGAGCAAACTCACGCCGGAAGATGAGAAGCTGATCGCTGCATTGCCGGGCGACTACCCCGAGCGCGCGCGCAAACAACTCGCGCGCTGCGGCGCGAACACGCCGGAGATCATGAGCGCGATTCGTCTTACGTTGCGGCTTTGGGATCCTTGGGCCGTCGACGTGCTGGAGCTTGGCGATGAAAAGGACTGTTTCGAGTGGCGAGCAACGACTCTGTCGGAGAGTGTCATGCGCGCGCGGGAATGGAAGAACCTATGGGATGACCCAACTTGGCGCAGTTTCATACTCAATCACCGTGTTCAGAACGAATCTAATTACATTCTCGAACAGTTTCTGCTTCCACCTCCCAAGGGCGTTGTTGAAGCCGAGCTTCCCGAAAACGCGGCCTTGCGCGGACTTCCGTTGTTCAAGCGAAAAGCCATTTTGAATGATCGTTGGGCGAAGTTGCTTGGGAAGCCCTGCGAGCGAACTTCATTCGGGCACATTCCTGGAGTTGGGGAGGTCTATCGCGCCAGACGCGCCACCAAACAGAATGCGGCAGTGGCCTTTGCCAAAGAATTGCGCTGGTGGGGCATCCCGACAAGGATGGCGGCAAGCGGTGAATGGGTTGAGGTCTTGCAGGATGGCAGTTGGCAGCCGTGCTATCCCTTTGAGCCTGAGAATTCTGGGAAGGTGAAGCGCGAGGCTGAAGCGGCCTACGCCCAGCCGGGGCGTTTGACGGTTTCCTTCATGCGCGACGGCGGCGAGTACCCTGATGCGCAGGCGTGGCGCGACTTCATGCTGTGCCGCGTCGATAAGGGGTTCGTTGAGCCGCTTGAAGATCTGGAGTGGAAGGAAAACGCCTGCGAAGTAGCGCCCGGCGACTACGTGCTCTTCACGGGCGCGCGTTCGGGCCGTGGCGATGTCTGCTTCCGCAGCGTGCGCGTTCACGTGGAGAGCAGGCAGACCACGCGCATCGTTGCCGATTGCACGCTGGTGCGCGAGGAACTTGACGCCGTTGAGCTGGCCTCGCGCAAGCTGGATTCGTGGCCCGAGGCCAAAGTCAGCGGCGCCGACAGCAAGCTCGTGACGCTGCAAGAAATCGTCGGCGACAAGCCCACGCTCGTGATCCTGCTCAACACCAACGACGAACCCGCCCGCCGCCTGCTCGCGCTGCTCGCGCCCATGCAGGACGAATTCAAAGCGCGCGGCATCAACGTAGCCGCGATTTACGTCGGCAAAGAGGGTCGCGAAGATTGGGAAAAGCGCGCCACGGAAGCCGGCGTGTCGATCACGCTCTACGACGACCCCGAACAAACGCTGTTTCAAGAGATCGGCGCCACGGAACAACCGGCGGTGCTACTGCTGACACAGGGCGGAGAAACGCTGCTCTGGCACGAAGGCTACGCGCTGCACATGCCGCAACTGATCAAAGGCGCGATGCGGTGGGTGAAGTAGTAGAGCGATCTTTCTAGCGCTTGCCGTTCTTGAGGCCGGACTGGCGGGCACGGTCGGGGTTGGCGGGTGTCCAGGAATCGACGACCAGCCGGCCGCGCTTTCCGTCCCAGCTTCCTCTTGCGAGATCCGTTTGCTTGGTGCGGCCGCGTTCGTCGGCATCGCGCTTGACGAACGTAACCACGGGCGTGGTCTTGGGGTAGCGTTGCTTGAGCTGATAATAGAAGCCGTAAATGTGCTGCTGCTTGACGTGGTCGAACACGCGCAGCCAGCTTGACTCGTTCACGATCACCACGGCCGTCACCATCTCTACGGCCTTGCGGTACTCCTCGGCGTTGCCGCCGCGCGCGAAGTAGCTCTCGGCTTTGTCGGAGGCGGTCAGGGTGATCTTGATGGCGCTGACGAGCGAGCTGTCGCCCTGGCGCATCCACGTGGAGAGTTCGGCCGCCGCTTCGCAGGCGTCGTAGTTGCTGCCCGTGGTGCGGTCAAATTGTGCGCGTTCAGACGCGCGTTTTTCGAGTTCGGCTCTTTGCTCGGCTGCTTTCTTTTCTGCGGCTTCGGTGCCGTCGCGGAAACGCTCGATGCGTTTGACCAACGCGGCACTCTGGTCGCGCAGCTCGGTGTTGAGCGGTTCAAGCGCCGCAGCCTCGCGGGCGAAGTCACGGGCCTCGCGCCAATCGCCGTTGTACATGCGGTATTCGGCGGCGAGCAGCAGCAGCTGCGGGTCGCGCCCGGTGGGCTTGAGCACCATGTAGTGGTCGAGAATCCTCAGCGCTTCGGTGAGCTTCTTGTTGCCGTAGAGCGCTCTGGCCAAGCCCATGCGCGCGCGCGCGTGTCTGGAATCCTCGCGCACGAGTTCACGGAAGCCGCGCTCGGCGTCGTCGAAGAAGTTGGCGTCAAGGCGGCGCTGTGCTGCGGCGAGGCGCTCATCAAAGCTGTCGGCTTCTTCGATGCGGTCAATGCGCGCGCGCTTGATCGTGATTACCGCGCTGCCGCCGCCCTCGACGGCAACTTCAAGCTTGATGGCGTCGTCGTTCTGTTCGACGATCTTGCCGGTGAGCTTGGAGCCCGATTTCAAGTAAACGGTCTCGGCGCGCGAGGGCGAAGCCATCGCGAGCAGCGAGAGTGCAAGGCAGCCAATCAGAAGGAAGGCGCGTCGCATCGCCGCATTGTAGCAAACGGCTGCCGGGTTCTGGGTTTGGGGTTCTGGGAAAAGCCACAACATGGGATGCCCAGAACCCTGCTCTTAGCCCTGTGTGCCGGCGCGCTCGACGCTGTTGGCCTGGGAGACGGGCTCGGGGTCGCGGTAGCGGTCGCAGATCTGCACGATTTCATCGATGCCCTGCATCATGGCGCGGACGACATCGGGGTCAAAGTGCTTGCCATCGCCCTCGCGGATGATGTCGAGGCTGCGCTCGATGGAGAACGCAGGCTTGTAGCAACGGCGCGTGGTGAGCGCGTCAAACACGTCAGCGAGCGCCACAATGCGGCCCTCGACGGGAATTTGCTCGCCCTTGAGGTTGCGCGGATAGCCGGTGCCGTCGAATTTCTCGTGATGGGTGAGTGCGATCTGCTCAGCCGCGACGAGCAGCGGCGAAGTGGAGCCGGCCAGAATGCGCGCGCCGATGCCGGGGTGGCGCTGCATGACCTTGAATTCGTCGGGCGTGAGTTTGCCGGGCTTGAGCAGGATCGAATCGGGCACGCCGATTTTGCCGATGTCGTGCATAGGGGCAGCGGTTTCGATGCTTCTGACGTGCGCGGCTCCAAGGCCGTAGTTTTGCGCAATCACGCGCGAGTAACCGGCCATGCGCTTGAGGTGCTGGGCGGTGTCATCGTCGCGGTATTCACAGGCGACGGCCAGCTTGATGACGGTTTCGTTGTGGGCTTCGCGCAGGCTCGATTCGGCCGCGCCGAGTTCCGAGAGCGCGCGCTGCAATTCGACGGTGCGATGCGCCACGCGCTTTTCCAGCTCCGTGGCATAACCGCTGATGATCTGGCGCGCCTGGCGCACGCGCGCGAGGTTGCGCACGCGCAACTTGACCTCGGCGAGGTCGAAGGGTTTGGTCACGTAATCATCCACGCCGAAGTCGAGCGCCTTGATCTTGAACTCGCGGTCGGCGTTGGCCGTAACCATAATGATCGGCACGTCGGCCAGGTGGCGCTGTGCGCGAACGCGCTGGGCGAATTCAAAGCCGTCCACGCGCGGCATGGATACGTCGGTCATGATGACGTCCGGCGGCAAACCCATTTCGGCGAGGAGATCGAGTGCCGCCTGACCGTCGGGCGCCTTTTCAGTCTCGAACATGCCCGAAAGGCCGTCCGAGAGGATGGCGCGAATGGCGCGGTCATCCTCGACGATCAGGACTCTGGCGCGGCGCTCAAGGGCGGATTTGTCGATGAAGTGGCTCATGCACGGAATTTATACTTTTTACGTTGCATATCAAAGCGAAAAAGAATAAATTTTGTATAACAAGGTCAAAGGGCGGAACGAACATGGTCAAGGGCCTGCGGCGCACATCCAAGCGGCTGTTTGTTGACGAGTTCGATCACCTCAAGCTCGGCCAGTTTCTGCTTGAGCACGGCGACGTGCTGGTGTTTCGGCTTGATGCGCGGGGCAGGGTGCAGTTTGCCAGCGAGTTCGCGCTGCGCGAACTGGGTTACTCTTCGGCGGAGATTGAGGGCCGGGATTTCTTTGCGTTGCTGGCCCCCGCCGAGAAGGAGCGCCTGGGAAAACTGGTGCTCGGCCACGCACCCGCGCTGCCGGTGCATGCGCGTGTCGAGTTGCGATCCAAGTCAGGGCTTGCGAAAAATTGCTACTGCACAGCCGGGCGCGAAAAGGACAGCGGCCAGGGCATCGTGCTCATTGGCCGCATCGCTCAGGCAGTCGAGCCCAGCACGCTGGCGCAGGCCGGCGACGCCGTGCTGGCGCTGTTTGCAAACGCGCCCTACGCCATCTTTCTGCATGAGGCGGGGCTTGGCCGCGTGCTCCAGGCCAACGAGTTGGCGCTGAAGCTGGCGGGCCGACCGCGCGAGGAACTGGTGGGGCGCGATCTGCTGGAGCTGTTTCCCCGTCTGCAGGCAGCGCAATTGCCCGACGGCGCGCAGGGGGTCGAAACGTGGCTGCGCGGCAAGACAGGCAAACTGACGCCGGTTTCGCTTTCGACTTCACAGTTTATGCTCGAGGGCAAGCTGCGCTCGCTGTGTTTCGTGCGCGATCTTTCGCGAGAGAAGCACGCCGAAACCGAGCGCATCGCCAGCGAGGCGCGCTTCAAGACAGCGCTCGATCGCCTGCAGGAAGGATTCTGCCTGTTGCTGCCGGCAGGCGAAGCGCCCGTTGATTTCAGATTCAGCTACGCCAATCCCGCGGCCTGCGAGTCGTTCAAGATTCCCAGCGGCGAGACGGACAGGCGCACGCTGCGCTCGCTCTTTGACTGGGAAACGGGCGAGCGCCTGTGTGCGATCTTCAACGACGTTCAGCGCAACGGCCGCGATGCCGTGTACGAGCGCTTTGAACTTTCGCCCGGCGGCGTGCCCGCGGTATTTGCGCTCCATGCCTGCCGCCACGGTGACGGCCTGGCCGTGACGCTGCGCGACGAAACCAGTCGCGCACAAGCCCAGCAGGCGCTGGCTTCGAAGGAGCGCAGCCTTTCCGCGCTGCTCGCCAACCTGCCCATGGGCGTGGCCTTCCTCGAAATCGGCGCGGCCCGGCCACCGCTTGCAAACCAATATCTGCGCGAGCTGCTGGGCCTGAAAAGCGCGGCACAAAGCCCCAACCTGCTGGAAGCCGGCCACCTCTTTGACCTTGCGGGAAACCCGTTGAGCGAAGCCGAAGTACCGGCCAGTGTGGTGCTGCGCACGGGAAAACCCTACCGCAACGACCGCCTTGAACTGCGCGTGCCCGGCCGTGAGCCTTGCCGCGTCGAAGTTTCGGTCACGCCCATTCTCGAGGACGCGCGCATTGTGGCCCTGGTGGCGGTGTTCTCGGACATCAATTCGCGCGTGGTGCTGCAAACCCAGCTTGCGCAAAGCCAGAAGATGCAGGCCTTGGGCACGCTTGCCGGAGGTATTGCCCATGACTTCAACAATGTGGCGCAGGCGATCTCGGGCAGCCTGGAACTGGCCAAGCGCGCGTTGACGCCCGAGCACAAGGCCTTTGCCGGCATCTCGGCGGCCCAGAAAGCCGCGGCGCGCGTAACTTCATTGACGCAGCAGTTGCTGAGCGCATCGAGCCAGCGCCTCGAAGCCATCCAGACGCGCGATCTGGGCCCCTTGATCGAAGAGACGGCTTCACTTCTGCGCGGCACGATTGACAAGCGCATCAGCATTGACACCTCCCTGCCGCCGCGCCTTTGGGCTGCCGTGCTTGAACCGGGGCGCATGCAGCAATGCCTGCTGAATCTCGCGCTCAACGCCCGCGACGCCATTGAGGGCAACGGCCGCATCGTGATCTCGGCGCAAAACGCGCAGGTGCCGGCCGGCGACGCCCGGCTGGACCCCGAGAGCGAACCCGGCGATTATGTGGCACTGAGCGTGACCGACAGCGGCAAGGGCATCCCGCCCGAGATTGTGGGCCGCGTCTTTGAGCCGTTCTTCTCCACCAAGGCGGTGGGCAAGGGCTCGGGCCTGGGTTTGGCCGTTGTGTACGCCAACATGAAGCAGGTGGGCGGCTGGGCGAAAGTGCAGAGTTCAAGCCAGGGCACGTGCTTTACGCTGTTCTTCCGGCGCGGCAAGCGCTTTACCGGGCCAGTGCCGGAACTGCCCGACGACGAGGACTACACGCAGTCCGGCACGGAGCGCATCCTCGTGGTTGATGACGAGCCCGAGATCCTTGATATCGCGGGCGAAATCCTCACGGACATGGGCTATGCCGTGGAGACTGCGCAGGACGGTGAAGCCGCGTGCATGCGCATGCGCAAGCGCCGCGACATTGACCTGGTTCTGCTGGACTTGACCATGCCACGGCAGGGCGGCGCGGAAACGCTCAAGGCGATTCGCGACGAGAGCCTCGCGCCGTGTGTGATCGTGATGAGCGGCTTTGCCAGCGGCATGGACACCGAGGGGCTGATCAAGCTTGGCGCCGATGCATTCCTGCCCAAGCCCTACTCGCTTTCGCAACTGACCAAGATCGTGCGCGAACAGCTTGACCTGCACAAGTAGCTTGAGGCACCCATGGGCGGCGGCGGCCGCGTTTTGCTACCGTGCCGCGCCCATGGAAACAATCAGCGTCTCAAGTCCGCGCAGGCGCCGCCTGGCCACGATGATTCTCACGGCCGTGTGCCTGTTCTGGGGCGCTACGTTTCTGCTCATGAAGCTGGGTACGCAGTCGGTTTTCGCGGTGTTCGGCAGTGACTGGAAGGTGGCGGGCGGCGCGTTTTTCCTGCTGGTGCGTTTTGCGCTGGCCGCGGCCATGATGCCGTTGTTCATTCCGCAGAGCGTGCGGCGCTGCGACAAGGCGGCATGGAAAAACGGTTTCTGGCTGTCCATGGTGTTTGCGGGCGGCTTCCTTCTGCAGATTTTCGGCCTGACCCAGGACGACGTGCCGGCGGGCCAATCTGCCTTTCTGACCAGCCTGTATGTGGTCAGCACGCCCGTGCTTTCGTCAATCATCCTGCGCAAGTGGCCCTCCCGGGGAGTGATGCTGGGCGTGGCGCTGGCGACTATTGGAGCCGCGTTCATCAAGGGCGTGCCCGAGACCGGGCTCTCGATAGGGGCGTGGGCGACGATTGGCTGCGCGGTCGTGTTTGGCGGCCACATAGTGCTCACGGATGTGTTCACGCGCCGATCCGATGCGCTGGCCCTGACATTCACCATGCTGGTCTGGAGCACGCTCTGGATGGCGCTGGCGCTTGCGCTTTCGCCCGATGCCGCGCTGGCTCTTGACGTGTCAAGGCTTGGCGCGGTGTTCTCCAGCACGATGTTCTGGGTCACGGAATTGCTGTGCGCGTTTCTGGCCACGGTGCTGGCGCTGAGCATGCTCAATGTGTGGCAGAAGGAGCTTTCACCTTCGCGCGCGGCCGTCGTTTACACCAGCGAGCCGGTGTTCGCCACGCTGCTCAGCCTGGGTGCTACGGCCATTATCGGCGGGATCATCCCACAGGAGGCGCACGAGCACTTTTCATGGTGGCTGGTATTTGGCGCGGCCATGATCCTGCTGGCGAACCTGAGCGCGGAATTCGTGGGGCGGCCTGCACCCAAAACAGATCCCACCGCGTAAGCGGTGGGAGGGCCGTTGCACAAGCTTTGTGAGCAGCTACTTGTACTTGAGTTCCTGCAATTCCTGCTCGAAGTACATCGTGCCGGCAAAGCGCACGTAAATCGCGATCATCCAGTTCTGGCGCGTGATGCGGGATTGGCCGTTCCACCAGTCCTCGATGCTCGGGTAGGTGGTGGGCACCTTGAACTTGCTCAGGTCCTGGCCCTGGCCCTGCTTGGCCTTTTCGGCCTGGGATTTGTCGTAGGCTTCCTTGATCTTGCGCAGGTAATCCTCGGCCTCGGGCGGCAGGGGCGGAAGATCTCCGCTGCCTTCCTTTTTGGGCTGAGCCTGCAGGCCGTCCTTATCGCTGTCGTCAAAGGCGCCATCGCCCATGGGCCCGACGCTGCGATCCTCACGGCGGCGGTCGTCGCGCGGAGTTTCGCCGCGAGAGCTGCCCGGCTGGCCGGAATTCGCGGAGGCCGGCTTCACGCCCGCACTCTGCAGCGGGCCGCCGACCACGTCATAGAAGCCGGTTTCGCCAAAACTGATCTTGCGGAAAGTGAGCTTCTCCTTGTCGCGCTTGGTGAAACGGGTCTTGATGTCGTTCACGTCGCCGCCGGTCTTGATCGCGATCGCGGCCTTGATTTCGTTCTCGAATTCCTTGAGCGCCCAGTTGCGCGCGTCCTGCCACGTCAGGTTCTTCTGGGCTGACTTCTTGCGCGCCAGGGCGGGCATCTGCTTGTACCACTCGGTCACGATGAACGCGTTGTAGTCCGCGTCGATTTCGTTGTACGTCTCCGTGAACTTCTCCAGCACTTCGCCCGTCGGGTTGTATTTCGTCTTGGCATCATTGAGGCCGTTGAGCGCAAGCTGATACACATGCTTCTGCGCGGCTTTGCGCGCCTCCGTCAGGGCGTTGAGCAGGTCGCGCTGGCGGATCAGTTCATCGAGCTTGGCGTTGTAGCTTTCAAGCGTGCTCTGCATGGCCTTGTTGGGCGTGCCCGTTTTGTCGTAGGGCGATGCCAGGGCCAGCGAGACGTAATCTTTGGCGGCTTCATAGAGCGCCATGCGGTCGGCGATGCGGGCGAGCTCATAGAACTGGCGCGAATATTCCAGCGGCGCTCGCTGCTCTTCGGCAATCTTGAGCACTTCTTCGGGCGCCTTCATGACCTGGGCGGGAATCTTGACGTTGGCGGCAAAGCCGCCCTCAATCACGTCTTCCATGTCGAAGCTGCGGCCCTTGGCCCAGTCGAGGTTGATAACAACATACTTGCCGCCGCTGAGTTTGATGTCGCCCAGCAGCACTTCGCCCGTGACCAGCTCAAGCCGCGCGCCGTCGATCAGCACTTCGAAGTTCAGGCCCTCATTGGGATCCTTTTCGTCGCGCAGGCGTTTCTTGAGGCCGGCATCGACCTGGCTCCAGCGCAGGAAAATCGTGCCGCCGGATTCCGTGAGCTTGAACGTAAAACCCTCGGCCTTGACCTCCTCCACGGTGCCCTGAAGGAAGCGGCCGTCCGAGAGTTTGATTTGCTCGGCACTGACCGGCGCCACGCTGGCAAACAGCGTGAGAGCGAAAGCCAGCGCAAGGAAAACGAGGTTGCGTGCGAACATGGAGCACCCAATAGGTCGCGAGAGGGGAAAACCAAGGGGCAGCGGGGCCAAAAAGGCCCGTCAGCCCTTAAAGGTAGTGCATAAGGGGCAAAAACTTACGAATTTCCAAGAATTCTGGATGGAAAATGAATGACCGGTCGTTCATAATTACGGCCACGCTGGAAGAACGGCCCGCCCGCCTAGTTCTTCTAGCGACCGCCGCAGGATGCGGCGGTAACCCACCGCTCAACGGTGGTCGGAGGATGGGACGCTGTCCTCCAAGTCTTCGCGCGGCTAACACCCGCGAAGGTGCGAAACGTGATGCACATCTTGAAGTCGCACCAGCGCCCCGGCCCCCGCCGGGGCGCTGGACTTTACGTGGTATAATGAAACTATGAAGAACACGGACCAAAAACGCTCCTTCTACGTGCGCCGCATTGAACGCGGCATGGCGCACATAGCCAAGCGTTGCCCCTGGTGCGGCAAGCTGCACCAGGTGAAGGTTCCGCTCGATGACGTTGAAATGGAATACGTTCGCCAGCTCCCCTGCGGCAAGTGCCACGACCCCGCTGTGTTTGGCGTTTGAAGCACCCAATCATGTCGCTGCGCAACCGCTTACATCATCTCATCGAGAGATGTTAGCCTCCCGCCATGCCGTACGACCGCAATCCCGCCTACGGGCCAAAGAAAACCCCGCCAAGGCAAAGCGCGCCCGAGCCGGCCAAAGAGCCCAGCGCCGAAGAACTAGTGTCCCGTCCTTGAATTAGTTTGACGAATTGGAATTTGGTGGCGGTGGCGACTGTTTGGTGTGCCATGGAGGAATAACCCATGGCCCGCGCCCCGAAGATTGTGCTTACCGTGAGTGAACGCC
>JADLFN010000053.1 GCA_020845475.1 Planctomycetota bacterium
CGCACGGATCGATATTCGTTTTCTTTCTACTTCACCGAGCCGAAGTTCAAGGCCGGTGACGGGTTCTCTGACCAGAAGGTGAGCGGCATGCAGGGCAGCGCGGCAATTGCCGCAGCCCAAGGCTTCCCGCCGCCGCCTTCGGCTATGGCGGGCAAGCCGCCTGCTATGGACGATGGACTCGGTGGTCTCCGCAAGGGGATCATGGTTTACAACGGCGAAACCGGCCACAAGAGCTTTGGCTGGCAGATGTTTCTGTTCAGAAACGTCTGCTGCAACTTCAACATCTGGGACCTCTCGGAAGGCCGCACCAAGCGTGTGCGCCATACCAAGAGCGTTCGCGATGCTTTTGAAGTGTTCAAGGAAGACTGCAGAAACCTGAGCGGCGCTTTGTCCGACCAGGAATACAGCTTCCTCGCCAAGGCAGCCAAGACCGAGTTTGCCAAGGAAGACGAAGATGCGATCAAGCGGCTCAACCGTCTTGGCGTTACAAACGCCAACGCGCGAGCCGGCGTCGAAGCCGCGCACCTGGACATCAACGGGGGCAACCTCTCCGTGTGGTCCGTGGTGAACGGTTTGACGTGGCACGCCAAGGAACTCGAAAACGAGGACGACCGCGTGGCCCTGTCAATGCAGGCTGGCGACGTTTTGAACGCCGCCACTTGTCCGACGTAGCGCGAAGCGCGAAGTCGGATGGCCTCGTAAGGCATGAGAGATAGAGCGTTTGAGAGATGGCAACTGCGATCTCTCCAACACTCGAACGCTCAAACTCTCAGTTTCACAGTAGATCACCGCGACGCGAGCACGCGCCGCGGTGATCTGGCGCTGCATTCGCAGCGTCACCAGAGAGAACCACCATGTTCAAACTGTTAGCAGCAATGTTCCGCAACGTAGTTGCGGGCAAGCCGCCATCGCAAACCAGGTTTCAGCGCGAGCGCGGCTTGACGCAGAGCCTCACGTCATTCAAGCAGACGGTGCTCTTCGAATCCGAAGGCACGGTCACCACCGACGGCTACAGCCTTTTGCAAAGCCCTTATCTCGAAGCCCCGCCCAAAGCCCTGATTGGCAAGGCGGTGGACGTTCGCGATGGCAAGGCACTGCTCAAAGTGCTGCCAAAGGGAAAAATGCGCGAACTGCCCGTCGAGGCCACCTACGTGGCGGACGACAACAAGCTGAGTTTCAAGACCGCCGGCGGCGTCAAACTCGACGTCAAGGCGGTCGAAGGCCACCCGGCCAACTGGCCGAAGTGGCAGGACAAGCTGCCCAAGCACGGGCAGTACAACGAAGTCGTCGTGGACGGAAAGCGCCTCAAGAAGCTGGTCAGCGATGCCGTGGCGCAGGACAACGCGCTCGGCAAGAGCAAGCACGGCAAGGGCTACCAGCCCAAAGTCGTGCTGCGCGTCAGCGCAAAGCCTGATCACCCCTTCGAGATCCACTCGAACCAGGGCGTGAAGGGCTTCCTGATGCCGATGACCGACGAGGTGAAACACGACCGCCCGAAAAAGGCGGCAAAGCCCGCTTCGACTGCGCTCAGCGCAGGGGAAACGGCGAAGGTGTAGGAGCACGGCAATTCTGAATCCTGAGTTCTGAATTGCCCTCCTCCTGCCGGCGCAATTTGCGCCGGAGTTGCGAGGACACACCCATGAACAAAGACAACTCATCACTGATTGTCGGCAAGAAGATTGTGAAGGTCGAACAGCTCAGCAAGCGCCAGTGCGACAACTACGGATTCGACTGGTGCGGCTGGCAGCCCGTTTGGCTGATTACTCTCGACGACGGCACGCAACTGCTGCCGCTGCGAGATCCCGAGGGCAACGGCCCCGGCGTCATCCAGGTGCAGGCTGAACCCCAGATCACCGAGCTGCTCTGGTCCAACACGATTTGCAAGTAGAGGCGGACCCACGTGTCCGCCTCGTAGCAATGCTGCAGGCGACCCTGCCCGCACGTAGCGGAGTAGCAAGACACCGCATGACGCGCGCAAATCGCCTGCAGCAGTGCTGCCGCTCCCATCGGAGCGGCGTTTTTGTTGCCCATCGACTCGCTTTGCTCGCTCAGGACGAGCCCGTTGGGCTCGGAGAAAACCATGTCCACATGGGATCGATTCATGAGGGCGATTGAAGACGGCGATCCGGCGGAAGCTCTTCGCATCAGCGAACAGGAACTGCCGCCGGAACAGAAACCCGCCGCCCAGACCAAACTCGCCGAGACAAAACAAAAGAAGCGCAAGCAGCGCATCGAACTTGCGGCCGTCATGGCCGCTGTCGAGCGCGACGGTTGCACCGGCTTCTGCATCGCCTGCGGCGAGGAGCAAGGCGGCTGCGAACCCGACGCCAGGCGCGTCGAGTGCGAGAGCTGCGGCGAGAAGAAGGTCTACGGCGCCGAGGAACTGCTGTTGCGCATCGCCTGATAGTTCACGGTCGACATTTCAGCGTCGGCCGTGAACTGCCGCCCCATTCGGGGCGGTGTTCTTGAGAGATGGAGAGTTTGAGAGATCGAGAGATGGCAACTGCGATCTCTCCATCGCTCCAACACTCCATCTCTCAGCATCAAGGAGACCCGCCATGGGTCAGTATTATCTCGTCGTAAATCTGGACAAGAAGGAGTTCCTCCACCCGCACAAGCTGGGTGACGGGCTCAAGCTGATGGAGTTCGGCAACTCGGGCGACGGCACCATGCTCGCGCTCGCGTTGCTGCTCGCCGATGGCTGTGGCCGCGGCGGCGGCGATTACCACGCGAAGAAGGGCAGCACGCCTGACACTTCGCTGATCGGCCGCTGGAAAGGCGACCGCATCGTGATCGCCGGCGACTACGCCGACGTGGGTTTCACGCCCAAGCCGGAAGAGTGGACGAAAGAGCAGCGCGCCAAGCTGAAGGACGCTTTCAGCGAGGGCGTTGACCTCGACACGAACGTCAATCTCTACGCCTGGGCCGAGAGTTTCTTCGAGGACATCTCCTTGAAGATGCGCGCCCTGCTGGAGTGCGAAGCCTACGTCGAGTTGCGGCCCCGCTGGGACCGAGACCGCGAGGTCGCATAGGAATGCGGGCAACTTGTAAGCAAGGCTTACACGTTGCCCGTCGTCCTGGCCGCCCCTTCGGGCGGTCACAAGGGAGCAATCCCATGAAAGCCAAATACAAGCAGCAATGGCTCGCCGCCCTTCGCAGCGGCGAGTTTCTACAGTGCCGCGAGGTCATGCGCCTCGTGGACAAAGGTGGCCAGGAACGCTTCTGCGTTCTTGGCGTGCTGGCCGAGCTGGCGCGCCGCGAGTGTCCCGCGAAGTTCAAATGGACGCGATTTGGCACAGACGCAGCCGGCAACACTCGCTACGACCTTCGTTCTAAAGGCGGTCGTCCAGGCCCGCGCTGGTGGCATGCGATTGAAAGGAAGCTCGGTGTTCACCTATTCGGCGACACCATGATCGACTACCGCGGCGCAGCACACACGCTTTCCGAGATAAACGACGATTTCGGTCTCTCATTCGACCAAGCCGCCGACCTGATCGAGGAACAACTGTAGTTGAAAAGGGGTCTGGCTCCGCGCTGTTTGCGGTGCCTGACCCCCTTTTCAACTGCGGCCGCACTTCGCGGCCGTTTCAAACGGAGCTGCCCATCGACTCGCCCTTACGGGCGGCTCAGGGCGATTCGCTCCGCGAATCGGAGAAGCACCATGAGTAAGTTTTCTGTCCGCGTGCATGACCCCAAGGGCTTCGCGCGGGCCTTCAAACTGTGCGCCGGCATCACGCCCACGAAGTCGCGCTACGGCAACGCCATCACGCAAGTGGTGCTGTTGACCGCAGCCCACGGCGTCGGGGCAAATTTGCGGGCCACAGACCTGAGCCAGTACCTGACCATCGACCTTGACCTTGTCACACAGGGCATCGAGATCGACGGTGAAGGCTGCCTGACCCTTCCGAACGACTGGAAGGTGCCCAAGGAGCCCTTCACGCTCGAATCCGAGCCGTCAGAGACCGGCCCCATGGTCACGCTTCACTATTCAGCCGTGACCCAGAACATTCCGCAGCCGCACAAAGTGCCCGATGAATACCCGTGCTTCCCGCTGGCCAACGCCGGCGTGAAGTTCGAGATCCCGGGCGCCGAGCTGGCGCACCACTTTTCGAAGCTGAGCGAATACTGCCAGCTCGAGAAGGGGCGCTATGCGCTCAACGGACTGTTCTGGGAATTCGGCGGCGAAGTCAACCAGCCGCTGGTCAACGACAAGGACAGCTACAGCGTCCAGCTCGTGGCCACGGACGGCAAACACCTCGCCGCCCACGCGCTGAGCGTGAGCACCAAGAAGGCCCCGCGCTGGCAAAGCATCTTGCACTACACGCACGCGCAGAACCTGGCCGGCATCATCAAGACGCTGGACAGCGCCGAAGAACCGAACGTTGAAGTGGCTTTCCCGCCCGAGGTCGAAACGACCAACGACAAAGGTGAAATCACCGAAGTCACGCCGCGCGAAAGCTGCATGTTCTTTGGCAACCGGAAATGGAACCTTGCCACGCGGCTTGTGGAAGGCCAGTTCCCCGATTGGCACAGCGTTGTGCCCAAGAACGACGTGACCGTGCTGTTGCGCCGCCAGGAGTACATCGACGCCCTGCAGGCCGTGAAACACGCCTGCAGCGTTGAAGCCTGCG
>JADLFN010000054.1 GCA_020845475.1 Planctomycetota bacterium
GAAGTGCCGCTGGAAAAAGAGTGGCCGCAAGCGCCGCTCGAAATGCCGGAAAGCTGGGGAGTAAGACCGGCGGACAAAGCGATGAAGTTCGAAGATTTAGAAAGACCACCGCCGGAGTGATGCGGTGAGCGGAGTGCGGTTCGCGGAGTGCGGTTCGCGGTGAACCGGTCGCTTCATGCACAGAATGGCCAGAATTTCAAACGCCAACGGCAAAATCCGTGCACCGTAGGGGCGACATATATGTCGCCCCTACCACGGCAACGGCTCTCACGCAGAGGCGCGGAGGCGCGGAGAACTGCTTTTTGGGTTCAAAGACAACGGGCAGGCCCTTGCACCGTAGGGGCGACATATATGTCGCCCCTACAACGGCAACGTCAACGGCATCTCACGCAGAGGCGCGGAGAACTGCTTTTTGGGTTCAAAGGCAACGGCAAAACCCATGCACCGTAGGGGCGACATATATGTCGCCCCTACCACGGCAAAGGCAACGGCTCTCACGCCCCTTCGACATCCCCGTGAAGCCACGGGAGTACTACCATTTGCCGACAAGCGCTTTGACCAGCTTTGCCAGCTTGGGCTCGGCTTCGTTGGCGGTCGCGATGATTTTCTCGATGTTCGCTTCTTCGAGGTGGTCGGGGTCGCACATGTCGGTGAGAATCGAGAACGCGACAACCTTCAGGCCCATGTGGCGCGCGGCTACAACCTCCGGCACGGTGCTCATGCCGACGACATCGGCGCCCATGTTGCGCAGGAACCGATACTCCGCGCGCGTTTCGAGATTGGGCCCGAACACCTGCACGTAAACGCCTTCGCGCAACTTCAATTTCTGGGCCTTGGCAATTTCGTGCGCGAGCTTGACCAGCTTGCGGTCGTAGGGCTCGCTCATGTCGGGGAAGCGCACGCCCAGCTTATCTTCGTTCGGCCCCACCAGTGGGTTGATGCCGGCCATGCCCGGGAGGTTGATGTGGTCGTTGAGCACCATGATGTCGCCCACCTTCCAACGCGTGTTCAGCCCGCCCGCGGCGTTGGAGAGCACCACCGTTTTCACGCCCAGCCGCGCCAGCAGTCGCACGGGGAACACGATGTTCTCCATCGCGTGGCCCTCATAGCCATGAAGGCGCCCGTCGAGAACAAACACGTTCGTTCCGTTCAGCTTGCCCGCGAGAAACTCGCCCTTGTGCGAAGCCACGCCGGTGGCGGCGACGTGGGGAATGTCGTCAAAGTTGACGCGCGCGGAAACCTGCACGTCTTCGGCAAGGCGGCCCAGCCCGGTGCCAAGCACGATGCCGACTTTGGCCTGCGTCAAAACGCGGGGACGAAGGAACTCCACGGCGGCATCAAGTTTGTCGAGGATGGAAGGCATAAGAATCGTCCGGGGTTAATTGAGCGCGACAACGGGACTCAACGCGCGCCGCTACTCCGCGGCTTTCTTGAAAACCGCGATGATGTCTTGCGGCGAATTGGCGCTGAGAATGGCCTTGCGGTTCTGCTCATTGCGCAGCACGTGCATTGCGGCAGCCAGCACGCGCAGGTAGGTGTTCTGGTCGTTGTCGGGCGCCGCGATCATCACGATCACGCTCACCGGCTTGCCGTCGAGACTGTCATAGGAGATGCCGCGCGTGCTGCGCGCCAGCCCGAGCGTGAACTGCTTGACGCTGGGCAGCTTGGCGTGAGGCACGGCAATGGTCAGGCCCACGCCGGTGGACATGATCTCTTCGCGATCGAGGATGGCTTTCTTGAGCGCGTTGGCGTCGGTCACGCCTTCGCTCTTGCCCAGCATGTCGATCATTTCGAGGAGGACGTCCTGTTTGGTTGCGCCCTTGAGCTCGAGGATGATGCGCTTGGCATCGAGCATTGAGTGAATGTCCATGCGTCCGTGTTCCGTGGTTCGTGGCCCGTGGTTCGTGTCTGGTGCCGCGTGATTGCAGTTCGAACCACGAGGCACGAGTAGTGGCGCGATGGTAACGGCGTGTCGAGGGCGTATCAATCGCGCTGGTCTTGAGGCGTGCAAATAGGTTGACGCATTCGATCGGCGCAATGCCATTGCAATCGCACTGTCGGCGTCCTAGATTGAACGCTCGCGAGGCTACACCCTCCCCCCGCGCAGCGCGCCGAACAGCGTCGCGTGTAAACGCGATTTTTGGATTACCTGGGAGCCAGGCTTTATGCCCATTTTCGCGTACGAAGCAATCAACGCCAAAGGCCAGAAGGAAAACGGAGAACTCGAGGCGGCCAACCGCAACCAGGCCATCCTCGATATCCGTAATGCCGGCCTCAAACCCACCAAAGTAACGCAGCGCGCCGAAACGGCTGCTGCCAAACAGGCCGCCAAGGCTGACACGGGCGGCGGTGGCGCGGCCCCCGCACCCGGCAAGCGCAAGCGCGGGCGCGTGTCCGTTCAACAGGTCACGGATTTCACGGCGCAGTTCGCCGTGCTGATTGATGCCGGCCTGCCCGTAGTTCGCTCGCTCAAAGTGCTGGCCAAGCAGCAGAAAGCCGGCGGTTTCAAGACGGTGCTTGAGGATGTCGCGGAAAGCGTCGAGCAGGGCTCGTCGCTCTCTGAGGCGTTTGCGATGCACCCCAAGGCTTTTGACCGCCTGTACACCAACATGATCAAGGCCGGCGAGGCCGGCGGTATTCTGGACACGATTCTGCAGCGTTTGGCCGACTTCATGGAAAAGGCCGCGCGCCTGAAGAAGAAAGTAATCGGCGCGATGATCTACCCGATCATCGTTATGTCCGTGGCTGTGATGATCCTGACCGGCATCATGATCTTCGTGGTGCCTGCGTTTGAAAAGATGTTCAAAGAGCAGGGCTTCGCGCTGCCCTTCGCCACGTGGTTGCTCGTTGAGTTCTCACGCGCCATTATCAACCCGTTCATCGGCGGCATCGGCATTATCCTGATCATTGCCGCGTCGCTGGCCTTTGGCGCCTGGAGTCGCACCACCACGGGCACGCGCATCGTGGACTCGCTTAAGTTGAAGGTCCCGATCTTCGGCAACATCATCCAGAAGGCCGTAACGGCGCGCTTCACCCGCACGCTGGGCACCCTGGTGCAGGCCGGCGTGCCGATTCTTGAGGCGCTCACCATCTGCAAGAACGCCATTGGCAACGTCGTTCTCGGCGCGGCCATCGAGAAAGTCGCGGCGAGCATCAAGGAAGGTGAAACGATTGCCGGCCCGCTGAGCGAGACGGGCATGTTTGACGACCTGGTCGTCAACATGATCGACGTAGGCGAGGAAACCGGCGAGCTCGACAAAATGCTGATCAAGGTGGCGGACACCTTTGACGTTTACGTTGACATCGCGGTTGAATCGCTCGTCAGCATCCTTGAACCCGTGCTGATCGTGTTCATGGGCGGCGCGATCGGCTTCATCGTGATTGCATTGTTCCTGCCGCTGGTGGGTCTGATCGAGAACATCAAGTAAGCGGGCGCGAGTTTTGCTAAACTCCGGGGGCCAGATGGGCATTGTGCCTTTCTGGCCCTTGGGTTTGTCAGGGTTCAGCATGGGCTCTCGTTTACACATTCGTGGCGCGGCCGGCTGGAAGTTTGTATTGCTCGTGCTGCTGGCGTGCGTGGCCGTGGCGGTTTATTTCTCAATGCAGGTTGAGGGCATTGATCTGTCGCGCCGCGTTCGTTCGTGGTTTGAGCCCACGCCGGCACCCAATCCGGCTCCGGATCCGATTTTCTCGCCGCCTCCGGATTCGGGCCTTCCGGCCGAGCTGCCCAAGGGCTTCAACCTGACACCGCCCGACGTTTCGGCCTACATCAAGAAACACGCTGCACCACTGCCGGAAACGCTCACCATCACGCGCGAGGTGGGCGATTATCGCGTTGATCTTGACCTCGTGCTCGTGCGTCAGGGGCTTTTCATCCAGGGCGAAGATGACGGCGTGATTGCCAATTCGCCCAAGCGCTGGGTGTTTCTCAACGATTATTACATCGCCCGCACCGAACTCACCAATGAGCAGTACTTCACGTTCATTCTCGACCAGGGCTATGACCGCGAGAAGTTCTGGGAGGCCGCCGGATGGGCCTGGGTCCAGAATCCGTCGAGCCCGATGGAAGGCCGCCATGAAGGCAATGGCATCTACGGCTGGCGCCAGGAAAAGCGCGCGCGCCGCGTGCGCTGGCTGTTTTCTCCGCACGGAGATCTCACGCTCGAGGGCCTGCAGATTGCGGGCGGCGCGGCGGCTTCACATGCCGTTTACTTTGTCGGGCCCATGTACGAAATGCGCAAGCTGCTGACCTATGAATCGAGCGAAAGCACCGCCTGGCAGGCAGACATCTTCCGCAAAGAGGACTCGCAGTACAAACTCACCAGCGGCGCGGCTTTGGCCCAGATGCCGGAGATGGCGCGCTATCGTTACACCGCCGGCGGTGACGGCCGCCTCACGCTGCGCGCTGATTCCAAGGCGCTGATGGTGCTCGCTTACCTGGACGGCCTCGAGGCGCGGCCCTATGCGTTCAATCTTGAGGTCGCTTCGATGGGTGAATTCGGCGCGCCCAAAAAGCCCGTTTCGTGCGTGAGCTGGTTCGAAGCGGACGCATGCAGCCGCTACCTCGGCGGCCGCCTGCCCACGGAAGCAGAGTGGGAGAAAGCGGCCCGCGGCAATGACGGACGCTCGATTCCGTGGCTTGGCCCCAACGATCAGGTTAGTCACCAGGGCCAACTGGAAATGCTGCGCGCGAACTCGAACTTCAATTCCAAGAAAGTGATGGAGGTTGGCGCTTTCGAGAATGGCCGCTCACCGTTCCAGCTTCTTGACGTGGTGGGCAGCGTTACCGAATGGACCGCCGACTGTTACGAGCGCAGCGCCTACGAAAAGCCCTCCTACGGTTGGGTCAACCCGCGCATGAAGGGTGAGCCCGGCCAGCCGCGCAGCGTGCGCGGCGCCTCGCGCGAAGACGAAGATGTGCAGATTGCCAACCTGTACTACCGTCGCTTTGGCGATCCGAACGAGCGCAACACCGCCAAGGGCTTCCGCATCGTGTTCGACCCGGAAGAAGCGCTCAAGCTCGCCAAGCGCTGAGCAAGCTTCCCCGCCGCTACTCAACCAGCGCACGAAGCGCCAGTTCCGACACCCCGGAGATTTCGACCACTTTATCCTGGGCGGTTTCGCCGCTGACGATGGCGATCTCGCGCTTCGAAACGCGCAGTTCGCGAGCCAGCAGTTCGATAACGGCGGCGTTGGCCTTGCCGCGCTCAGGAGCTTCAGTGACCGCCAGCTTGAGGGCGCCGCCATGCTCGCCCATGATGCGCGCGCGCGCGGCCTTGGGCGCGACGCGCAGGCGCAAACGAACTCCGCCGCTGATCGATGTAATCTCGAGCGTCACGCCTACTTCTTGTATTCACGATTGGCGCTGTTCTGCGCTTCCTGGATGCGCCGCCTCTGGTCTTCTACATAACGCACGCCCTCTTCACTGAGCTGCGTTGCGCCGTCCAGCGCTGCGTTGGCGCGTTCGAACTGGTAAAGCGCGGTGAACACCCACGCAAGACCGGCGTCAATGTTGCCGCGCCGCACGAGGCTGTCCTGCGGCCAATACTCCTTGATCACGGTCAGGGCTGCGCGCGCGCTGATAAAGTCAGGCGTGGCGTCGTCACGCTCGCGGGCGCTGACGACGGTCAGGTACCGTGTCCAGTGAGTGATCTCGCCGGGGTTTTCGTTCAGCGCCTTCTCGGCGTCGCGCAGAATGCCCCAGTAGCCGCGCTCTTCTTTGAGCCAGTTCTCGAGCCGGCGCAAGGTGATGCCGCCCATCGTTTCATCGATCTGCTTGCGCAAGATGGCCTGCTGCAGTTCCTTGACAACGGCCTGGCCCTGTTTTTCCGCGCGCGTCCAGGTGCGATCGAACTCACCGTCGTTTTCGGAATACGCGTAGTACGAAAGCACATCGGCAATCATCCGGTAATAGAAGTGCCGACCGGCCTGCAATTCCACCGCGCGCGCGCGCACCTCACCTTTGTAGCCCTTCAGTTCTTCATCGCTTGGCACGGCGCACTTCTTGAAGGCCTTGGATGCTTCTTTGTAGAAGCCGGCCTTGAGTGCGGCCTGAGCGCCGAGATAACCCGAGACTGCGTCGTGGTACTGATCGAGCACTTTGGCGCTCTCGCGCGACTCACTGCTCTCCTGCTTGCGCATGCCTTCCCGCAACGCCTGAAAGCGCGCCAGCGCCGCGGCGCCGTCTGCGGCCTTGGGTGGATCCTTGGGCGGTTCTTTGGGCGGCGTATCGGGCTGCTCGCCACCCTTGCGCGCACGCTCGATTTCTTCGCTTACTTTGTCCTTGTCCGTTTTGGGAAACACCTGCGCGCACAGCGGCGCGGCTACGAAAACGGCAAGCAGAAAAACGGGCAGTTTCATACAAGCCTCTCGCAGGGCAAAAGCCGGGGCTTCATTATAGTAGGAAAACCGCAGCTGTGATTACTTGGAAAGCGCCAATGAACGCCACGAACGGGGCTAGAACGAATCCAGCGCGTCGTCGCGGCTCAGTTCGGTGTAGCTCGTTTCGTCTTCGGGCTCGCCTTCAATGAGATCCACGCCCTCGCGCGTGATGGAAATGATCAGTACGTCGTCTTCGGCGCGATGGCCGGCCTGGGCGATGTTCGCGATGGAGTGGGCCACGTCAACATCGCTGGGGATTTTGGACAGCGCGCGGCGCATGCCGGGATAATCGAACTCTTCGCCGTCTTCCTGTTTGCACTCGAGGATGCCGTCCGAGAACAGGATCAGGCGCGCGCCTGGCATCAGGTTGGTTTCGAAAACCTCAACGGTGTCGGCCCAATTGGGCGAGCGCTTGAGGCCCAGCGCCAGTCCCGCCGTCACGATTTCCTGGATGCTGCCGTCGGGCTGCTGCAAGACCGGGTGCGGCACACCGCAGCGCGCGTGTGCCCAGTCCCCGCTGATCGTATCGAGCACCCCCACCAGGCCCGCCACGAACTTGCCGTGCGGCATGTCGGGCGCGATTTCTTCGTTGGCAAAGCGCAGCGCCTCGCGCAAATCACCGTTATGAATGCGCGTACCGATAGAGATGACCTTGCGCGCCATGGATTGAATCACCGCGGCCTGGATGCCGTGCCCGGTCACGTCGCCCACAACCACCGCCAGTCGCCGCCGATCGAGCCAGAAGAAGTCATAGAAATCGCCGCCCACAAACCCGCCCGCGGGCGCAAAGTGGCAATTGATGCGGATGCCCTTGGGTGAGGGCGGGCTGGCCAGCATGGTCACGAAGTTCTGGGCCGCGTCGGTCAAGTCGGCGGTCGTCGCGGAGATCTCGCGCTCGAGGCGCAGTATCTGGCTTTGAAGTTCGCTGCGCTCGCGACGCCGGCTTTGCTTGTTGCGCACGGTCTGGCGCAGCACGGTTTCGACCTGCACGCCCAGGTGTTCAATATCGACCGGCTTCTTGAGGATGCCGTAGATGTCGCACTGGTAGCCGCCGAGGATGGCCGTGTAGTTCTTGCCCTCGACCAGCAGGATAATCGGCACGCGCATCAGCTTGCGGTCTTTCTGCAGCGACTCAAGGAACTGGATCTCCTTCTCGCCGCTCTCCTGCAAGTCGCAGATCATCAGGTCCGGGCGCATGGATTGCGCGGCGGCCAGTGCTTTTTCGGTGTCGGGCGCGACACTGATCGTGTGCTTGCCGGCTTTCAGGTCCTGCTCAATGGAGCCCGAAAGTGCAGCGTCGTTGCTGATCAAAATCAGATGCGCCATGGAGCGACAGTTTGCGAAATGCGTGTCAGGGCCGCAAGCGCCGCTCTAACTGACGCGGCTGATATTGATGAGCGTGACATCGTCTTCGGCGCGATGCTCGACGTCGGACAGTTCACAGATCGTGGGAATCAGAGGTTCGCCCGGAGGTGCGGCCTTGATCGCGCGTGCCACACCTTCGCTGTCGAACTGCTCGCCGTTGTCCATGTTCAACTCGATGATGCCGTCCGACATCAGCAGCAAACCTTCGCCGGGCACAAGCGCGGTTTCATAAAGGCCCGCTGTCAACATGCGGTCAGAGTTCTGCGAAAGGCCCAGCGGGCCGCCCGTGGACATGATGTTTTCGACGGTGGTTTCCCCGCGGCCGCGCGCAATGAGCATGGGGTAAGGCAGGCCGCAGCGCACATGCTTCCAGGTGTGGTGGCGCGTATCGAGCACGCCCACCAACCCGGCCACAAAACTTCCCGGCGGCAGATCGTTGGTCAGTTCGCGGTTGGTGAACTCAACAACCTTTGAAAGATCGCCATTTTCCTGGCGCAGCGCCAGCGAAAGCAGCTTGCGCGCCATCACCTGGATCACCGCTGCCTGCACGCCGTGGCCGGAAACATCGCCCACCACGATGCCCAGGCGGTCACGGTCGAGCCACACGAAGTCATAGAGGTCGCCGCCCAGGCGGCCCAGGGGCCGGTAAAGCACGTCAATGTCGTAGTGATCGATCTTTGGCGGCTTGGGCTGCATCCAGCGAAAATGGCGCTCGGCCTCGCCGATATCCTCATCCGTGGCGCGCATCGCCATTTCAAGGCGCTCGATGCGGCTCATGTACATTTCTTTGGTCAGCTTGCGCGAGTGCTTGTAGGCCTGCGACAAGCGGGTGTGCGCGCCGATCTTCGCGGCCAGAACGTCTGAATCAAAGGGCTTGAGAATGAAGTCAACGACGTCCCAGCGGAACGTTTTCACCAGCGTTTCCTGGTCGTTGCTTGCCGCCATCACCATCACCGGCGTGCGCGCCAGATTGGACTCCGCGCGCAATTCCTCCAGCAGGTGCAGCGCCTCTTTGTCGGGCAGGTTGACGTCTATGATTATCAGGTCAGGTTCCTGAACCTTGGCCTGCTCCAGAACCTCTTCGGCGGTGGAGACTTCAATGACTTTGTGGGCCGATTTCTCCAGCATGCGCTTGAGCTGAACGCGCACGGCTTTGTCATCATCGGCTATGAGCACCAGCGGCACGCTGCACCCTCTCGGAGAGAACTCAATCCTAGATTCAACCCATGCGCGGGCAAGGCGTTGCGTTGTGAGTGACCTTACAATGCAGGTTCTTACCGTGGCGGCAGCGCTGGCGCACAACACGGCCGCGAGCTTGAATAGACGCCATAAAAGGCCGCATCATCATCGTGCTTGCGCTGCTCCTGACGGGCTGTGCTGCGCAGCCTTCCGATCGCGGGCCCGCCGACGAGCCGGATTTTTCCCTGCCCGCGGACTTGCGCGTGAAGGAGGGGTTCGTCCAGAGCCGCGCGGATCTCGAGGCGCTCTCCAGTGAAACAACCTTCATCACCAGCGGCGAGCACGGCAGCGTGGATCTCTCCTCTGACGATTTGCACGCGCTGGCGCGCTTTCCAAGACTTCGGCGTTTGCACCTGCGGCATTGCCGCGGCATTGGCAACGCGGGGATGGATTACATTGCCGCGCGCACCAGCCTGGAAGATCTTGACCTTTCAGGCTGCCTAGCCCTGACGGGCGCGGGCATCGCAAAACTCTCGACGCTGCGCAACCTGCGCGAACTGCGCATCAACTTCTGCCCGAAGATCAGGCGCGCCGATGTGGAGCAGTTGCAGCGCGAGTTGCCGCGCGCCGATATCGTCTGGTCCTCCGACGATCCCCCACTGGGTGCACCGCCCAACCACCCCGGGCGCTGAGTCTATTCATCGGATTTCGCGGCCTTGATCAGCGCGGCCCAGCGCGGGTCTTTGCGCGCGCGTTCCAGCCTTGGCTCTTCGTTCAACTTCGCCACGCCGTCTTCATCGGCCAGGTAGTCTTCAACCAGCTGCTCGAGCAGATCAAATGCGCTGTCCAGCAACTCCTTGGCCGCGTCTTTGCGCTGCGCTTCGTTCGTTTGCGCGAAAGACTCTTCCAGTTTCTTTCGCTCGGCTTCGGGGCGGCAGGGAAATGCGAGTGTCCCGTTCTCCATCGCGGCGGCCATGGCCGTAGCCGCGCAGGCTGCGCTGAAGCAGTATTCATCATAGTTCGACGTGCGGTAATTCATGGCTTCGCGGTAGAACGCGAATGAAAGCCCGATGTCGCCCAGGCGTTCCGCCGCAATGCCCGCGGCGTAGAAGTCATCGCCCTCCGCAATGCCTGATTTCGTCACCGCCGTGAAATCATCGAGCGCCTTCTGCCATTGCCCTTTGCGCAGATAGAACCAGCCGCGCACCGAACGCAGCGTCGTGTCGTCAGGCGTTTCTTCAAGAGCCTTGGCGAAATCCTGTTCTGCCTGCTCAGCATTCTCCAGCGCCTCATTCATGTTCGCCCGCTTGCGGAGCACGGCCGCAAGCAGTTGGCTGCGATACTCAGCCGGCATCGCCCTCAGCAAGTCGATGGCCTTGGAGTAATCCGCCAGCGCGCCTTCGAGATTCCATTGCGCCGCGCGCAGATCGCCGCGCGCAACCCAGAGAACGTACTGGCCCGGTGCCGCCTCGATGGCTTTGGTGCGCCACGATTCTTCGGCTTCAGGGTTGCCGCCGGCGTGCTCGCACTGTGCCATGACCTCAAACGCTTCCAGGCATGCAGGGTCAAGCTTGAAGGCCTCAGCGCACGCCGCGCGTAACGGCTCATGCGAACCGTCGATCGTGAGCAGTAGCCGCGCCTGTGCCACGTAAAGCGCGGCCTCGCGGATGCCGGCGGCCAGCGCTTTGTCGATTCGCGCCAGCGCGATTTTTGTTTCGGGCTCACGGCTGAAGGAATCTGCGATGGCGGCGCCTGCGAGTGCTGCCGGGTTTTCCGGCTCTTTTTCCAGGACGGCCTCAAACAGCGTGATCGCATCTCCCATCCATTTCGCCCGCAGCGCGGCGCGCGCTGCGCGAAACCGCAGCGAGGCATTGGCGCTGTCTTTCTTGAGCAGGTTCGATGCCAGCTTCAATGCTTCCTGCCAGCGACCCGACTCCTCGTGTTCACGCAGCGTCAGGAACTCACCGGCCAGGTCGCCGTGCATCCGCGCCCTGTACCATGCATCAACGTCAACGCGGTGTTCTTCCTTCCAGGGTTCGACGATGGCCACGCTTTGGCGTTGCGGATTCGCTTTGGTCACCGTGAAGCGCATAGCCGCGTGGTCGCGACGCCATGCCAGCACAGCGCTGCCCACAACCCGGTTCTTCTGTGAATGTGTGATGTACTCCAGCCACGCCAGAGCGGCCTTGGGCGCGAGTTGTGTTTCAACAGCCGCGGCTTGCGGAAGCGGTTCAACGATCGAGCGGCCGGAAGGCGTAAGCCAATCCACGTTCACCTCAGCCGCAGGCGCATTTTCAACCTCGAAGCCCTGCAAGATCTGCCCGGTGCGCATTCGCGCCAAGGCTTGGAGCGACTCTGCGTCGAGAGCGTCAAGCCGCGCAGTTGCGTCCAGGCCGGCGCAGTCCCATGCCACAATGCGTCGCTCGCTGTCCATGTGAATCACATATCGATCGTCGAGTGCGAACGTCAGGCCGGCCGGGTTGTTTCTTGTTGTCGTCACTGTCCTGGCGATCTGTTGCGCTGAAGAAGCATCCCAGATGCGTACAGTTCCATCGGGCGCGCAGGTCGCGATGCGTTTGCGATCGGCACTGAAGACGGCGCGCATGACTCGCTTTTCGTGCCCATTCAATACGCCTCTCACCTGACCATTGGTGACGTCAACCACTTCAACTGACAATTCAGCCCCGGGCAGCAGCAGCCGGCCACCCTGTGCATCGAAATCAAATGCGAGCGACTGGTCGGAGGCTGTGCCGAAACTTCGAATCAGCGAGCCGTCTGCACTCTCAAAAAGGCCCGCCGTGCCGTCCAATCGACCGGCAATGAACCGCTTGCCGTCGGACGTGAAGCGCACGAACACCAGCGGCTTGCCTGATTCGGTCAACACGTCCTTGAGCGTCTGGCCCATCTGTGCATCGACGAACCTGATGAAGGACTGGGCGCTCTCACCGCTATCTTTGGTGAAGGCCAAGGCCACGGTCGAACCGTCCGGAGAGAAATCACTGCTAAGGCAGCCGTAGCCCTCCGGAACGCGGCAAAGTACGCGGAAGCGACGTTGCGCGATGTCAAAGATCTCGACATCGCCGCCAAGCCCGCAGCAGAGCAGTTTTCGGCCATCGGGGCTTTGCGCGTAACCGGCACCAAGAATCTTCTTCGCCCCCGACTCGGCCACCGGCGTGCCGCTTGCGCAATCGTACACAGCGCCCGTCGTGCCCTCTGCGCCAATCGCCACCCACTCCGTTCCGCGAATTCCAAAGAGTTCAAACACTTGTTTGCTCTTGAGCGCAGGTAACTGCAGAGAGCGGGAGGCCTCCAAGGCAAACAGCGAGAGCACCCCGCCATAGGTCGCGACCAGCAACGAACGACTGTCTTTGCCCAGGCGCAGATACGAACCACCTCGGTCATGCAGCGTCAGCAACTGGCGGGAAAGTCCGCTTTGTATATCAATGGCCAGTACCCCCTTCCGCACATTGGCCAGAAGGAATTCATTGCCGGGCCCGAAACTGCACGCGCTGACTTCATCCAGGTTCTTGACGGGAAGGATCGACTGCGAACCGCTGCCCAGATCGCAGACCCTGATTTCCCCGGTGCCAAGCGCAAGAGCGATGCGGCTGCCGTCATCGTCCATGGCGATGAACTGCGCTGTCTTGTTGCCGCACTCCATGCGCATCAGCAGCGAACCGTCGTCGGCTGCCAAACGCACGACCAATCCGCGACTGTTTGTGAGCGTCAATGCTGTACCGTCTTGAGACACGCGCATGGCCTCGGGCACGAATGCAAACTGCTCCACCGCCGGGAGGCCGAACCTGCGGCCGGAATCTGAAGAATCGACCTCAAAGCGCTGTACCTGCTTGTGGCTGCACGCGAACAAGGCGCGGCCATCGGGTGATGCCTCGATATCGATGACGCTTTCGCCTTTGCCAAAGCCCTGCCAGCTCTGCACAAGCTCACCGCTCAACGCATCCAGCACCAAAACGCGGCCATCGTTGAAGCCTCCGCACGCCAGGCGGCGACAGTCCGGCAACCAGCTCAACGCCCGGGCATCGATAGCGACCTTGTTCAAGACTCGCACAACGGCGCCCGTGAAGCCCTCCACGATCGTGATCGTTCGATCCCACGACGTTACAGCCACGTAGCGCTGATCCGGGCTCCACTCCATGTTAACTGGCGCTGCCTGCAGGCCGGGCAGGTGCACCAGATTCTTGCCTCCGGCAAGATCAAGAAACAGCGGCGCGGCCGCCACACGCCCGATAACAAGCGTTCTGCCATCGGGCATAAAGCACGAGCCCAAGGCGCCCATCGCGGGCGTCTCGATCCGACGCGGCTTGGCCCAATCGCCTTCAAACAGCAGCACGCCACCGCCTTTGCGAAGCGCGGCCGCCATGCCTGCAGGCCCAACGCACAAGATCCGTCCAAAGCTCAGGAGCCCGTCATGTTCGGCCAAAAGCGCAGAATCGGAGGTGCGCCAGACAAACAGCCGCCCCTGGGATGTGGAAAGCAGCACCTCTGCGGCGCCAAGTGTCAATGCGATCGAACACGGAGAGTCCTGTGTGCCGATTTGAATGCTGCACAGCCGTTTCAGCGTTGCGGTTTCGAACACCTCCACGCGCTTGTCTTTCATCCAGGCAGCAACGTGCGCGCCATCGGGCGAAAGGGCCACGCCGGATACCTCCGGGCCGCGCTCCAATCTCTTGCGTGAAAGCTCGGAGCCGCTGGCCGCATCGATCTCGATCACTTCGCATTGGCCGACGACCAGCGTAAGGCGCTTGCTGTCGTGGCTGAACTCCGCCGCGTGCAGGAAAGGCAAAGCAATCGGGCGCCCGATCAACGCGCCTGTTGAGACGCTGAACAGGCTTGCGCTATCCGCCAGAGCGAGAAACAGGCACGTTCCGTCCGGGCTCAGCTGCGCGGCCGAGCAGGCGCTCGGCTGCGGGAACTCGCGCAACGTGCGGCCTGTAGCGGTTTCAACCACGACGGCCACGCCGGTATGTCGGCCTGCCATAATCCGACCATCAGCCGACACGCAAATGCTTTCTTCCATTCGCATGAGCCCCGAGGCGTGTGTTTGCCACAGCAGCATCGGCTGGCGTTGCTCTTGCGCGCAGAACAAATCGCGCGCCTGGGCAAAACGCTCTCCGTCGCCCAGATCCTCGGCGATGCGCGCAGCTTGTGCAAAATGCTGCAAGGCCAGCGCCGGTTCGCCGCGCTCGGCTGCAGCCTTGCCCCGCTCCATGTGGATCTGCTGCAAGTTGCGCGCGGCTTCCTTGAGCGCGGCTTCCACTTCGCGCGTTTTGGCTTCGGCCACGCTCTTCTGTGCATTGGCCTCGTCGCGGGCTTTCTGGGCTGCGGCGGCTTTCTCTTTCGCGTCAAGCTCGGCCTTGTTGGCGCGCTCGGCTTCCGTGGTGGCCTGCGCCTCTTTCTCGCGCGCGACAGCGGCTGAACGCTCGGCCTGCGCTCTTGACTCGTCAAGACTCACGATAAACCAGGCCGTGAGCGCCAGCAGGATCACCAGCGCCGCCGCCAGGCCCTGAACCAGCCGCGTGTTCTTTCGGTAGAACAGTTTCAGGTAATGGAACGTGCTGGGCGCGCGCGCCGAAATGGGTTCGCCGCGCGCAAATGCGCGCAAATCCGCCGCCAGGGCGCCCGCCGTAGCGTAGCGATCGTTGGGCGCCTTGGCCGCTGCCACCGTAATGATCGTTTCCAGGTCGCGCGGAATCGCGCCGTTATGCGAGCGCGCGGGCTTGGGCTCCTCTTGCAATACCTGTTGCATCAAGCGCGCTTCGGTGTCGCCGTCGAACATGGGGGCGAGCGCCGCCAGTTCGTAGAGCGTCGCGCCCAGCGAGTAGACGTCGGCCTTGGGCGTTACTTCCAGCATCTGGTGCTGCAACTGCTCGGGCGGCATGTAGCGCAACGTGCCGAGTATTTTCACGCTGCTCGCTGTCAGGCTCAGCGACCGATCTTGGAGCTGCGCCAGCCCAAGGTCCATAATCACGGCGCGTTTGCCGTCGCCCGTCAGCATCACGTTGGCCGGCTTGAGATCGCGGTGGATGATGCCGTGCTCATGCAGGTGCTGAACGCCCAAAGCCGCGTCGCTGAGGATTTCGGCCAGGCGCGTGAAGTAGTCGCGCCCTTCGCTGATTTCGGGCACGATCTCGGCGGCCTTGGGCACAAGGGGGGCCGGCTCTGAGTCGCGATGCGGCTGATTCGTGCCCGATGCCGACGAACGATGGGCGCGCGAATCCGTGATCGCCTTGAGGATGTGCCCTTCCCTGAGCGAGCCCGTTTTCCAGTGGCTGAGCACGCCGCACACCTGCGCGAGGTCGCTGCCCTCCACATATTCCATGGCGTAGAAATGCCGCTCGCCGTCCTGCCCGGCCGTAAGAACTTTGACCACGTTGGGATGATCGCAGCGCCCCAGTGCCGCTATCTCGCGCTTGAAGCGCGCCACACTGACGGGATCTCCCGCGAGCCCCGGCGGCAGAACCTTGAGTGCGACAATGCGCCGCAGGCTGTTCTGGCGCGCCTTGTAAACAATGCCCATGCCGCCGCGCCCGAGTTCTTCGATCAATTCAAAGTCGCCGATGAACTGGCCTTGGCTGCCCGGCGCTGGTTGCGCGGCTGCAACTTCTGAGCCGCTCTGCGAAAGCAGCGCCACGGCCTCGGCGTTCACAGGCTGCCCGCGCAGCCGGGAAAGCAGCGCCGCAAGCTCGCTCAGTGCATCATGGCCCTCAAGGCGGTCGCCCGAGTCGTAATCGAGGTATTCCACGCGCTTGAGCTTTTGCGTGTCGCCCCGGCCCTGCGCCGCCACATGATTGAGAAAACCCACACGGTCGCGGTCGAGCCTGTCGATTTCGTATACCAGCAGCGGATGCAGTTGTACGCGCACCACGCCCGCCGCCAGCAACAACCGTCCGGCGGGAATCTCTGCATCCTGCGGCTGGCTCGACTCAAGCGGCAGGTGCAGGCCGTCGCCGCGCAGCACGTCGAAGCGCCGTGAGGCTTTCTGTGTGCGTGGATCGACCACGTCGCGCGCGACCACAAATTGCAAGTCCCCCACCGGCCGCAGTGCGTTGATCGCTTCCAGGCCGGCCTCCAGCAGCAGCGGCGCGGCTTCGGCGTAGAAGCCGCGCTCGCGCATGGCTCCGTGGCCAAGTTCCTGGTTGCGATAACTGACGACGGCGTCGAAGAAATCGAGCACCTTGAACGAATGGCGGCCTTCCTGCTTGTCTGCACTGCGCGCGGCGAACTCAAGGAAAGCCTTCACCGCGGGCATGCCCTGCTTGCGCGTCAGGCGCTCGTGGACCCCGTGCAATGGCAGCAGTCCGCTGTCCTGCCGCGTCGCGAGGTAGGCCGAGCACTCGCGCAGCAACGCCAGCCAGTGGCCTGCGCTGGGGCGAGTCAGGTTCTCAATCAACTGGTTCAAAGGCCCGTGCGGGCAACCCAGAGAGAAATACACGCCCAGTTGCGCTGAGGCCGAAAGCTTGAGGGCACTCTCGAAGAAATAATAGGCGCCGTTGTGTTGCTCCTGCGACGATTTGGCATTGACCGCACGCCGCAGTGCTTGCGCCAGCGGCAGCGGATAGTTGGTAATCGCGGATTGCAATTGCTGCGTGACCGCCATGGCACGGCATGTTAGCAGCCGTGACGGCCGTAACACCTGCTTGCTGCTAATCAGGCACCCGGCCCTGGCTCAAGTGACAGCGAGCCTTTCTTGGCGCGCACCTCTAATTGCGTGGCCGTGTGCTATTGCCGTGCTACAATGAACAAACGATGACGGAGCAATTCGTGCAGCCCCTTGCCGCCGAGCTTGCGTACTTGTTTGGCCACGCACTGTTTCGCGAGGTGGCCTACCAGTCGTGTTCGCCCTTTGACCACGCCCGCCTGCACGGGCTGGCTTTGCTGATTCATGAGCAAACACTTGGGCTAGACGTTGACCTGGCTGCGGCGGATTCTCGCGCGGGCGAAATGGCGCAGCATGCCCAAGCCGCACGATTGGTGACTGCAACTTCCGCCGAGTACGACGATCTGGTGCGCAAAGAGCAGCAGTACCTTGAGCGAGCAGCGCGCTTTTCAATGCCGCGCCGCGGCGCGGCTGAAACCCAGACGGCCGAGGTTTCACGCTCGGCGGGCGACGTGCTGCGTATTTCCGGCCGCCATCGCGAGGCTGAAGCCTGGCACCTCGAGAATCTGGGCAAGAAGGGCCATGAGCGCCCGTGGCAACTGGCCGAGCACTACGCGGGGCTTGGCAGCGTTTACACCGAGACCGGCAAGCTGCAGCAGGCGGCGGAAATGCTCACGCGCGCCATTGAACTGTTCAAGCAATGGGGCCACCGGCGCGGCGCGCTGATCGCAACCATCAATCTGGCCTCAGTGCATCGCCAGCTTGGCCATCTTGAGCAAACCAAGGCGCTTTTCGATCTCGCCACGGAGCTGCAATCCGAAGCCGGCGATCGGCTCAGCGATAGTTTCCTCGCCGTGCACGCGGCGATTTTCTATCACGAAACGGGCAAGACCGTGGCCGCGCGCGTGGGCTACATCCACGCCCTGGAACTGATGCGCGACCTTGGCGAGCGCCGGCTGGAAGGCATGACGCTGGGCGCTTTGGCCAACCTCTACCGCTCTCTCGGTTACACCGCGCGGGCGGAAGCCGCCTACAAAGAAGCCCTGGCGCTGCATGAGGCCCTGCGCGACACGCGCGGCGCGGGCATTGTGCTGGGCAACCTGGCCAGCATGTTCCACGATAAAGGCCGCCTGCCCGAGGCTGAGGAAATGTATGTGCAGGCCCTCGACGCCCACCGCGACAGCGGCAACCTGCGTTCTGAGGCAATCGCGCGCGGCAACCTGGGCATCCTTTACCGTGAATCCGGCCGCATCGCCGGCGCCAACCGCCTGTTCATGCAGGCGATTTCGCAGCTTGAGCAGGTGGGCGACGTCGCCATCCGCGCGGCTTTCACGTCCGAGCGCGGCTCGCTTTGCCTGCTCGCGGGCGATATTCAACATGCCGCCGAGGATGCACGCGATGTCTCGCGCCTGATTCCGCAAGCCATGCGCGCGCTCCACCTCAAACATGCGCTGCCATTGCAGTTCCGGCTGGCCTTGGCGCGCGCGGTTCCGCTTGATTCCGAAAGTGTGGACGGCGCCACGCGCGAGCTTGAGCTCGCCCACGCACGCGCCGCCGTCAATCAAATGCGCGAGATTTTCACGGAAATCGGCCACAAGCCGCTCTCCGAAACCGCCAAGCTGATCGCCGCGTGCGAAGCCGCGCTGCGCGAGGCGGAAAACGCGCTGAATGAATGGCGCCCGCCCCGGCTGTTCAACGGCTTCCTGCCCTCCGAGCTCTCACCGCAACTGAGAAATTCGCTGCTGGGCCTGATGCGCGACCTGGACAAAGAACGCTTTGAGAGTTTCTGCTGGCAGAATCCGTACCTGCACTCCTCAATGCAGGAGAACGCAGGCAACGACGCGCCCGGTGACTGGATGGGCCTGCCGGATCGCTGATTTCAATTTCCGAACATTCTGGAACCTGTCCTGGCGCATTGCGTTTCAAGGCCGGACACTTCGTTTCCATACTCGGGGAATTCCCATGCGGCTGAAGAAACCCAATTGGCGAGGCTTCGCCTTGTGCGGCGCGCTGTGCGCAACGATGGTCGGCGGCCTGAGCTGGTTTGACGCGCAGAGCAAGCCCGAAGAACTTGGCGGGGCGGAACGCTTCACCACGCACGTTTCCACCGACAAGCCGATGTATCGACCCGGCGAAACCATGTATCTGCGCAGCGTGCACCTGCACGCCTTCAAGCATACGCCGATCAAGGGCGATAGCTGGGCCAGCGCCAAGGTCACGAACTCGCGCGGCGCGGTAGTGATGCAGACGAGTTTCCAGGTCAAGGATTCCAGCGGCGGTGCAAGCTGGCAGATTCCCGCAAACCTGCCCGGCGGAGAGTACACGCTTGGCGTTTCGCAAAACGGCTATGCGCCCTCCGAGCGCAGGTTTGATGTGCGCGCCTATCGCGCACCGCGCCTGAAAACCCAGATGGAATTCCTGCGCAAGGGTTACGGCCCCGGCGACAAAGTCAGTGTCGTGGCGACTGCGCGCCGCGCCGAGGGCGGCATGCCGGAAAACGCCAAAGTGACCGCCGTGGCCCGCATCGACGGCGCAGAAGTATGGCGCGGCGAAACCAAGATTGATGCGCGCGGGCGTTGCAGCGTGAGCTTTGACCTGCCCGCGAAGATTGAAGAGGGCGTGGGCTCGCTCTCGCTCGTCATCGAAGATGGCGGCGTGATCGAAACCGCCAGCAAGACGCTGCCCATCCTGTTGCAGAAGATTCCCATGTCGATTTGCCCCGAAGGCGGCGACTTGGTGGCCGGCATTGAGTGCGGCCTGTACGTGGAAGCCACAACGCCATGGGGCGACCCCGCCGACATGAGCTGCGAGATCGTTGATGGCAACGGGGCGAAAGCGGCCGAATTCGCCACCCAGCACGAAGGACGCGCTTACGTGGCTTTCAAGCCCGACGCGAAGGATTACTTCGTCAAAGTGGTCAAGCCTGCGGGTGTCACGCACTTGACGCCGCTGCCCAAAGTGCTGGCGCAGGGTGTTTCATTGCGCACCCAGCAATCGGTGGTGGGCGCGGGCGAAGCCGTGGGCTTCCACGTTGCCGCTACCAAAGAAGGCGCTTATCGGCTGATGGTCAGCCAGCGCGAGAAGGAAGTCTCGTCTGTACGCCTGGTGCTAAAGCCGGGCCAGAGTGAATCCGTGTTCCTGAATCCCGGCGCCGAAGTTGACGGCGTGCTGCGCGCGACGCTGTTTGATGCCGAGGGCAAGCCCTTGGCCGAGCGCCTGATTTTCCGCCGCAGCGCACAACAGTTGAACATCGAAGTCAGCGCGCCCGCGCAGACGGTGCCGGGCGAGAAAGTTGAACTCACGGTGCGCACGTCCAATGGCAAAGGCGAACCCGTAAGCGCAGTCGTGGGCCTGACTGTCACCGACGACGCCGTGCTGGAGATGATTGAGAAGCGCAAACAAGCGCCGCGCCTGCCCGTGATGGTGCTGCTGGAAAACGAAGTCGATCACCTCGAAGATGCTCATGTCTATCTGAATGATGAGCCGCGCTCAATGCAGGCCCTTGACCTGATGCTGGGCACGCAGGGCTGGCGTCGATTTGCGTACGTCAAGCCCGCCGAGTTCATGACGGCTCACGGGGACAAGGGCAAGCGACTTCTGGCCTACTACAATCCCCCGCCGCCCGCAGCAGAGTGGGAGGGTGGCGGAGCGGGCGGCGGAGCCGATGGCGCCGGGCCCGTGCGCCGGGCTGCGGGTGGCAAGGGTGCACCCGTTCCCAACGCCCCGCAGGGCGATGCGCGCGACGATCAGAACGACGCACCCAACAATGTTGAAGAAAAAGCCGCCAAGCGCAATTTCGAAGAAGACGAACTCGAAGACGCCAAAGCGCCTGCCGACAAACCGATGCGTGACGCCGAGAAGCGCATGGAGCGGCGCAAGCGCGCATCCGACGTGCAATACGTTCGCGAATTCGCCCACAAATTGCGCGAAGACCGCAAGCCCGGCGACCGCGTCGATTTCACCGAGACGCTGTATTGGAACGCCGGCGTCAAAACCGACAAAGACGGGCTGGCCAAGGTCAGCTTCTGGATGAACGACAGCGTCACAGGTTTCCGCGTGCTCGCCGACGGTTTCACAGAAACCGGTGCCTTGGGCTCGGGCGACGCACTGATCAACTCGCGCCAGCCCTTCTACGTTGAACCCAAACTGCCGCTGGAAGCCACGGCGGGCGATCTAATCCTGTTGCCCGTTTCGCTCGTGAACTCGACAAGCGACGGCCTGAAAGTCGTGCTCGAAGCCAAGGGCGGCGAGGCGCTTTCTCTGCCCGAAAATTTCGTGGGCAACCTCGACCTCAAGCGCGATGAGCGCGGACGGCTGCTGCTGCCCGTGCGCGTTGGCAAGGCCAACGGAAAAATCACGCTCACGCTCGATGGCAAAGCCGGCGCGTTCTCCGACAAAGTCACGCGCGAGATCATGGTCAAGCCCCTGGGCTTCCCCATGAGCTTCACCTCGGGCGGCATGCTCGATAAGCCGCAGTCGATTTCCTTCGAGATTCCCGCCGACGTGCACCGCTCCAGCATCACGGCCTCGGCGAAGGTTTATCCTACGCCCGCGGCCAACCTGGTGCAGGCCATGGAGGCCTTGATCCGCGAACCCTATGGCTGATTCGAGCAGTGTAGCTCGGTGAGCTACCCGCTGGTGATGGCACAGCAATACTTCACGACCCACACGGGCATCGATCCCGCGCTCGTGTCGCGCGCCAATGAAATGATGGAAAAGAGCTACAAGATTCTCACAAGCTTTGAGTGCAAGGAGGGCGGCTTTGAGTGGTTCGGCAACGGCAAGGGCCACGAGTCGCTCACGGCCTACGGTGTATTGCAGTTCAGCGACATGGCCAAGGTCTATCCCGTCGATGCCGAGATGCTGAAACGGACCCGCGCCTGGCTGATCTCGCGCAGGAACGGCAAGGGCGGCTTTGACATCAACCCGCGCTTCCTGCATGACTGGGGCTGCCCGCAGCACATCGCCGACGCCTACATTACATGGTCGCTGACCGAGACCGGCGAAAAGGGCCTCGACGCAGAAATCGAAGCGCTGGCGAAGGACGCCGAAGGCCGCGACGATCCCTACTACAACGGGCTCGTCGCGCTGTGCCTGTTCAACGTCGGCCGCAAAACCGACGCCCAGAAGGTGCTCGCCAAATTGGGCAAGCACCAGCACGCAGACGGCAGCGTGATTGATTCCAAGACCACAGTGGTTCACTCGCAGGGCGATGCCCTGCTCGTCGAGACAACAGCGGTCACGGTGCTCGCTTGGCTGCGGGACAAGGAGTACGCCGGCAACGTAGAAAAGGCCATGCAGTGGCTGACCACGCGCTGCAAGGACGGCTGCTACGCCAGCACGCAAGCCACGGTGCTTGCACTCAAGGCCGTCGTCGCCTACGACGCCGCCCGTGCCACGCCCAAGGCCGACGGCGCCATTGTGCTGCTGGTTGACGGCAAGGAATGGGCCAAGATTCCCTTCACGAAGGAAACCACGGGCACGATCGAGCTGCCCAATTTCTCCGAAGGCCTGAGCCCCGGTGCACACAAAGTTGAGCTGCGCATGCTCGATGGCTCGCCCATGCCCTACTCGCTGGATGTGCGCTTTTACTCCACCAAGCCGGGCAGCGACGCCAACTGCGTGCTCGACTTTGGCGTCAAGCTCGCAGCCAGCGAAATCAAGGAAGGCGAGAGCACCGAAGTGCGCGTCAAACTCGCCAACACCGACGCCAAGGAAGGCAAGAGCATGGCCATGGCCATTGTCGGCCTGCCCGGCGGCCTTGAAGTGCGCCATGAGAAATTGAAGGAACTCGTGAAGCAGGGCATCGTCAACGCCTACGAAACGCGCGGCCGCGACGTGATTTTCTACGTCACGCTCATGGAGCCCGGCCAAGTGATCGAGTTTTCCTTCGACGCCATCGCCGCCGTTCCGGGCGAGTATCGTGGCCAAGCCAGCCGCGCTTATCTGTATTACGCGGACGAATACCGGAAGTGGGTGGAAGGCCTGAACGTAAAGATCACGCCGCGGCAATAGGCCGGACAGAACGAAAAGGCCGCCCTCGCGGGCGGCCTTTTCGTTGTGAATTACGACTTGGCGGCTTCCCTCTTGGGCTTGCGCACAATGGGCCGTTCAAACTTCGCGAACTCAGCAAGCGTCTTGGTGTGAAGTTGCTCTTCGTAGCGTGAACGCACAGACTTCCAGAACTCGTGCAGCGGGCAGGCCGTGGCATCGCTGCATTTGGCCTCACCCAGCACGCACTCTTCGGTTTTCTGTACGTCCTCAAAAGGCATCACGAGATCCAGCAGCAGGATGCTTTCGGGCTTGCGCATGAGGCGAAAGCCGCCCAGGCGCCCGCGCGTACTCTCAAGGATGCGCGAGCGCACCAACTGCTGCAGTATCTTCGAGAGATAGTGATGCGGGATGTCCAGCTTGTCGGCCAGATCCTTGGCGAGCACATATTCGCCCTGCGGCCGGCGCGCAATCTCCATCATCGCGCGAATGGCGTACTCGCACGTCTGGTTGAAAAATGCGCTCATAAGAAATCACTCCGTGGATAACTAGACCCGTTTGTACACGAGAAACTCGTCGCGCAACAGCCCCGCAACCGGCTGCGCGTGATCCGGCAGCATGTCCACGGCCATGCCGCGCGGAAGCGTTTCGCACCACTGGTCGCCCATTTCCATGAACGCATCCTGGAACTGCTCGTGACCTTCGGGCACGTTCTGTTTGAGCACCAGCAGCGGGCGCAGTTCCGGCTCGCCTTCGACGCCTTCCTTGCGCAGGGCCATCTCCATCAGCCAAACGGCGACCACCGTGGGCAGCGAATCCGCCACGCGCTTGAGGTCTTCCATATAACGCTCGGGCAGCGTGAAACTTGCGGGGCGCACTTCCATGAGCGTGCCGTGGGGCAGGAACTGGCGGCTGGTGGCGCCGTTCTTGGTGTAGCTGAGCGTGGCCTCGGTTTCCTGCATGGCATCAACGCAAAGCTGCGGCTCATGGTGGGCCGCCAGTTGATCGAGCAAATCCGCCGTGTCCACGCTCACGCACTCCAGGCCCTTGGTTTTGTCCAGGCCGGTGACGCGCGCGAAATGTTGCAGATACTCGGCTTTCGTGAACGCGATCGGCATCTGCTTGCCTTCGGGGTTCACGGCCTTGATCGCCTCCGGCTCGCCATCGTCGCCGCGGATCATCGGCACAAACAAGGATTCAGGCAGATTCAGCGCGGCTTCGCTCATGACTGGGCTTTCATAGGTGCGAGCAGGCCGCGATGCCCTGCATGGCGGGCAATGTCCTCGCGCAGCTCGCGCTTGAGGTCTTCGGACAAATGATTGAGCGGGCCAAACAGGCCGCTGCGTTCTTTCTGCAGATGCTGTTCAAAGGTGCGCGCCAGGCGCTGAAGCTTTTCGTAAAGCTCGCGGGCACCCGGCCCGTCAGCCGCGCCATAGCGCACCACGGCTGCCGCAAAATCCGCGAACAGCCGGTGCAGCAGCTCGTGCTCCTGCCGCAGCACGTGCACCGGGCCCGAAGTCAGCCCCAGCAGCGATTCGGCTGCACCATAGAGCACTTCTTCTTCAAGCCTCAGCAGCGAGGCAATGCGCCCGCGCGCCGCTTCAATGAAGGTCATCACCACCGCGGGCAGCGTGGCGCCGGGCCGCAAATCATCGAGCGCATTGAGTGCATCGCGCATCAATGAAAGTCCCTGATCCTGCCAGAGCTGAACGTTGGCCGTGATGTCAGTGTCCTGCGCAACATCAGCCGCGCCGTGTTCAACCTGACGCACGCCCGTCACCCAGGCAAGCTGTCCCTGCAGGGCCGATTGAATGCCCTCAAACACGGTAACGCCGGCGCTGGCGCAGCCCACGCAGTTGCCGGTGAGGCGCACGGACACCATGCCGTTGTCGGCAATGTCAACGAGCTCCACATCGCCGCCATCAGCCTTGATGTAGGGCCGGATTTGCTCAAGGGCCTTGAGAACATCGGAACGATAAAGCGGGTTCATGGTCAGCCTTTTACCTTACTGTTCAAATAATAGGGACGGGCGAGAAGGAAAACAAGACTCTGATATCCTTTTATGCCGAAAGGCACCGTGGGAGTGTTGGTAAATCATGGTAAGGGTGGGGTTTATGTGGACAACGTGTGATTCAGTCTAACCGGAGTCTTTTATCTTTTTTGTTTGGCTCTTGCATGTCCAGGGTGTATATACTAGGTAACAAGATATTGATATCTGATTAGTACGGAATCAATTCTCGGGGGTAAACAGCCTTGGCATCTCTCCGCATTCATCTTTGCCTCGCCTTCGCGCTCGCCGCGATGGCCTGCGCATTCCTCGCGTTCGACGCACGCGAGGCTCTGGCCCAGGACGCCAACGTCAAAGCGGCCGGCCTGGACAACTTCAAGAAATATTGCTCGTCCTGCCATAGCATCGGCGGCGGCAAATTGGTCGGTCCCGACCTCGCGGGTCTCAAGGAACGCGCGCCGTCTCGTGACTGGGCAATCGCTTTCACCAAGGATCCCAAGAGTCAGAACGACGCCTACTCCAAGAAAATTCGCGCCGATTTCAACGATGTGATGAGCCCTCAGTCCAAGGCGGCGGGCGGCGCACTCGACGACCAGACCATCGCCGACATCGTTGATTTCATTTTCGCCGGCGGGCCGGGCCTTGCGCAGAAGAAGCTTCGCACTGCAACGGCCGCCGACATTGACACCGGCCGGGCGATCTTCATGGGCGAACAGCGCCTGACCAACGGCGGCCCCGCCTGCATCTCCTGCCACAGCATCGCGGGCGTGACCGGCCTGGGCGGCGGAACGCTGGCCTCGCAGGTGGGCGCCAAGAACCCGGACCTGACGGCCGCTTTCAACCGCAACGGTGGCGAGGCCGGTTTGCGGGCCGCGCTCGGCTCGCCACAGTTCCTGGTCATGGCACAGGTTTACGGCAAGCAGCCCATGACGGAAGACGAAGTGATCGCGCTGACCGCTTTCCTGGGTGATGCTTCGCGCAAGACAGAACCCGATCAGCGCAGCGACTACCTCATTATCTACGGCATCGTCGGCGCAATCGCGCTGCTCTTTGCCCTCGACTTCATCTGGATCAAGCGCTTCCGCAATGTGCGCAAGACGCTGGTGGGAGACCAGTCATGAGCTCATGGATTCAGGACATCGTTGATCCCAACACCCGTTCGTGGGAAGAATTCTACCGCAACCGCTGGTCCCACGACAAAGTCATCCGCTCCACCCACGGCGTCAACTGCACGGGTAGCTGCGGCTGGAACGTGTTCGTCAAGGACGGCATCGTCACGTGGGAAATGCAGGCGCTCGATTACCTGCCGCTCGCGGGCGAGATTCCTCCCTACGAGCCCCGCGGCTGCCAGCGCGGCATCTCCTACAGCTGGTACCTCTACAGCCCGCTGCGCGTGAAGTACCCGTACATCCGCGGCGCGTTGCTTGATGCCTGGAAGGCCGCGCGCGGCCGCCACGCCGACCCCGTCGAGGCCTGGGCCAGCATCCAGAACGATGTCGAGTTGCGCCGCAGTTACCAGAAGGCGCGCGGCAAGGGCGGCTTCCGCCGCACCACCTGGCAGACCGTGCTCGAGTTGATGGCCGCAGCCAACATTCATACCACGAAGACGTGGGGCCCTGACCGCATCAACGGATTCTCGCCGATTCCGGCGATGAGCATGGTGAGCTACGCGGCCGGTGCTCGCTTCCTGCAACTGATGGGCGGTGTTTCGCTTTCCTTCTATGACTGGTACTGCGACCTTCCGCCCGCCAGCCCCGAAATCTGGGGCGAGCAGACGGACGTGAACGAATCGGCCGACTGGTACAACGCCAAGATGGTCGCCGTCATGGGCAGCAACCTGAACATGACGCGCACACCCGACGCGCACTTCGCCGTCGAGGGCCGCCACAACGGCACCAAGTTCGTTGTGTTCGCGCCCGATTTCAACCAGGTCGCCAAGTTCGCCGATGAATGGGTGCCCATTCACGCCGGACAAGACGGCGCATTCTGGATGAGCACGGTTCACGTCATCCTCAAAGAGTACTTCGTCGATAAGCAGGTGCCGCGCTTCATTGATTACAACAAGCGCTTCACTGACAACCCGCTGCTGGTGAAACTGGAGAAGCAGGGCGACGGCTTCAAGCCCGGCCGCCTGCTGCGCGCCAACACGCTTGCAAAATACGCGGGAGAAGACAAAGGCGAGTGGAAGTTCCTGCTCTGGGACAAGAACTCCGGCCAGCCGCGCATGCCCATGGGCTTCATCGGCCACCGCTGGCAGGAAAAGAAGGGCCAGTGGAACCTGCTTCTGAAAGACGGCGTTGACGGCGCTGAGCTTGATCCCGTTCTGACGGTCAACGACAACAAGGACGGTGTGCTGCAGGTGGCCTTCGACGACTTCGTCAACGGCAATCAGGTGTTCCGCGGCGTGCCCGTGAAGTATGTAGAAACCAGCGAAGGCAAAGTGCCGGTGTGCACCGTGTTCGACCTGATGCTGGGGCAATACGGCGTGGATCGCGGCCTGGGCGGCGCTTACCCCAAGAACTACGACGATGCTGAAACCTGCTACACGCCCGCCTGGCAGGAAATCCGCACGGGCATCGGCCGCGTGCAGGTGATTCGCTTCGCGCGCGACTGGGCGCGCACGGCCGAGCTTACCGGCGGCAAGTGCACCGTCATCATCGGCGCCGGCATCGATCACTGGTACCACAACAACCTGATCTATCGCGCAGCCATCAACGCCCTGATGCTGTGCGGCTGCGTGGGCGTCAACGGCGGCGGCCTGGCTCACTATGTAGGCCAGGAGAAACTCGCGCCCGGTGAACCGTGGGCCGCGATTGCACTTGGCCGCGACTGGAACCCTGCTGCGCGTCTTCAAAACGCGCCGAGCTGGCACTACATCCACACTGACCAGTGGCGCTACGAGAAGAACTTCACGGACTACCACACCGTTCCCAAGAACCAGCCGGAGAACAGCCTGGCCAAGGGCCACGCGGCGGATGTCAACGTGACCGCCGTGCGCAACGGCTGGCTGCCCTTCTACCCGCAATTCAACAAGAGCAGCGTCAAGCTCGTGCAGGAAGCGGAGGCCGCCGGCGCCAAGACCGACAAAGAAGTCGTCGCCTACGCCGTCGAACAGCTCAAAAACAAAAAGCTCAAGTTCTCCATCGAAGACCCTGATGCCCCGGAGAACTGGCCGCGCGTGTGGTACATCTGGCGCGGCAACGCCCTGATGGCCAGCGCCAAGGGCCACGAGTTCTTCCTGAAGCATTATCTCGGCACGCACACCAACGCGATTGCGCAGGAAACGGTCGCCAAGGGCGCGGTGCACGAGATCGCGTGGCACGAAACGGCCCCGCAGGGAAAGATGGATCTGATTGTCGATCTGAACTTCCGCATGGATACGTCGGCGCTGTACTCCGACATCGTGCTGCCCGCGGCCACATGGTACGAAAAGGCCGACCTCAACACGACCGACATGCACGCTTACGTCAACCCGCTGAGCGCCGCCGTTCCGCCGTGCTGGGAAAGCAAGAGCGACTGGGACATCTTCAAGGCCGTGGCGAAGGAAACCGCCGAGCTGGCCAAGAAGCACATCCCAACGCCGATCCGCGACCTTTTCTCGGGCCCGATCCAGCACGACAGCGCGGGCGAAGTGACGCAGCCGAAGATCCCTGACTGGATCGGCGGCAAGGATGAAGCGGTGCCCGGCAAGACCATGCCCGGCATGCAGGTGATCGCGCGCGACTTCGTGAACCTGTACAACCGCTATATCTCGTTCGGCCCGCTGGTTCGCGAAAAGGGTCTGGGCGCGCACGGCACGCACTATGACTGCGCTGACCTGTACGACGAGTTCGTCAAGTCGCCGCACCGTCGCACGCAGACGATTGACGGCAAGAAGTACCCGTCCATCGAACGCGGCGAGGAAGCCTGCGACATCATCCTGAATTTCGCTTCGGTCACGAACGGCGAAATGGCCTATCGCGGCTACAAGGAAATGCAGGAACGTTGCGGCGTGCCGCTGACGCACCTGGCGGAAGGCAACCGCGCGGTGCGCATGAGTTATCTCGACATTCAGTCCCAGCCGCGCCGCCAGCACAACTCGGCGATGTGGTCGGGTCTGCCGAGCAACGGCCGTGCTTACGCGCCGTTCGTGTACAACATCGAGAACAACGTTCCGTTCCGCACGCTGACAGGCCGCCAGCACTTCTACCTGGATCACGAGGGCTATCTGCAGTTCGGTGAGCACCTGTGCACCTACAAGCCCTCGCCCACGCCGATGAGCTACGGCGACCTGATCTACAGTGAGCAGGACGAGAGCACGATGATGCTCAACTACCTCACGCCGCACGGCAAGTGGCACATCCATTCCACGTACGGCGACAACGAGCGCATGACCACGCTCTCGAGAGGCTGCGAGCCGTTCTGGATGAACGACAAGGATGCCGAGCAACTGGGCATCAAGGACAACGACTGGGTGGAGGTGCACAACGACAACGGCGTCGTAGTCACGCGCGCCAACGTGTCGTGCCGCATCCCGCGCGGCGTGGCGATCATCTACCACAGCCCGGAGCGGACGTACGGTGTTCCCAAGTCGCAGATCCGCGGCGGCAAGCGTGCGGGCGGCCACAACAGCCTGACGCGCGTGCGCCTCAAGCCGACGCTGATGGTGGGCGGCTACGGACAGTTCACCTACCACTTCAACTACTGGGGCCCGACGGGCGTGAACCGTGACACGCACGTGCTGGTCAAGAAGCTTTCGAAGCTGGACTGGTAAGGGCACAGCCATGACGACCAGCCACATCACGCCAAGCTTCAAGTTCGAGATCCCCGCGATCGACGATCAGCACTCCCAGCTGATCGACCTGATCACGCGGCTCGAACAGGGCGTGAATGGCTTCCTGCCCAACATGTTCGGCGTGCTTGAGGAGTTGCAGAAATACGTGCGCGAGCACTTCAGCTTTGAAGAAAGCGTGCTGCGCAAGCACAACTACCCCGAGTTTGACGAACACAAGCATGAACACGAAGTGTTTGAAGCCTACATCAAGCATATGGCCCGGCGCATTGAGCTGGGCAAAGCCGAGTTGCGCCTGGATGTACTCAAGTTTCTCAAGCTCTGGCTGACACGCCACATCCAGGGCACTGACCGCAAATACGCCGAGTGGTTCAAGCAGCAGGGCATCACCATTGAGCCCTGCGCGCCTACTGGGGATACGCCATGAATGTTCGCTCTCAAGTCTCGATGGTTTTCCACCTCGACAAGTGCATCGGTTGCCACACATGCAGCATCGCGTGCAAGAACATCTGGACCGATCGCAAGGGCACCGAGTACATGTGGTTCAACAACGTTGAAACCAAACCCGGCACGGGCTACCCGACGCAGTGGGAAGACCAGTCCAAATACCGCGGCGGCTGGGAAGTTTCCGGCTCGCGCCTGCGCCTGAAGTCCACGGGCAAGGCGCGCATCATCACCAACATCTTCCATAATCCCCATCTGCCCACGATGGACGATTATTACGAGCCCTGGACCTACAAATACGAAGACCTGTTCAACGCGCCCGCCGGCACCGACCAGCCCACGGCCCTGCCGATTTCCAAGGTCACGGGCGAGTACATTGACATCAAGGCCGGCCCGAACTGGGACGATGACCTGAGCGGCTCGCCCATCTACGCCGCCAACGACCCCAACCTCAAGAACGTGACGGAAGAGCAGCGCCAGCAGTTGCAGGCCATCGAGCGCCTGGTGTTCTTCTACTTCCCGCGTATCTGCAACCACTGCCTCAACCCCGCGTGCGTCGCAAGCTGCCCTTCTGGTGCTTTGTACAAGCGCGGCGAAGACGGCATCGTGCTGATCAACCAGAAGCGCTGCCGCGCCTGGCGCTCGTGCGTAGCCGCCTGCCCCTACAAGAAGACCTACTACAACTGGAGCACGGGCAAGAGTGAGAAGTGCCTGCTGTGCTACCCGCGCCTCGAGACGGGCCAGGCCCCGGCCTGCTTCCACTCCTGCGTGGGCCGCATCCGCTACCTCGGCGTGCTGCTCTATGACGCCGACAAGATCGAAGATATCGCCAAGCTGCCGCCCGAGAAGCTCGTCGAGGGCCAGCGCGACCTGATCCTTGACCCCAACGATCCCGCGGTCATCGAAGCCGCGCGCAAGAGCGGCGTGCATGAATCGGTCATTGAGAGCGCGCAGCGCTCGCCGATCTACCAGTTCGTGAAAGTGTGGAAGATCGCGCTGCCGCCGCACATCGAGTACCGCACGCTGCCCATGCTGTATTACGTGCCGCCGCTGCTGCCGGTGCTGGGATCTTCGGCGAACAACATCTATGAAAACGGCACGAATGCCGAAGCCATCTTCCACCCGTTTGACGAAACGCGCGTGCCGATTTCGTACCTGGCAAGCCTGTTCACTGTCGGCGATGAGGCCAAGATGCGCTATGTGCTGCGCAAGCTGATGGCGGTTCGCACCTTCAAGCGCGCCGAGACCGTGGGCGACATCCCCATGGCCGTGGCGCTCGAGGCCCTGAAGCTGGCCGACACCACGGAAGCCGAGGCCGAAGAGATCTACCGCATGACGGCCCTGCCCACCTTCGCCCAGCGCTTTGTCATTCCGCCCATGCACCGTGAAGAAGCAATCGAGGCATTCAAGGATCCGCAGGACCACAAGCGCGCCGCCGGCTTTGGCTTCATGGACGCGCCGAAGAGAGGTCTCTAGCCATGGCCGCTTCCTTCGAAATCCTCAAGGCCTTTGCCCCGCTGCTGCGCTACCCAGGCGCACAGTACGGGCAAAACGTGGAACGTGCGCTCACACTATGCGCGCACGAGCCCCAGGCGCGCGCCTGCCTTGAGCGGCTCAAGGCGTTCGTGGCCGCGCATGACTCATGGTCGCTGGAAGAGGACTACACACGGACCTTTGACATCAACCCGGCCGTGGCCATGGATGTGGGGTTCCAGCTTTTCGGGCTGGCCTACAAGCGCGGCGAGTTTCTGGTCAAGATGCAGGGTGCGCTGCGCCGCGTAGGCATGGATGCCGGCACAGAACTGGCCGATCACCTGCCCACGCTGCTCGAGCTTTGCGCCGCGCTGCCCGCCGATGAAGGCATTCAACTGATGGAAGAATGCATCGCGCCCGCAATCAAGAAGATGCTTGAGGCCGTACCCAAGGACGCACAGGGGCTGGCCGGCGCGGCTTTGGCGCTGGGCGAGTATGTCGCGGCCAACTACCGCTGCCTGGGCGAAGCCAACCCGGATCTGCAGGACGAAGCACACGACATCACACAGGGATACGAATACGAGCTCGGCGATCTTGACGATCTCCGGCTGGGAGTGAACCGCCATGAATAGCCTTCTGCAAGCCGAGACCGGTGGATTGCCGATCAACGACGTGCTCTTCGTCGTGACGCCCTACGTGGTGCTGGCGCTGTTCTTCACCATGACGATCTGGCGTTACGTGAAAGAGAAGTTCTCGTACTCGTCGTACTCGTCGCAGTTCCTTGAGAACAGCTACCAGTTCTGGGGCAGCGTGCCGTGGCACTACGGCATTCTTTCGCTGCTCGCGGGCCACCTGATTGCGTTTGCGCTGCCGCGCGAACTGCTGTGGTGGAACAGTGTGCCGGCGCGGCTTTACATCATCGAGCTGAGCGCACTGATCTTCGCTGTTGTGACGCTAATCGGACTTGTGAACCTGATTATCCGCCGAGCGATTGACTCGCGCATCCGCGCCGTGACTTCAAAGATGGACGTGATCATCCTGCTGCTGCTGCTGGCGCAGGTCGGCACCGGCATCTGGGTGGCGTTGACGGCGCGCTGGGGTTCAAGCTGGTTTGCCGCGGTGGTGACGCCTTACCTGTATTCGCTGTTCACGTTCTCGCCCGATGCCAGCGCGGTCGTGAACCTGCCCTGGAGCATCAAGCTGCACATCCTGGGCGCGTACCTGATTTTCGCAGTGTTCCCGTTCACGCGCCTGGTGCACGTGCTGGTCGTGCCCAACCATTACCTGTGGAGGCGCACGCAGGTGGTCATGTGGAACAAGCGCAAGGCGCAAGGTGCCGAACAATAACGACTCGAACTGGCTTACGGACTGAGGAGCAGCCATGGACCTCGCAATCGCGAAAGACAAGGGTTTCTGGAAAGCCGGCCACTGGCCGACGCTGCTGACTTCGTTGTTCTATTTCGACTTCTGCTTCGCGGCCTGGATGTTGAACGCCGCCATGGCGCCTTTCATCCAAGAGCGCCTCAAGCTCTCACCCGCTGAAGTCGGCATCATGCTTTCGGTGCCGGTGTTCGCGGGCGCGTTGCTGCGCCTGCCGCTGGGCATCCTTTCTCAATACACCGGCCGCAAGAACGCGGCGATCCTGAACCTCGTAATCGTCATGGCAGGTCTGGTGTATGGCTGGCTGGCGCCTGAATCATTGACCACGGTGATGGTGGCCGGCGCCCTGCTGGGTCTTGCTGGCGCGAGCTTTGGCGTTGCCCTTGCCCTTGGTTCGGGTTCCTACCCGCCCAAGTACAAGGGGCTGGCCATGGGCATTGCCGGCGCGGGCAACTCCGGCGCCGTGCTGGCGGTGCTGTTCGCGCCTCCGCTGGCTGGACTGTATGGCTGGAAATCTGTTTACGCGATCGCGATCATTCCGATCGCGGCGGCCATCATCCTGCTAGTGGCCTTTGCTAAAGAGCCGGCCGACCTCGAGCGCAAGTCCTTCAAGGATTACCTGTCCGTGTTGTGGGATCGCGACGCCTGGGTCTTCAACTTGATGTATGCGCTGACGTTTGGCGGTTACATCGGGCTCACCAGCTTCCTGCCCACGCTGTTCAATGTTCAGTACGACATTCCCAAAGAGAACGTCGGGCGCTACGCCGCCGGCATCATCGTAATGGCCAGCATCCTGCGCGTCTTTGGCGGCGGGCTTGCAGACAAAATCGGCGGCCTGCGCATGATCAAGTGGCTGGCCGTCATCTCCGTCATCGGCACGGCCGTGGCCGGGTTCCTGGTGCTTTCGAAGGATGGAGCGCTGGCCAACCCCTGGGTCATGGTGGCTGTCATGGTGGTGCTGTTCTCCGCGTTGGGTGCGGGCAATGGCGCTGTCTTCCAGTTGTTGCCCTTGCGCTACAAGGGAACAACGGCCGTGGCAAGCAGCCTGGTGGGTGAAATTGGCGCACTGGCGGGTGGATTCCTGCCCAACGCAATGGGCATGGGCAGCCAGTACACCTCTGCCGGCTTCATGCCCGGGTTTGCGGCCGGCACGCTGCTCTCAATCTTGATTCTCGTCGCCCTTGCACTGGTGACCAAGAAGTGGACCAGCACCTGGGTCGGCGAAGGCGGCAAGGCGCGTGTTGACGAGACTGCGCCCCAAGGCGCGAATTCCAATAACCTCGTAGCCAGCGGAACCTGACCGGAGACAGCCATGAGCTCACAAGCTGTAGCCGCACCCGTTCCGCCTTCCGCGCCCGCCAACACGGGCGGGGACTGGCTCAAGGAATGGAAGCCGGAAGACCCGACATTCTGGGCCCAGACGGGCAACAAGATTGCCTGGCGCACAATGTGGCTGACCACCGCGTCTCTGGTGCTGTCGTTCGCGACATGGTTCGTGGTCAGCGCGCTGGTGGTGCGGCTTCCAGGCATCGGCTTTGCCTTCACCGATTCGCAGTTGTTCTGGCTTGCGGCGATGCCCGGTCTGGCGGGGGGCACGCTGCGCGCAATCCACATGTTCCTGGTGCCGATTTTCGGCACGCGCAAGGTGATAGCGCTTGCCACGTTCATGAAATTGATTCCGTGCGTTGGCCTGGGCATCGCAATCCTTGATCCCGGCACGCCGTTCTGGGTGTTCATGGTGCTGGCCTTCCTCGCGGGCATGGGCGGTGGCGATTTTTCCAGCTTTATGCCGAGCACGAGCATGTTCTTTCCCAAGCGCCTTCAGGGAACGGCTCTGGGCATTCAGGCCGGCATTGGCAACTTCGGCGTGAGCCTGACGCAGTTCGTCACGCCCTGGATCATCGGCTTTGCGCTCTTTGGAAGTGTCGCCGGCGCTTCGCAGGTAGTTACCAAGGGCGGCAAGACTTCCGAGATGTGGCTGCAGAACGCGGTGTTCTGGTATGTGCCCTTCCTGCTGGTGCTGGGCGTGGCCTGCTGGATCTGGCTGCGCAGCGTGCCGGTCAAGGCGTCATTCAAAGAGCAGCTCGACATCTTCAAGAACAAGCACACCTGGTTCTGCACCATCACTTACGTGATGACGTTTGGTTCGTTCTCGGGCTTTGCAGCGCTGTTCCCGATGTTGATCAAGAGCCTCTACGGCGGTTTTCCCAATGCGCCGGACCCGCTGAAGTACGCTTTCCTTGGGCCCTTGATCGGTTCGGCGGCGCGCCCTGTGTTTGGCTGGCTCGCGGATAAAACCGGCGGCGGCATTCTCACTCAGGTTTCGGGCTTGGGCCTGATCGGCTGTTGCATCGCTGCGATGCTCACGGGTTCTCTTGCGCCCACTTCGCTTGACAGCTTCCCGCTGTTTGTTGCGCTGATGCTGGGAATCTTCCTGTTCACCGGCATCGGCAACGGCTCCACGTTCCGCCAGTATCCCGTAATCTTCGCGGCCAACCCAAGACAGGGTGCCGGCGTCATCGGCTTCACGGCCGCGATTGCGGCGTACGGGCCATTCCTGTTTGCCGTGTTGTGCAACTGGGCCATTACCAGTTCCACCAGTGAGGGCGGCACCAAATCGGCCGTGACCTTCTTTATCGGCGCCACGGTCTTCTTTGTGATCGCCACCGCCATCAACTGGTTCTTCTACGTGCGCAAGAATTGCGAGAGGCCGTCGTAAACGACAGGTGAGATCATGAATTGGCGCATCTTCATTTTTGTGTTCCTTGCCACCTTCGGCATCAGCTTGCCGGCGATGGTGAGCATCAGCGATTTCCACCTGCTGGGCAACCACCAGGATTACGAGCCCGTGCAGCCCATTGCCTATTCGCACGCGCTGCATGCGGGTCAGTTGGGCATCCAGTGCCAGTACTGCCACTCCGGCGCCGGGGACAGCCGCCACGCCGGCGTGCCGTCACTGAGCACCTGCATGAAATGCCACACCGATGTCAAGGGCTCCACTGAAACCGGCAAGGCCGAGATTGCGCGCTTTACCAGCATGTACAACAAGAACGAGCCAGTGGCCTGGGTGCGCGTTCACAACATCCCCGATTTCGTTTACTTCAACCACTCGGCCCACGTTCTCGCCAACGTGCCCTGCCAGACCTGCCACGGAAACGTGCAGGACATGACGGTCGTCAAGCAGTTCGCCGACCTTTCCATGGGCTGGTGCGTCAATTGCCACCGAGACCAGAACGCCCAAAACCCGAAACTCAACGCACCTCTGGACTGTGATGCGTGCCACCGCTAGGCGGGGGGCCAAGCCATGAACGATCGATTCGACAACATCATCCTGCCTGACAACACGCCTGACGAGGCTATGCCGCCTGAGATCGCGCGCGAGTTCGAGCGCGTAAGCGCTTCGCGTCGCCGCTTCATGCAGGTCTCGGGTCTAGCCGCGCTTGGCGCGGTGGTCGCCGGCTGCACAGCGCAGCCGCGCCATGTGGTGCCGCAGGTCAAGCGCGATGCCGAGATCACGCCCGGCGCTTCCTATTGGTATGCCGGCAACTGTCAGGCCTGCAGCGCCAACTGTGGCGTGCTCCACAAAACTCGCGACGGTCGCCCGATCAAGGTAGAAGGCAACCCCATTCATCCCGTGGGCCAGGGCGGCTTGTGCGCCAAGGGCCAGGCGTTTGTGCTCGATCTCTATGATCCTGAGCGCATCAAGACGCCGCTTTTTGGCGGAAAACAGACCAGCTTCAAGGCGCTCGACACTGAAGTCATGGCTGCCCTCAAGGACGCCAAGAACGTGCGCCTGTTGACGAGCACGCAAAGCGGCCCGGCTACGCGCTCTGTGATTGACGAATTCTGCAAGAAGTACAGCGCCAAGCACGTCGTGCACGACGCAATTGCGCTCTCCGCGATTGCCGATGCGCACAAGCAGACGCACGGCACGCGCGCCATTCCGCGCTACCTCTTTGACCAGGCGCGCATCACCGTCAGCTTCGGCGCTGATTTCATGGGTGCCTGGCTTTCGCCTGTGGAGTTCGCGCGCCAGTGGGCCGACAGCCGCAAACTTGAAAAGAACGCGCCCGCGCGCCTCGTGCAGTTCGAAGCGGCCATGACGATCACCGGCGGCGTCGCCGATACGCGCTTCCGCCTGCCTGACTCCGAACGCGGCGCAGCCCTGATTGCATTGGGCAACGCCGTCGCCAAGCGCAACGGCAAGGCCGAACTCTTTGACGCCGCGCCGCCAAAGGCCGTACCGGCCGCCGAGATCGAAAAGCTCGCCGCCGAGCTGTGCAGCCTGAAGAATCTGGGCAAGTCGCTGGTCATTGCGGGTGGCAACAACCTCGCCGAGCAGCTCGTCGTCAACCAGATCAACATGATGCTGGGCAACTACGGCGCGACTCTCGACCTGACCCACGCCTCGCAGCAAAAGCAAGGCGATCCGGCGGCCGTTGACGCATTGCTGGCTGAACTTGATGCCGGCAACGTGGACGTGCTGGTCGTGTGGGGTGTGAACCCCGCCTATGACTCCGCGCACGGCGCCAACTGGGTCAAGGCGCTGCCCAAGGCGAAATTCAGCGTCGCCATTGCTGACCGCCTCGATGAAACGGCCTCGCTGTGCAAGGCCGTGGCCACCGATCTGCACCCGATGGAGTGCTGGCGCGACCATGAGCCGCACATGGGGCTCGTGACGCTCTCGCAGCCGGCCATGCGCCCGCTTTACGGCGGACGCCAGGCTGAGGAAACGCTCTTGACCTGGGCCAACATTGATCGCGTGGTCATGCACGGCAGCGAACCCGAGGTCATGAGCAAGGCCTCTGGCCGCGCGCTCAAGGCTTATCGCGACGTGCTCAAGGAGTTCTGGACGACCGGCGTACTCAAGGCTGGTGATACTTGGGAACTCGCCATCCAGCGCGGCTACGTTGACCATCGCGGCCAGCCGGGCGCTCCGGCCGGCACCAACGTGGCACGCGTGGACGCTGCAAAAGCGGTGCAGGCCGCGCCCAAGGGCTACGAAGTGGTGCTGTATGAAAGCGTTGCGATTGGCGACGGCCGCCAGGCCAACAACCCGTGGTTGCAGGAACTGGCCGACCCTCTGACGAAAGTGACGTGGGAGAATTATGCGGCACTTTCACCGGCTTCGCTCTCCGCGCTGGGTATCGTCGAGGGCGACGTCGTGCGCGTTACCGCCAAAGCCGATGACCGCGCCCTGACGCTGGAACTGCCGGCCGTGAAACAGCCGGGCATGGCCGACAACACCGTGGCGATTGCGCTGGGCTATGGCCGCACCAAGGCGTGCAAGATTGCGCAGGCCAATAGCACAAGCGGCGTGATTGGCGCCAACGCCTACCCGCTGCTCTCGCCCAACGCCGTGGTAGCCGCGACGATTGCGGCCGCGGGCCGCAAGACGGTGCTGGCGATGACGCAGACGCACGATTCGCAAGAAGGCCGTCCGCACGCGCGCGAGTTGAGCCTTGCGGAGTTCATGAAAGATCCCAAGGCGATTTCCAAGGAGCACGTGCCCACCGCCACGATGTGGACGGGCCACGAATACAAGGGGCACCGCTGGGGCATGGTGATTGACCTCAACGCGTGCATCGGGTGCTCGGGCTGCGTGGTCGGCTGCCAGGCGGAGAACAATCTGCCGGTCGTGGGCAAGGAAGAAGTTGCCACACGCCGTGAAATGGCCTGGATGCGCCTCGACCGCTACTACAGCGACGACAAGCCGGCCGACCAGGGCGCAGTCGAGGACAATCCCAAAGTCGCGTTCCAGCCCATGATGTGCCAGCACTGCGAGAACGCGCCGTGTGAAACGGTGTGCCCGGTGCTGGCCACAACGCACAGCAGCGAAGGCCTCAACCAGCAAACCTACAACCGCTGCGTGGGCACGCGTTATTGCGCCAACAACTGCCCCTTCAAGGTGCGCCGCTTCAACTGGTTCAACTACGGCTACGCGGATCCGAGCCTCAACCTGGTGCTCAACCCCGACGTTACCGTGCGCACGCGCGGCATCATGGAGAAGTGCTCGATGTGCGTGCAGCGCATCCATGAGGGCAAGCTGCAGGCGAAGAAGGCGGGCATCCCGCTGCCGGATCACACGATCAAAACGGCGTGCGAGCAAAGCTGCCCGACGCAGGCAATTGTGTTTGGCGACATGAACGACAAGAACAGCGAGGCCGCAAAGCTGGCGGCCAGCGGAAGAAACTACGTGCTGCTGGGTGAACTGAACGTCAGGCCGAGCATTCAGTACCTGGCCAAGGTGCGCAACAGCGGAGAGGTCTAAGGAGTGAATTATGAGCCATAGCGTTGAATCCGAGCTGCGCGAGCCGCTGGTGACAGGCGACAAGACGCTGCACGACATCACCGAAGCCGCGTGCGCACCCATGGAGCGCAAGCCTAACGGCCTTTGGTGGGCGGCGTTCCTGGTTGCGTTGAGCTGCCTGGGCGTAGGCTTTGCGACAGTGAGCTACCAGGTGGCCACCGGTATCGGCACGTGGGGCCTGAACAAGACGGTGGGCTGGGCCTTTGACATCACGAACTTCGTGTTCTGGGTTGGCATCGGCCACGCGGGCACGCTGATTTCGGCGGTGTTGTTTCTGTTCCGCCAGAAGTGGCGCACCTCGATCAACCGTTCCGCCGAGGCCATGACGATTTTCGCGGTGATCTGCGCCGCCATCTTCCCGCTGATCCATATGGGCCGGCCGTGGCTGGCGTTCTGGACAGCACCCTACCCGAACTTCCGCGGGCCGCTGTGGGTGAATTTCCGTTCGCCGCTGCTGTGGGACGTATTCGCGATCTCGACCTACTTCACGATCTCGGCGGTGTTCTGGTACATCGGCCTGATCCCTGACCTGGCCACGGCGCGCGACCGCGCCAAGGGCATCCGGAAAAAGATCTACGGCATCATGAGCTTTGGCTGGAACGGCAGTGCGCGAATCTGGTCGCGCTATGAAACGGCCTACATGCTGTTTGCCGGCCTGGCCACGCCGCTGGTGGTGAGCGTGCACACGATCGTTTCGATGGACTTCGCCACGAGCGTGATCCCCGGCTGGCATACCACCATCTTCCCGCCCTACTTCGTAATCGGCGCCATTTTCTCGGGCTTTGCGATGGTGATGACGCTGCTGATCATCATGCGCAAGGTGGTGAACTTCGAAGAGTACATCACGATCAACCACCTGGAGAACATGGCCAAGGTCATCATGGTCACGGGCAGCATCGTGGGCCTGGCCTATGCCACCGAGTTCTTCATGGCCTGGTACTCGGGCAGCGAGTACGAAGGCTTCACCTTCATCAACCGCGCCACGGGCCCCTTTGCCTGGGCCTACTGGATCATGGTGAGCTGCAACGTCATCACGCCGCAGTTGATGTGGTTCAAGAAGCTGCGCCGCAACGTGTGGGTGCTGTTCATCCTCAGCATCTTCGTGAACATCGGCATGTGGTTTGAGCGCTTCGTGATCGTGGTGACTTCGCTGCACCGCGACTTCATGCCCTCGAGCTGGACTTACTACACGCCCACGATGATTGAGTTCCTCACGCTGCTGGGCAGCTTCGGCCTTTTCTTTACCTGCTTCCTGCTTTTCTGCCGTGTGCTGCCGATGCTGGCCTTTGGCGAAATCAAGGGCGTGATGCGCACGGGCAAGCACAAGCACGACGAGCACAAGCACGCCGCCAAGGCTCACAAGCCCGCAACGGCCAAGGCCCACGAGCACGAGAAAGAGGTGGCCCATGTCTAGGTTGAGCTACAGCCTGCGCGCCCTCTGGATGGGTGTTTTCAACCGCCGCGCCTTCAACAAGCTGCGCTGGAAGTTCGGCCTTGAGCCCCTGCATTATTGGAGTGAATGGCCGCTCAAGGGCGGAATCGCCGCCAAGTGGCAGGACTCCGAACAGTGCACTTCGCGCGTGCTGGTGGGCGTGTTTGGCGATCAAGACCACGTTCTTGAAGCCACGCGTGAATGCCGCGAAGCCGGCTTCATGATTCACGACGTTTACGTTCCCTACGCCGTGCACGGCCTTGACGAGGCTATGGGCCTGCGCCGCTCGCGCCTGACGTGGGTTACCTTCATTATGGGTGCGCTGGCCGGCGCCTTTGCTCTCTTTGGCCAGTACTACACGCAGGCCATTGACTGGCCGATCAACGTAGGCGGCAAGGATCCCTGGCACATTCATGCTTATGTGCCGGTCACTTTTGAGTTCGTGGTGCTGATCGGCGGCCTGTCCACGATGCTTGCGCTGTTCATCCGCTCCAAGCTCTACCCGGGCAAGAAAGCGAAGCTGTGCGTGGAGGGCACCACCGACGACAAATTCGCCCTGGCGCTCGCACAGCGCTGCACGGGCTTTGACCACGAACGCGCCCGCGCCCTGTTCGCCAAGCACCACGTAGAGCGAGTCATGGATCTGGGAGACACGCCATGAACAACAAACTCACCGTACTCGCCGCCATCCTTGGCGCCCTTGCCTGCTCTTGGGCCGTAGCCTCGTTCCTGGCGCGTGACAACAGCCAGCGCAACCGCGAGCTTTTCACCGAAATGGCCTACTCGCCGGCAGCCGAAGCCCAGATGCAGAACGAGCAACTGCCCGGCGGCATGGTTCAGCAGTCACCGCCCGAGGGCACGCTGCATGTGGCGCAATATCATTACGCCGCACCTGCCAAGCCCTACAACGACCTGATTGGCAACGACCTCGAGTTCGTCAACCGCAACACGAGCCCTTTTGCCGGGCTTGATGCTGAAAAGCGCGCTCTGCGCCTGGCCGAGGGCACGACGCTGTTTGTCAACCAGTGCCAGTCCTGCCACGGCGCGGGCGGCGGCGGCGGCGCGCCGGTTGCTGCGTTCGGAATTGGCGCCACGAACCTGCCGGCCAATGTCGGCAAATACAGCGATGGCGCGCTGTTCCACATCATCACCTACGGCGTGCGCACCATGCCGGCCCACGGCGATCACCTGCGCGCCGAGGATCGCTGGAAGATCATCCTGTATCTGCGCAAGATTGCGGAAGGCCAGCCATGAACCCCAACCTGATTCCCCACTTCAAGGCCAAGCAAACCACGATCAACGCGCTCGGCGCGCTGGCCGGTGCAGGCGCGCTGGCGTTCGTGATCGGCCTGTTCATTGATCCCGCCCGCGCGTGGTCCAACTGGCTGCTTTCGGCTTTCTATTTCACCACGCTCGCCCTTTTCGGCACCTTCTTCATCGCCATCGGTTACCTGACCAAGGCGGGCTGGCATGTGGCCCTGCGCCGCGTGCCTGAAGCCATGACAGCATGGCTACCGGCTGCGCTCGTAGCCATGCTGGTTCTGGGTGCGGGCATGGGCTACCTGTACGAGTGGACCCACATCCACGAAGACGGCAGCCATCACGCGCACCTGCTGCATCACAAATCGCCCTGGCTCAATCAGTGGTTCTTCCTGGGCCGGATCGTGATTTACTTCGGCATCTGGATTCTCATTTCGCGCGCGCTCACGGCCCACTCGCGCCGCCAGGACACCGACGGCGAACTTTCGCACACCCATGCCAACATGCGCAACTCCGCCATCTTCGGCGTGCTGTTTGCCCTGACCATGTCGGCGGCGAGCTTCGACTGGCTGATGTCGCTTGAGCCCACATGGTTCTCCACCATCTTCGGCATTTACCAGTTCGCCGGCCTGTTCCAGGGCGGTATTGCGGCCTTGATTGTCCTGATCATCATGCTGCGGCGCATGGGCTATCTGCGCAACGTGGTCAATGAAAACCATCTGCACAACCTGGGCCAGTGGCTGATCGCGCTTTCCGTGTTCTGGGCCTACATCTGGTTCTCGCAACTGATGCTGATCTGGTACTCGAACATTCCCGAGGAAACCTCCTACTTCATCCGCCGTTCACAGGGCGAGTGGTGGGCGCTGAGTTACGTGGTCAACCCGATCATGAACTTCGGCATCCCGTTCCTGGCGCTGTTGCCGCGCCCCGCCAAACGCAGTGAGTACGTGCTGCTGCGCGTCGCCATCATCGTGCTCGCCGGCCACTGGATTGATCTCTGGGTCGGCATCATGCCCTACGCGCTGCCCCAGGGCCCCTCGTTCAGCTTCTATGAAATCGGCACCACGCTGGGCTTTGGCGCGGCTTTCGTGCTCGTCTTCCTCAAGGCCCTTGAGCGCGCGCCGCTGGTTCCGCTGCGCGATCCCTACCTCCAGGAGAGCGTTCACCACCGCATCTAAACCATGGCCAAAACGATCATTGAACCTTTCCGCATCAAGATGACCGAGCCGCTGCCCATGACGACGCGCGGCCAGCGCGAGCGTTTTCTGGGTGATGCGAAGTTCAATATCTTCCGTTTGCGCGCCAGCCAGATCACGATTGACCTGCTGACCGACTCCGGCACGGGAGCCATGAGCGCCGCGCAATGGGGCGCGATGATGACCGGCGATGAAACCTACGCCGGCTCGGAATCGTATTTCCAGCTTGAACGCGTGGTGCAGGAATTGACGGGCCAGAAGTACGTCATACCCACCCACCAGGGCCGCGCTTCGGAGCACATCCTGTTCTCGGTGATGGTCAAGCCCGGGCAGATTGTGTTGGCCAACGCACACTTTGACACCACACGCGCCAACGTGGAGTATCTGGGCGGCACTGCCATTGACCTCGTGATCGCGGAAGCCTCCGATCCGCGCAACGAGCACCCATTTAAGGGCAACATCGACCTCGCGCGCCTGGAACAGCACCTGCGCACGCAGGGCGACCATGTGGCCATGGTGCTGATGACGATCACCAACAACCGCGGCGGCGGGCAGGCCGTAAGCCTGGCGAACCTGAAAGCCGCGCGCGAGCTGGCGCACCGGTTTGGCAAACCGTTCTTCCTGGATGCCGCGCGCTTTGCGGAAAACGCCTGGCTGATCAAGCAGCGCGAGAGCGGGCAGGGGCAGCGCAGCGCGCGCGAAATCGCACAGGAAATCTTCCGTCTCGCCGACGGCTTTACGATGAGCGCCAAGAAGGACGGCCTGGTGAACATCGGCGGCCTGTTGTGCCTCAACGATGATGCGCTGGCGGAAAGGGCGCGCTCGCTGCTGATTCTCACAGAGGGCTTCCCCACCTACGGCGGGCTGGCCGGTCGCGATCTCGCGGCGCTGGCCACGGGCCTGACCGAAGTTTTGGACGAAAGCTACCTCGAATATCGTCTCGCCTCGGTGCGCTATTTTTACAACCTTCTCGACAAACTGGGCGTGCCGCTGATGCGCCCCGTGGGCGGCCATGCCGTGTACATCGATGCCGCGCAATTCGCGCCGCAGATTCCCAAGGAAGAACTGCCCGGCGTGGCGCTGGTGAATGAGCTTTACCTTGAAGGCGGTGTGCGCGCCGTAGAGGTTGGCACGCTCATGTTCGGCAAGCCCGGCGAAGTCGCCCCGCTGGAACTGGTTCGACTCACGTTTCCCCGTCGCACGTACACGCAAAGCCATGTGGATTACCTCGGCGAGGTCGTGGCCTCGGTGTTTGCGCGCCGCCACGAACTTTCGGGGTTGCGCATTACGCGCCAGCCGCAATTCCTGCGCGCGTTTACCGCTGAACTTGAGCCACTCGCGCCTTGTGCGCCGGCAAAAGGAGGCCGCTGATGTTCTCCCAGGCAAGTGAAAACGCATTGCGGGCATTGACGATTCTGGCGGGTTGCGAGCAAGGCCAATGGGTGCTCGCGCACGATCTCGCTGAACTGCTCAACATCAAAGTTCATTACCTCGCCAAGGTGCTCCAGACGCTGGCTCGCCGCGGCGTGCTTGAATCCCATCGCGGACGCCAGGGCGGGTTCCGGCTGGCTCGCCCGGCCCAGACCATCACGCTCTGGGACGTCGTGGCCGAGCTCGACGACGTCAGCAAGCTCGAAGGCTGCGTCATGGGCGAAGACACCTGCAGCGACGAAACCGCCTGCCCGCTCCACACGCTGTGGAAAGATCTGCGCACCAAGTTCAAAGAAAAGCTCCAGAACACGACACTGCAGCAACTGGCCGATTTCCCACGCCTCGACCAGATGACCTGCTCCTGCCCCGACCGCAACATGCCCGGCCACGCCTTGATGTGCCGCGAGCGCCAGCTCGGCATAGCCGCGCAAAAATCTGGAACATAATCGGATAAGAATGTCCTTTTGTGTTGACCCGCCGTTCAAAAGTTGTACGCTCCTTCAAGTGCAACCCGAGGATCGGCCATGAACATCCGCGGCTACGCCTGCCCTGCTCCCGGCAAGCCCTTTGAAGCCTTTTCGTTTGAATCCGCCGCGCCCGGCAAAGACCAGACGCTGGTTCGCGTCGCGGGCTGCGGCGTGTGCCACACGGATGTTTCCTTTGCCACGGGCCAGGTCGCCCCGCGCAAGCCCTTCCCGCTGATTCTCGGCCATGAAATCTCCGGCGAGGTGATCGAGGCCGGCGCGGACTTCGCCAGCCTCAAGGGCCGCAAAGTGATCGTGCCCGCCGTGATGCCCTGCGGCGAATGCGCCATGTGCAAGGCCGGCTACGAGAACACCTGCAAGGCGCAGTTCATGCCCGGCAACGATGGCCACGGCGGCTTTGCCTCGCATATTCTCGTGCCCGCGCGCCACCTCACACCGCTGCCGGATTCGCTTGGAGAGCAGGAGCTGGCCGAGCTCTCGGTCATCGCTGACGCCGTCACCACGCCCTACCAGACGATCGCGCGCGCCAACGTTCAAAAGAACGACGTCGCCATCATCATCGGCACCGGCGGCATTGGCACTTACGGCGTGCAGATTGCCGCGGCCTTTGGCGCCCATGTGCTGGCCATCGACATTGACGACGCCAAGCTCGCGCGCGTGCGCGAGTACGGCGCTAAGCTCACCTACAACTCGCGCGGCCAGGACATCAAGGCGGCCCGCGCGGGCATCAAGGATCTCGTCAAGGGTGCCGGCCTGCGCGACTTCGGCTGGAAGATTTTCGAAATGTCCGGTACCGCTCCCGGTCAGGAACTGGCGTTCAACCTGATTCCGCCCGGCGGCACCATGGCCGTGGTCGGCTTCACCATGGACAGCGTCAAGGTCCGTCTTTCGAACCTGATGGCCTTTGACGCCACCTGCTTTGGCAACTGGGGCTGCGCCCCGCGCCACTACGCCGAGGCTGTGAAGATGGTTCTCGATGGGCGCGTGAAGGTGAAGCCCTTCGTCAAGACGCACCCGCTTTCGCTGATCAATGATGTGTTCGAAGCCGCGCACCACGGCAAGCTGGCCGAGCGTGCGGTGCTGGTGCCCGGGAAGTAAGGAGAGAACATGGAACCGAGAATCGAGCGAGCAGAACTGAACAGTCACGAGCTGGTGGACGGCCTTGCGTTCAAGGAAATCCGCTATGAGCTCAAGCCCTTGCGCGATGCGCAGGGCAAGCCGGTGGCCGAGTTGTTCAACGCATGGATCTGGCTCAACAACCCCGCGCAGTACAACAGTTACACGACGGGCGCGATCAAGGAAATCATCCTCGCGTTCCGCAAGGCGAGCATGGATCGCAGCGTCGTTGCCGTGGTGTTCACGGCCGTGGGCGACAAGGCGTTCTGCACCGGCGGCAACACCAAGGAATACGCCGAATACTACGCCGGCAACCCGCAGGAGTACCGGCAGTACATGCGCCTGTTCAACGACATGGTCACCGGCATCATGACCTGCGACAAGCCGGTGATTAATCGCGTCAACGGCATGCGCATCGGCGGCGGGCAGGAAATCGGCATGGCGACGGATTTCAGCGTCGCGGCCGACACCGCGCGCTTTGGTCAGGCCGGCCCCAAGCACGGCTCAGCACCCGATGGCGGCGCGACGGACTTCCTGCCGCTCTATGTGGGTTTTGGCCACTCCATGGCCAGTTGCGTGCTGTGCGAGCCGTTCACGGCGCACAAGGCGCTGCGCCTTGGGCTGATCAACCAGCTTGTGCCCGCGCTCAAGCACAACGGCAAATTCATTCCCAACCCGCTGGTGACGATCGACCGCTACGCCGATGAATTCGGCAACGTGATTTTCGGCGAGCTGAAAACCGGCGCCGACCTCGACGCGGCTAAAAAGATTCTGAAGGAAGCCCAGAGCGATCTGAGCAAGCTCGACGATGCCGTCGAACTGATGGCCTGGAAGCTTTCCCAGACGATGCCCGATTGCACGATCAAAACGATCGAGAGCATCCGCAAGTTCAAGCTCGAACACTGGCAGAAGAACTGCGAAACCAACCGCGCCTGGCTGGCCCTGAACATGATGACCGAGGCCAACGCCGGCTTCCGCGCTTTCAACGAGGGCCCCAAGGAAAAACGCGAAGTTGATTTCATCGCGCTGCGCCGCGAACTTGCCAAGGGCCGTCCCTGGACGGAAGAACTCATCCGCGAAGTCAGCCCGCAGTATCAAGCCGCTGCGAAAGGGGCATAAATGAGCGCTATACGCACAACCGCTGAATTCAACGGCGCGCTCGTCCGCCTGATCGTGGTCAAGCCCAAGGGCAACGTGTTTTCGCGCGCCGTGATGCTGGAACTCGACGAAGCGCTCACCAAAGCGCAGGCCGACGCCAGCGTCAAGCTGATCACGATTGAGGGCGCGGGCCCCCACTTCAGCTTCGGCGCTTCCGTCGAAGAGCATGTGCGCGAGCAGATTCCGCAAGCCCTCGCGGCATTGCGCAAACTCACGCTGAACATCGCCGGCTCGAAAGTGCCCGTGGCGGCATGTGTGCAGGGCGTTTGCCTTGGCGGCGCCTTTGAGATCGTGCTGGCGTGCCACTTTGTGTTTGCCGCGCCGGACGCGCGCATGGGCCTGCCCGAGATCAAACTCGGCGTGTTCCCGCCCGTGGCGTGCGCTTTGCTCGTGAAAAAGTTCGGGCAGGCGATTGCCGACCGCATGATCCTCAGCGGCGAAGAACTGACCGGCGAGCAACTGCGCACGCTTGGCCTCGTACACCATGTTTACCCCGCGGGCGAACTTGGCACGGAAGTGCAGGCCTGGTTCAAGCGCACGCTGGGCACCTATTCCGCATCGAGCCTTCGCCATGCGACAGCCGCGTCTCGCGAGCCGCTTCTGAAGTGCCTCGAAGAGCGGATGATCACCCACGAAAAGGCCTATGTTGAGCAGTTGATGGCCACGCACGACGCCAATGAAGGCATTGCCGCATTCATCGAGAAGCGCAACCCCGCCTGGAGGAACGCATGAGCACGCTGGCCACCGACGCCTCCGAACGCCTGCGCCAGATCATCGCGCGCGCCGAGGCGCTGTACGACGACCTGGACTTCAAGGTCGTCAAGGAATGGAAAGAGCAGGGCAAGAACCGCAAGGCGATTGGCTTTCTGCCGATTTACGTGCCGCGCGAAGTAATCCACGCCGCGGGTGCTTTGCCCGTGGGCATCATGGGCGGCGCCGACCGCATCGAGATCGTGCGCGGCGACAGCTACTTCCAGAGCTACATCTGCCACTTCCCGCGCAGCGTCATCGAACTGGCCGTGAGCGGCCGTCTGGATGCCTGCGACGGCTTTCTGTTCCCCAGCATCTGCGACGTCGTGCGCAACCTCAGCGGCATGTTCAAGATGCTGTTCGAGGGCAAGTGGACGCACTACCTCGATCTGCCGCAGAACTTCGACAACCGCCTCGGCGGGCGCTTCTACAAGAACGAGATGCGCACGATCGCGCGCGAAGTCGGCAAGCTCACCGGCGTTGAAGTCACCGACAAGCGCCTGCGCGATTCGATCACGGTCTTCAATGAAAACCGCACGGCCTTGCGCCGCCTCGTGCACGCGCGCCGCGACCGCCCATGGGAAATCCCCACGATCGACTATTACCTGCTGCTGCGCGCGGCTTACCTGCTGCCCGTGGAAGAGCACACGGCGATGGTCAACGAGTACGTCGAACTCTCGGCGCAGGCGGGCCGGCCGCGCATGGACAATATTCGCGTCGCAGTGCGCGGCGCTTTCTGCGAGCAGCCGCCGCTGGGTCTGTTGCGCACGCTTGAGCGCGCGGGCTGCTATGTGGTCGATGACGATTTCGTGCTGGGATCGCGCTTCATCGAGCAGGACGTCGATCACCACGGCGACCCGTGGGATGCCCTGGCCGATGGCTTCATGAACCGCTCGCTGCCCACCGCCAGCAAGTACGACCAGCGCGGCACCAAGCACGCTGATTTCGTGCAGCGCGTGCGCGACTTCAAGGCCGACGGCGTCATTTTCATGGCGCCCAGCTTCTGCGATCCGGCGCTGCTCGATCAGCCCATGCTGGTCAAGGCGCTCGAAAACGCAGGCATCCCGAACACCTCGTTCAAGTACTCCGAAGACACCGGCCAGTTCCAGGTCATCCGCGAGCAGGCAGGCACCTTTGCCGACGCACTCAAACTCTGGGGGAAAGCATGAAAGGCGCAACCGCTGAGAAAGACGCCAGCATGCAGAAGCAGAAAGAAATGATCGCAAGTCATTTCACGGAACTGGCGCGCGTAAAGGACACCGGCAAGAAAGTGGTTTACACCTTCGTGCCCGGCAACCTGACGGAGCTGATCAACCACTTCGGCATGCTGCCCGTGCTGCCTGAAATCAACGCGCTGCAAAGCGGCATGCGCGGCAAATCGGCTGAATACATCAGCATCGCCGAAAAGGCCGGGCACAGCGAAGACGTGTGCACCTACGTCAAGACCGACATCGGCATGCTCAAGGCCGGCAACATCGGCCCCACGGGCGAGCCGTTGCCCAAGCCCGATTTACTCTTGCTCAGCTACACCGGCTGCTTCACGTTCCTGAAGTGGTTTGAGCTGCTGCGCGAAGAGTACGACTGCCCCGTGATCATGCTGCACGTGCCCTACCAGGGCGAAGGCGAAATCACGCCCGAGATGCGCAGCTACGTGGCCGACCAGATCCGCGAAGTGGTCATCCCGCAATTCGAGAAAGTCTCGGGCGTCAAATACAACGAAGAGCGCATGCGCGAGCAGATGCGGCTTTCCGTGCGCGCCGAAGATGACCTCGTGTGGGTGCTGAACTCCGCGCGCGCCAAGCCCTCGCCGATCGATTCATGGTTTGGCGGCGTCTATTACATCGGCCCGATGTTCACGTCGTTTAGAGGCACGCAGGACGCTGTCGATTACTACACCATGCTGCGCGAAGAAGTGCAGGAGCGCATGGACGCAAAGCTCGGCCCGGTCACGCCTGACGGCCAGGCCAAAGAAGAGAAATACCGCCTTGTCGTTGAAGGCCCGCCGAACTGGACTTCGTTCCGCGAGTTCTGGCGCATGTTCGCCGACGAAGGCGCCGTGATCGTCGCTTCAAGCTACACCAAAGTCGGCGGGCTTTACGATCGCGGCTTCCGCCACAACCCCGACGATCCGATCGGCTCCATGGCTGACTATTGCATGGGCTGCTACACGAACCTGAATTTCCCGCAGCGCACGGAAATGCTCGAGCGCTACATCAACGAGTTCCAAGCCGACGGCTTCCTGATCAACTCCGTGAAATCGTGCAACTCGTTCAGCGCGGGCCAGCTCTTGATTCTGCGCGAGCTTGAAAAGCGCACCGGCCGCCCTGGCGGTTTCATCGAGTCCGACCTTGTCGATCCGCGTTACTTCTCGGCCGCCAACATCAAGAACCGCCTCGAGAGCTACTTCCAGATGATCGAGGCCAAACGCAAGGGAGCCAAGTCATGAACGTATGCGTCGGCATTGACCTCGGCTCCACGACCACCAAGGCCATCGTTCTCGATGAGAAGGGCCGCATCGTGGGCCGCGGCATCACCAACAGCCGCAGCAACTACGACGTCGCGGCACAGGTGGCCAAGGAAGAAGCGTTCACCAACGTGCGCTTTTCCATGCTTTCGCGCGCGCTCGATGAAGCCAACGTACTGGGCAAGGATCTGCCCCAGTTCGAAATCGCGCTGCGCCGCGCCTTTGATCTTGAGGGCTACCTCGGCCAGCTCGATCGTCTTGAACTGCACTGCCGCGAGGACCTGGCCCAGGGCCGTTACGGCGATCTCACGCTCGCGCTTTCCGGCGCACTTTCAACGATTATCCAGCGCCTGCGCAAAGACGCGCCCAAGCTGTTCGCGCCCGGCCAGAAAGCGCGCAGCGATTTCTTCCGCGACATCGCCGGCGCCGGCTTCATCGAGGCCGCGAGCGAGCTCGCCCGCGCAGGGGGCCCGCCCTTTGACCGCATTGTGGGCCTTTTTGACCGCAGCATCATTCCCGTCGAGAACGAGCAGGAGCAACGCACTTTCACCCAGCGCCTGCTGGCGGCGTGCAAGCGCGCGGCACAGCTGCTCAATGGCGACTCGTTGCAGGTATCCAAGATTGTGGCGCGCGTGGCCGACACCCCGCTCAATCCGGTTCGCCTCGTTGGCACCGGTTATGGCCGCGCGCGTCTGCCCTTTCCCAAGGATCAGATCCGCTCCGAGATCCTGTGCCACGGACTTGGCGCGCACCTGATGTTCCCCAAAACGGCCACCGTGCTCGACATCGGCGGCCAGGACACCAAGGCGATCCAGGTTGACCCGATCGGCGTCGTGACCAGCTTCCAGATGAACGACCGCTGCGCCGCGGGCTGCGGCCGTTACCTTGGCTACATCGCCGATGAAATGAACCTTGGCCTGCATGAACTCGGCCCGCTGGCGATGGAATCCAAGCACCGCGTCAAGATCAACTCGACCTGCACCGTGTTCGCCGGCGCCGAGTTCCGCGACCGTCTCAGTGCCGGTGAAGCACGCGAAGACATTCTCGCCGGCCTGCACCGCGCCATCATTCTGCGCGCCATGGCGCTGCTTGCGCGCTCGGGCGGCGTAAAGGACGAATTCACTTTCACCGGCGGCGTGGCCAAGAACCAAGCCGCGGTCAACGCACTGCGCGAACTCGTCAAGGAAAACTACGGCGAAGTCACGCTCAACATCGCGCCTGATTCGATTTTCACGGGTGCGCTTGGCGCTGCCACCTTCGCCCTGCGAGACATCGAGGCGGGTGCGCCGAGCAGCGGCGACCAGCGTCTGGCTGCCGCCGGCGCGATTCGCGATTCACACAACCATCAGCACCAGGGAGGCTGCAATGGCGATCACTGCGGGAGTTGATGTCGGAACGGGCGCAGTCAAAGTGGCCATCATGGACGCGAGCAACGACTGCGCGACCGACAAGCTGCTTGCCACCTACTTTGAACGCATCCGCCGGCGCGACGTTATGTCCGTCGTCGATGAGTGCTTTGCGTCCGCGCTCAACAAGGCGGGCGTGCGCAAGGACCAGCTCGACTACATCGCGACCACGGGCGAAGGCGACGTGATTCCGTGGCGCACGGGCCACTTCTACGGCATGACCACGCACGCGCGCGGCGCCTTGTTCATTGACCCCAAGGCACGCGGCGCCGTCGATGTGGGTGCGCTGCACGCCCGCGCCATGCGCTTTGATGAAAACGGCCGCGTGCTCGAATACCGCATGACTTCGCAGTGCGCCTCGGGCTCGGGCCAGTTCGTCGAGAACATCGCGCGCTATCTGGGCGTCTCGCTCGATGAAGTCGGCAATCTCTCGCAGCAGGCCAAAATGCCCGAGCGTGTCTCCGGCATCTGTGCGGTGCTGGCCGAGACCGACGTGATCAACATGGTCTCGCGCGGCATCTCCACGCCGGACATCCTGCGCGGCATCCATGAGTCGATCGCGATTCGCCTTGCCGGCCTGGTGCGCGGCATCAAGATTTCGGGCACGCTGTTGATGACCGGCGGGCTCGCCGGCGACGCGGGCATGGTGGCCGCGCTGCGCGACAAGCTCAAGGATGGCGCCGCGAAGATCGAGCTGCTCAGCCACGATTTGTCGGTGCACGCGGGCGCAATCGGCGCGGCATTGTGGGGCGCCTTCCGCCACGCGAAGCTGAAGCAGGAGGAGACGGCCAATGCCGGCGGAACGTGAGGCGTTTGATTTCACCGGGCAGGTTGCCTGGGTGACGGGAGCTTCGCGCGGGATTGGCTTGGCGGTGGCCCGCGCGTTTCACGGGCGCGGCGCGAAAGTGGTGGGCCTCGATCTTGATGTTTCGCCCGAGTTGCGGGCCTTTGCGGCTCAAGCCGTTGAACTGGACGTGTCCAGCACCAGCGGCGTAAGCGCGGCATGCGCCGCACTGGCCAAGCAGGGGCTCGCGCCGGATGCGCTGGTGAACAACGCCGGTGTTACACGCGACAGCGTGGTCTGGAAAATGAGCGAAGAGAGCTGGGACCTCGTACTGGACGTAAACCTGAAGGGCGCGTTCAACCTCACGCGCGAAGCGCTGCCCTTGATGCGCGAAAAACAGCAGGGCGCAGTCGTGTGCGTGAGCTCGATCAACGGCCTGCGCGGAAAGTTCGGCCAATCGAATTACGCGGCTTCCAAAGCGGGGTTGATCGGCTTTGCAAAAAGTGTCGCGCGCGAGGCAGGCAAGTTTGGCGTGCGCGTGAACGTGGTAGCGCCTGGCATGGTGGAAACGGAAATGGCGCAGAAGGTGCCGCCGGAAATCCGCCAGAAAGCGCTGGATGAAACGCTGCTGGGCAGATTGGCGGCACCCGAGGACATTGCCAACGCCGTGCTGTTTCTTTCCTCGGGCCTGGGCAAACACATTACCGGGCAGGTTCTTCAAGTGGATGGCGGGCAATACCTTTAGGAGAGCATCATGACGCAGAATGTACTGGACGCGCGCGAAATACCGCATGAATCGCGCCTTGAAACCATTTTCGCCAAACTCAAGGCACTCACACCAGGCCAGGATCTTGAACTTGTGGCGCCGCACCAGCCGGATCAACTGCTGCGCAAAGTGCTGGCCGAGTTCCCGCGCCGCTTTGACTTTTCACCGGTGCTCAAGGGCCCGGTGACATGGCGCTACGTATTCCGCGCCCGCACCGATGCCGGGCCGCGCACGGTCTCAGACTACCTCGCATGGGATCACGACCGCCTCGACGCGATCATGGAGCATTGCACCAAGCTCGTCGGCGAAAATCGCTTTGAAGAAGCCCGCGCGCACATGGGCGAATTCAAGGAAGGCCTGTTCCGCCACATCGAAATCGAGGAGCAGATTCTGTTCAAGGCCTTCGAGGACAAAACCGGCATGCGCGACGTCGGCCCCACAGCCGTGATGCGCATGGAGCACAAGGACATCAAGGAAGCCGTCAACGACATCGTCAAAGCGTGCGAGGACAAACGCCTCGACGAATTCGAGCGTGGCAAGGCCACGCTGCTGGGCGTGCTGGTTGAGCACAACATGAAGGAAGAGCAAATCCTCTACCCCGGAACCGACCGCATGCTCGACGACGGCGCGCGCGAAAAGCTGGTCGAAACGCTGCTGCTGGGATAGCTGGCTGTCTTTGAATTCGCAGGGGCGACCCATGGGTCGCCCCTGTGCATTTCGCGGCATTACGGGCATCAATGGAGCGCCGCCGTGAGCGGGATGCGCGCGGCGCGCCAGGCCGGAATCAGCGCGCCGATCAGGCCGATTGCCAGTGCCACGGCACCGCCGCTGATCAGGGCCATGTGATCGATCACGAGCGTGAGTGTGCTCCCCGCAAGCCGCGCTGAAAATCCGTCCACGAAATGCGCCAGCCCCAGTCCCGCCGCGCCCCCCACCACGGCCAGCGCCATGGACTCGGCCAGCACGACAAACACAATCAGGCCCGGGCCAAAACCCAACACACGCAGCGTGCCCAGTTCGCGAATGCGCGCGAGCACCGCGGCATACATGGTGTTCGTGCCGCTGACGATGCCGCCGATGCCCACGATCAGCGCCAGCGCCACGGCCAGGGCAATCACGCGCTCATATCCCTCAGCGAGACTGGCGTAGTAATCCACTTCGCGAATCGCCTTGATCTGGATGTCATTGCGCTGGTTGAGCGTCTTGATCAGCAGCCCCACTTCGGAAACGCTGGCGGCGGTGAACACGGCGGTCGAATAGCCCGTGCGTTTGAACACCGCCATGACGTCGGACAAATCGCAGAGAATCTCCGAGTCCAGTGCCGTGCCGCCGGCGTCGAAGCGGCCCACGATCGTCCATTTTTCATTCTGGAATTCGACGATCTTGCCAATCGCCAGGTCGCTGTCATCCACGCGCAGCGCCGTGTGCACCAAAGCGCCCACGCAGACTTTGCGCCCCGCTGACGGTTTCTCGCCCGCGGTCAGCGTCAGTGTCTTGCACACGTCAAACACAATCGGCTGCACTCCGCGGATCAGGCCCGGTCTCTCGCGCAACTCGCCGGCGTTGATGCGCGCCTGTTGCACGGCCTCGGGCGAAATCAGCGCTTCGCCATTAGAGTTGCGCTTCACCTGCGGCAGGCTCTTGAGCAGGTTGATGTCGCGCGGCGAAAGCTTTGAAAGCGTCTGGTTGGCCGCCTTGCGATCCAGCACGATGATGTTTGCAGGCGAGCCGCTTTGGCGCGCGGCTACCAGCACGCCGCGCGAAAAGCCGGCCATAGCCGCGCACACGGCCACAACCATGGCCACGGTCAGCGCCGTAAGCAACGAGCGGGCCTTATGGCGCCACAAATTGCGAAAGCTGTAGCGCAGAACCAGGCCCATGATTATTCCGAGTGCCCAAGAGAGGCAACGATGCCCTGGCGCGATGCGCGCCACGCCGGCCACACTCCGCCCAGCACGCCAACGCCCAGCGCCAGACCTGCCGCCCAGCCCACGACGCTCCAGGGCATGCCCACGCTCAGGTTCAGATTGCGCGCCTGCACCGTGAATTCCTGCACTTGCATCGCAACCCACGCCGCAGCCGCGCCCAGAACGCCGCCCATGAGGCACACCAGCGCGGCTTCACCCAAAACGACGGCCAGCACGCGAACGCGGCCAAAGCCCAGCGTGCGCATGATGCCGATCTGGCGCGTGCGCTCGCGCACGTTCATGGAAACGGCGTTGGCCACGCTGGCGAGCACTACGGCGAGCGTGATCAGGATGACGATGCGTGAAATCGCGATCATGTCGGAGAGGTCGTCGATCATACCTGAAAGGAAAGCCGTCTCGGCCTGCGTGCGCGTACCAACGGGCTTGGGCAGCTTGTCGAGGCTCTGGGCAATGTCTTCGGCGCGCGCGCTGGGGTGAAGCTTGGCGACGATCAGGTTGGCATGGCCGCGCGCATCGTAACGATCCTGCACGTAGCCGATGTCCATGAGCACGAGGTTGTCCTGCTCCTCGCTGCCGGTGGCGTAAATGCCGGCCATCTTGAACAAGATCCCGAGTTGCGCCGAAAGGTCGATGGTCTGGCCGACCTTCCAGCCTTTGCGTTTGGCCAGGCTGACGCCGACGAGTGCGCTGTCGCGGCCGGCGATGAATTCATCGAGGCTGCCCTCGATCACCTGGTACTGGCGGAAGCGCTGGAACTTCGATTTATCCACCCCGTGGATCGTGACCGTTTCCGGTTCGAAATTTCAGCAGTTGGTTGAAGTGATGTAGATCGGCATGGCGTCCTCAACCTGAGGCTGCGCCGCGAAATCCCTGGCGTAACTATCCGGGATATCGCTCTCCGTCGGTCACCATGTGTGTTCCTTGATGGCTACGACGTTGTTGTTCTTGCTGGCCTGGGCCACAACGCCGGCCATGGCAATCTGCACGCTTTCAAAGAAGCAGAACACGAAAATAGCCGTGGCCACGCCCAGCAGCACCAGCGCCGAGCGCAGGCGGTTGTTGCGCACATTCTTCAAGGGCAGCGTCCAGATGTTCATGTTGCCTCCTTACGCGGCCTGCTCGGCGGTGGATTTCACGGGCTGCGTGGGCGCTTCGCTGAACACGCCCTTGTCGAGCGTGATGTGGCGCCGCGCGCGCGCCGCGGCGTGCGGGTCGTGCGTGACCAGGATAATCGTCTTGCCAAAGCGCTGGTTGAGCTGCGTGAGAATATCAAGCACGTCTTCCTCGGATTCGCGGTCGAGGTTGCCCGTGGGCTCGTCGCACACGAGGATGCGCGGGTCAGTTACGATCGCGCGCGCGATGGCCACGCGCTGCTGCTGGCCGCCCGAAAGCTGGCGCGGGAAATGGTGCATGCGGTCTTCGAGCCCCACGGCCGTGAGCGCAATCGTGGCCTGGCGCTTGCGCAGCTTGTGCTTGAGCGGCGAAAGCAGCAGCGGCAGCTCGACATTTTCGAGCGCGTTGAGCACCGGCATCAGGTTGAACTGCTGGAACACGTAGCCCACGTTGCGATTGCGCCAGCGCGAGAGCTTGGCGTCGGAAAGCTGCCCCAGGCTCACGCCCGCCACACGCACCGTGCCCGAGCTTGGGCGATCGATGCCCGCGATGATGTTCATGAGCGTGGTCTTGCCCGAGCCCGAGGGGCCCATGATTGCCAGAAACTCGCCCTCGGCGATATCGAGATTGATGCCATCGAGCGGCGAGATGCGGTTCTCGCCCGAAAGAAACGTCTTGCGCAGCTCGCGGATTTCGACGATGGGCGGATTCGCATCACTCATGGCGCGTCCTCCACGTTCACCGGCGTGCCCTCTTCAAGCTGCGCGGCCTGGCTGACGGCCACGAGATCGCCGAATACCACGCCGGATTCTACCACCACGCCGCCCTGCGCGGCTTCGCCCAATCTTACCTCAGTTCGGCGCGCATGCCCGCTGCGAATCACGAACAGGAAATCCTTGCCGTCGCGGTTGACCACGGCCGAGCGGGGCACCAGCAGCTTGCGCTTGGCGGGATCAGTCTCTTCTTTCACCTTTTTGGCGATGAAATCCACGGTGGCGGTCATGTCTTTGTGCAGCGTGTCGTCGGCGTTGAAGACCTTCACTTTCACGCGGATTGTGTCGCGCGCGAGGTTGCCCAGCGGGTCAAGACGCAGCACTTCGCCGTCGTAAGGCTGCTCGCGCCGCGCGGCCACTTTAATCAGGCAGGATTGCTCCAGGCTCACGCCCGCAATCTGCTCCTGGCGCACATCGACGCGCACCTGCATTTCGCCGGGGTCATAAATCGAACAAACGGCGAACTTGCCGTCGGACAACAACGTGCCCTGCTGCGCAAACATTTCCATCACGCGCCCGGCCACGGGCGCGCGTATGCTGCACCACGTCACGCGCTGCGCGGCTTGCGCCGCCTCCGATGCCGCCGCCTGTTCTTCTGCTTTCGCGCCGTCGAGCGCGGCTTGCGCCTGCTTGATGCTCTCGGGCCGCGCGCCGGCTTCCAGCAGCTTCAGTTGCTGCTCGGCCTGGGCGAGTTCTGCTTTTGCCTGATCGATTTCCGTGGGCAGGTAGCCGGCCTTGAGCCGCGCCAGCTCGGCCTTGGCGGCCTCCACGCGGTGCTGCGCCGCCACCTGCTCGGCTTCATCGCGCTGCAGAACATCGAGGCTGACCTGTTGCTGCTCGTAGAGCACGCGTGAGCGCCTGGCCGCTGCCTCGCGCCAGATGGCGTAGGCCTGGGCTTCCGCCAACTGCGCCGCCGCTTTCTCCATGTCTTCGGTGCGGTAGCCTGCGCTCAATCGCGCGAGCGCTGCCTTGGCGCGATCCACGCCGGCGCGCGCGGCTTCAATCTCTTCGCGCCGAGCACCCGCCTTGAGCAGCTCGAGCGCAGCCTGATGCTCCACCACGCGCGCCTTGGCCGCCGCCAGCTTCGCTTTGGCCTGCGTGGACTTCTGCTCATACAACGTCGCATCGAGCGTGGCGATGACGGCGCCCTTTTTGACGTCGGCGCCTTCGAGCACCTTCAGGGAATCAACGCGGCCCTCAATCTGCGAGCTGACCACAACCGGATAAGGCCAGCAGGGCTCAATCCAGCCGCCGGCGGTGAAGTTTTCACCCTGCACCTGCAGGGCATAGCCCACGGCGTGAACGCGAACGCTCACCGCGTGCGTGGCCTGCTCAGGTGGGATGGCAAAGTGAATGATGGCCAGTGCCACGGCCATGGGCGCGAGCAGCATCGTGGCATAGCGCCAGATGCGCGAAACACCCGCCGCCTCATTGAGATCATCGCGAGGAAGATCCAGCCGCAGAGATTCCAGATCCAGCGCCATTGAACGGCCTTCCCCGGAGAACTGACAGTATAAACCCGTTGTTTACTACAGGTTCAACGGATTTCAGCCTCGATGGTTCGATTTGATTAGGTCACAACCATTGCACGCCGCTCGTTCATTTCCGCGGCTATGGCGCTGCGCTCTTCTGGCGTGAAAACCACGGCCAGCGCGGGGAAGATGTCACGCTCTTCCACCTTCATGTGCGAGTCATAGATCGCGATCAGGCTGGACAGCCGCTCGCGATAGATTTTCAGTTCCGGCTCAAGCTGCCCGCGCTGTGCCGCTCCCTCAAAGGGAAGCCGCGCCGAGAGTTTGCGCGCGGCTGCATCAAAATCCCGATGCAGCTGCGAAAGCTCGTGATGGTCCTGCTCGATGTGTTCCAGCAGATAGGCGAAGTGGCTCTGCGGGTCTTTGAGCTTCGCGCGCAGGCGCGGCAGGAGCGATTCTTCTTCGTCGCGCGCGTGCAGTTGCACATCGACGGCGAGAAAGCGCAGCGCCTTGGCGATCACCGGCGCGAGCGCGAAATCGCCCTTGCCCAGAAGCATCAGGCGCGCTGCGCGCAGCAGCGCGTGCAACTGTGCACGCAGTTCGGTGTGGGCAAACACAAGCCGAGCGTGCGGATCGTGGCTGATGTCCTGTGCGATCATTTCGGGCTCCCGGTTTGTGCCAACCTTTCAACCTGGATGATCTTATCGGCGCGCTGGACCACGTCACGCACCCGCCGCGCCCAGGCCTCCTTGAACGTAGCGCCGGCTGCCGCATCGCCTGCAAGCGCGCCGCGCATGGCGCTTGGCATTTCCGGCTCGGGGGCGATGCGCTCTCCAAAGGCCAGCACGCGCACGGCCGCACCGGTATCGAGCCGCCTGAAGGTCACGCTGCCAAAGGGCTCAAGGGCGGCGTCAAAATGCAGCAGGTTCTGGCGATTGTAGCGGCCCGCTATGCCCTTGAAGCCGGTCACGCCCGCGGCACCCGTAATGAAGCCGATCACCTGCGCCAAAGGCCCGTTCGCAAAGGCATCGGGCTGCGAAGCCACCGTAACCGCAACCTGCCCGCGCTGCGGCATGGCGCTGCCGTAGAGTTCGCGCAGCGCAAGCCGCGTCATTTCAAAGGCCGTGGCCACGGTCGGGCAAAGGTGGCCGGCGAACTTGCCGGCGTCCTCGAGCGTGTAGCGCAGCACGGGTGTAAAACCGAGAAACTCCGCGAGTTCATCGTGCAGCTCGATCGGTTTTGTTTCGCGCGCAACCTGTTCAAGTGTTGACATGTCAAGCCTTTCCCAGTGCCGCGTGCAGGCGGCCCATGACTTCGTCCAGTTTCAGGCCGTGGTGCGCCACGGCGTTGGCAATCGTGTCGGCGCCGCCGCAGCAGGCATCGAGCTGCAACTCGCTGAACACCGGCACCGTAGCCGGAAACTTGCGCGCGGCTTCGGCCACGGTAAGGTTCGGGTCGATGGAGGCGCAGGAGTGGCCTTGCGGTGCGGCGGATTTGTCGTCGCGCGTGACGGCCAGCAGGTCGTCCATGAATTTGAGCAAGTCCACCTTCTGGAATTCGCACGCCTGCTGCAGCGTCACGTTGCGCGCCAGCGTCTTGCGCATCACGGGGTTTTTCAGCAGGCCAAAGCCGTACTTGACGAAAATGTCCAGCGTGTGCGGCCAGCGTTCGATCACCAGGCCCACGCGTGCCTGGGGCGCGATGGTGACGCTGGAAAGCGTCATGGCACTGGCAGCCTGCTGGCGCCGGTACATGAGCAGGAACAGGTGCAGCGACCACAATCCCAGCGCCGTCACTTCAAGTACCCCTGAAATGCCAAGGGTGTTGAAGCTGGGCGCCGCGAAATCAGTGAGCACCTGGTTGCTCACGCGCAGGAAGCAGCCCAGGTTGATCAGGATGAAAACACCCCAGAGGCGGGTCAGCTTGGCGGTGTCCGCTCCATTGAGATTGGCAACAACCTTCGCACCCACGCCCAGAATGGTCATGGAGATAAACCCGACCGTAATGGCGTGGCGCATCGCACCGTGGAATGCGTGGCTGAAGGTCTGGCCGGTGAAGCGGTTGTACCAGGGCTCAAGCGCCAGCATGAGCAGGCTGACCGTCAGCCAGGCATGGCCCGCGCGGATGAACTTGATGCTGCGATCATTGCCGCTGACCTTGCCAAAGGGCCGGAAGGACTGCGAGATGATCAAGCCCGGGATCACGATCGCGAGCGAAGCAACGTAGTAGGGGCCCGCCCATACGGCGAAATCGCGCGTGCCGAGCATGATCGCGAACAACACGGCAGTCGCTCCAATGCCGATATTCAGCGGCCAGAAGAGGCGCCGATAGGTCTTCTCACCGGGGTCGCGGAAACCGAAAACCGGCGGCATGAAACGCAGGCTCACGCCGAAAATCATGACCATCGCCAGGCCGTAAATCTGGATGTCGCGCAGCGGGCTCTGCCATGTGGCCACACGCCAGACCAACTCCTGTGAGGTTCCGGCGGTGCTGGTCATGACGTAAAGGAAGGTATCCGCCATAACGCTGACGCCCATCCAGCCCACGGCCGCAAACACCCATTTGTCGTAGGTTTCAAGCGGCTTGCCAATGGCCATGTAAGTCCGGGTCAGGACCAGTGCAAAGGCGCCAAAAGCGAGCAGTTCCAGAGCCATGCCGGCGAGGCCGACAATGAACCAACCCAGGCTCAATTGGATGCCGCCGTCGGCCTTTCCTACTGCAAAGTACTCGCCCACCACGCGCAACGTAATGCCGGCCAGCATCAGAATAAAGCTGGCGGCAGCCAGGCGCGGGTTCCACAGTGCGGCATGTTTGAAACGCGGAAACGCCTGGTAGGCGTAACCCATGATGAAAAGGCCCACCCAGCCGTAGATCTGGCTATGGCCGTGTGCGTTGATTTCATTGATGGGCAAAGCCGTGAAGCTGCCGGCGAATGCAATCTGCCAGAGCAAAAGCACGCCCCACACCGCGCCTGCCGTAAACGTAACGCCGATGCCGCCAAGAAAGAAACGCCGGTAAATGACATCCGCCAACGACGGCGCATATTCGGCGGGCGGCGCAAGCTTTGGATCAAGCGCGGCTGCGTTGAGCTCGCTGAGAAGTTTCTGGGGGTCAACGCCGTGAGTCTTGGCGAAGAAATCCATGGACTCGGCGGGACCGAGTTCACCACCACAACCTTTTAGACCGTATTGGTCCAGAATACCGCGCAAATGAGGAAAGCGCGTCAGGGCTTCGGGAATGGTTGTTTCGAGTTTGATGTCCGAGTTCATGGGTGTGCTCCTTGACAAGATATTCAGACTCTGATATCTGTATATTGTACGACCGGTCAGAAGTCAACCCGCAGGTCAAAAAATCGGGTCGCCATGAAAGACAGTTTTCAGCGCGAAATTCACGCCCTCCGCATCTCGGTGACAGACCGCTGCAACATGCGCTGCCGCTACTGCGTTTCCGGCGACCTGCTCAAGCTCAAACCCCAGGACGAGCTGCTTTCACTGGACGAAATTGAAGCCGTAATCCGCGCGGCTTTGGTGCTCGATTTCGACGCCTTCCGCTTCACCGGCGGCGAGCCATTGGTGCGCGAGGGCCTGCTTGATTTCCTGCTGCGCGTTTCGCGCCTCGATGGCGTGCGCAAACTTTCGCTCTCCACCAACGGCAGCATGCTGGAACGCTCGCTCGATCAACTTGCAGCCGCGCGCGTGCAGAGCCTGAATATCTCGCTCGATACCCTGCGGCCTGCCCGCTACGAGCAGATCACGCGCGGCGGCGAACTGGGCCCTGTGCTTGGGGGCATCGACGCCGCCGCCAATGACGGCCGCTTCAAGATCAAGCTCAATGCCGTGCTGATGAATGGTTTCAACGATGACGAACTGGCCGAGCTTGCGGCTCTGACGATCTCGCGCCCGATCAACCTGCGCTTCATTGAATACATGCCCTTTGGAAGCTGGCAGCGCGTGGAAAACGAAAACGCCAAGGGCCTGAGCGTGGGCGAAGCACTGGCCCGACTGAAGCAGGTGTTTGAGATGGACGACAACGTGCGCGGCCCCGGCGGCGACGGCCCCGCCACTTACGCGCAGATCCGCGGCGCCAAAGGATTCGTGGGTTTCATCAGCCCGGTGCATTCACCATTCTGCGAGCGCTGCAACCGCCTGCGCTTGACGGCCGACGGCCAGCTCAAGGGCTGCCTTCTGGCCGACGAGAGGTTCCAACTGCGGAACTGGATGCGCAGCGCGAGCTACAACGCCGAAGAGCTGATCGCGCGCATCGCCATGGCCGTGATGGCCAAGCCCGAGAAGCATGAGTACGCCCGCAACTTCGACATGTCCACCGTGGGCGGATAACGCCCCGCGAGCGCTTCATTACGCGAACAGTGCGTTCACGAAACAGGTCGTGTCTTGAATGGCGCGCACGCTGTGCATGGACTTTTTGTCGAGCAAGATTCCCTGGCCCGGCTTGAGCAGGGCTTTTTCGTGCGTCTCGTCGTCGCTGAATTCCAGCTCGCCGCGGAACACAAGCAGCGAGAGCGGCCCGGGCGAGCTATGGCTGGGCAGCGCCTCGCCCGCCTTCACTTCGAGGCGCATCACTGCGCGCTTTTCGTCTTTCAGAATCGGCGTCTTGGTGCCCTGCGCGGGTGTGCTGATATCAAACGTTTTCATGGCTTCCTCTCTTGAAATGAAACGGTGGAGGGCCTATGCCCCCCACCGCTTCTTTGAATCAACTTAGAACATCCACTGGAGCTGGACGCGGAACTGCCAGATGTTCCAGTAATCGCTCTGGTCGTTAGCGATGCTGCCAGCACTGCGTGACGGCATGCCCTGTCCGGCGGGCGCGTTGGCCGGCACCGTGCCCGCGGCCACTGCGAGCTGGTACACCACATAAGTGAAGTCGGCCTGGAACTTCAGATTGTGGCCGAGCAGGTAGTAGCCCACGACAAGGCCGAATTCCGTTGAGTCAGGACGAAGCGCGTTGCGTTTGGTGCTTGCTCCGCCAAGCCAGAACTCGTCTGAATCGATCATGCCGTACCGTACGCCGACGTCGAGCTTCTTGGGCAGAATGAAGTAACCCACCTCAAACGTGAACGCGTTGTCCGTCAGGTCGCCGGGGAAAGCGCGGCCACTCGTCACTCCGTTACCCTGCAAGGGGCCAAAGTTGTGGAACTCGGTGTGGCGGTGAATCCAGGCGACGTTCACGCTCAAGCCGTGCCAGCGGAAGTGGCCGTCAAGAGTGATCGCGATCGTGTCCTGGCCCGTGGCAAAGCGGCCGGAACCCGCGCCGGTAATGGCGCCCGGGCGCAGTGCCGCATTGTTGAAGCGCGAGATCAGCCAGTTCATGCCGAATCCGACGGAGAAGAGCACTTTGTTGTAGGTGTCCTCGCCGCGCATATCGACCATGTCGTCGGCTACGTTGCCCAGCGGGTGCGTTTCAACGCGCAAGGCCGGCATCAAATCGGCGTCCACGGTGTTGCTGAACGCATCGGCGTTGACCGCGCGGTCCTGGTTGCGGAAATCGTTGTTCGCGCGCAGCGCACCGTTGAAAATGCCGACGACATACTTGATCCACGTGCGCTGGTCGTCGCCGATCACGCCCGAGAGCCACAGGCCCTTGCCCCAGCCCTGGTTGAACGTCTCATTGACGACCGAGCCCTCGCACATCTGGAGCTTGTTGTAGCCAACCAGGAATTCATAACTGAACGGGATCTTGGTCTGGCCGGCGCTGACGTTGAACTCCTTGTACTTGGCCCACGTCATGTAGGCTTCTTCAAGAAGGTCGTTGCCTCCGGCCGTCCAATGGAACAGCACGAAATACTTCCATTCCTTTGAAACAATGTTTCCCCTGAAGAACGTCTTGGCGCGCGTGATCTTGAAATTCCAGAAATCGCGACCGTTGGAGGCAATCGCGCTGTTGGGATCGCTCGGGCCTTCAGCGTCCTGCGCACGTTCATCATTATACGTCAGGCGGAACTGCACCCACGAGCCCATGGTCAGCGAGAAGTTGCCGTCCTCGGTGCTCCAGTTGAAAACGTTTCCCTTCAAGGTCGTCTTCAACGCCGGCGAATCCTCGCCGCCCTGCGACTGCACTTTCTTCAGTGAATCTACTTCCGCGCGCAGCTGAGCGATCTCCGCTTGCAGCCGCTGCGCCTCTGTCTGTTGCGCGCTCAGCGCCGGCGCGATTGCCGCGCACAACGCCGCTACTGCGAGCCATCGTAATCTGAGCGTAGTCATGGTTCTCTCCCTCCCGTTGTGTCGTCCGTGCCGCGTGTTTTCCTGCGGCCTCATAATTCCCATTCAAGCTGTAAGTGAAGATTGATTCAAGATATTCATATCCTATAATCGTCTATCGCTAAGACGTTGTTTAGTCACGCTTTGCGCGCACCGCGCGCCACCAGCCTTCGTGCCCCATGCGCGTCACCATTGTTGCCGCCAATCAGGAACACAAGCCCGATCCCGTCGTGCCCCTTGGGGCTGCGCTTGTGGCCGGAGCCGCCCGCCACGCCGGCCACGACGTGCACTTCTACGACGCCTGCTTTGCCGCTTCCCGCTGGCCCGATGAACTGGCGCAACACCTGCATTCCTTTGACCCGCAAGTCGTGGGCCTCTCCCTTCGCAATGTTGACGACGTGGCCTGGCCGCGCGCATTCTCTTACCTTGACCACTATCGCGCCGTCGCGCGCGTGATTCGCCAAGCCGCGCCACGCGCAAAATTAATCATCGGCGGCTCGGCCTTCAGCCTGTTTCCCGACGAATTTCTGACGGAACTTGGCGGCGACTTCGGCATCGCCGGCGAGGGCGAGCAGGCCTTTCCCAACCTGCTGGCCGAGCTGGAGCAGGCGCGCAGCCCCGCGCGCATCACTTACGCCCCACCCCTCGAGACTCCCAACTCGGAAGTGCAGCCCGCGCTCGATCTCCTTGACCTCGACCAGTATTACCGCCGCGGCGGAGCGCTCAACGTGCAAACGCGCCGCGGCTGCCCTTTCCTGTGCAGCTATTGCACCTACCCCATGCTTGAGGGCGGCAGCTCGCGACCGGCCGCCATTGCGCGCGTGGTGGATTCACTCCAGCACCTCCACGAAGAGCGCGGCTTTGACCACTTCTTCATCGTGGACAACACTTTCAATGCGCCGCCTGCGCACGCGCTGGCGGTTTGCGATGAACTCAAGCGCCGCCATTTGCAGTTGCGCTGGTCGGCCTATGTAACGCCCGCCGGCCTCACCCGCGAAGTTGTGCAAGCCATGGCGCAGGCCGGCTGCACCAGTGTTGACCTCGGCACCGATGCCGCGTCTGAGGCCACGCTGGCGGGCCTGAAGAAATCCTTCTCGCAGGCGGAAATCGCGCGCGCGTGCGAATGGCTGCACGAGGCGCGCATCCGCTTCTCGCACAGTTTAATCCTGGGCGGGCCCGGTGAAACGCCGGCCACGCTTGAAGAAACGCGCGCCTTTGTCAACGCAACACGCCCTGCGGCCGTCATTGCCATGCTCGGCGTTCGCGTTTACCCGGGCACGGCGCTGGCTGCCAGCGCGCAAAGCGGCGGCATGCTTGACGGCCAGCGCATCGGGCTGCAGCCGCTGTTCTACATCAGCGATGAAGTGCGCGATCACCTTGAAGCCTTCGCGCGCCAGACGCGAAACGATTTTCCGTTCTGGTACTTCCCCGGCCTCGAAGGCAATCGCTGGCAGCGATTCTGGCAGCGACAGCGCGCCCACGGGGTGCGAGGCCCGCTCTGGGCGATCATGCCCGATGCTTCACAGAATCTCTCGACCCAACCTTGACCCAAGGAGCAAGCCATGATGAAGGCAGCCAAGTCCAAGTGCGGCACCGGAAAATCCTGCGGCAGCGCCCCCACGGCCAAAGCCAAGAGTGAAAAGAAGCCCGCCGCCAAGAAGGCCGGCCGTTGTGCGCCACGCAAGCGTTGCGGCTCCTGATAACCGTTGTGCCCAAGCAATGAGCCATTCAGCACTGCAAATGTGCTGGCGGTAAGGCATTACATCATTAAGGTGTTCCCTCATCCTGAATTCCAGGGCGCACCATTGATGCAAGCTTTGCTCCGCTTTCGCCTCTTGGGAATGACCCTGCCCGGCATGTTGCTCGGCGCGCTGTGCGGCGTTTTCACGGGCATGAGTTGCTACACGTTCTATTTCGCTGAGGGGCTCAGTTATCTCTCGAACGATCCCAACGCGTGCATCAACTGCCACATCATGAACGAGCATTTCGATGGCTGGCAGAAATCGCCGCATCACGCCGTCGCCACCTGCAACGATTGCCATGTGCCGCAGGATTTTTTCGGCAAGTACCTCACCAAAGCCGATCACGGCTATCGCCACAGCAAAGGTTTCACGCTCCAGGATTTCCACGAGCCGATCCAGATCAAAGATTCCAGCCTGCGCGTCGTGCAGCAGAATTGCTTGCGCTGCCACCAGGACCTCGTCTCTGAAATCGCCGCCCACCAGGCAGACGAACGCAACGCCTTGAACTGCATTGCCTGCCACTCCTCTGTTGCCCACGGCCCCACCCGCTAGAGGCTGCCATGACCGAATCGCCCGCCACGCCCGAAACTCCCAAGCCGCCCGCGCCCTCGCGCATGCGCGCGCTTGCGCCCTATCTCGCTCTTTCGTTCTTCGTGGCCGCGCTTACGGCAGGCGTGATGTACCTCGGCCAGAACATCATGGAGCGCAAGGCCGAAGCCAAACTCGCCAGTTTCAAGATTGTCGAGATCACCGAAAACACCATCGATCCCGCCGAGTGGGGCAAGAACTTCCCCCGCCAGTTCGACGGCTACAAGCGCACCGTCGAAACCGAGCGCACGAGGCACGGCGGCAGCGACGCCTTTGACAAACTCGAAGATGATCCGCGCTGGCGCCTGCTCTTCAAAGGCTACGCCTTTGGCGTGGATTACCGCGAAGAGCGCGGCCACGCCTACATGCTCTCCGACCAGGACATCACCGAGCGCCTCAAGGTCGTCAAGCAACCCGGCGCATGCCTGCATTGCCACAGCTCGGTGATCCCCGCCTACCGCAAGGCCGGCAAGGAGGCCGGAATCGCCGATGCCGAGGGCTTCAACTGGCCGCAGGTGATGGCCGGCTTCGAAAAGGTCTGCGCCATGCCCTACGACGCCGCGCGCAAGCTGGTGGAGCATCCCGTTACATGCGGCGATTGCCACGATCCCAAGAGCATGGCCCTGCGCGTCACGCGGCCCGGCTTCATCAACGGCATTGCGGCACTGGCAAGATCGGAAGATCCACTCCCCCACCTCCACAGCATCGAGCAATGGCGAAAGGGCAAGCGCGAAAAAGACTACGACCCCAACGAACTCGCCAGCCGCCAGGAAATGCGCAGCTTCGTGTGCGGCCAATGCCACGTGGAGTATTACTTCAAAGGCCCCGGAAAATTGCTCACTTACCCCTGGCACAAGGGCCTCAAGGCCGAACACGCCGAAGCCTATTACGACGAAGTCGGCCACAACGACTGGAAGCACGCCATCTCCGGCGCCGGCGTGCTCAAGGCCCAGCACCCGGAGTTTGAGATGTGGAGCCAGGGCATCCATGCGCGCAGCGGCGTTTCCTGCTCCGATTGCCACATGCCCTACGTGCGCGAGGGCGCCATCAAGATCTCCGACCACCAGATCCGCAGCCCCATGCTCAACATCGCCCGCGCCTGCCAGCCCTGCCACAACTACGGCGAAGGCGAAATCCTGCAGCGCGTAACCGTCATCCAGGACCGCACCAAAAATCTCATGATCCGCAGCGAGGAGGCCGTCGTCTCGCTGATCAATACGCTCGAAGCCGCGCGCAAGAACGGCGCCAGCGAAGCCTCGCTCGAAGCCGCCTTCAAGCTCCACCGAAAAGCCCAGTGGCGCCTCGATTATGTGGCCGCCGAAAACTCCATGGGCTTCCACGCGCCCGGAGAAGCCGCGCGGCTATTGGCCGAAGCCATCGACTACGCCCGCCAGGGCGAAGCCGCAGCACTCAGATTGCAAGTGAAGTAACCGAAAAGGGGACAGGCTCGGAGCAACTCCGGTGCCTGTCCCCTTTTCGCTCAGGCTCAGGGCAGTTCCGGAGCCTGTCCCCCTTTTCGGCGCGGCAAAAGAAACCACCGAATGATGCCGGGAACTATGGATATCCGACTCCGTTTATCTATTATTGCCGCCCTCACTCGTTACAGGGGCGCAACCGCATGACACTCATCGACGAAGCCATTCTCCACGAAACCAGGCGTCCCAAAGTTCAAAGCCAGTTCGGCCCCGACGCGCGCGTGCTGCTTTCCAGCGTGTTTGGCCCCTATGCGCAAGACGACGAATACGGCTCGCGGCTGATCAACCCCATGGAGCTGTACCACAATCAGGTGACGCGCGTTCAAGGCCCCTTCTCGCTGCGCATTTTCCACCGAAGCTGGGGCCTGATGATGATCCAGAGCAACCTGCGCGCGCGCACCACGCTGCTTGATTTCCCCACGCTCGAGCGTTTCACACAGGAGTTGATCAACAACGACTATGACGTCGTCGGCATCTCCAGCATTCTCGTGAACGTGCTCAAAGTGAAAAAGATGTGCGAGCTGATTCGCCAGTATCGCCCCAAGGCCAAGATCGTCATCGGCGGGCACATCGCCAACCTGCCCGACCTCGACAAACGCATCGACGCCGACCATATCGTCAAAGGCGAAGGTGTGGCCTGGTTCCGTCGTTTCCTCGGTGAAGACACCGAGCAGCCGCTCAATCACCCCGCCGTGCTCACGCCCATCAATATGCGCGTGATGGGCGTTGAAGTGCCCAACAACCCCGGCGAAACCGCGGCCACGCTGATTCCCTCCGTGGGCTGCCCGCTGGGCTGCAACTTCTGCTCCACCTCGCACATGTTCGGCGGCAAGGGCAAGTTCGTCAATTTCTTCGACGCCGACGAAATCTTCCACATCCTGTGCGAACTCGAACGCCAGACCGGCGCCGTTTCGTTCTTCGTCATGGACGAGAATTTCCTGCTGCAAAAGCCGCGCGCGCTGAAAGTGCTCGAGCTGATGGAGAAGCACAAGAAGGCCTGGACGTTCTACCTGTTCGCCTCGGCCAACGTGCTCAAGCAATACAGCTATGACCAGCTCGTTCGCCTGGGCATTTCCTGGGTATGGCTGGGCCTCGAGGGCAAGCAGAGCCAATACAACAAGCTGCACGGCACCGATTCGCACGCGCTCGTCAAGGAGCTGCAATCGCACGGCATTCGCGTGCTCGGCTCTTCAATCATCGGCCTCGAAGAGCACACGCCCGAGAACATCGACGAGGCTATCGAGTTTGCCGTCTCGCACGATTCCGACTTCCACCAGTTCATGCTCTACACGCCGCTGCCCGGTACGGGCCTGCACCGTGAAATGAGCGGCAAAGATCTGCTCGTCGATGAAACCCAGTGCGACCTGCCCGAGGTTCACGGCCAGCACAAGTTCAATTTCAAGCACCCGCACATCCGTGACGGCCAGGAAACGGAGTTCCTGCTGCGCGCGTTCCGCCGCGATTTCGAGGCCAACGGGCCCAGCATCGTGCGCATGGTGCGCACCATGCTCAACGGCTGGCAGCGCTACAAGAACCACCCCGATGAACGCGTGCGCCGCCGCTTCAAGTGGGAAGCCAAGACCGTGGCCAACGAGCACATCGCTGTGGTCACCGCCGCCGTCAAATATTTCAAGAAGATCAATCCCGCCATGCACGCCAAGCTGGAACAATTGCGCAAGGACATCGTCAAGGAGTTCGGCCTCAAGACGCGCATCATCTCCAAGGTCGGCGGCATTTACGTGTCCCACAAGATGAAGAAAGAAATGAAGCGCCTCGAAAGGGGCCAGACCTGGGAGCCGCCCACCTACTACGAACACAACTTCGAACCCGGCCCGCTGGTCAAGGGAAAGCACAAAGGCGAGAAGTGCAAGTTCGTCAAAGCCCTGCCCAGGGCCTGACACCGCTGTCAAAGCCAGCCAGACCATCATCGCGCGAGCAGCCTCTAATAGGTTGCTCGCGCGAGGTCGCTAATACAGCCCGGCATGGCGACCAACGGGGGCGAACCTGACAAACGCGACGCGATTTCAGGAAGCCGGGCGCGGTGCACGGGCCGTGATCGCGCCCAGACTATGGAGCCAGCGCGGCAACGGCCTGTACCGCCAAGGACGCCAAGCTCGCCAAGTAAACAGGGCGGGAAAGCCATGCACGCGCAAGCGCTCGGGTGCGCGTGCAATGCGATGCGAATAGGGCCGCTCGGTGGTGGGCGCGCGGCCGGGTTCGCAAAGCGATGGCCCATAAAGCAAACCGCCGAGACGCCGAGACGCCGAGAAAAGCTCCCAAAGCGCACGAACAAACTGCCCGCGGGCGTGCATGAGTTGACGAGACGGACAAAGCAAGCCGCGTACAGAATGGGGCGACCGCATTGGCGGCTCGAGCCTGTCTGGATTCCCTGGTCAGATGAAAGCAGGGTTTTCCTCCGCGAAACTCCGCGTCTTCGCGTCTCGGCGTTTTGCCGTTTGAGCGCACAACGGCAGACACGCGGGA
>JADLFN010000055.1 GCA_020845475.1 Planctomycetota bacterium
AGTATCGTGTGCCAAAGTCCGCAATAACGTGGCCAAGAAAGTGGTTCGGCGTCGACGCATGGTGGAAAGGTCTTTTTGGACAGCGGCGGTATTCTCCGCCAACTCCAAAGGGATGACCAAGGACGATCTGCGCTCATGGAATTTGTCATGTGGGGTTGCGGCACACTGTTGATCCTGTTGTCGTTGCCTGTGGTGACGGCAAATTGGACGTGCTTTGTTGTTGGAGGTATTCTGCGCAAGCCCACTGCTTCTTGGACACCCCTACTTGGTGGAGGCCTTGCTTGCGTTGGAATGATCGTCTTGCCCGTAGAAGGCGTTCGGCCGTGGAGTTGGGTGCCCTTTGTCCTGGACTGGGGGAGCCTCCCAGGATTGCTGTTTACCGCATTCATTCACGCTCGACATTTTCTTCGGTCCCTTCGGAAGTGAGGGCTATGAACGAGGTACGGAGGCATCGTGAGTCTTGTCTGCAGTGCAACCATCAACAGCCATGAGTGAAAAAGGGGTCAGGCTACTTTTATAGGTGCCTTCTAAAGGCTTTCGTGGCCCTGTTCCTTGCCGCGCCTGTTCTTTTGCTTCTGGTGTGAGCCTGTTTTGCGCACCCCATGGTTCCCGGCATAACAACGGACGCGGCTTTGCGGCCGCGTCCGTGAGCTTTGATTGGTTTCGCGCGTTTAGGTGCCTTCGTTCCAGCTGGCGAGGTAGTGCTCTTGCTCTTTCGTCAGCTTGTCGATCTTGTGGCCCATGGTTTCGAGCTTGAGCGTGGCTACCCAGTTGTCGATTTCGGGCGGCAGGTTGTGCACTTTGGCTTCGAGCTTGCCTTTGTTTTTCACGGCGTACTCGCTGGCCAGGGCCTGGACCGCAAAGCTCATATCCATGACGCTGGCGGGGTGGCCTTCGGCTGAGGCCAGGTTGATCAGGCGGCCTTCGCCCAGCACGTAAATCTTGCGGCCGTCCTTGAGCGTGTACTCTTCGACGAAGTCGCGCACCTGGCGTTTGCTCTTGGCGATTTTGGCCAGGCCGTCGAGGTTGAGCTCGACGTTGAAGTGGCCGGAGTTGGCCACGATTGCGCCGTCCTTCATTTTCTCGAAGTGGTGCGTGTCGATCACGTGCTTGTTGCCCGTGAGTGTGCAGAACACGTCGCCCTTGGTGGCCGCGTGCTCGATCGTGGTCACGTGATAGCCGTCCATCACCGCTTCAATCGCGCGAATGGGGTTCACTTCGCAAACGATGACATTCGCCCCCATGCCGCGCGCGCGCGAGGCGAAGCCGCGCCCGCACCAGCCGTAGCCGGAGACAACGACGTTGCGGCCCGCGAGCAGAACGTTGGTGGCGCGGATGATGCCGTCCACGGTGCTCTGGCCCGTGCCGTAGCGGTTATCGAACAGGTGCTTGCAGTCGGCGTCGTTGACCGCGATCACGGGGAACTTGAGGATCTTGTCCTTTTCCATGGCGCGCAGGCGGATGATGCCCGTGGTGGTTTCTTCCATGGATCCGATGACTTCCTTGGCGAGATCTTTGCGCTTGGTCAGGATCTGGGTAACCAGGTCGGCGCCGTCGTCCATGGTCAGGTTGGGCTTGGCGTCAAGCACGGCTTCCATGTGCTTGTAGTAGGTGGCGCTGTCTTCGCCCTTGATGGCGAAGGTGGGGATGCCGTACTCGAGGGAAAGTGCCGCCGCGATGTCGTCTTGCGTGCTGAGCGGGTTGCTGGCGCAGAGGAAAACATCGGCGCCGCCGGCCTTGAGCGCGCGCACGAGGTTGGCGGTTTCGCTGGTGACGTGCAGGCAACAGCCCATGCGGTAGCCCTTGAGCGGCTTTTCTTTCTCAAAGCGTGCGCGGATGGCGCGCAGCACGGGCATGTCGCGTTCAGCCCATTCAATGCGGGCTACACCCTTTTCACGAAGTCCGGCGTCCTTGAAGTCGCCCGTGGCGACTTTCTTTGTGGCAACTTTTGGCATGGTCCATTTCCCAGGAAGTAAGGGGCGGGAGGATACATTGGATTTGCGATTTTGGATTTCGGATTTTGGATTGGGTGGGCGCGTCAGAGTAGCGCCGGCATCCTGCCGGCCTCGGCGTGGGCATCTTGCCCGCGCCCACGCAATTGTGGACTTCGCCTGTCAATCTATTGTGTTCGCCCTATGTCACAGGGCCCGACACACGAAGCCGCAAAGAGTGCCGCGCTTGAGCGCAATCTGGCCGAGGCGCTTACGCTGGAGGCGCACGAACTGGCGGGCGTGCCCGAGGTGAAAGTCGAGCATGCTTCGCGGCGCGGCGACGCCGAAGTACTGATCGAGCTTGCTTCCGTGAGCCAGCGTTACGCCGGTGAAGGCGCGGCTGCGGGCCGCGTCGCGCTCGAGAACGTGAACCTGCGGGTGTTCAAGGGCGAGTTCGTCTGCCTTGTCGGGCCCAGCGGCTGCGGCAAGAGCACGATTCTGAATCTGATCGCGGGCTTCATGCAGCCGAGCGACGGCCGCGTGCTTTACAAGGGTGCGCCGATCAAAGGCCCCGGGCCGGATCGCGCCGTGATGTTTCAGGACCACGCGCTGTTTCCGTGGTTGACGGTGCAACGCAACGTGGAGTTCGGCCTGAAGATGGCCAACGCGCAGGAACGCCAGATTCGTAAAAAACATGCGCGCAACTATCTGGCCATGGTGAACATGGCAGGCCACGAGCGCGAATACCCGCACCAGCTTTCGGGCGGCATGAGGCAGCGCGTGGCGCTGGCGCGCTCCCTTGCCCTTGAGAGCGACGTGCTTCTGATGGATGAGCCCTTTTCCGCGCTCGATCCCACCACGCGCGACATGCTGCACGAGCAGCTCCAGCGCATCTGGATGGAGACGAAAAAGACCATCGTCTTCGTTACGCATTCGCTCAAAGAAGCGATTCGCCTGGCGGACCGCATCGTGCTCATGGGCTCGAATCCCGGGCGCATCCGCCGCGAGATCGCGGTCGATATTCCCAGGCCGCGCGAGTTGAACAGCCTCGCGCTCGACGAAATCAACATCGTGCTGCGGCGCGAATTGCAAAACGAACACCGGCCCACGCTGCCCGTGGAACTGCCGGGCGTGGAGTACAACATCTGATGGCCGAAGCCGCGCAAAGCAGGTGGAAGTCCATCGCGCTCTCGCTTGGCGCGCTGAGCGCCATTGCCCTGGTGTGGGAAGCCGCGACGCGGCTTGGCCTGCCGGGCACGCAGAATCTGGCACCCGTGAGTGTGTTTGTGGGCCAGTTCATCAAGCGTGTAATCGATGGCTCGTTCCTGGCTGCGCTGTTTTTCACGATGATTCGCATGCTGGGCGGTTACGGCATATCGGTTTCACTGGGCCTGCCGCTGGGCATTACGCTTTGGCGTGTTAAGTGGCTGCGCGACAGCCTGGGATTGATTGTGCCCGGCCTGCACGGCATGCCTGCGATCGTTTGGCTGCCGCTGTTGCGCATGTGGCTGGGCGAAACGGAATGGACGATTGTGGTCATCGTCGTGCTCGCCAGCGTCATGAGCATCACGCGCGGCACCATGGATGCGCTCGCGCAAATTCCCAACGTGCACACACGGGCCGGAAGAATGCTCGGCGCCAACGGCTGGCGGCTTTATCGCTTCGTGTTGCTGCCAAGCGCCATGCCGGGCATCGTGGCGGGCATGAAGCAAGGCTGGGCGTTTGCCTGGCGCGGCTTGCTGGGCGCGGAGCTGATCGTGACGGGCCTGATGGGAGTAGGCCCGATCCTGCGCCTACAAGGCATCGCGCCTGAGGACAAGATCCCCGTGCTGCTGGCGGCCATGCTGCTGGTGTGCATCGTCAGCGCCAGCGTTGATCGCTTCGTGTTCGAGAACATCGAAGCGCGCCTTTTGAAACAGCGCGGCCTGCATCCCCACGGCGAAGCGGTCTGACAGCCTATTCTCTTGGCGCGCAACAGGGCTATAACGGCGCGCTCTATTCATTGGGACTTGCCATGAACGATGCCATTGCCCCGCACGGCGGGAGACTTGTGAACGCTATTTCCTCGATTGACGGCACGCCCGCGGGCGCGCGTTACATTGAGGCGTTGCCGCGCGTGACATTGGATGAACGTGCGCACTCCGATCTCGAATTGATCGCCTGTGGTGTGCTTTCGCCGCTCGACGGCTTCATGACCGAGGCCGATCACAAGAGCGTGGTCAATGACATGCGGCTTTCGAACGGGTTGGTCTGGTCGCTGCCGATCAACGTGGCGACGGACCCCGACACCGCGAACAAGATTCCCAAGAATGGCGACGTTGTGCTGGCTGACGCCGCGGGCAAGACCGTGGGCGTGATGCGCGTGACCGACAAATTCTCCTTTGACTGGAAAGAAGAAGCGCAGAAGGTCTATCTCACCACTGAAGACAAGCACCCCGGCGTGCTCTACACCATGCAGCGCAAGCCGGTACTGCTGGGTGGGCCGGTGCAACTGCTGCATGCACGCGCGCCGGAATTCCCCGCGCACTCGCGCACGCCCGAGCAGACACGCGGCTATTTCCGCGAGAAGGGCTGGAGAAAGATTGTGGCTTTCCAGACGCGCAACCCCATTCACCGCGCCCACGAATACCTCACCAAGTGCGCGCTCGAAGTCTGCGACGGCCTGCTGGTGCACCCGCTTGTCGGCGAAACCAAGAGCGACGACATTCCCGCCCCCGTGCGCATGAAGTGCTACGAAGCGCTTTTGCAGAAGTATTACCCCGCTGACCGCGTTCTGCTCTCCACGCTGCCCGCCGCCATGCGCTACGCCGGGCCGCGCGAGGCCATTCACCACGCGCTGATGCGCAAGAATTACGGCGTCACGCATTTCATTGTGGGCCGCGATCACGCCGGTGTGGGCAACTACTACGGCACCTACGACGCGCAGAAAATGTTCGACCGCTTCAAGCCCGAAGAACTGGGCATCCAGCCGCTGATGTTCGAGCACACGTTTTGGCACACCACGCTCAAAGAAATGGTCAGCAACAAGACCAGCCCGGGGCCGAAAGAGGCTCACCTGGCGCTCAGCGGCACGAAAGTGCGCGAGATGCTGGGCAAGGGCGAAATCCTGCCCGAGGAGTTCACGCGCCCCGAGGTGAGCAAGATTCTGATCGAGCACTATCGCGGCAAGTAGCACGGGCCTCCCGGCCCGTGTGATGCTAGGTTGTGCGGGTGCGTTACATCGTGCGAGCCTATCGCATCCTCGGCGGCATGGCCGTAGCCGCGTTTTGCTTTTGCCACCTTGGTTCGCTGCTTGAGTGGAACCTGCGTTACCCGCTGGGCGAAGAGCGCTTCGAAGCCACGCTTGGCGAGCAACGCGCGGCTACGCTTCACGAGTACGCGGGTCGCTGGCTGCGTGCTCTTTCGTGCGAACAACATTGGAACATGTTCGGCAACGTGGGCACGTCGTCTGACGTTCCGCTCATCGTGCTCTATCGCAAAGACGGCAAGCGCGTGCTGTTGCACTCGCCGCTGGAGCCCGCGCTCAAGAATGCTCCCCCGGGCGGTGACTACCTCAGTGGCAAACTCAGCGACGAGCAGCGCGAAGTGGAATGGCCGCTCAACTTCGGCAATGGCCGCATCCGCAAGATCGAGGACAACGTGCTCTCCGGCCCCGAGGGCTACTCGTTTGCGCGCATGAGCTACATGCGCGTGCGGCTGCGCGAGTACCTGGCGGCCAGCGGTGCGTCGCTCGCTGATTTCCAGCGCATTGATCTGTTCCGGCTGCGCGTGATGCACCCTGACGGCGAAAAACCCGCGCGCCTGGGCGGAGCGAGCTGGGTCATGCAATACGAACCGCGCATGGACAGCGAATGGCGCAAACCGTGATGCGTGCATTGCTTGCGATGCGCGATTACTGGTTTGGGCGCGAACACGCCGCGCCCATGGCGGCCTTTCGCATTTCGCTGGGCCTGATCGTCTTCCTCGACACAGCGTTGACTTTGCTGCCCCATGCCGCGCGCTGGTTTGGCGCCGATGGTTTTCACTCGCCAGGCGAAACCCAGTGGTGGCTTGACCAGCCCGGCCGGTGGGGGCTGTTCAACGGAACCACCGATATCACCTCTTTGCGCCTCGGCTTGTGCGCGCTGATGCTCTGCTCATGGGGCCTGATCGCCGGCTTGGCCACGCGCCTGAGCGCGGCTTGCGCGTTTGTGCTGCTCATGAGTTTTCACCACCTGAACCCGAACATGCTCAACGCCGGTGATGCTTTGCTTCGCATCGGCCTGTTCTACCTTGCGCTGATGCCAAGCTGGCGTGCCTTGAGCCTTGATCGCCGCATTTTGGCCAGGTTCGGCTGGCAGGCTGATCCGAGCGCACCTGTGTGGAGCCTGCGGCTGGCGCAGATTCAGCTCTGCATCATGTACGTGGCAACCGGCATCGACAAAGCCGCGCGTTTTGACGCGGCCAACCTGGGTGCGAGCGCGTGGTTTGACGGCAGCGCGATATCGAAGGCGCTGCGCTTCACGACGATTGCGCGCACGGAGTGGATGGCGTGGGTGCCGGTGTGGGCCACGGCGCCGATGGCGTGGGTCACGCTGTTGTGGGAAATCCTGTTTCCCGTGTTGGTGATGTTCAGGCGTACGCGGCCCTGGGCGCTGGCGCTGGGTGTGCTCGTGCATGGCGGCATTTTTCTTACGATGGAAGTGACGCACTTCAGCCTGACGACACTTTCGTTTTATTGGCTGTTTGTGCCGGCGAGCGTGATCATGGACATGGCGGGAAAATCAGAGGACGGAGAACGGCGCGTTTATCGCGTGTTCTTTGACACCATGTGCCCGGTGTGCAATCGCGCCAAGCGGCAGCTCGAGCGGCTCGATTGGCTGGGCCGGCTGAAATTCGAAGACCTGCACGATCGCAGGTTGTGCGAGCAGGCAATGCCCGGCGTGACTTACGCGCAACAGTTGCGCGCCATGTATGTGCTCAGGCCTGATGGCCAGTACTTTGCCGGTTTTGCGGCGCTGCGCGCGCTAATGCCGGTGCTGCCGATGTTCTGGGTGCTCTGGCCAATCTGGGCGCTGGCGTGGTTGCCGGGGTTTTCGCATTTGGGACACGCCATTTATCGCTGGATTGCGCGCAATCGCTTCAAATACGCCGCGTGCGACAGTGAAGTGTGCTCGCTGCATTTGAAGTTGATTGCGGGCAAAGAAATGGACGACGAAGTGATTGCGCAGGTCGTGGCGTTGCACGAGCGCTTCAACAAGGCCAAGGCCGCGCCGCAATGAAATGCATTGGCCATGCCGGGCGTTTTAGAAGAAGTACGTGTAGCCGACGATCAGCGACAGTGAGAAGTAGGACTGATCGACCTTGCCCGTGCCGCCAATGAGCCCCTTTTGCTCGCTTACGTTATTGAAGCTGACGGGCTGGGCAAACTTCCCGCCGCCGATCGTGAGCTGAAGGCCAGCGGAAAACTCGCTGCGGCCCGTTTGGATCACCAGGCCTGTTGCAACGTGGTATAGATTCCAGCCTGTGGAGCCGATCTCAAAGCCGTCGCCGTCGATTTCCTGTTTCACCGTGAAATCGGTTCGGAAGCTCAGGATGCCGGAAACGCTTTCTGTGAACTTCTGCTGGATGGCCGAAGCCACGTTCAGCGCGCCACGGCGCTGGTCCACCACCTGGAAGACTTTGCGGCTATCGTAATCAATGGGAATGCCAATGACGGCGTTGTTGGAATTCGGGCGCATCACGGCGTATTGGCCCACGGGCAAGAACCACTCCACGCTCAGGCTCAGCCGCGTGTAGGTGGGGGCCGTGTACTCAACGCCCCAGGCGAGTGAAAGCGGCGAACGGAACTGCGCGCCGAGATTCTCCTGGCGGTCGTCAATGGCGAAGGACTCACCGTTGTTGTCGCCATCAGTGTCAAGGTCGATGATCGTGTTGTTGCCGGCCACGGTGCCGCTGCCGAACAGATTGATGCTGGGCGTCGTCAGTGTGAAGCCCGCCTTCAGCCAGCCCACGTCAAAGGCGATGCCCAGCTTCCAGAGCGTGCGCACGCTGTAGTAATTGAGGTTGATGATGTTGTCTGCGCCGTAGAGCGTGCCGGGAGCACCCACCGCGCGGGTGGTGACCTGAAAGCCGACGTCTTCAAGCCGCACGCAGCCATAGTGCGTTACGCCAAAAGACAGGTAGCGGTGGAAACGGCAAGCATAAGTCAGGCCCGCCCAGTGTTCCTGCAGGCTGATATCGATGTTGAGCTGGCCGCGGTAGTCTTCCTCGCCGGGAGAGCGTGTATCGGCGATGATGTTTTCGCGCGCTTTGCGGCGCGCGCTGCCCGAAGCGCTCCAGTATTGGCGCGAAATGATGTTGAAGCCAAAAGCGTGTCGCGGCGCGCCCTCAAAAAGAAAAATGCCCGAAGCCAGCAGCGGCACGATGCGCACCTGCGTGGAATTGATGTCGTTGCTCTGGCCGGCGCCGTCAGGAATCGAGAGCACGTCGATCTGGTAAAGGTCGGCCGTGGCCGAGATCTGCGGGTTGCTGATGAAGCCGAGCCGCCCGGGATTGTAGTAGCCCGCACCGGTATCATCGCAGCCAGCGACAACGGCGCCGCCCATCAGTCCCGAGCGCGCGCCGTATTGGTGCGTCCAGTAGTGCGTGTCCTGGGCGGAGAGCCCGCAGGCCCAGGTGAGTGCAAGCACGAGTACCATTGCGGATTGTGGATTGCGGATAGCGGATTGAAAAACGAGCCAACAGAGCCGTGCCTTGGATTTCATGTGTGTGCCCGCTTGGGAATGGAGACAGCATCAGTTTTGCGGGCTTGCTGGGCAACCGAAAACACATTGCAACACGGACGGCAGGTTTGGGAGAATCCCAACATCGCCCAATTTGGGGACCATGACATGCGCTCGATACTCCCCCTTGTGGCTCTTGCCTGCTTTGGCTGCGCAACGCTTCCTTCGCCAGCCTCCAGGCTTGTGTACATCGACACTCCCGAACTGCTGGAAAGTGCGGGGCAGGATCTCAGGAAGTCATTAATTCCGTCGAAGCCCCAGGCTGGCGAGCGCGATGTGTTAGTTACAGTACTGAACGGAGAATTCATGAATCCGATGTTCGTTACGGTTCGGTTGAGTGACGGCACAGGCGAGCGGACCATCTGGAACGAGAAGTCCCTGCCGCATGGATTCGCCACATTCGAAACCAAGCCGACGCTTGAACGTCAGCTTGAGGCAGGTTGCATGGCTTGGGTGCGCGTATCTGGAACGAAGGTCAGTATTTCGGTGACGACTAAAGAGCGCGCGTTGGCGAGTCACGACTTTGAAGTCTCCAAGGAAAATGGAGAGGTTATTGGGGCGTTACTGACTTACGACGAGATTCGGTTCATGCAGAACGGAAAACCGTGCTTACGCGAGTGAAAACGCGCGAAGGAACTCTTCGTTCCTTCGCTCCTTCGCGTTCAAGCAGTTACTTCGAAAGCAGCAACTCGCCAATCTGGATCGCGTTGAGCGCGGCTCCCTTCATGAGCTGGTCGCCGACTGCCCAGAGGCATAGGCCCTTGTTGTCCGGCACGGAGATGTCCTGGCGGATGCGGCCCACGCCAACTTCATTCTTCATCGTGCGTTCGAGCGGAATCGGGTAAATGTCCGCCTTGGGGTCATCCTGCACGACCACGCCGGGCGCTTTTGCAAGGATCTCGCGCGCTTGCTGAGGAGTAACGGGCTTTTCGAACTCAAGGTTGAGCGAAACGCTGTGCGAGCGCAGCACCGGCACGCGCACGCAGGTGGCCGTGGCGCGAAGATTCTCATGGTGCATGATCTTCTGGCCTTCCCAGAGGAATTTCATTTCTTCCTTGGTGTAGCCGTTATCAGTGACCACATCGATGCGCGGAATCACGTTGAAGGCGATCTGCTTGGGCGCGACTTTGACCGTGAGTGGCTTGTTCGCGGCCCAATCGCGCACTTGCTGCTCAAGCTCGGCCATGGCCTGCGCGCCTGCGCCGGAAATCGCCTGGTAGCTCGACATTACAGCGCGCTTGAGGCCGAATTGCTTGTGCAGCGGGAACGTGGGCATGAGCGCGACGATCGTGGTGCAATTCGGGTTAGCGATGATGCGACGCTCGCCGTATTTGAAGGCGTCTTCGGGGTTGATCTCGGGAATGACGAGCGGGATTCCCTTCTCGTACCGAAAGGCGCTCGTGTTGTCGATGATGATCGCCCCTGCTTTGGCGGCGGCGGGAGCGAACTCTTTGGAAATGCTGCCGCCCGCGCTGAAAAACGCGTGCTCGACGCCCTTGAAAGAGTCGGCGGTGAGTTTCTCGACGGTGTATTCCTTGCCCTTGAACTTGAGCTTCTTGCCCGCGCTGCGCTCGGAGGCGAGCAGCTTCAGCGACTTGATCGGGTAATTGCGCAAGTCAAACAAACGCAGGAATTCATCGCCCACAGCGCCGGTAGCGCCGACCACACACACATTCACCGCACGCATCGTTTTCTCCAGGGGACTGTCCCCGGCGCCCAGCGCAGAGGGACTGTACCCGTTTTTGCGCCAGGCAACCCAGGCGCGGCCATTGACCGAACTGCGGGGACAGTCCCCTGCGGGGACAGTCCCCAAAACGAAAACCGCCGCGAATCCGCGGCGGCCAACAGCAAGCCAACCCGCGGATCATCTCCCCGGCTTCTTCATCGACTTCTTGCTGGTGTTGGCTTTCATGTGGAAAAGCGTAGCAACGGCGCGAACCGTTGTGTAGGGGCGACATACATGTCGCCCCTACACCGGGCGCCTGCTATTTCTTGCGCTTCATCGGCGCGAACAATTCCTTCGTCTGGTCGCCGCCCATGAACAGGATGTCGTTGTCGCCCTTGGGGTCACGGGCGAGCATGATGTGGGCGCTTTCGAAATCGTCCTTTCCCTCGCGCAGTATGAGATGGGGGTTGCCGCGCCATGAGATCAGCGCGTAATCGAACGTCATGGTCTCATCGCCCTCGACCATCTCCAATCTGCCGCACTGGTAAATTCGGCGTACGGCTTCTCTGAAGTCGGCGGCGAAACGGTCGCCGCGGTCGTCACCTTGCAGCGAAGGCATCGCCACTTCAATTGTCGCGAGGATGCGCGTTTGGGACTCGGCGTTCTCTGTGAACGTGAGTTCGTACTTGCCGCCAAAGCTCTTGGCTTCTGGGTACATACGGCCCATCACTTCGAGGTCGAGCGTCCAAGCGCCGCGCAATTCGAGCGCGAGCAGGTTGGCGGGATCGCTGACGAGCGTTGCCTTCCCGCTTTCACCCGGCTCGGGCATCTCCTTGGCCGGGATTTCGAAATCGGCCTTCTTCTCCGCCATTGCCAGCGCAACAGTCGTCGCGAAAGCAGTCAGTACGCACACCACGAGCAGCAACGCAGTTGTACGGAACATGGTTGTCTCCAGGGGCCCCTGGGATCAGAAATTGTACGCAGCGCGCTGGGTAGGGGCGACATATATGTCGCCCCTACGATTACAGTTTCTTGGCCAGCACCACGCTGCGATAGGTCTTTCCTTCCCACTGCACGTGATCCACGATTTCGTAGCCGCGCCCGGTGTAGAAGGCGATCAAATATTCGGCGCGCTCACTGGTGTCGCCCACGCAGTAGGCGAACCCCGCGTCGCGCGCGCGGCGTTCGGCGATATCCATGAGGCGAGCACCCAGGCCCAATTTGCGCAGCGTTGGCTCCACGGCGAGTTGTGACGCATACGCACAATCCTTGCGACCGACAACCCAGGGTGGATCGTCGCGGCCGCGCACATCGAGGTTGACCGTGCCCACTATGTTGCCCTTGAGCGTGGCTACGAAACACTCACAACCCTCGATGCGTTCGCGTGTAGTCTCTACGCTTTGATCGACGGCCGTATAATTGAAGCCCAGATCGGCCAGGCGCTTATAGGCGCGGTGCAAAAGCCCCGTGAGTTCTTCGAGCGAATCGGCGGGTGTGAGCGGGCGAATCACGATGTCAGCCAGCGTGGCCGTCATTTCTTGCGCTCGTAGGCTTTGAACGAGTTCGTGTTCGTGTCGTCGCCGATGAAAAGCAAGTCGTTGTCACCGCCGGCGTCGCGGGCGAGCATGACGTTGCAGCTTTGAAGCTGCCCGTCCATGAGCAGGATCAGGTGGGGTGTAGCCGCGCTGGCGATGAGCAGGAAATCGCTCTTGACGATGGTTTTGCCCGCATGAAGCTCGCAGGCGCCGGCGAGATAGGCGGTTTGTGCGTCGCGGCGCAGCCAATCGGCCACATCTTTGCCGGTGTTCTTTTCGAGAAAGTCGAAGTGCCTTTCGACGGCGGCAACGACGCGCTGCCGGCTTTGGGGGTCACCGCTGAAAGTGAGTTCGAAAGGTGCAGGGCGTTCTTCGTGGGTCAGGCGTGTGGTGAGGTCGCTGTGCAGTACCCAGCGGCCCATGAGTTCGCTTGCGGCGACGCACTGCGGGTCGCTTTCTATGGTCACTTTGCCCCATTCACCGAGTTTGTACTCGCGGGGGTTGAGATCGTGGGCGTTGGCGATAACGACCAGCACACAAGTAACCGCTAACGCCGCGAGGACTCGTTTCATGCGCCTCTCCAGTGCAGGGGCCCGGGGGGCCCTGCTACTTCAGCGGCCGGAGGCTGTGGCTATGCCTTGATGGCCTCGATTACGTTCACCGGGCTCTGCGGGGCGGTGATGCCCGCGAGTTTGAGACCCGCGGCCTTGAACAGGTCGGCGAAGTGTTCTTCCGTGCGCTCGCAGCCGCCGGGTGTCATGGCCAGCATGTTCAAGTCCATGACGTGCGAGAAATGCGGGCCGGGCTCGTTGGGCACTATCAGTTCGCACACCAGCACGCGGCCCTCAGGATGCATCACGTTGGCGATGTTGCTCAGAATCTTCACGCAACGCTCGTCGTCCCAGTCGTGGATGATGTGTTTCAGCAGGTAGGCGTCACCGCCGTCCGGCGCGGCTTTGAAGAAATCTCCGCCAATCACGCGTACACGATCTTTGATATCGGCGAAGTGCTCGCCCGCACCCTGAACAACCTGGGGCAAGTCGTAGAGCACACCCTGCGCCTGGGGCGCATGGCGCAGCACGGTGGAAAGCAAGAAGCCGTGGCCGCCGCCAACATCGATGATGCGCTCGAAATTGCGGAAATCGTAGGCCTTGGCAATGGCACCCGCGCTCATCGCCGAGAAGTTGCTCATGGCCGCGTTAAAGACGCGGCTTTCTTCGGGATTCTCGGCGTAGTACGAAAACACATCTTTGCCCAGCGCCTTATCGGCGGCCGAGATGCCATGCATGACGGCCTCGTCAAATCGTCCCCACGGCAGCCAGTGAGAGGGCGTGGTCATCATTTCGGCCATGTGCTTCATGGAGCCCGGCACGTCAGAACGCAGAAGCTCCGAGAGCGGCGTGAGCGCGTAGGTTCCGGGCTTGACCTCTGCGAACACGCCCAGCGAGGAGAGCGCGCGCATGAGGCGATGCAGTGTTTTCTGGTTGGCGCCGATGGCCTTGGCGAGTTCGGTGTAATAGAGCGGGCCCCTGACCAGCTTGTCAGCGATGCCCAATTCAGCGGCGGCGCAGATTGAGCGGCTGACCATGAAGCCAGTCAGCATCTGCATCAGTTGGATGGGGGGCGAAAGCTGTTGCGGCGCCTGCGCCGCAGGTCCGCTTGCCTTGCGCGGGCGCACCAAGGGAGTCTTGGGTTTGCTCGGGCGCGCTGCTTTCAAGCGGCCACGAGAAGCCGGCTTGCGCACGGCGCGACGTTTGGAGGCAGGTTTCCTTTTGGCGGGCACGGTTGGCTCCTCAGGAGACAGCCGCACGATAGAACCCGCCAAAAGAGTGCGCCACGGCGCTTTGACTTCTAGGCTGCGGCGCGATCTTCCAGGGCGCTTAGACGTGCAAGCAGCGTAGTCAGCACGCGCTGCAACCCCTTGGCGTCCTTGTCGTCAACGCTTGAGAAAACGCTCTCCGCAAAACCTTCGTTGGACTCATAAAGGTGCGATAGCATTTCCGCGCCCTTGACGCTGAGCGACGCGATTCGTTCGCGGCGGTCGATGCCGCGCCTTTGCCCGATCAGTCCAAGGGCGGTGAGCTTGCGAATCGCGACCGTGACGCTAGGCAGCGTGATGCCCAGGGCCGCGCCGAGCTGGCTATGGCGCAGTGAATAATCGGGCGCGGAGTAGAGAACCTTGAGGATTTCGTAGTGCGTAGGTCCCAGATGCCAGGGCGCGAGGCGGCCTTCAAGGGCGCGGTCGTATCGCTTCGCCAGGCGCAGGAGCTGTGTGCCCAGGCGGGACTTTTCATCGGTCGAAAGACTGAAATTACGAGGTAACGGCATAGGCGCCTCCTGGGCCGATGCTTTATCGTCTAAGTGTCAGCGGAACTTTAGATTGATTGCCGCGTTAGTACCGGAACTTGTTCTCGGCCCACCATGCGCGCCACTTCTTTGCGTCAAAGGCAGCGCCGGCGCCCGTCAACGTGGACATGGCTTTCATGCGCGCCTTTTGCAGGCCAAGCGCACAGGTTTCGAGATCCTCGCCCAGCAGCAGTTCGCCCGCGGCGCGAAGGTGCTTCTTCTCGATCAACTGCGAAGCCATGAACAAGTCCTGCGGCAGATTTCGGGAAATGGCCTCGGAGATGGCCTGCAACGGCCGCTCGCGCGCGGCTTCAAGATTGAACTCGGAGGGGAACACTTTGGCCGTGCGTGCGGGGAAGTGGATCGGACGCAGAATCAGAGGCGCCCCTTCGGCCTCGTGGGCGCCAAACACGCGCAGCGCGGCTTTGGCAGTGATATGGCCCAGCGCGTACTTCACGGCGCCGTCCACATCGAGCGAGTTCAGGCTCGAGAGTTCAACGCTGATTTCGTAGCTCTCGTTTGGCGCGAGCGTGATTTCGCCTTGCTGCGCTACGGGCAAAAGCACGCGCCCCTCCGTCGCCATGGAGTTGCCCTGGTAATCAAGCTGTTCATAGCGCACGTTGAGTTCGACCACGCTCTCGCGCCCGGGCCCGTCCGAGAGCGTGAGCACGAGCGTCTTGAGCGAAACGTTCTTGAGATAGCACTTAACTTTCAAAGGCGCGGCGAACTCGGCACCGCGCTCGCGCTTGGCGTAGTGAACGTAACCTGGATCAAGACTGAGCGTGCCCGCAATAAGTGTGGACGCCTGGCCTTGTGCGCGTGCCTGCAGGATCAGGTCTTCGAAGTCAGGGCGCAGCCGCGTATCAGGCAAAAGCGTGAGTGCCGCCTGTGCGATGCGGATGGCTCCTTCGTTGTCGCCACGCGCAAGCGCCTGGCGTGCGTTGGTCAGGCGCGCGGCGAAGAGCTTTTCCACCTGCTCGCGGTCGAACTCTCCGGGGTCATCCAGATAATGCGGCGTGTCTTCAAGGCCTTCGTTGCCGCCCGCGCCGCGCCGCCTCGGCGGATCGGTGCGACGGGGCGTGTCCGGCGGTGAAGCGGGGCTGCGCCCCTCAGGCGCGGCATCCGGCTTGCGCACTTCAACTCCGGCGGATTGTTCAATGCGACTGATGACGTAGGCGACATCAAGGTTGATCGCCGGGTCATCGACGGCGCGCAGAAACGCCAGAAAGCGCGGCCCGAGCTTGACCAGCTTCTCGATCACTTCGGCGCGGCCTTCATCGCTGGTTGCCTGGCTCAATTCGTAAAGCAGCATCGCGGCGGCGTTGCGCTCCTCGCCGGTGAGCGCGGTGCCTTCGGCGCTGAGGTGCGGGCTGGGCGCGGGATCACCCTCGAATTCCGCGCCACGGTTCTTGGCGGTGAATCCGCCATCGTCGGGCTCGGAAACCGGGGCCGTCGTGGTGCACGCCGCAGCGAGCAGCAGGAGAAGAACGCAGGCGAAACGAACGCTTGCCAAAGCGGTGCTCCGGGGCGCAAACGGGGAACAAACAGGGTACAGCGCGCCGCCACAGGCGGCAAGCGCGCTACTCGACGGTCACGCTCTTGGCGAGGTTGCGCGGCTTATCCACGTCACGGCCAAGCTGGTTGGCCGTGTAATAGGCCAGCAGTTGCAACGGCACCACGGCAAGGATCGGGCTCAGTTCTTCCTCGCACGCGGGAATCTCAATGATGTAGTCCGCCAGCTCGTGCGCCTCGGCGTCGCCTTCCGTCGCAACCACGACCACAACACCCTTGCGCGCCTTGATTTCCTGGATGTTGCTCAGCATTTTTTCGCGCGTGTGGCCACGCGGGGCAATGGCGATCGTGGGGAAAGTTCCTTCAACGAGCGCGAGCGGGCCGTGCTTCATTTCACCGCCGGCGTAACCTTCGGCGTGGATGTAGCTGATTTCCTTGAGCTTGAGCGCACCTTCCAGCGCGGTGGGGAAGTTGTAGTGGCGGCCGATGTACATGAAGTTGGCCACGCCCTGATAGCGCTTGGCGCAGCGCTTTACGGCCACAATGTCGCCTTCGAGCAGCTTCTTGATCTGCGCCGGCAAAGCATTGAGGCCCGCCACCAGCCGCGCCTCGTCAGCGGCGATGTCGCAGCCAAGCATCCGGCCAAGCCCCAGCGCCAGCAACTCAAAAGCTGTAAGTTGAGCGGTGTAAGCTTTGGTCGAAGCCACGCCGATTTCCGGCCCGGCGCGCGTGTAAAGCGTGCCCTCACACATGCGCGGGATGCTCGATCCCATCACGTTGCAGATGCTGACGGCCAGCGCGCCCTTTGACTTCGCCAGGCGCAGGGCTTCGAGCGTGTCGGCGGTCTCGCCGCTTTGCGATATGGCGACCACGAGTGTTTGCGCGTCAATGATCGGGTTCGCGTAGCGATATTCGCTCGCGCTCCAGGCTTCGGTCGGCAGGCTTGTAAAGCGCTCAAGCAGGTATTTGCCAACCATGGCCGAATAGAGGCTCGTGCCGCAGGCGATCAGTTGGATGCGACGCATGGCCTTGACTCTTGACGCGTCAAGGTTGAGCTCGGATAAGTCGACGCGGCCGTCTTTCACGCGCCCGCGCACGGTCGCTTCCACAGCCACGGGCTGCTCATGAATTTCCTTGAGCATGAAATGCTCAAAACCGCCCTTTTCTGCGGCGTCCAGCGTGAGCGTGGTGGTCTCGACCTTGACTGGAACCTCGCGCAGTTGCGCGTCATAGACGTGCGCTTCCTTGCGCGAAATCGTGCCCAACTGGCCTTCGTCGATGTAGATGACGCGCCGCGTGTAAGGCAGCAGCGGCGTTACGTCACTGGCTACGAAGTTCTCCCCTTCGCCAAGACCGATCAAGAGCGGCGAGCCGCGCCGGGCCACCACAAGCAGGTCGGGGTGGTCAGCGTGGGCGATCACCAGCGCCCAGGCGCCGTGCAGGCGGCAAACCGCCTTGTGCGCGGCCTGCAGCAAATCGCCCTTGTAGTAGTGCGCCACGAGATGGGCGATGCACTCGGTGTCAGTGTCGCTGGCGAACTTCACGCCCGCAGCCACAAGTTCAGCCTTGATCTCGCGGTAGTTCTCAACGATCCCGTTGTGGATGACGGCGACCTTGCCGTCTTCACTGGGGTGGGGGTGCGCGTTCTTTTCGGCGGGCACGCCGTGGGTGGCCCAGCGCGTGTGGCCGATGCCCATGTTGCCGTGCAATGGCGCTTGCTTCAGTGAATCCGCCAGGTTCTTGAGCCGGCCCACACTGCGGCGCAGCTTCAGGCCCTCGCCGTTGAGCACGGCCACGCCCGCGCTGTCATAGCCGCGGTATTCGAGGCGTGCGAGGCCTTCAATCAGCACTTTGCTGGCGTCACGCTGCCCGAGGTATCCGACGATTCCGCACATGATCAGTTTTCAGTTATCGGTGGTCAGTTTTCAGTTCAAAGTCGTCGTCTTAAGTATGTCGTCTGTTTGCGCGTTCTTTCTGAAGCGCGAGCGAGATGCGATTTGGCTAGCCGCGCTTGTCGAGCAGGCTTTCGGCGATGTCGTCGAGCAGCATGTATTCAATATCGCGCACGCGGTTGATCTGGTCGCGCGCAAGCTCGGACTCATCGCCCTTGGCCACCAGCGCCATCAATTCCTGATCGAGTTTTTCGTATTGTTCGCGATTGAGTTTGGGCCGGCCCCGCCCGTACAGGTTGTAGAGGATCAGGTAGTTCTCGTAATAGTAATCGTAAACGTAAGCGCTGTTGTTCAAGTCCACTTCCCGCCTTGTCGATGCTATGGTAATGAGCACGCAGGAAATGCACAACCGGTGCGCGGATAGTGCGCACTAACCTTAATGCGGGAAGGACTTAACGTTGGACGAAGCTTCATGGGCCTTGCTGGTTGGCAGCCTGGGCGTTGTTGCCAGTGCTGCGTTCATGTCTTACGTATCGATTGTTGACGATGCACTTCACAACTACAACCTGGCCCTGTTGTTTGAGCAACTCGACAAGGATGTCGCTCGGCGCACTCGCTTTGAAGAACTTTCGCGGCGTGACGACGAGTTCATCCAGGCTGCCAGCATTGGCCGCGTCATTGGCTTCATGGTGCACTCGGCTTCCTGGATTGTGCTCATCAGCTCACGCTTTTCTGATTTCACGTTCACCGCGCTGGGCTATGCCGCGCTGATGTCAATCATGGTGGCAATAGCCGCGTCTTTGATCGTTCCCCCGCTGATCATCCGCAAGCGCTATGAAACGACACTGCGCCGCATGCTGCCCGGGTTTCGCCTGGCGGCGCTGCCGCTCAAGCCCATCACGGCCATTGGTTCGCTGTTCCGCAGCGTGGGCGCACGGCTGGAGGGCGCTAAGCCTGCCGAAAACGCCGAGGAGCAGTTTCAAAGCGGCCTGGCCGACCGCCTGGAAGAGGGCGCGCTTGAGGGTGTTCTGGACGAAAAGCAGCGCGCCATGATCCATAACGTGGTCGAACTAAGCCGCACCACGGCTGAAAAGGCCATGGTGCCGCGCACCGACATGGCGGCCGCCAACCTTGATGAAGGGCTCGACGCGGCTATCAAGCTCGCCAAAGAGCACGGGCATGCGCGGGTGCCGATTTACCAGGGCACGCGCGACAAGATTGTCGGGATACTGTTCGTTCGCGACCTGTTGGCGACTTACACGGCGGGGCAGAAGCCGACGCTCAAGGATCTGATGCACACGCCACGTTTCTGGCCCGAGAGCATCACGCTCGACAAGCTGCTCGAGGACATGAAGCGAGAGCGACTGAGCATCGGCGTGCTCGTCGATGAACACGGTGGCACGGCGGGGCTGATCACCCTTGAGGACATTTTGGAGGAGATTGTCGGCGACATCCGCGACGAATTCGACAAGGATGAAACCAAGCGCCGCCACACCAGCATCACGCCCTTTGTGAAAGACCAGGCGGAGGCCGATGGCGACGTGGACATCGACGAGTTGAATCGAAAACTGGAGCTAAGCCTGCCCGAAAGCCCGGACTACAACAGCCTGGCGGGCTTCATGATCTACAAGCTCGGCCACATGCCCGCGGTGGACGAATCGCTGGAGGTGGACGGCGTAAGGCTGACGGCCATCGCCGCCGATGAACGCAGAGTCAAACGCGTGCGCATCAGCAAAATGCAGGTCGAAACCGAAACCGGCGCGGAGCGGGGTTAGCCAGGGACGGCACTGAGCATACGGAGTGCCCGAGCTAAACTGGTGCTCAACATTCCGCTTTTCGCCGAAGCAAGACACCCACAAACGCCGCGGCAGTTCCGGCCGCGCCGCCGTAGTAAAGCCCGAGATGGGTACCCCATACGATGCAGAATCGGGTGATTGCGTTGGCATCCAGATAGCGGGTGAATTCGTCGTCGATAAGCGACGGTGGCCCGCACAGGGCCAAGGTGAGCCCGCCCAGGCAGGCACCGGCAGTGGCCAATGTGAAGGGCAACAGCAGGAACCCTGCCAGCACAATCAGGCGCAGCGATTGGCAGCGTGGTGCAACGGAGTTGGCTATGAGCAGTAATCCGGCAACGACCGCGCCTGCGAAAAAACCGGCCTGCACGCCAAGTTGCATGACGGATGTCCAATAGCCCTCGCCGGGCTCAATGTGTTTGCCCATGATGAAGTACTCCGGCGAAAGCCGTGCGGTGATCTGGTCAACGCCAACTCCAAATGCAGCGCCCAATTCCGCACAGCCCAGCAGAAAGACGTACTCACGCCAGCGCTTCGCGCGCTTGCCATAAACCACCCAGTCTACGACCGCAAATAACCCCAGAACTGCCGCCAAGACACCGACGCGAAATATGAACTCATTGAAGGTGGGGGGCCCCATGTGTTTGAAACGAACGGCAATGAAGCTGAGGGAGCGATTCGCGCGCACAGTTCAATGTCTGGCTCTCATCCCTCGCTTGCGCTTCGGGCTCCTGTTCCTTTATTGGGTGCCTTGGCTCTGATCACCACCACCGCCCTGTGCCTGCGCAAGATCGACTTTTCGGAGTCGAGCCAGATTCTCACGTTGCTTACTGACCAGTGCGGCATCACCGGCGCCATTGCCAAAGGCGCCAAACGCGCGAAATCGGGCATTGGCGGGCCCCTGGATCTCATGTGTCTTTACGATGTGGTGCTCTATGACCGCTCGCGGCGTGATGTGCTTTCGATTCTGGCGCAGGCGCAACTCATTGAGTTTTTTCCTGAGCTTCGCGCGCGTTATGACGGCTTTTGGGCCGCCGAGGCTTTGCGTGAACTCCTTCTGAACATTGAAGTCACCGCTCAAGATGGCCGCGCTGTTTTGCTGCTGGCAGTGGCCTGCTTGCGCGAAATCTGTGAGGGGCACGAGGCGCGTGCGCTTGCGCGCTTTGCCTATCACCTGCTGCGCGAACTGGGCGTGGAGCCGAATTTCACGCACTGCGCGATCACGGGCAAAGAGCCCTCGGGCAAGGTCGCCGTCAGCTTCAGCCTTGACGCCATGGGGCTGATCAGCCCGCCCCACGACGAAAAGCGCAAGCGCATGGTGCGCATCTCGGCCAGGACGCTCGCACCGCTGCGCGCCCTGGCACTGGATGACTCGCCCAAGGGAATAGCGGTTGACGCGTGGCGCGCGGCCTTTACGCTGCTCGCCGCGCTTGTGGCGCTGCAGGGCGGGCGGAGGCTTGTTGTTGCCCCGGCGCTGAATGCTGACCGCGCGATCTGAGGTTGATTCGAGGTTTGAAATTGATGCCAATCCAAAGTTCAAAATTCAAAGTTCAAATTTGGCGCCGGCGCGTGCGTGTGGCCTTCCAGCTTTGCGTTTTGAGTCTTGCTTTGGGCGGCATTGCATCTTGCAAGACAGGCCCGGAGCCCAAGTATGAAGGGCCCGGCGGTGAGGGCCGTTTGCGCTACGACCCCAAGGCCGGCGTCGTGCGCGAGGGCTCGCAAGCCGTCGCGGCGGAGCAGCGCCTCTATGACTCCGCTGAGCGCGCGTTCAAGGAGCGCCGCTTCCTTGATTGCATCACCTCCTGCGAGTTGCTGACACAGGCCTACCCGGAAGGCGCCCGCGCCGTCGATGCCATCTTGCTGCGCATGAACGCGCGCATGGAAGGGCCGCGGCAGCCGCCGCTGCCGGCGCCCGCGCGCATGGCGCTGAGTGACTGGCTCTTCCTCTATCTCACGCCCAGTTATGACCCGCGCTATGCGTCGCTCGTGGCCAAGGGCGGCGAATACGCCGAGACCGCGCGCAAAGTGCGCGAAATGCCCTACGAACAGTTCATCGGTTCTATTTCCGTGGATGCCGATGCAATCTACGACGAAGGCTACATCCGCCCGCTGGTGCAGGATCTGCGCCTGCTCGTGACGTATTATGTGCCGGCGCTGGACGTGGCCGAATACCGCGTGCGCACCGCCGAAATCGGCCGTGACGTGGCCTGGATTGCCTATGCCGCGCGCGACTATGACCTTGCCCTGGATGCCGCCGCGGAGTTGGGCGGGCTCAACCCGCCGCCGGGCATCAAGGCCGATGCGATGTTCGTTGAGGGCAATTCTCTGGCCAAAAACGGCGGCTACCCGTTGGCCGCGGTCACGTTTGAGCGGCTGTTCCGCGGCGCCAACCTGCGTGACACCGACACTCGCTGGCGGCCCTATGCTCTTTATCAGTTGATCATCCAGACCGCCAATACCGCCAAAGGGCCGGAGTACGACCTGGCCGTTTACGAGAAGTGCCTAGAGTACTTTGGTGATTACGAACTCTATCTGCTTGAGAACCCCAGCGTGCCCAAGACGCTGCGCGAGAAGTTTCGCATGCTGATTGCCGAGATATACCAGGTGTTTATCGACCGCGACCTCAACTCGGCCAAGACCTACCGCAAGCTCGGTGAGAAAGGCGCGGCTGCCTATTACGAGCAGCACGCTGAGGAATGGCGCAAACAGATGGAAGCCCGGCTAAAGAAGGAAGCAGAACGCTCCTAGGAAGGTTGATTGCCGATTTCCGATTGTCGATTGAAGTGCGGCTTGAGCGGCGTGCGTTCGTTCATGACGGGGATTTGTAGCCGACAGCAAACGGGAATGGCGAGAGCGTTTCGCGGGTCGTTACTGCTGTTGATGCTTGCGCTGCTGTTGTCAAGCTGCGCTTACCGCGTTGGCTCCACGCTGGACGACCGGCCTCCGCGCACCTGCGAGCTGGGCACTGTTGAGAACCAGGTGTTTCCGCCGCGGCCCGGGCTGGAATATCAGCTCACGCGTCGCCTGAAGGATGAAATGGCCGCCGATCGAAGGCTGCGCCTGGTAGCAGGTGGCGGCAACGTTCGCCTGCGCGTTTCACTGGTACAGTTTGAAGAGCCAACGATCGTCAAGGATCTCGACACAACGGCGTCGAGCGAGATTCTCTTGCGTGCTTCCGTGGTGATGGAGGCCACAGGCGAAGTACCGGGCGGAAAAGTCCGCCGGCGAATCACTACCAGCGATGGCTGGGCGCCCGCGCTGGGCGAGTCGCGAGAAGCCGCCCTCGACCGCCTTTGGCGCGATCTGTCGCGGCAGATTATTGACGCCGCATCAGACTGGGCCTGGGACGAAGAGTGAAGGTGAGTTCGGCAGGTCGCGCCGCTTGGCGGGAATAATCAAGCGCCTGACCGGCTTATTGAATGTACACTGTCGGCTCGCGGGAAAGGCCCGCGCCGCAGCCGGGAAATTGCATGAAGTTCGAAGACAAACGGCCATTGCCGGAGCAGGAAGACGACAAGAACCCCAAGCGCCGCAACCCACAGGGCAAGCGGCAGCGGGGCTTGCCGCTGATGCTGATGGCGATCGCAAGCGTGGTGCTGGTGTTGATCGTGATTGCCGGCTACGGCATGAACCCTGCCGTTCAGGAGATCAAGAGCAACCAGCTGATCGTTGAACTCGAGCGCGGCCGGGTGAAGTCTCTGGAGCTTGTGTCAGCAGGTGAGAACAGCGATTTTGAAGTTCGCGGCGAGTATCGCAACCCGGCCGAAAACGAACCAAAGGTTTTCAAGTCACGTCTTTCGCGGCAGGAGTGGGAATCGCTCAGCAGCGCGCACCTCAGCAAGCCCACCAAGAGCCTTTTGACCGGCGTCGATTACAACAGCAAAAGCCAGGAGGACACCTTTGGCTGGTTCCTCAAGGGCGTGGTGCCGTTTGTTGTTGTGTTCCTGATCATCTACTTCCTGTTCTTCCGGCGCGCAGGCGGGGCCATGGGCGGCGGCGTGATGCAATTCGGCCGTTCGCGCGCCAAGATGTTCACGAAAGAGGACATCACGATCACGTTCAATGACGTGGCGGGTGCCGATGAAGCCAAGGATGAAGTCTCGGAGATTGTCGAATTCCTCAAGAACCCCACACGCTTCACGCGCCTCGGCGCCAAGGTGCCGCGTGGCTTGTTGATGGTGGGCCCGCCGGGTTGCGGCAAAACGCTGCTCGCAAAGGCCATCGCCGGCGAGGCAGATCGTCCGTTCTTCAGCATCAGCGGCTCTGACTTCGTTGAGATGTTCGTCGGTGTGGGCGCGAGCCGCGTACGCGATTTGTTCAAGACCGCGCGTGAAAACGCGCCCTGCATTATCTTCATCGATGAAATTGACGCGGTGGGCCGCCGCCGCGGCACGGGTGTTGGCGGCGGTCACGATGAGCGCGAGCAGACGCTCAACGCCATCCTCGTGGAAATGGACGGCATTGGCACGGGTGAAGGCGTCATTATCCTCGCGGCAACCAACCGCGCCGACGTGCTGGATCAGGCGCTGCTGCGCCCGGGGCGTTTTGACCGCCAGGTCGTGATTGACCTGCCGGACGTCAAAGGCCGCGAGGAAATCCTGCGCGTACACCTGAAGAAGATCAAGACGGGCCAGGATATCGACCCGCACGAGATTGCCCGTCTCACTCCCGGCTTCTCCGGTGCCGACATCATGAACCTGGTGAACGAAGCCGCGCTGTTATCCGTTATTCGAAATCAGGATTACGTTGATCGCGACGCGATGCTTGAGGCGCGTGACCGCGTGGCCTTTGGCCGCCAGAAGAAGTCGCGCGTGATGGAAGAAGAAGAGCGCAAGATCACCGCGTACCATGAAGCCGGGCACACGGTGGTTCAGATGCTGCTCGCGCCGCACGCCGACAAGGTCCACAAGGTCACGATCATCCCCCGCGGCCGCGCCCTGGGTGCGACGATGACGCTGCCGGAAAAGGACCGCTACAACATTGGTCAGAAGCGCGCCGAAGCCATGTTGCAGGTGGCGTATGGCGGTCGCGGCGCCGAGGAAATTGTGTTCGGCGAGATCAGTGCCGGCGCGGCCAACGATATCCAGCAGGCCACGAACCTGGCGCGGCGCATGGTTTGCGAGTGGGGCATGAGCCCGAAGCTGGGCCTGCTCAATTACTCGCCCGAAGACGACCAGACCTACATGGGTTACGCCACGGCCAAGCCCACGTTGCACAGTGACGTGACGTCGCGCGCGATCGATGAAGAAATGCGGCGGCTGACGGATGAAGCCTATGAGCGCACCAAACAGGCACTCCTGACCCACCGCGACAAGCTGGACACAATTGCCAATGCGCTACTGAGGTATGAAACGCTCGAGCGCGCTGACGTTGAATGGATCATGGACGGCAAGAATATCGACGATAAGCGCAAGCACGACGACGACGAGCGCAAGCGCATGCAGGCTGCCATGAAGCACAAGCAGCTCGAAGAGCGCGCCAATGAGAAAGCCGCGCTCGACCGGGCGGGTTTTGTACCGCCCTCGGAGCAGCCGGGCACAGCGTGATGCGGTTTTCAATTCCCGAGCGAAGACGACGCACTTGTCGTCTTCGTTTGTTTAGAGCAGCATCGTCATTCAATTTTCGACAGTCTCCACATGCCCAACCCGCTTGACTTGCTTCGCGTTCCGCAACCCATGATCTCGGGCGGTCTGCCCCTGGTCATGGGCATTGTCAATGTTACGCCGGACAGCTTTTCTGACGGCGGCATGCATGAGAGTGCTGAAGCCGCGATCGCCCACGGCCTGAAGTTGGTCGCCGATGGCGCCGACATTCTGGATGTCGGCGGTGAAAGCACGCGTCCCGGGGCTTTGCCCCTCACAGCCGAACAGGAACAGGCACGCGTCATTCCCGTAGTGCGCGGGCTCGTTGCTGAGTGCGGCGTGCCCGTCAGTATTGACACGCGCAACGCGGCTACGGCCCAAGCCGCGCTGGATGCAGGGGCGCGCATTGTGAACGACGTCAGCGCGGCCACGCACGATGCCGCGATGCTGAAACTGTGCGCTGAGCGCAAGTGCGTGCTGGTGTTGATGCACATGAAGGGCGAGCCGACGACCATGCAACAGGACCCGAAATACGAGAATGTCGTGTGCGAAGTGCGCGATTACCTGGCGGCACGTGTCGAGGCGGCCGAACAGGCAGGTTGCAGGCGCGAGATGTTGTGGGTCGATCCCGGGTTTTGCTTTGGCAAGACGCCCGAGCACAACTTTGCCCTGGTGAAGCAGCTCGATGCGCTCAAAGGCCTGGGTCCCATCGTGTTGGGGGCCTCACGCAAGTCATCTTTGGGGAAATTGACGGGCCGTCCGGTGGAAGACCGCGAGCCGGAATCGCTGGCGGCGGGTTTGGTTGGCTGGCTGAAGGGTGCAGCGGTGCTGCGCGTACATGAAGTGGGCTGGATGAAGCGCGCGCTCATGGTGGCGCAAGCGTTGTGGTAGGGGAAATCGGCAATCCACAAGTGACGCGGAATCGGTTATCGTGCGACGGCTATGCAAGAGTACGCCATTTACGCCATTGAAGTCCTGCTCATCTACCTTGGGCTGTTCGTCGTTTATCGCTTTGTGCGCGGCTCCACGGGTGACAGCGCGCTGCGCGGCGTCGCCATTACGTTCTCGGTCATCCTGATTGTGGTTTACCTCGTCGCGGGCGGCCTTCACCTGTATCGCATCGAGAAGCTGTTGAGTTCTGTGGTTGGATACTTCTTTTTTGGAGTGATTGTGGTGTTCGCGCCGGAACTGCGGCGCGGCCTGACGCGCATCGGCCAGAACCCCATTTTCAACCGCCTGCTGGCTTCCAGAGAGAACATCATTCCCAAGATCGTGGCGGCGGTGTTCCGTCTTTCGCGTGGCAAGACTGGCGCGTTGCTGGCGGTGGAACGCGGCGTGGGCCTGCGCAATTACGTGGAACGCGCCGTTGAGCTTGACGCCAACTTTTCACCGGAGTTGCTGGACACGATCTTCTACCCCGGCAGCGCGCTTCACGACGGCGCCGTCATCATGCGCGGCTCTCGCGTGCTCGCGGCCGGCTGCCTGTTTCCATTGACAGAAAACCCCGACGTCAGCAAACGTCTGGGCACGCGCCACCGCGCCGGACTTGGCCTGAGCGAAGAAACCGACGCGCTGGTGATCGTGGTCAGTGAGGAAACCGGCCAGGTTTCCGTTGCCCAGCGCGGAGAGCTGATGCAGGACCTTTCGCGCGATCAACTTGAGCGTCTGCTGCGCGAGAACATAGGCGAAGGGGAATCCATGTCCGCTGAAGGCAAGGCGGTGCAGGTATGAGCGGAGCAGCCAACACTACCACCCAGGTTGCCGGCGCGCGCACGGCGGCTTCACTGCGCCGCGAGGAGCGTCGCGGGTTTTCAGTCCTGGGCATGAGCCCGATCACTCACTTGGTCTTGCTGGCCTTGGCCTGCCTGATCTGGTGGATTGCGCGCGGCATGGTCAACCAGACACTGACCGTGGAGAATGCAGCAGAAGTTCATTTTGAGCTCGACCCGAGGCTGGACACCGGCTGGGCTATCGTGCGCCAGCCCGCAGTGGCGACAACAAGTCTAGATCTGTCGGGACCAAGCGCAGAAGTTGCCGCCTTCGCCAGCAGCCTGCAGGCGAACAAGGGTGTGTTTCGCTACGTGTACACGATTAAGCCCAGCGACGTTGAACGCCTTCAGATAGACGCCCTCGATCAGACGTTGTTCGAGCGCGAACTTGCCGAGTTCAGGCCCGAGGGCGAAACTCTCAAGCAGGCTGAAGTTCGCATCCTGGAACCCGCAGCCGGCCGCGTTCAAACGGTCAGGCTTGAGCGCAAGGTCAAGCGCGACGTTTACATCGTGACGCGCGATCGCGTGCTGGGCGAAATTCCGGGATACAAAACGACGTGGGCGGTACAGGAAGGCTTTGCCGTTGAGATAACCGGGCCGTCAAGCCGCGTGCGCGAAACCAGCGGCGAGGACGGGAGCCCTTCGCTGCGCCTGAGCATCGTGGACGTCAACCAGCTCGTGTCCAACAAGTCCAAGGTCGATGCCAAGGATCGCGAGTCGGTGCTGCGCGACGGGTTCACGGAAAACCTCGATCTCGTGCTGATCGAAGGCGTGACGATATTGCGCAAAGGCACCGATACGCGGGTGACCCAGGTGCCGGTGCGCTTCACGTTTGAAGCGCTCAAGGATTACGTTGAGACTCCGGCCAAAGACTTCCCTGTGTCAGTCATCATGGCGCCCTGGATGCTGGAAAAGGGCGTGCGCTTTGAGGGTGTGGCTAAACAGGTCAACGTATTGATGCTGGTGTTGCGCAACCAGGTCATCGAATTCAATGAAAGCAACGTCAGTGTGGTGCTTGATCTCTCCAAGCTGCAGTTGAGCGAGCTCAAGAACATCGAACAACCCGAGGGTGGAGGCCCGGGCACGCGCCGCGCGCGTCAGACGGGCCTGTACTACTCACTGGTGATCAACACCAGCCGCATCACAGAGCCTCGTTTCAAGCGCGAAGACGTCAGCCCCCGCCAGTTCGTACCAGCCGAGGAGATACGCCTTGTCTGGATTGAATAGACTGGCGTTTCTGTTGGCACTGTCGCTGGCCTCGACTCTGAGCGCCCAGGCGCTGCCCGATATCGGCGAGGCGGAACTTGAGGACGTCAAGCTGCTTTTGCTCGATGACGCCAAAGTTGCGCGCGGCATGCTCACGGCCAAGAGCGCGCGCAAAGCCCGCGACGGAAAGATCACGGTCACGGAAGCCGCGCTCACCTACGCCCGCAAAGACGGAACCTTGAGCCTCAAGGCCAGCAAGCTGCTCTATTCTCCGGGGGCGGGCGAGTTTGAGGCGCCGTCAGGCTTTGAAGCACAGCTACCAGATGGCGGCGTGCTGAGCGTGCCGCGGGGCAACGCCAGCGTAAGCACAAACCAGACGCTTGAACTTAAGGCGACGTGCAGCGGGGAGGTGCGCCTGCGCATCGGCCCCGAAGCGAAGTCGCCCCTCGATTCGAAGATAACGGACCCCAACATTGCGTTGAGTTTTGACGATAACGGAAAGACGCGGGCCTTGCGTGCGTCAGGCACCAAAGGAGCAACGCTCAAGGCGGCTTTCTCGAGGCTGCCTTCGCTGGGCGGCAGCGCATCGGCAGCACAGCTCATGCTGGCATGCAACAGCGCCGTGAGCTTTGAAATGTCTGCGAGTGAAGCCACGCTGCGCCTGAACGGTCGCGTGCGCGGAAGTGTTGAGCAAAAACTGCGCACGTTCACCGTGAGTTGCAGCACTCTGCGGCTTCGCGCATTGCTGAGCGGCGCGAACTTTGAGCCAGCCGAACTCGAGGCCGAGGGTGGCGCCCGCGTAGAAGCCGAGGATCTTTCGGCTTCGGCCGGCCACGTTCTGCTTGTTGAGACTGTGGTTTCACGCACGGCAACGCTGACCAGGGACGCGCGCGCTCGAACCTGGCCCGAGGGGCAGTTTCTGGAACTGCAGGCCCAGGATTACGCGATTCTGCGCGCTGACGTTCAGGGTCAAGCCGACGGCTCCCTGGAGCTGGAGCTCAAGGGCAGCGCGCAACTTCTTGCGCTGGGGGGCAAGCTCGATTCGAAGGGGCGCAACATCGCGGATTGGCTGGTGCAGGGGCAGCACATCCGTTGCACGCGCCGTGCCCTGGGATTCTTCCCCGAGCAGTCGGGGGCGCATTACCGGTTTGAAGTGCAAGGACAAGGCTTTGCGCCGCTCTTGTCGCTCGCGGCGAAAAGCGAGTCGGAAGGCCGCAGCCTGACGTTGTTCGGCAAAGGCGCCGAGGGTTCGCTCTGGGTTCAGCCCGCAGGCAGCGCGTTGGGCGATGTAACGGTGAGCGGGCCGGACATCTTTGCCGATGTGCTTGGCCCGTTTCACCTGGTGCGCGACTTGCGCAAAGCGCTGGGACTGCGACCCCTCGAAGACGCGGCTAACGCACCCGAAGATCCCGGGCGCGTTGTTATTCGTGCGCAACAGAGCGTGAGGCTGAACTTTGCCAGTGTCGGTGGGCAGGCGCAGTCGTTGATGGCTTACGCCCGGGGCAGCGTCGAAGTAAGGCAGGAGCCGGTAAAGCGCGACGATCGTGAATTGTGCTCTTTGGCGGGTGCCAGCGTCATGCTGGATATCAACGCCGCGCGAATTGGCTCAGCGGCCATTGAACCCAGCGCGGGCGAAGTGCGCGCCACAATTGGCTTTGACCTGCTGCGCTGTGCGAGATTTCAGATTAGCTCGCAGAGTGAGCGGCAAGTTGCGACGCTGACGGCGCCAGGCCGCGCCATTCTGCGCGACGCAGAAACGCTCGCCTACCTGCACGGAGCGCTGTCGCACCTCAAGCTCGATAGTACGGCCGCCAAACCAGACGCCGGCTGGATCGTGTTTGCGCACACGAGTACGGTCACACACGCATCCGACCACCAGCTATTTGCGTTCCATGAGGCGCGGCTTGTGTTCGTGCGCGGCGATTTCTCCGCCCCCCGTGCAGGGCAAGGCGCATTTGACGACCTGGATGAACTTGAGGACAGCGACGTCAGCCTTCTTTATGAGGCTCGCGGCCGCGAGTTGCTGGGGGAAGTGCAATTGTCCGGCGAGGCAGCCCGGCAAATGCTGCGATTGAACCTGACGCTTACAGGCAGCCCGTTGCTGCGTTCTGAGGGTGATGGCTTGCTTGCCCGGGCGACAGGCCCGATCACGATCGAGGCTAACGAGATTTCCCTGCGCGACTCCGAGGGCAAACGCCAACGCTACCTGACAGGCAGCACGCTTCGCCTGGGCGAAAACGCGGACGTGCGATTTGAAAATGCGGCGCGCTACTTCGACGAATCCGGCCGGCTTGGGGGATTCTCCTACGGCGGCACCTGGACGCTGCGCGGCGCAGCCAGCCTGGAATTCTCGTTTCTGCCGCCCGGCATCGCCTTGCAGGCCCTCCAGCGCCAGATGGGCGCACTGGGCCGCGCTACTCCGGATTGGGGCGTGTTCCTTGATCGCCTCGCAGCTTTTGAAGCCGCGCTGGGAATGCTCGACATTCCGGCACTCTCCAGCTTGGACCAGATGCGCGCGCACACCATTGCCGCGTTGTTGCGTGAGGCGCGCTCGGCCTTGCGCCACGCCACGGAATTCGCGGTGATAGGAGAGGAAGCGTTGGCCGCGCGACTGCGTGATGCGGCGCAAGGCTGTGAGGCGCGAGCGCTTGCCTTGCTGGGACCAAGTTACTTGATTGTCTCGGCGGGTTTTACGGAGATTGAGCTTCGGTCCGATGGGGGCGATGCTGCGCCGATGTTGATGAGTATGGCGTCGCTCGAAATTCGGTTCTCGGCGCTGGCCGAAGTCATGGTGCTCCGGGGTGCCGGCCCAGTGCGGATTTCGCGAGGCCGCTATGCGGTGTCCGGAAAGCTTTTGCAGAGACGGGAAGATGGTGCTTTGACACTCGATGGGGCCCGCCTCACTCTGCCCGCCGAGGTTGGCATTGAAGTGGAAGGCGCCACAACGCTGACGGTGCGGGCGTTTGCGTCGGCGGATGGCCGGGTGCGTGTTTCCGGCAGGCAGCTCAATTTCAAGGCCACACTTTTCAAGCCCGCGGAGAGAAAGTGATGTCAGGACAGATTATCGCCATCGACGGGCCCTCCGGGGCCGGCAAAAGCACGATCACCCGCCTTGTGGCGGAGCGCCTGGGCCTGCGTTTTCTGGATACCGGCGCCATGTATCGTGCCGTCACGCTGCACTGCATGCGTGCTGGAGTCAAACTTGATGATGTGAGAGCCGTGGCGAGCGCAGCCGCCACGGCCGCACTGCGCTGCGAGCCCTCGCTCAAGGGGCCCATGCGTGTGTTTCTGGGCGCCGAGGAAGTCACGGAGAAGATTCGCACAGTTGAAGTCACGCGCAATATTCACTATGTGGCGGATGTGCGAGAAGTACGAGAACTGATGGTCAAGATGCAGCGGGAGATCGGCGAACAGGGTGCTCTGGCCACAGAGGGACGCGACCAGGGCACGGTGGTGTTTCCCAACGCCAGCCTCAAAGTCTATATGTTTGCCAGCGCCGAGGTTCGCGCCAAACGGCGCCAGGCAGAACTCAACGGGCGCGGCCAGCAGGTGTTGCTCGATGAAGTGCTGCGCGAAATCAACCAGCGCGACATGCTTGACAAGAGCCGCGAAATCGGCGGCCTGAGGAAGGCGGCGGATGCTGTCGAGCTGGACACCAGTGAAATGTCGCCCGAGCAGGCGGCCGAGACGATCGTAAAGCTCGCCAAGAGCCGTTTGGCCATGCGCACGCGCCGCATCGAGAAAGAGAATGGCACGGCTTGAACCCGCCCGCGAAGCGGCTAAAGTGCTTGCACCCCCGCCTACCGGAATTGCCCATGCGAGTACTTTGGCTTTTGCTGCTTGCCGGCACGTTGATTTCTGGTTGCGCCTCCAGTCAGGCTCGGCCCAGCCGCGTCGGTGAAGTTGGTTTGAACAGTGCTTTTGAGCGCGCGCTCTCTGAGCAGGACAAAGTGCGCTACACTTATGAATACAATGCGCGCAAGGCGGGCGCGGTCATCCGCAGCGAACCGCCGGGTGCAGTCGTGGAGTGGATGAATCGTGAGGGAATCTGGGTCGTGGTTGGCTCAACGCCAACCAAAGAGATCGTGATCGAGGCCACCGGCAAACCCGAATTGTTCAGGGTTTCGCGCGAAGGATATCTGCCCCAGACGCAATGGGTGGCTTCCACCGGAGGCAGCAAAAACGTGGACGTCATGTTCGAGTTGCACCAGGATTTGCCCTACGGCGCGCGTTGATTGCCGTTTGGCGTGGCGATAAACGTAATGAGTGTAGGCTAAACGGGCGCCCGCGGGCGCCCGTTTCAATGAACAAGGATTGCCGTGAAAACCAAACTGACATTCGCAATGCTGTTGGCGCTCGTCGTCTTGTCCGGTGTTTCAAACCGCGCCCAGGAATCTGACAATGGCGAAATCAAGCTCGACGCGAAGGAGTTCACGCTTGAAAACGGGCTCAAGGTTGTCGTCGTCAATCGCCCGGGCGTGCCGGTGGTGTCAACGTATGTCTGGTATGCCGCAGGTGCGTGCGATGAAACGCCGCAGAAGACGGGCATGGCGCATTTCCTTGAACACATGATGTTCAAGGGCAGTTCGCAGTACAAGAAAGGCGACATCGACGCGGTCACTTCACGCAACGGTGGCAGCAACAACGCCTTCACGAGCAACGACTACACGGCCTACTACATTGACCTGCCCAAAAGCCGCTATCTCGAGGCATTGAAGATCGAGGCCGATCGAATGCGGCGCCTGACGCTTGACCAGGCCGAATTCGACGCCGAAAAGAAGGTCGTTCAGAGTGAAACCGACATCTCCAACGACGATCCCAATGACCAGCTCTGGATCCGCCTCTATGGAGAGCTGTTCGGGGCGAGCCATCCTTACGCGCACCCTGTTCTGGGCTGGAGGCAGGACATCGAGGACATCACACGCAGCGACATGCGCGCCTTCTACGACCGGCACTACTTCCCCAATCACGCCACGCTGATTCTTTCCGGCGACATCACGCTCGAAGAGGCCAAACCGGAAGTGGAACGCCTCTTCGCCGGCCTGCAGAGGGGCCCAGAGCCAAACCGGCCCAAGGCCGAGCCAATGGCATTCAAGGGGCGCAAGTCCTTTGAGGTGAAATCCGAAGGCGACGTCGTAACGCTAGTTCGCGCCTGGCCCGGCGTAACGTCCGGCCACAACGACGAAGCCGCGCTGGATGTGCTGGGCATGATCTTGGGCGATGGCGTGACAAGCCGGCTCTATCGCGAGCTGGTGGACGAAAGCGGGCTATGCAACGATGCCGGAGCCGGCAACTCAACGCAAATGCTGGGCGGCATGTTCTACGTTTACAGTGAACTGCCCGCGGACGGCGAGCGCGAAAGTGTGCTTCTGGGCATCGAGGCCGCAATTGCGCGCCTGGTGAAAGACGGCATCAAGCCCGCCGAGATTGAACGCGCCAAGAGGCGTGTGGTGGCGCAATCCGTGTTCGGGCAGGAAAGCTCCAGCAATATCGCCCAGATGCTGGGCAGCGCCCAGGTTGTCAACGGTGACTGGCGCGCGGCCTTGAAGTATCCCGCGCGCGTCAAGGCCGTTGTCGCCGACGATGTGCTGCGCGTGGCCCGCCAATACTTGGGATCGGGGAATCACGTCAGTGGCTGGCTGGTGCCCGAGCTGAGCAAACCCGATGAGGGGGCCAAGGCCAGCGACGCAAAGCCGCAACCGCTGCCGATTGAACGCTACGTGCTCGAAAACGGATTGACGATCCTGCTTTACCCGCGCTCGGGGCTCCCCATTGTCAGCGTCAACGCCAGCGTTCGCGCCGGCCGTGCCACGGAACCTTTGAGCAAGACTGGTATTGCCAATTTTGCCGGCTCGCTGCTGGATACCGGAACTGCGACCCGCAGCAAATTGCAGATCGCAGAAGCAATTGAGGGCGTGGGCGGACAGCTCAGCCTTGGTTCCGGCGGAGGATCGCTGCGCGTTTTGAGCGAGAATACCGCGCTGGGGTTGGATCTGCTTTCGGACTGCATGCTCAATCCGGCATTCCAGCGCGCTGAAATTGAACTGGCGCGCAAGCAACTGTTGGCCTCCATCGAGTCCAGCAAGGATGACCCAGGCTCCTTTGCCCGCGACGCGGCTAACGCGTGGCTCTACGGTGCCGATACGCCGTTTGGCCGCCCGGCCCAGGGAACAGCGGAAACGATCAAAGGCATCACGCGCGAAGATCTCGCGGCCTGGCACCAGAAGTGGTTCAGGCCCGACAACTGCATCATTGCCGTCGTGGGGGATTTCAAGAGCAAGGAGTTGCTGCAACTGGTCAAGGATCGTTTCGGAGGATGGAAAAAACCGCAGGAGCCGCTGGCGCATCCGGTCTTTGAGTTCAAGCCTGGCGGCAAACTCAACGGCGAGCAGAAAGTGGCCTTCGGTTCGTTCGATGCTTCCAAAGTCGATGCGAGCAAGAAGCGGATTTGTGTGGACCACCCTGAAAAGAAGCAGGTGGTCGTCCGGCTGATGGGTATGGGCATCAGGCGCGACAATCCTGACTACTTCCCGCTGTTGGTTATGGACAACATTCTGGGCACGTCCTCGGGATTTGCCGACCGCTTCTCCAAAAAGCTGCGCGACGAGCTGGGTTTGGCCTACAGCACGTACGCCAACATGACGAGCAGCGCCGGTTACTATGAGGGCGCGTTTCTAGGCTACATTGGAACGAGACCAGAGAATGTCGAGCTGGCGCTGCGCGTGATGTACCAGCTGATTGACGAAATCAGAACGGCGCCGGTCTCTGACAAAGAGCTGCGCGATGCCAAGGATTTCCTGAAGGGAAGCTTCGTGTTTGGTCTTGAGACTACGGGACAACTGGCGGGCCTGATGGTTGAAGTCGAACGCTACAAGCTTGGCGCTGATTATCTGGTGAAGTATGCGGAGAACGTGGAAGCCGTCGCAGGCGCGGACATTTTGCGTGTAGCCAGGAAGTATCTCGTTCCGGAAAGCATGGTTGAAGTCATGTGCGGGCCCATTGAGCAGATTACGCCCGCAGGCGAGGCGACTCCGCCCCATAAGGACGAACACGACGGAGGCAAGTAAAGGCGCTTTTCGCTGGTATAATCTCAACGCCTTGAACGACCCCGCGAAAGCTTCCATGCGTATCGTGCTTTTGCTCCTGATGCTCCTCGCGGCGCCGCTTTGTGCCCAGCGCAGCTACGAGTCGGCTTTTGGCGAAAACACGCTTGGCAAGTGCGACCTCATCGTGCACGCAGTGGCTTCCGCCAAGCGATCCAAGGTGGGTGCCGCCATTTCAGTTCAGCTCACGGTGCAGGAGGTGCTGCACGGTGACGAAAAGTCAAACGAGATCACGCTGATCTACACCGACGCCACGTTGCTAAAGGAAGACGAGAGCGTAGAGGCGTTGTTTGCGCTCAAAGCACTGGCACAAAGCGGATTTTCAAACGTTGGCCGGCCCGTGCCCATGCCCAGTGGCGATGCTGAGGCAAAGCTCAAGGTTGCCGTCTGCAAGTCGTTCATCAAGATCGAAAGCATGGAAGCAGGCGAAGGTCGAACCCAATCGTTCGAAGACCTCCTCGCCGGCGATCTTTCAGAGGGCGGATATGCAGGCCAGAACGCAGCCGTCGAGTTGCTGCTCTGGGTATCACGCAAACCCGCGCTCGTGAACAAGGCGCGTTTTGAGCGTTTCCGCGAAATTCTGGCCGAGAGCAAGTCAGGTCTGGACAGGCGCGCGGTGAAGGACGTAGAGCTCGCGCTGCAGGGCATGGTCGAGTTTTCGCTCAAGGATGCCGCGTTCAAGGAGGTGCGTCGCGGCAAGACGCGCGAGGAGCGCATTGCCGGCGGCAAGCAACTCGAAGCTTACTTCAAGGACTTTCCGCGCGCCTTTGGCAACGACGACGCTGTCTTGGCCGGCGTCCTGGCCAAGGACTGCAAGGACGGCGAGACTGCGGCCGATCGACTCAACGATTTGTCCGAAGCCATCAAGCGCGAACTCAAGGCTCGCAAGATTGAAGAAGAAGGCAAGCGCACCGAGGGTGACGAGCGCGTGCGCCACGCCGAAGGCAAGTAACACAAATCCGCACTTTCACTAAACCCGCAGCCTGAGATTTGCCGAACACTCCCTAGGTGCGCCCAACGGGGCGCCGGATTGGTCGCTGATTCCAAACCCTCCAGGGAGCTTTGATATGAAGAAGTTGCTGATTCTTGCCGCGTTCTCGTTTGTTCCCGCCCTGTTCGGCACAGGCTGCGCTACGGGTGAATACAACAAACTCCAGGATCAGTATCGTCAGTCCTGCGAGGAGAAGGACGCACTGCAGGTCGAGAACGAGCGTCTTGGAGACCAAGTCGAGGGGCTTCGCAAGGAAAACGCCGGCCTCAAGGACGCCCTGACCAAGGCCAATTCGGAACCCAAGGCTACCGTTGACGAAGACCGGATGCTCGCCGAGATGCGCAAGATCCTCGGCGAAGGCAACAACGGCGAGTGGGACGTGATTCGTCGCGGTGCAGCCATGGGCGTGCGCATCGATGACCGGGGGGTGTTGTTCAAGAGCGGGTCGTGGGAGCTCACGGAGAAGACCAAGGAGACGCTCACCAAGCTCGCGGCTTTGATTGAAAAGAAGATGGACGCCACAACCTTCGTGCGTATCGATGGTCACACCGACAGCGACCCGATCAACAAGGCCAAGGGCTCGGGTATTCTGGACAATGTGCACCTCAGCGCGATGCGCGCCATGGCTGTACGCAACTTCCTGGCGACCAAGGGTATTGCCGCTGATCGCATCTTCGTGTGCGGCTTTGGGGAACACTGGCCGGTTGCAAGTAACAGTAACCCCAAGAACAAGAGCCAGAATCGTCGCGTGGAAATCTTCATCGGCACGGCAGACGGCCTTAGCATCGGTGACATGCCCGCTTCAACCGCCAAGAAGACCAGTGGCGACGAACAGGCGAGCAAGGGCTCCAAGCCGAAGGAAACTGTAAGCAAGAAGTAAGGACCGCCATTAGCAGGGCGCCCGGTCGAAAGGCCGGGCGTTTTGCATTAATCCTTGAGGGTGCGCTCGTATAATTGTTCCCATTGCGGCAGAATCTTGTCGAGTGAAAAGCGCTCCACGGCGGCATCGCGTGCTGCAACGCCAAACCTTGCACGCTTGGCGTCGTCGCCCAGTAGCTCGAGCATCGCGTCCGCATGCACCTGAACGTCTCCAACGGGCACTAACAAGCCGTTGACGCCGCTGGTCACAACCTCGGGTAGCCCGCCGGTGTGTGTCGCCACAACCGGTGTGCCGCAGGCCATGGCTTCGAGGGCCGCAAGGCCGAAGCTTTCGTACTCACTGGGCAGATAGAACAAGTCAGCCTGCGGAAGAAGCTCCCAGATCGCATCGTAGGTGCCAATGAAGCTGACACTTTTGCGCAGACCCAGCTTCTCGACGAGTTCTTTGCAGGCCATGAGTTCCGGCCCATCGCCGACGAGCGCCAGGCGAGCGGGCATCTTCTTCAGTACGTGCGAAAAGGCATTAATCATGTCGCGTGGCCGCTTGACCTCGCGGAAGTTGCTCACGTGCAGGATGATCTTTTCTTCGGGGCGACCCAATTCGCGGCGTTTCTCCGGGCAGCAGCCGGGCTGGAAGCGCTTGATATCCACAAAGTTCGGAATCACTTCGATGTGCTCGGGCTCGCATTCCAGCAAACCGAGAGTGCGCGTGCGCAGCTCGTTACTCACGCAGGTCACGCGGTCGGAGTTCTCGATGCCAAACGTGGTCACGCGTTTATACACGCGCTGCTGGCCGATGATCGTGATGTCGGTGCCGTGCAGCGTGGTGACGAGCTTGGCTTCAGGCCGCCCGTTGCGCAGCATTTCGCGCGCCAGGATGCCCGAGATGGCGTGGGGGATAGCGTAGTGTGCGTGCAGGATGTCCAGCCCGCTTGACTCCGCCACCTCCATGATCGTTCCCGCCATCGCGAGGTCGTAGGGCGGATACTTGAACAGCGGATAGGCACTGACCTCGACTTCGTGATAGCTCAGGTTGCTGCGATAGGTCTGAAAACGAAAGGGAACAGCGTAGCTGATGATGTGAATGTTGTGGCCACGTTCGGCTAACGCCGCACCAAGCTCGGTGGCGACAACGCCCGATCCGCCGTGGGTTGGATAACAGAGGATGCCGATGTTCATGGAAGCGTTGTAACGAATCCGCGGCGCGAAGGCTTCCCGAACTTCCTACGAAAAGAGCCGAAGCGCGAGGAAAGGGCCGGAAAGGAGAGCATAAAGCTACCCTCTCAAACGCGCTTCGGCCGATGCTGCGGGAGCGACGAATTGCCCCGAATCCTTTTGTTGGAAATGCAGGTTTCGCAGCTGCGTCGGTTGGGGGGAAGCGCCGACGTAATGCTACAGCCCTAAACTCCAACAAAGTTAGTATAGCCTAATTTCGATGCCTGTCAAATGGTTGAAACCAAGACCTTATCCGCAACGCCGTGGAAGCCCTGAGCGGCGCGGCCTCCAAGCCGATCAACGACAGCAATCCTAAGCCTTTCTTGCCGCCACTAACTTCAAACGCGCGAAACGTTCAGGGGCTTCCCTAATTCGACGAATCCTCAAACACGGCTCGCGTTCACGGGTCTACGAAGGCTCGGCCAGAAGATCGAAGCCCAGGGATCGAACCACCCTTGCACGCAGAAACGTGCCGGGCGCATGATCACCCTTGAGTCGCACCGTGCAGTCGATCTCGGGCGCATCCATGCTACTGCGGGCTTCACTGGGGTATTTCGGGTCCTGGCTTTTGTTTTCGACTACGCAATCCAGCGTTGTACCAACCAATCGCTCGTTTCGGGTAAACAAGGCCTGTTGAGCAATTTCCATGACGCGTGCGTGGCGCCGCTTGATCTCGGGCTCGTGGATCTTGCCGTCGAGCGCAAAGCTCTCGGCCTGGGGCTCGTCGCTGTAGGGGAACACGCCGACGCGGTCGATGTAGCCTTGCTTCAGGAAATCGCAAAGCTCCTCGAATTGCGCCTCCGTTTCTCCGGGGAAGCCAACGATGAAGGTGCTGCGCAGCGTCAGGTGCGGCACGCGCGCGCGCATGCGCTCAATCAGCCGCAGCGAGCTCTCGCGCGCAGAGCCGCGCTTCATGCGTGAGAGCACGGGTGTGGAGATGTGCTGCAGGGGCATGTCGATGTAGCCCAGGAGCTTCGGTTCGCGCGACAGCAGATCGATGAGTTCGTCGGTGACTTGCGTGGGGTAGGCGTACATCAGGCGCAGCCAGCGAAGTTCGGGGATACGCGCGATCTCTGCCAGCAACTCGTGCAGCGATTTGCGGTTCTCGGTGTCCAGGCCGTAGTAGGTGGAATCCTGCGCGACAACAATCAGCTCACGCGCTCCGTCGGCCACCAGTTCGCGCGCTTCCTGCACGATTCTCTCGCGCGGCTTCGAACGATACTTGCCGCGGATGCTCGGGATGACACAGAAGCTGCAGGTGTGGTTGCAGCCCTCGCTGATGCGCAAATAGGCATAGTGGCGCGGCGTCAGGCGCAGGCGGCCGCGGTCGTCGTAAATCGTGCCCTGGGCGTCGGGGTCGGAGATCACGGCCTTGCGAGTGAGTTCGCCGCTTTGGCGCAGTTCGCGCAGCACGCTAGTGACCTGCGAGCGGTCATTGACGCTCACCAGCGCGTCGGCGCCGGGCACTTCCTTTTCCAGCATTTCGCGGTAGTTGCCGACCATGCACCCGGCCACAACCACACGCTTGACTTCGCCCTTCTCCTTGAGCGAAAGCATGCGCGAGATTGTTTCAAGCGATTCGCGTCTTGACGCGTCAAGAAAACCGCAGGTGTTGATGACGACAACGTCGGCCCCTTCGTATTGGGGTGTAATCGTGAAACCCTCGCTGGCAAGCCCGCCAAGCATGGTTTCGGAGTCAATCAGGTTTTTCGGGCAGCCGAGGCTGACAAAAGCAACCGTGCCCAACGCCGTTTTCATTAGCCACAGATAAACACAGATAAACACGGATGGGAATGGGGCAGCTATTGCGCGGACAGTTATCCGTGTTCATCTGCGTTCATCTGTGGTTAAACAGCGTCATGACCGTGTTCATCGGCATTGAGATGTCGCGCGATTTGCGCCTGAGCGCCGGCAAGCTGGTGCCGCCCGGCAATCTAACCGCCGGCGGCGTGAACCTGCTGCGCCATGCGCTGACGCTGGCAAGGCGTGTGACCGAGCCTGCATGCATGCGCGTGCTCACGATTGAACCGGACGAAACGGTGCTGGCGCTGGTGGGGGAGTTTGAATGCCGCGAGGGCGGGGTGATTCAGTGGATGGCGGAGTTGGTCGAAGCCGCGCCGAATGCGGCAGCGGAAGATGCGGTCATTATCCTGCGGCAAACATGCCCGCTGCGCGATGAAAAGCCATTGCGGCGCGCGCTGGAGGCGCTGAAGAAAAGCCGCGTTGTCGTCAGCGCAAGCGGCGGTGAGCAGGTGCGTGCTTTTGAGGCCTGGCGTCTGGCAGAATTCGGCAAGTTCAGTTTCGCGGGGCCGATTGCCGAGCCCCCGCAGTTGACGCTGGGTTCAGACGAGTTTGTCGAAATCAGCAAGCCTTCGGACTTCGAGCGCGCAGGTCTTATGCTGGCTGCGGCGCAAAGCTAGAGCTGGCGGCCTAAGGTTTCGCAATGGCTGCGGCGAGCGCTTCAAGCTTCATTCGTGACTGGTTCTTGGCGAGCATGTTCTTGAGCGTCGCTTCGCCAGACGCGGCTTCATCGGGCCCTGCTACAACTACAAACGGGATTTCCTTGCGTTCGGCGTACTTGAGCTGTTTGCCCAGCTTTGCCGGAGTGTCGAGATAGAGCTCGGCACTGATGCCGGCCGAGCGCAACTCGCTGGCAATACGCAGCGAATATTGCGTGCTGGATTCATCGAACACCGTGACCAGCACCTGGGCACTGGCCTTGCCGGATTTGAGCAGCTTCAGCTCGCCCAGCGCGGTGACGAGGCGGTCGATACCGACGGAAATGCCGACGGCAGGTTCGTCTTTGCCCGAGAAAAGGCCCACAAGGCCGTCGTAGCGCCCGCCGCTCATGACGCTTCCGAAATGTGGCGCGTCAGTCAGCGTCGTCTCGAACACGGTGCCGGTGTAGTAGTCGAGGCCGCGCACGATGGTGGCATCGGCCGACACATGCTGGTCAGGTACGCCCATGCGCTGGGCGTTCTGCAGCACCTCGCTGAGTTCTGCGCAGCCCTTCTCGCCGTCAGTTGTGCCCGCGAGAAATTGCGCGAGGCGGGCAATGCGTTCGCTATTGGGGCTCTGGAACTTGGCGAGGTCGAGGAATTCGAGCACGGTTGCGCGCTGAGCCTCGTTCAAGTCTGCAAGTCCGGTTAGTTCTTTCTCGACTCCATCGCGCTCGATTTTGTCGAGCTTGTCCACGCTGCGCATGACGTCGGCCATGAGCGAATCGCTGGCGATGCCGGCCTTCTGCTGCAGGCCTCTGAATAGCTTGCGGTTGTTGAAGCGGATGACGAAATTCTTGACGCCCACGGCCTGCATGACGGCGTTGTCGATAGCAAGGCACTCGGCATCGGCGAGCAGGGACTGGGTGCCGACGATATCAACATCGCACTGCCAGAACTCGCGATAGCGGCCGCGCTCGACGCTGGGAGCTTCGGCGCGCCACACCGGACCCATCTGGTATCTTTTGAAGGGGCGCGGCAAGTCCGTGCCGTATTGCGCCACGACGCGAGCAAGGCTGACGGTCAGCTCGTAGCGCAGGGCCACGTCGCGGTCGCCGTTGTCTTTGAAACGATAGAAGAGCTTCTCGGCCTCGGGACCAAGCTTGCCCATGAGGATGTCCGCGTATTCGATGGCCGGTGTATCGAGCGGCTCAAATCCAAAGCGTTCAAACACCTCGCCGATTTTGCGCAGCATCTTGACGCGCGGGATCATGACCTCAGGGAGGTAGTCGCGGAATCCCTTGAGAAGTCGCGGTTCAATGCGTGCCATGTGGCTGAAATCTCCGGCTAAGTGGAACCTGCGCCAGAGCCTACATCCATCAAGGGCGGTGGCCAGTGGATGAGCACGAACGAAAAACTGCAACATGCGAATGCAGAACCGCAGCTTGACTCAATGTTTTTTTTTTGCCAGGCTGATTGAGTCAAATCAAAGGAGAATTAACCATGTTAGGACTGCGGCATGCATTACTTGGACTTACGGCGCTCATTTCGGGCTTCTGGACCGGAACAGTCATATCGGCGGCCAATTATGCGGCTACAACCGCCACACCCTCGACTTCTACTGCTGGCGGTGCCGGCGTGTTGAAGCCCTTTGCGGATCAAACTGGCGTGCTCTTCTCCAAGGTTGACGACGGAGGCGCACAGGGAGCCATGCCTTACCTGAGTTTCAACAACAAAGATTCCGCGGAAGCTCAAGACAGAATGATGATCACGGCTGAAATTGAAAAGTACTCTGGAGGCCTACAGGTGGAGTGGCGCGTTGTGTGCAAATTCAGTGCACAGGCTGAGGTGGCTACTCGTTTTGCGCCGGGCGATATCCGGCAAGGCAGTTACAGCACCAGGGCAACCGCCCACTGCGGATGCTGGTTGCACAACTCTGGCAGTGCGCCAGAGGATTCCGTTTCAAGAACTGTTACCGCCGCGCCTTCCATCTTGTCCAACGCAAGCGGTCGACTTTTGGAAGCTGCCGAACTTGTCTTTGCACAGGATCCCACCGCAAGCCCGTTGCAGCCACTTGTTGTACCTGGGAAAGACGACGGGTCGCAAAAGGAAGCCGTTACCCTAGAGTATTGGATGACGAACAATGCGACGCTCTCCGCCCGGCGGCCGGAAGTAGAAGTCGGAGCCAGGGCCTATCGAACAGCAACGGTGACCGGAACTCTTGCGGGATGGGACGTGACAACACCAGCCATTCCAGTGATACTGAAGAAGTCGGATGGCACAGATGCGATCTGGAATGTGAATTAGGTACCGCACCAGGCCCAGATCAGACATGCCGAAATCACTACGTCAACTCTTGCTAAGTGCCCTGTTGCTGACGCTCGCGCTGTGCGGCCTGGTTGCGGGCGTGTTATTCCAGCGCGTTCCAAACCGAAGCAACAGTGTCGAATGCGATGCGTGTGCCGCGCGCGCTGAACTTCCCAAGAACGTCCCGTCTTCCGAGACGAGCAGCGGCGGCGATCCTGATCAGCGAAAGGCAGCGGTTAGTCTTCGAACTGCCGACGTCAGGTTGGTGGACTTCCACAGTCAGGAAGGCGTGGGTCAGCTCCCGGTTGAAATCCGGCTCACGGGCGGCGTGGCCGATGGAGTTCAGTCGATGGTTTCAGACCGCGAGGGAAGGATACTGTTTCCCGTCGCGGATTGTGGCGGGGCGAACATCAAGTTGGCACCGTGTGGCTACAGGTTTGTTCCAGAGTTGAAAGACCAAGTGGCAATTTGGTGGGGCGAGGGATCGATTGACCCGATCACGCTGTTTGTCGAGCCCTTCGGGAGATTCACAATCCAATTCTTGTATGCGGATCGTGTTTTCTACGCTGGCGAAGTCGAGGTACTTTTCGGATACGAACGGAGCCAGAAATTCACAACAGATGAACAGGGTGCCATTACGTTCGATTGCAAACTTGGAGGCGTGGCCACAGTGATCGTCGAATCAAAGCGCCCGGCTTTCAACGGAACACGTGCAAAGGTATCTCTGGAAACGGTCGCGCAAGTGCCGGTAGAAATTGTCTTGCCCGATGGCGACGCTCGTACCGGGACGCTCGAGATAGACCTCGGACTGTTTCCGGCGGACTCAGATTACGACATCGTTGTCAAGCTCAGCACGCAGCCCGACTACCCCTTACAGAATCGGCCGACCTATCTTGGTCGCGGCGCAAAGGGTGGAGTGGTTCACATTTCAAAGCCGCTTCCGGCGGGAGAGTATTTCGTCCGTGTGCACTCACGGCAAATTCGCGCAGACGCGGCCGGGCTTCCGACTTGCATCATTACCCAGACAGCGCCCATACAAATTGAGGCCGGTCAGTCGAAACGAGTCACACCGGTTCCCCGATCCAGTTACTCGGTACGCGTGCGCATTGTCGATGAAAAGGGCGCGCCGATTTCACCGGCAGTTCTGGGCATCAATAGCGAGGCATATCGCCGCTGGCCTATCGACGACTACAAGCCCGGGCAGACAAGCGCGCTGCCAGTTTTCGGCTACGCCGACGCTGATGGTATTGCGATTGCCGCTGGGATTTGCGTCGAAGTTCGAGTCCTTTCTGTTGAAGCACCGGGATACGAACTTCAAGATATCGAAGTCAGCCCAAGCGAGGGTGCGGTTGTCGATGCTGGAAATGTCGTGCTCAAGAAGGCTCAGGGTGCCATAGAAATTCAGCTTGAGGGTGAAGGAACCGGCAAGCTCGCCGAGTATGAAATCCAGCTTCTGCAGCCGCTTGGCCAAGTGGTCTATGGGCCAACGGCCTTTACGGGCACAACTTTCAAGATTGAAGGCCTGCCGCTGCGCAGATACACGATATCGATCAAGGATCTGAGTGGACGAACCGCCGCATACTCCCAGAACGTTGATCTCGACGCGGCCAGCCCCTTGCGAACCGTAAAGCTCGTCATGCGCAAGTGGCCCTTCGAAGAAAACGAAAAGTGACTACTTCGCGGCTTTCAGCGCCGTCAGCGCGGCGGGTTTGGTTTGGGCGAACGTGAACACCTGGCTCAGGCCGAGCATGTCGAAGACTTCCTTCACCGGCTCCGTCGGGTTCATGAGCACAATGTTGCCGCCCTTTTCGTGGGCCGTGGCCAGTGAGCCGATGAACACGCCCGCGCCAGCCGATGAAATGTACTCAACCTGGCTCAGGTCGATGGCAAGGCGCGCCTTTCCCTCGGCGAACAGGTTGTTGATCGACTGCTCCATGTACTCAAACGTGTGGGCGTCCAGCCAGCCCGCCACGTGGATGAGTGTTACTTCCGGTGAAAGGGGTTCAAGATTGATCTCGAACTCACGCATGTTGGTCGCCCTGCCTTCTTGCCCTGTGATTCGCCCGTAAAGCGTCCTTACGCCGTCTTTATGTTCTTCACCAGCGTCAGGACGTTCTGCTGGCCTTCCTTTGAATCGTATCGAACTTCGTCCATGACCTTGCGCATGATGAACAGGCCCAAGCCGCGCTTGGAGCCCGCGTTGACGTGCGCCTTCATGTCGAGATCCTTGTTGGCGTCGGCGCCGCGCGCGGTGTCATAGCTGATGCCGGAGTCGATCACGCGGATCGTGAAGCGTTTGTCATCGGCGTCAATTTGAACCTCAATCTTGCCGTCGTCGCGCCCCGCGTAGCCGTGCTGGATTATGTTGGCCACGGCTTCGTCCACGGCCAGCACCACCTTGTTGATGTCAGCTGCAGGCAGCGCGGAGCGCTTGATCGTGCCATGTAGAAACTCGCGCACCTTTGCGAGATTCTGCGTCTTGGCATCGACCTCGATACGGTCTGATACATGAGCTTCGGACATCCCGTCACCCCGGTGCGAAATCGTGATGCACTTCCCGCCTGGCCAAAAGGCCGCCCAGTGCTGCTGCCCGCCTGATGAAACTAGCCTACTTTCACCGTCACAATCGTGATGTCGTCGTGCTGGTCGTCGCTCTGCGCGTGGGCCTGCAAGGCGTTGACCAGCGTGGTCAAGTACTGGCTCGAAGGAGCGTTGGCCGCCTGCGTCGTAATGGAGATCAGGCGTTCGCTGGTGAACTCGGCGCCTTCGGGGCTCATGGCCTCGGTTACACCGTCCGTGTAAATCACCACGCGGTCGCCGCGCTGGAGCTGGATCGTTTCCTCTTTCATGTTGCGTTCAAACAGACGACCGTCTTTGTCAAAGCCCAGCGCGATGCCGCCTGGGTTGATTTCAACACATTGCTTGGTGCTCGCCCTGTACATCAATAAGGGGTTATGGCCAGCGCTGGCCACCGTGAGCCTAGCCGTGGGAATGTCGAGCAGCATGTAGAACGCAGTGACGAACATGCCGCGCTTGATGTCCTTGGCGAGCGTGCGGTTGACCTTGCAGAAGATGTCGCGCGGGCTGAGGTTGCTCTCGGCTTCGTAGCTGACGAGCGCCTTGGTCATCATCATGACCATCGAGCCGGGAATACCCTTGCCGGAAACGTCGGCGCAGATCATGCCCAGGTGCGTCTTATCGACGAGGAAGAAGTCGTAGTAGTCGCCGCCCACTTCCTTGCTGGGCGAGTAATAGGCGCTTACGTCATAGCCCGCAATGCGCGGCACGTGCTTGGGCAGCAGGTTTTCCTGAATTTCTTTGGCGATGTCGAGGTCGTGCTTGCGGCTCTGGTTCTCGGCCCAGACTTCCTGAGCCTGCTTCAGGCCCGCGGCCATGTCGCCCAGAAGGCGCGAAACGATGCCCACTTCGTCGCGGCTTTGTGCGATCGGCTTGTGGTCAAAGTTGCCGCCGCTGATGATCTGGATATCGCTCATCAACACTTGCAGCGGGCGCGTGATGTTGCCGCCAACGAGGAACGCGGTGCCCAGCGAAATGAGCACGGCCACAAAGGCGACGCCGAACAAAAGCAACACGAGGTTGTTCTGGCGTGCGTTGATGAACTTGCGGTCAAGGTAAAGGTAAACCACATCCCCGGTAGCGCTGCCTTGAGTCCGCGAGAAACTGAAAGCCGGCCCGCCGGCAACTTGAGCGGCGGGGTCGATGTTCATTTCCTTGTCCGTGCGCTTGGCGCTGGACTCCGCCACTTCTGGCATGCCTTCCTTGGAAGGACTGATGACCGAGAGATCCTTGGCCGGGTCAAAACCGGGCAGGATCGGCGTCTTGATCTCAAAAATCAGCAGACGTACCTGCGTGTCATCAGCCGTGGTGAGCTGATCGAGGTCATTGACGAACTCGGCTTTGTACTCGGTGAAAATGGCGCGGCGGATGCCCTGTTGTGGGTGCGCCACAAGATTGTCCTGCGTCTCCTTGGCAATGGCAGTACGCAAGTCCGACCATGACTTCTGTTTGTCCTTGAGGCCGTAATAGGCTGCAAGATCACCAAAGAAATTGATGCTGAGGTCTTTCCACGCCTCATCGTTCACTTGTCGTGGCGAGGCCGGTTCAAGCAACTTGCCCGTGGGATTGCGCTTGAGCTCGTCGTAGTGGGCCTTTCCGATAATCGCGGCTTTCTTCTCATCAGGTATGTTCGCGACTTCGCCGTAATTTCCGCGGATCTCCGAGGCAACCATGACCCAGATTCGATCATTGATCAGTTGATTGTAATTTGCGAACTGGCGGCAGCCGGGGATGTCTTTGTTGAACCAGGGATAGCCGCGCCGGGTCTTGCGTTCTTCGGCTGTGGGCCAGGGGCGGTGGAGGCCGTCCCAGTACTTGCCGAACTTGTCCTTACGGCTTTGGAAATAGGCAATCATGCCCGTTTCGCTGAGCGTGTTCACGTAGTTGCGGTAGTTGGCTTCAGCCTGCTGCAAGTTGGCGCGACCCGAATCGCGGATGGTGTCCTCAAGCGCGGAACGCCCAACAAGCTGCACGATCAAGAACATGATGATGACGATGCCGATCGAAAGCGCGCTCATCGAGAGCACCACTTTCATCTTGATCGGAAGGCCTTGGGGCTTGGCGGCGATGACGGGTCGCCGAACCGGCTGACCTGCCGCACCGGCCCCTCCCGGTGCGCGGGCCGGCGGTGGGGGCGGCGTTTGTCCACCGGACGCGCCAAAGGCCGGCATTTGTCCGGAGGATTTTCGGGCCGAGGGCGGCGGCGGGGTCATCATGCGGCCCGTAGCAGGCTTGGAGGCCGGCTTGGCGGGCGGAGGCGCTACCGTTTGCGGCTCGTTGGAAGGCGAACTGGGACGTTTGGGCGGTGTGTTTGACATAGCTTCCGGTGCTTCCTACCTGATCGGGACTTCATTGACCAGAAGGCGAACAGTCCAAATTGTCCAAGAACCCAAGCAGGCCGCAGCCAAGTCATCCATCAGGATGCCGGCACTTCGCGGCAAATGCTCAAAGCTGCTTGCAGGCCAAGGCTTAGCGATATCGTAAAAGCGGAAAACCACGAACGCGAAGCAAAAGTCCAACGGTGTTGACGCCTGGGTCAATCCAAGGACGAGAGCCATAGCCGCGGCTTCGTCCAGAACAAACCAATCCGGGTCGTCTCCGGCCTCTTTGCGCGCTATGGCCCACTCGCCTACAAACACGCAAACCAAAGAAAGTGCGGCTGCGATCGCAAACATCTGCCATTGCGGCGGCGCCGCGAGGTAACACCAGAGCGCCAGGCCCAGCGCGGCTACGGCGGTGCCGCAGGTACCGCGCATGTAAGGAGCAAAGCCGCTCAGTCCAAGGCTGCCTAGAAGCACGGGCGTGCTGAAGAGGTTCGCGGGATCGGTGGATCTGCGCCAGGTCATAGAAGGTGCCAACCAATTCAACACACGCGGCTTTTCCCTGCTATCGTGTTTCGCCGCAATTGTACTCGCCCCATCGGCGCACTTTGTCGCCACGAACTGGGGGCAAGCTCCGGGTAAGGAGAGGCGCTCTTTTACGAGATGCACGGCTGATGCAAAAGCTCAAGTTCACGACAGAAACGGTTCGAAAATCGTGGATCATCCGCGTGCGGGGCCATGTCACAAAGGAAAACGCACGGGATTTGCGTGAACAGCTCATGTCCGCTGCCGCCCAGCCCGGCCCGGCTCTAATGCTTGACCTGGCACACGTCGAGGAAATGGACAGCGCGGGGGTGGCGGTGCTCATTGAATTGCACAAGCATCTGAACGACCATTCACGACCACTTGTGCTGGTGGGTCAATCCGAAGCTGTCAGTCTGATTGTGGGCGTACTGAAGGCGCACCATGTGATTTGCGATGTTTACAAGAGCATTGATGAAGGCGTAAGAAAGACGCGAGCTTTGAAACCACCGGCAGCGGCGAAAAGCTAAATGTCAATCTTGAATGAGTCTGTAGTCACCTTGGGCGCGCTGGTCAATAAACAGCTCAGCGCCCTGGGTGGTACCGTTCGGTTCGGGGGCAATGCGGCGCTTTACGCGCTCCGCGGCCTCATTTCACGACGTATCTATCCGTTCCACGATTTTATTGTGCAGGTGGATTACACGGGCGCGCGCTCTACGCCCATTATGATCCTTACCGGGTTTCTGGTGGGCATGACGCTGGTGGCGCAGACAACGCCCACGCTGGGGCGCTACGGGCCGCAGGAACTTGTCGCGGGTGTGGTGGGCGTCAGTGTTCTGCGCACGCTTGGCCCCGTGCTGGCGGCGATAATCTTTGCCGGTCGCGTAGGAGCCGGATTTACCGCCGAGCTGGGCACCATGAAAGTTGGCGAGGAAGTGCAGGCGCTCGAGACCATGGGCATTGACCCCATCGGCTATCTCGTGGCGCCTCGTTTTCTGGCGGCCGTGCTGATGCTGCCCTGCCTTACGATCTGTTTTGACGCGGCTGCATTGTTTGGCGGCTTCATCATCGGCGTTTACAACTTCAATATCTCCATCGAAGATTACCTCGATATCACGAAGCAGTTCGTGTTTATCTCCAACTTCACGTTCGGACTTTTCAAGAGCGCGGTGTTTGCGGTCATCATCACCGTGGTGTGCTGCTACAAGGGTTTTTCGGTTCAAGGCAGCGCCATGGAAGTGGGCCGCGCCACCATGCAGGCGATCGTGGTGTGCCTGGTCACGATCATCTTTACGGACTTCGTGCTGGCGTTCGTTTACAACATTCTCCAGAAATACGACCTGGTGCAGTGATGGCAGGTTCTACCAATATCGACATGTCCAGGGCGCGCGGCGAAGGGCAGTTGCGCTCTCAGGGGCCCGTGATCAAGGTGGAGCACCTCACGAAAACCTACGATGACAAAGTGGTGCTCGACGACATTTCGTTTGAGCTCGCGCGCGGTCGGGTTTACGTCATCATGGGCCCCTCAGGCTGCGGCAAGAGCACGTTGCTGCGCATGATGATCGGCGCCGAGGCGGCTGACGCCGGACACGTTTATCTTGACGGCGTGGACACCACCTTGGCCGACAAGAAGACGCAGGAAGAGGCACGGCGCAAATTTGGTGTGCTGTTTCAGAGTGCGGCGCTGCTCAACGGCCTCACGGTCGCGGAGAACGTGGCATTGCCCATTCGCCAGCACACGGACTTGCTCAAGAGCACGATCGACCTCATGGTTCGCCTGAAGCTCGAGCTGGTTGGCATGGGCGACGCGGCTGAAAAATTCCCCTATGAAATCTCGGGCGGCATGAAGAAGCGTGCAGGGCTTGCGCGGGCCATCGCCCTTGACCCGGCGATTGTTTTTTACGATGAGCCAAGCGCGGGCCTGGACCCTGTCATGGTGGGCGTGATCGATAAACTGATCAAGGACCTGACGAGCAAGCTTGGAATCACGAGCGTTGTAATCACGCACGAAATGCCAAGTATCTTCCGTATTGCCGATGAGGCCATCATGCTGTTCGGCGGCAAAGTGGTGTTTCGCGGCTCGCCGCAGGAGTTGCGTCAAAGCCGATTGCCAATCGTACGCCAGTTCATCAATGGCGACCCCGAGGGGCCGATCAACGCGCCCCGGCAACTCGCTGAACTTTCGGAGCGGCTGTTTGGTTCGGCCAAGAAACCGGCGATTGATGGCGGGGGGACGGGATGAAACCTGCCGACCGTCGCTTGAATTTCTGGCTGGGAATCGGCGCGCTCGTGCTTGCGATGGCGGCGGGGTTGTGGATGGCGATTAGGCCCGTACTCAAACAGCCGTCAGAGCCGCCCCAGCTGTATGTGGCATATTTTGAGAACGCCGGCGGTCTGGAAGTGGGCGATGTGGTGCGCATCAAGGGCCGGCGCGCGGGCAGGGTTGTCGGCACGGAGGTTGTGCGGCGCGACGACAAGGTGATGATCCGCGTTGAGTTTGAGATTGCGCCGGGCTCGGGTTCACAGTGGCTCAAGCAGGGCGGGATCCCGGTGGACAGTGTTATCCGCGTGCGCCAGCCTGCTGTGCTGGGGAGGCCGACGCTTTCCATTGAGCTGGGAGAGGCTGACAAGATCATCCATGTCGGAGGTGAGTGGCCTCAGGCCCGTGGCGTCACGGGCGAAGACCAGTTCAGCGCGTTGAAGGCCAAGCTCAACGAGTTTGACGCCGCCATCGACAAGTATATGGCCTACGTTCGGCCCGAGTTCATCGCCGACATCAAGGCCCGCATTGCCCAATTGCGCCTCAGTATCGATCAGGCCCGAAGCGCCGTGTCAGGCGCTGTTGCGGACGTGCCTTTACTTGTTGAGCGCGTCAACGAACTCGGACGCATGCTCAGAGACTTGCTCACTCAGGTGCGAAAGGCGGCACCGGGCATCGAGGAAAACGTGAAGACCGTCGAGCAGCGCCTGCGCGATGCGCCGCGGCAGGCGCAGGATGCGAGCGAGGCAATCACGGACCTGCGCGAAATGGTCTCACGCATCGACAAGACGGTGGCCGAGTTCAATGGGCGCTCCGAGGACGGCGATTTCAGCAAGGCAGTGCGCGAATTCCGAAAGTTCTCAGCGCAACTTCGCGCAAGCGCTGTTCGCTCCGAGTACCAGCCGAAACAGGCCGGAGACCTGCCGCCGTGGCGCCTGGCGCGGCCATACTTCAATGGCGGCTCAACCGCCCTTGAAGGCGCAAACACGGCGGAAAAGGGTGGCGCAGTTGAATATAAGGAGCTTCCGCTGCCACCACGGGCGAGAAGCACGAGCAAGACGCAGGATTGAACGAGGCAGCCATGGCCAAAAAGAGTGCAAGGTCGGATCTGATCACAGGCGCATTTGCGGTCTTTGTGATCATCAGCGGCATATTCGTCGTGATGTTCTTGCAGGCCGTGGGGCCGCGCATCGAGGGCGCGCGCTATTCGATTCGATTCCGCGACGTCGGCGGACTGGGCGGTAACGCGCCCGTTATTGTCGCGGGCCAGAAAGTGGGGAAGGTCGAAAAGATTGAGACGCGGGCTGTGGTCGAAAGCGAGGGCCATCGCGCAGTGGAGGTGCTCGTCGGGATCATCATCGAGGACAAGTTCGTAAACGCGGTCGCCATTCCCGTGGACACCGTTGCGGCCGTGCAGATGGGCGGGCTATTTGGCGGCACGCAGCTCGTGCTCAGGCTCGGCAAATCCAAAACGTTGGTTCAACCGGGTGGGACACTCGGTGAACAGGGCCAGCCGCCGGTTGATTTCAACACACTGCTCGATAGCGCGCAAAGCACCATCAAGAAGCTGCAGAGTGGCCTTGAGAAACTGGCGGACGTTCTCAATGACGACGCTTTCCAGGCCAATATCAAGGCTTCTCTTGAGAGCCTGAAGACTACGCTTGCATCACTGGACAAAGGCCTGAAGGACCTCGAGCCTGCGTTCAAGCAGGTGGGCCCCACGATTGAGAACGCCAACGCGCTCGTGGTCGAGATGCGCGATCTGATCAAGAACAACAATGAGGCGCTCACGAGCGCAATTAAGCATCTGGAGGGTGCGAGCAAGGGTGCAGATGACCTGCTCAACGGCGATGCCAAGCTGCTGGTGGCCGACTTGCGCAAGATTGCCGAGAATCTCGACAAGCTCGCCGGCAACCTCAACAGCGTGGTGCTCGACAACCAGGGCAACATTGCCATCTCGATCAACAATGTGCGCGAGGCAACCGAGAGCATTCGCGTGTTCGCCCGCCGCATCGAGAAGGATCCGAGCCTGTTGATCTGGGGAAGTGACGACAAAGTGCCCGAGCCCAATTCCCCCGCGGCAACCAAGTCTCCGGACGTGGACGAAGCCGCGCTCAAACGCAGCGGAAGACTGCCGCGCCGCGACAACGAGTGACGCCGCTATCGCGATGAGAACGAAGATCGTAGAAGGTTAGTCGCAAGAAGAGGGCCGGACTGGTGCAATCATCAACTAAGCCACTATCAAGAGGTCGATTCACACGCGCGTGGCGCATCCCACTGTTATGCGTCTTGAGTTCAGCGTTTTGTGTGCTAAGCGGCTGCGGCGTGGATCGTTTGACGACGTTCGAACAAGGCGTGGAATACCTTGATTCTCGCGATTATCCGCGCGCGATCGAGTGGTTCAAGCGCGATATCGAGATCAATGGTGAAACGCTGTCAAACACTTACAACCTTGGAGTGTGCTACCAGGACATCGGCAAGCACGATTCGGCGATCGAGTGGTACGAGCGCGCGTTGAAGATCCGGCCTCGCGACGCGCGCAGCATGGTCAACATGGCCATGATCTACCTCGACCAGAAGCGCGATCTCAAGGCGCTGGCTCTGCTCGAAAAGGCAGCAGAAGTTGAAATTGACCGGGCATATCCGCTGGTGGCCATGGGCATCTACCACCAGCGCCAGGGCAATCTCGCACGCGCGGGTGACTACTTCAGGTCCGCGCTTGCGCGTGAAAAGAACTCGGCTTACGCATGGTTTCACCACGGGGCCTGGAACGAAGCAAACGACCTTGTTGGAGATGCTGCCCAGGCTTACGAGAAGGCGGCAGAACTTGACCCTTCCGACGGCGTGGCCTATGAGTCCGCCGCGCGTTGTTTCACGCGCCAGAAGAACTACGCGGCGGCCAGCCGCAATTACGATTTCGCGATCGCGATCTCACCGGACAAGGCCCAGCTTTACATCGATGCTTCCGATGTGCTGATCGAGCAAAAGCGCTACGAACGCGCTACGCAATACCTCTGGACGGCACGAACGCTCAAGAAGCATGACGACGCGGCCATCCACAGCCGCCTGCTCAAGCTCTATGCGTTGATGCTGGAAACCGAGGGCAAGCGCGAGGCCCCAAAGTAGCAGCTACAGTTGAAAGTGGGCTCGCCATGCGGCAGCGTTGGTGCCGCAGTCCTTGCCGTCGGCAAGATCCACCAGTGCCGAACGCGCGGCTTCTGCCACCAGTTTATCCGCATCCGCGAGAAGCCTGATGAGCGTTAAAGCAGCGCGCTTGTCGCCTATTTTGCCCAAAGTCCAGCAGATGGAGGTTCGAAGATTGGCGTTCTCCGTACGCCCGAGCATATCGAGACACGGCTGAACCGCTTCCGGAGACTTGAGGTCGGCGGCAAGAGAGAGCGCCGCGTAGCGCACGCTTTCGGCTTCGTCCTTCAGGGCGGCAATAACACCGGGCACAGCGCCAAGCCCCTTTTCCTTGACCTGTGCGCGCAGCGCCTTGGCCCTGTTGGCCGGCTTGGAAAGGTCGCTTGTGTCAGATTGTGGCGCACTTGGCTTTTCAGCGCTAGGCGAGCCGCCGGGCGGTGCAGTTGCTTTGTCAGAGAGAGGCGCCAGGCGCACGTTGGCGTAACGGTAATAAACCTCGAGGCAGAGTACGGAGCACGCCGTGCTGTAGAGCCTGCCGGCGACGGGCCCAATCCATGAGTCCGCCGGTTCCCAGCTGCCGATGTGGCGCTTGACCTCAAGCTCCTGGTTCTTGAGCAAAGTGGTTTTCAAGGCGGTGTTCCAGTTGTCCCAATCGGGGCCCATGCCGTCTGTGGCCAGAAACAGGCCCAGCGTGCAACTGTACCAGCCATAAAACGTGTCAAAGTTGGGTTCTGCTGAACCGGCACTGGGTACATGCAGGTTCTCCCATTTCGGCGGGTGCTCGGCGAGCAGGCGGCGAGCCGCAGTGTTCCTGGCGGCGAACTTGTCCGCGTCAAGGATGGAGCGGGCCAGCAGACCTACGCCCGTCATTCCCACTCCCTTGCGGTAAGGGTAGGGGTACTCGTCGGCGTAGTACGTCTCGCCGTTGTCGAGCGACATGCGATCGTAGAGATCCACCAGGCTGTTCCAGCATGTTGCATTGACACTGATGCCCACAGCGCGCGCACTCTTGAGCGCCATTACGGCCCAGCCCGTAATCGAAAGATCGCTGCGCTGTGAAGAACGAGTGCTCGTGACCTGTGCGGTGTAGGTCCAGCCGCCTTTGGCGTTCTGTGTGCGCTCCAGAAAGCGCACTGCGCGTTCGGCACTTCTGCGGTAATTGTCGTCGCCTGTCAGTCCGTAGGCTTCGCACATCATCAAGGTCGCCACGCTGTGCGTGTACATTTGTTGCGAACTCATGCCGTGGGAGTAACAGCCCGATGTTGATTGCTGGCGCAGCCAGTAATAGAGAGCTTTCTCCACGGTGTCGGCAAACTCGCCTTCCTTGGGCGTGTGGCCTGCGGCCAGGAATGGCAGTACGCACAACGCTGAAATCGGCGGGCGCATTTCGTTGCCCCATGCTTCGTTGATGCCGGAATCAAAGCGGCTGCCCTGTCCGCCGGTTGGATCCCAGCTGCCGTCATTGGATTGCACCGAGGCCAGCCATGCCAGCCCAAGGTTCACGGCGTTTTCGCTGCCGCTGTCGCCGCCGTGTTCGCGTACGGCCGCTTTGCGGCTTTCGCCCTTACGGTTCTTGAACAGGCCGGCACCCGAGAGACCTTCGTTTGTCGAACGGCGCGGCTGGCCCGCACCCAGGCCCGCGCCAGAATCGCGTGGCAGCTTGGGAAGGTCGCGCATGGGCGCCGGAGAGGGCCGCGCAACTTCAGGCTCGGGCGCGAAAATTTTGTTTTCCTGCGGATCCTCGAATTCCTCCGCGCCCGGCGCCTTGTCTTCGATGATTCGATCAGGCGAGATGGTGGTTTCTTCATCCTGCGCGCGGTCGAGCTTCTCGTTCTTGTCAATATCGGTGATAGGTGCTGGCGGCGCCATGCTTGTCGAGAGGCTCGGAGCCAGGGTCTTACTCTTGAGGGGCTCAAACAAGTCGAGCGGCTTGATGAGCAATAGCAGCGCTAACAGCGCCAAATGCACGCCGCACGCAATCAGCAGGCTGTGCAACGTCCAGACGCTGAACGTGTGCAGCATCGCAATGGCCCGGCGCGCTATTGGCTTGCGAAAAGCCCTGCGCGGCTTGAGTGAGATGGGGACCGCGCTGCGCGTTGATCCCGCCACTTCGGCAATCGCCCCATCCTTGACCACAAAGGTAGCTGGCGAAATGCAGGTTGGGCAAAGCCGCGCCGAATACGAAAGCGCGCTTCCGCATAGCGGGCAGGCAATAGAATTGAGAACTGTGGACGGCATCAGGTGGTCCTGGGGTGGACCTCCGGGGATCTACGCGGAATAAGAGTACCCCATAAATGGGCTTACGTAAAGAATTGCTTCAAACAAAACGAACGATTCCACTATTCCAGAACCACGCTGTCAAAGCCACAAGCGCCAGGTTGATCAAGCAGACGACCGCAGCCTTCGCCAGGAAGCTCACTTTGCGCGTTTTGTGGGCGAACACGCGCATACCCAGCAACATCCCCGCGGCGGCCAACGGAACACCGAGCAGCAACAGTGTGCGCTCGCGAATGCGCCACGCGCCCGCGATCGCGCGGCGTTTGTCAATCCATTGAGCGCAGAACGCTATCGCGTTCGTGCACACCAGCGCGGCTATGCACCAAGTCAGCGGCAGCGTCATGGCTTGAGCGCCGCCAGGCGCTTGCAGGCTTCGGCCAAAGCGTCGGCGGGCTTGGCGTAACAGAAGCGCAGCAGGTGTTTGCCGCGTCCGCTGCCGGGTTCATAGAAAGCGCCACCGGGAATAGCGGCGATCTTGGCACGCGCCAGAAGTTCGCGTGAGGCGGCTTGGTCGTCAGCCCACCCCAGCTTGCTGAAATCGGCCATTACGTAGTAGCTGCCCTGCGGGCGATAGGCCTTGAAGCCGCCTTTTTCCAGCGAGCCGCAGATCAGGTCGCGGTCGCGCTCATACTGCTTGCGCATGTCTTCATAGTAACTGGCCGGCGCGTCAAAACCCTTGAGCACACCGCGCTGCAGCGGGTGGGGGGCGCATATATATAGAAGGTCGCTGACCACAGCCGCGCGCTTGATGATGTTCTCGGGCGCCGCCAGATAGCCAATGCGCCAACCGGTGATCGAGAACGTCTTGCTCAGGCCGCCGATGGTCAGCGTGCGCTCGCGCAGGTTGCCCACGCTGGCGATACTGATGTGGCGATGCTGGTCGTAAACGATGTACTCGTAAATCTCGTCGCTGAAGATCAACAGGTCGTGTTTCTCGGCCAGCGCGCCCAGCCACTTGATATCCGCCTCGGAGAGTACAAGCCCCGCCGGGTTACTGGGCGTGCAGAGGATGAGCGACTTGGTCTTGGGCGTAACCGCGGCCTCGATGCTCGCGCGGTCCAGCTTCATCGTCGCCAAGTCGATTCGCGCAAAGCGTGGCACGACGCCCGCCAGCAACAAATTATTCAGGTGATAGCCGTAGTAGGGCTCAATCAGGATGGCTTCGCTGCCCGGATCCAACGTGGCGAACATGGCAGAAGCGAACGCGCCGGAACTGCCAACTGTGACGCAGACTTCTGTGTCGGGGCTGTAATTCAAGTTGTTTAGGAGTTGCAGCTTTTCGGCGATCTTGCGGCGAAGCTCGATCAACCCCATCGCGTGCGTGTAGGTGGCCTTGTTCTCCTGGATGGCATCAATGGCGCCCTGTGCAACAAGCGGGTGCGTGGGCAAATCACAGATGCCCTGGCCCAAGTTGATGCCGCCTACTTTATCGCACTCGATTGTGAGCCTGCGAATATCCGACTGCACCAGGCCCTGCATGCGTGAAGCCGCGAATCGGTCCGCCATACGCCTACCTCAAGAAGTTATGCGGCAAGTAAGCCAGCATGAATCCGACTTGCAGGAACACCATAAGATAATACATGTGCCGCCACGCCGGGTGATTCTCCGTGCGGGTCAATGAATCCGGGTCGCGAAGCACCAGCACAGACACGTACGCACCCCAGCACATGGCGATGCCGCACAGAAAGAAAATGTCCACGGGGTTGCCGTGCAAGATTCCTGAAGGCACGCCCAGCCCGATCAGCAGGAACGGCAGGAACAGAAATGGCGCGATATAGCGGGCTGCACGGTCGGGCCCGTAAACCACGGGCAAAGTGCGTACGCCGTACATGGCATCGCCGGTAATATCGCTGAAATCCTTGGTGGTCGTTGCGCCGAACAGGAACAAGCCCATGATCAGGCCAATGTACCAGGCTTCCACGCTGAGCATGCTGGAAGCCAGGCTCCAGCCGGCCACTTTCAAAAGCACACCGCGCGGTATGGCCACCGTGGCGTTGGCCAGCCAGCCGCGCATCTTCATGCGTGCAGGCGGGGCCGAGTAAAGCACACTGAACACAGACGCCGCGATGAACAGCAAAAGCACATCGGGCCTGCCCGTAAACGAACTGCACAGCGCTGCCAGAACAAGAGCCCCCAGCGCCGTAGCGGCGCTAAAGGCAAGCGCACCGCGTGTAGAAATTGCGCCCGAAGGCAAAGGTCGGTCGGGCTTGTTCACACGGTCAATGTCGAGGTCGTACACTTGATTGAGCGCATTACTGGCCGCATTCAGGAGCGCTGCTGCGACGGCACCCAGAATCAAGTTGGCAAAAAGCACACGAGCGTCGCCCAGCCGCTCATGCGGAACGGCGAACCACGCCACAATGCCGCCGGAAACCATCCCCAGAGAGGGCGCCAGCAGCGTAAACGGCCGCGCAAGCCGCACGTAAACATTGAGCACATGCGCAAAGCCGCGCCGCGACTCGAACTCGGTTGGAAGGTACACGGCGCTCAAGGTGGATGAAGTTTAGCATGGATGCGCGGCGGGGCATCGAGCCCGTTGCTACACTTGCGCCGTGACCGCCGAGGACGCCTATCTTTTTCGCCATGCGCTTATGCGCGAGGCAGCCTACCAGCTGCAATTGCCGTCTGACCGGGCGCGCCTCCATCGGCTTGCTTTTGAGAGCCTGGAGGCTGCTTTTGAACCGCGGTCGCGTGACGCCGTTGCGTTGGAACTCGCCGAGCACGCAATAGCTTCCGACTCGGCGCGCCTGCACAAGGCCGAGCGTCGTTATCTGGAACGGGCGGTGGATTGGCTAAGCAAGGAATTCCAACTGGGCCGTGCAATGCAGGTGTGCATGCGGCTGGTGGATCACCCACACTCGCCAAAGGCGAAATCCGTGCATTGGTTGCTACGCGCCGTCGATCTCGCCATCCAAACGGGTGAGTTCGCGTCCGGTCGCAAGTGGGCTGATCAAGCCGTGGCCCGAGCCGGCCAGGGCCCTTTTCGCTTGCGCGCGTTGAGTCTAGCGGCGGCGATACGCGATTCCATGGGCGAACGCGACGAGGCCTTGGCGCTCTATAACCGTTGCTCAAAGCTGGCCCTGGCGGCGCGCGACAGGCGCGCCGCTGCGCGGGCGGAGTCCGCCGTCGCGCATGTGCTCAATCGCGCAGGCCGGAGCGGAGAGGCGGCAGTTGCATTCAAGCGTGCGCAACAGGCGTTCACGAAAATCCGGGACGCCAAGGGCCGCTTGACACTTCAGCTGCACTACGCCCAGTTTCTGATTCAAGCAGGCCGCCCCTCCGAGGCCCTGCCCATATTGAGTGCGGCCAACGCATACGCGCGCCAGGGCAACCGGCTCGCGGAGCTTTTGCGCATATTGATAGCGACGGCTGTGGCGAAAGATCAAGGCGGCAGGCCCGATGAGGCGACACAGGTTCTCGTGGAGGCTGCCGATCTGTGCAGGGCCATGAACGACCGGCGTTCTTTGGCCGTGGTGCAGAACAACCTCGCCGTGGTTTGGTGGAGCCGGCGCCAATTCGAGCAAGCGCGCGAGATCTACGTTTCAATTCTTTCCCTCGTGCGCGAAATGGGCGAGTATTCGGAGGAATCGCTTGCAGTGGGGAACATTGCCGCGGTTGATTTTCACATGGGCAAAATCGGGGCGGCGCGTGCGGGTTATGAAGCCGCTCTGGAACTCGCAAGGCGTAACGGAGACCTGCGGCAGCAGCTAAAGTACGAAGGAGCGCTGGGTATGATCCTGCACAAGCAGGGTCATCTGCAAGAGGCCCTTGCCCGTTTCGACACCAAGCTGGCACTGTCGCGCAAGATCCGCGATCGCCGCGCGGAGGGCGTGGCGCTTGAGGAGCTCGGCGAAATGCTGCTGGACACGGGAAAACGTGAAGAGGCGATAACGCAGCTCACTGCTGCGCGCGAGATTTTCGGCGAATTGGGCGACCAGGCGAATATGAAGCATGTTGATGAGCAGTTTGCCCGCCTCAAGTAGAGCTGTCTTACCAGCCCTTGCGCTCGCGCAATCCAGCAATGTGCGCTGTGTGCTGCCGGCCGTGCCAGGCGTAATGCGAAAGCGCGCGCGCAATTGAAATCGCGCCGTAATCGGGATGGTTGAACTCGCGCTGGAACTGCCCGCCGCTCAGCGCTTTGAACAGCATCACCCAGCGGACGTGCAGCACCGTCAACAATTCGAGTGAAAGCTCAATGGGGGCTTGCGTCGAATCCGGCAGGGCGGCAAACGCATCCTGCTCATAGGGCTTGACGACGGGGTTTGATTCCGTGAGCGCGAGCTTGATGCGGAAGAAGGACTGCATGTGGCTGTCCGCGAGGTGATGCACAATCTGGCGCGGTGTCCAGCCGCCTTCGCGGTAGGGCGTTTCGAGCTGGCGGTCTCCGAGTCCACGCAAGGCATTGCGCAGTTGCGCCGGCAATTCCGCTATCTGCGCGATCCATTCAAGCTTGCGGCGCGGAAACTCAGCGGCGTTCCAGACGAACTCGCCAGTGGGATAGCGAACGGGGTCGATCATGTAGCTAGTAAATGCTCTTGGAAACGTCGATGCCCTTGGCAAAGAGTTCGTTGCAGGGGATGATGCGGCCGTCCTTGAGCAGGCGAATCATCACCTCGCAGACTTCGGGGTCGAACTGGTCGCCTGAGCAGCGTGTGAATTCACTTACGGCTTCGCCCACGTCAAAATTTCGGCGGTAGCTACGGTTGCTTGTCATGGCGTCGAAGGCATCGGCCAGTGCAACCACGCGCGCCGTCTGCGGAATCTCCTGGCCTGCAAGCCCATCGGGATAACCCAGGCCGTTGTACATCTCATGGTGATGCCGCGCCGCGGCTACTACGCCGGGAATGTTGCGGATGTGGCTGAGGATTTCGGCGCCGCGCACGGGGTGCTGGCGGATGATTTTCACTTCTTCCGGCGTGAGGCGGCTGGGCTTGGTGAGAATCTTCTCGGCCACGCCGATCTTGCCCACGTCATGGAGCAGCGCACCGAGCCGAACATTGTCCATGGTCTCGGCATCGAGGCCCATTTCTTCCGCGATGGTGACGGCAAAGGCCGTGACTCGTTCGCTATGGCCGTGCGTGTACTGATCTTTGGCTTCGATACTTGAAACCAGCGTGCGCACGCACGAGTAGAACAGGCCTTCCATGTCTTCAAACAAACGTGCGCGCTGAACGGCGAGCCCGGCTTGACGCCCGATGGCGGCCAGCAATTCAAGCTGGTGTTGCGCAAAGGGCGCATCGTTGTCCACGTTATCGAGGTAAATCGCTCCAATCACGTCTGTGTTCGTACGAACGGGCACGCACATGGCACTCTTGATGTGCTTGCTGTTGGCGTCGCCCGTGTCTGGGTGCACCGCTCCAGAGATTACAGCCACACCCTTTTTCACACTGTAAAGAACAATTGGCCGGCAAAGCTGCAACTCATCATCAACCGCGCGTAGAATTCGCGTGCTGGTGCGGGCGGCGCCTGAGGCGTTGCGGCGGCGGCGAACAACCACCGGCTCAAGCGTCTTTTCCTGCGCGTCGTACATGACAAGAAACCCGCGGTCTGGCCGCAGGGTTTCCATAGCCACGTCCATGATCGTGTGGCAAACGCGATCGAGACTCTCTTCGCTGTGGATCAGATTGCCAACAAGATAAACCGTCTGTAGCGCCTTGCGCAGTCGCGCCACCACTTCGGCTGATTGGGCCGCGGAGGCATCCTGCGCGCCGTCATCAAGCGCAAACTGGCCGTCCTCGAAATTGCGTTCAACGACGATAGAGGCCAAAGCAGGTTCGGCCGCAAGAGTGGCGCTGTTGGCCGAGAGTTTTAGGCCTGCGGTTTCACCTACACGGAACTCAAGGGAAATCGGGCCAACCGAAATCTTGTCGCCGGGATGCAGGATCTTGCTCGCGATCTTCTTGCCATTGACGAGCGTTCCGGCCGTGGACTGCAAGTCGGTCAGCAAAAAGAAACTGCCCTTGCCTTCGACGGAGAAGTGGGTGCGGCTGATTTCTTCATCCACCAGCTGCTGATCGCAGGAAGGCGAGCGCCCCACTACGATGCGCGAATGCAGCGCCAGCGCGAATGCTTCGCCGTCGCGCTTTCCGCCGTGAATGACCAGTTCGGCCTTCATTTTGTCGCCCGGTTGCATCACCGACCGCTTGCGAACCAGATAGCTGAAGCCTTCTTTTTCCTATGGTGCAAATTCTCCGCTACTTCTCCGTCACTTCACGTTGAATTCTTTATCGAATTCCGATGAAAGTCCAGAGGTCTTGCGCTTCATCAACAAATGGGCCGCGGAATCACGCAAAGCGTCCGACTTTCACTGCGAGGAATGTCATTGCAGGGTGTATTGCACGCGGGACAATGGCATAGACTCGATTTTCACTTTTGCCCGAATCGGGCTTTCGCGCACCGGTTCCTTTGCCAACATCGGCACTATGGGTTACGAGGATCGCGACTATTACCGCGAGCGCCCGCGTCTGGAGTTCTCCGGCGCCATGGGGCGTGGCACCTTGACGCTGCTGATCATCGTCGCAGCAGGTTACTTCGTTGCGGTCATTGTCGGGAATTCGCTCTCGTTTGTGGATTCGCGCTGGATAACAGAGGTGTTCGTCGGTGACAGCGAATCGGCTCCGAATGCGCGGCTTGCCTATCTGATGTTCGTGCTGACGGGGCGCGATGTCGCGCCGTGGGTAAATGCCTACACCATTCAGCCTTGGAAGATTTTCACGAGTTGGCTCGTGGAGCCCACGCTTTTCTCCATGGTATTGGCACTCATTGGCGTTTACTTCGTGGGCCGCGCAATGGAAGACTTGCTGGGAGCGCGCCGTCTTCTGTTGGCGGTGTTTGCCCTCTCGGCGATTTCGGCGCTGTGCGCGGCCATCGTTGATCCGCTGTTGTTGCCCCATCGCATCAGTGTAATTATGGGCGTTCATGCGGCGCTGCTGGGGCTGATGACGCCCCTTTGCTGGATCTACCCACGAGATCAATTGATTTTTACGTTTCGGGCGCGGTCGTTCATAGCCGTGCTGATTGTTGCGATGGTGGGGCTGAACGCGCTGCTTGCGGTGGTTTCACCAGACGCCGTCATCCAGAGCCCTTCTCAACCGGCATTTGCGGTGCTGGCGGCGGCGGGCTTTACGTTGCTTCTGAAGAAGCGCGGCCGTTTACCAAACATGGGCGGGGAAGAGGACGACCGCGCAAGCTGGGGCAGGCCCGTTTACCGCCCCGAGGGCGAGGAGCGCGGCTCCTTTTTCTCCCCGCGAGGCGAGCCGGACGCTGAAGTGAAGGAGCGCTCCACCGAGCGCGCGGAGAAAGCCAAGGTTGATGCACTGCTGGAAAAGATCTCCCGGAACGGCATCCACAGCCTGAGCAAGTCGGAACGGGACTTCTTGGACAGCCACAGCCGCCGGCTCAAACGTTGACAGTGACGCGCTTGCGCAAAACCAGCTAGAATGCGGCTATGAACAAGTACTTCGTCATCACGTTTGCCATGCTGCCAATCATCGTCATTGCGGGCGTGATTCTTTTGAACGTCTTCGGGCGCGACTACGGCCCGCCGCCCAAGGCCGAAGGCACCGAGAAAGAGCTGGCGATGTATCTCGAAGTGCGCGAGATCATGCTCACGCGCTACGATGGCGACCTCGAACCCGAGAAACTCATGGACGGCGCGCTTGAGGGCCTGAGCGAAACGCCGCGCGACCCCTACACGCACATCAACGTGCCCATTGACGCCGCCGCGCAGAAAACCGCGCTTGCCGGCAGGTTCTTTGGCATTGGCGTGTCGATCAATGCCAACGAGGACGGCAGCATCTGGATTCGCGGCGCGGTGCGCGACGGACCGGCTGACAAGGCAGGCGTCAAGGCCAACGACGTCATATTCAGCGTTGATGGCAAGTCTTGCCTGGGCCAGTCCTACGAAGCCACACAGGCGCGCATTCGCGGCGAAGAAGGAACAAAGGTGCGGCTGAGCGTCCTGCGTGGCGGCGACCCAAAAAACGGAACCGACCCAAAGGCGCAAAAACTTGACATCGAAGTGACGCGCGGCGAGATCATTTCATGGAGCGTGCACAACGAGCGAATCTTTGAACGCGAAGGCCGCAAGCTCGGCTATGTGCGCGTTTCCGACTTCCACGACAATACGTTTGAGCCGCAACTCAAGGACGCGGTTTCTTCTCTGACAAGAGGCGGCGCGCAGGGGCTCGTGCTTGACTTGCGCCAGAATGGCGGCGGCAAGGTGGACGTCGCCACGGCCATGGTGGACGCCTTCGTTAAGGAGAAAGACGCGCTGATCGTGTTCACGCGCTCGCGGAACGAGCGCAATCGCAAAGATGACCGCGAGGCGCGCACCCGCGATGAGCAGGCCATCACCGACCTGCCGCTGGTGATCCTGGTTGATCGCAATTCCGCCAGCGCCACCGAAATCGTGACCGGCGCGCTCAAGGATATGGGCCGGGCACTGGTGGTGGGGGAGCGCAGCTTCGGCAAAGGCATCGTGCAGAACATCATCACGCTCAAGACTGATCCGGGGTACAGCATAAACGTGACGACCACGCAGTATTTCACGCCGCTGGGCCGCCGGGTGCACAATTCTTCCGAGAACGACATCGGAGGTCCGCGCACGAGTTGGCACCAGTGGCCATATGGTTTCGAAGGGCGTACGCCACGTGCAGGGGGGATACGCCCGCACATTGAGATCCCGTATCGCGACCTTCCCGAACTTAAACTCGTAGCCCGGAGGTTGACACTGGAAGAATCTAGGCTTCCCCAGCAGGCGATTCTCGACAACGACTACGACAAAGAAGCCTGGAACGCGGAGGACCGCATGCTTGAAGCCGCGCTGAACATACTTGCAGGCAAGCCCGTGAATGTGCGGGATTAGCATGGCTCTTCGCATCCGCCGCGCCTCGCTTCGTGACCTGCCCCTGCTGATCCGCCATCGCCGCGGGATGTTCGAAGACATGCAGCGCGGCTCCAAGGCCGAACTCGACCAACACGACCGCGACTACGCCAAGTGGGCGCGCAAGCGTTTGATTGATCGCTCCATGGTCGGCTTTGTCGCGATTGACGGCAAAGAAGTCGCCGCCTCGGGGTGTGTTTGGCTGCGCGAGAAACAGCCCGCACCCGGCTATCCTGGCGGGCGCGTGCCCTACCTGCTTTCGATGTTTACCGAGCGCCACAAGCGCGGCCGGGGCGCCGCCACCGCCATCGTGAAAGCCGCGCTGGCCTGGGCGAGGACGCGCAAGCTGCCTCTGATGTTGCTGCACGCGTCGGATGCCGGCCGGCCGATTTACGAGCGCCTTGGATTCAAAGCGACGAACGAAATGGAAATCAAGCTGTAAGGACGCGGCACTACCAAACGCCGTGCGTGTTCCTATCATCGCGCCGCCATGATGAAGACCACCGCCAACTGGCTTGCTGACTACGTTCAGACCGGACTGCCCGCCGAGAAGGTGGCCGAAATTCTCACGCTTTCCGGGACTGAAGTTGAGCACCAGGAACCCGTCGGCAATGACGTGTGCTTCACGCTGGAGGTGACCAGCAATCGCACGGATTGCCTGAGCGTTCTTGGGCTGGCCCGCGAAGTCGCGGCCGTGACCGCCAAGCCCCTGAAGGCACCCGCGACCAGCTACAAAACCGCTAAAGAGAAGGCGAGTAACGCCACCAGCGTGGTCATCGAGGAAGGCGCCAAAGCGGCCTGCCCTTATTACACGGCACAGGTCATTCGCGGCGTCAGAGTCGGGCCGTCGCCTCAATGGCTGGTTAACCGGCTTGAGGGCATTGGCCTCAAATCGATCAATAACGTTGTCGATATCACCAACTTCGTACTGTTCGAGACAGGTCAGCCGCTGCACGCGTTTGATCTGGGCAAGCTCGCGGGACGGCGCATTGTCGTGCGCATGGCGAAGAAAGACGAACGCTTCGATCCGCTGATCGACAAGAAACGCGATAAAACCGAGCCCGAGCGCGAGTTCGTCAAGTGCGATACGCAAACACTCGTAATCGCGGATTCCGAGAAGCCGCAGGCCATTGGCGGCATCATGGGCGGCCTGAACTCGGGCGTCACAAACGCTACGACCGAGATCCTGCTCGAAAGCGCATACTTCGAGCCGCGCGGCATCAAGGCCACGAGCCGCCGGCACGAGCTTTCAAGCGATTCGAGTTTCCGTTTTGAGCGTGGTGTAGATCCCATGGGCGTTGTCGCCGCCAGCAAACGCGCGGCGCAACTGATCGTGGAATGTTGCGGCGGCGAGGTGCTGGATGGTGTCATCGAAGCCGGCAGTTCGAGCCGCAAGGGCCACGAGATCGCCTTTGACCACGCGCTGATCCCGCGCGTGTTGGGAATTGACGTGTCAAGAGACGACGTGGCGCGCATCCTGCGCACGCTGGGCCTCAACGAGCAGGGCGGCAAATGGATCGCCCCCAGCTTCCGGCCGGATCTGGCGCAGGCGATTGATCTTGTCGAGGAAATCGGGCGGGTGCATGGCCTGGACAAAGTGCCGGAAAGCCTGCGCATGACTGTGGCCATGGCGCGCCCCTCGCGCCGCCAGTTGGTGCGTAAGGCCGTGCGGCAGACCCTGATGTCATTGGGATTCTCCGAGGCGCTGAGCGACACGTTCGTGAATCCCAAAACTCCTGTGGCTTCTTTCAGCATCAACGGCGAAGCCCAAACGTCCATCGCCGCGCGCAATCCGGTGAATCTCGAGCTTCCGGCGCTTCGCCGCAATCTGGTGGGGAGCATGTTGCTTGCCCTGCAGACCAACCAGCGCCAGTTCATCAACAGGCCGCGCCTGTTTGAGATTGCCAACGTGTTCACACCGCTTCCCAGCGGCGCAGCTTCGGGCGAGCACGAGGTGATCTCGTTGCTGGGCCGCGATTTCGCGGACGTGAAGGGCAGCGTAGATGGGCTCCTGGCGGCGTTGGGCATCGACGGAGCTTTCTACAAGCGCGAAGCTGCGGGCATTTTCGCGTCCGGCCACGCGGCAACGGTCAGCATCGGCGCGGTATTGCTGGGTGTGCTGGGCGAGCCGGCTGCCGGTGTATTGGCCGAATTCAAGTGCGAAGGAACCTGCGGAATCGCGGAGCTGCATCTGGCGCCGCTGGTTCAATTGTGGCGCGACGCACGCAAGTTCTCCGAGCCGCCGAAGTTTCCCTCTGCCGAGCGAGACCTCGCCGTGGTTCTTGACACATCGAAGACCTGGGCTGAGGTTGAAGCCACCGCGCGCGCGTCCTGCGATGCAACACTGCGCAACGTCGAGCTCTTTGACGAATTCAAGGGCAAGCAAGTCGGCGCGGGCAAGAAGAGCCTCGCGTTCAGGCTGACGTTCCGCCACGACGAGCGCACTCTGCGGGCCGAGGAAGTTCAGGCGCAGGTCGATGCGGCGGTCAAGGCGCTGGCGGAGAAACTGGGCGGCGTACTGCGCGGCTAGCGGTACTAGCTATTATCGGGCGATGCTAGCCGCGCTTGACCACCCGAATATCACGCACGACTGGTTCACCACCGTGCTGCTGCGCGTCAGTGGCGACGGCCTGCTTGTCTATGATCGCTGGCTGATAGACAGCGGCGGTGTGCACCTGGCGACTCAGGTTACCGGCACTGTAGTGCTCGAGATCTACTACCTGATGTACCTGGTGTCGTTCATGATGGTCTTTGTGCTGTTTGCGCGCTGGCGGCGTGACGGCTGGCTTAAGGTGCGTGAGCACGTGGTCTATGACGCCGTGCTGATTTCGCTCACGGCCACGCTGATTGGCGCCAAAGCCGCGTACATTTTCATTTACAACCCTGATTTCTACTTCAAGGAGCCGCAAACCACGGGCGAGATGCTGCACCGTATTTTCCTGAACTGGAGCGGAATGGCCTCGCACGGCGCGGCCTTTGCGATTGTGTTTTCAGCCTGGCTGTGGTGGCTCAAGTCGCGTGCGCCCGTCGTGCACATGGGCGATGTCGGCTGCACGGCGGGCGCATTTGGCGCGATCTGTGTGCGCCTTGCCAATTTTCTCAACGGCGAACTCTACGGGCGTGAAACCAGCGTGCCCTGGGCGATGCACTTCAAGGTCAAGAACAGCCATGGCAACGCACTGTACGTTCAGGGCGGCAAGTGGTTTGAACAGGTGAGCCAGCAGCAGCCCGATGGCTCGTTCTTCAAGCCGACGCAGCCCTATCACCTTGGCTATGAATTAATCCAGAAGTCAGGCGACAGCGTGCGCCACATCGATCCCGCCCACGTTCCGCTCGATCTGCAGAATGCATGGCTGCAAGTGGTCACGTCGCCGCGCCATCCGAGCCAGCTATACCAGCTCGTGCTCGAAGGTTTGCTCGTGTTCTCGTTCATGATCTTGATGCGCAAGCGCGTGAAGCGCGCGGGTGTGCTGGCGGGCATCTTCTTTGCGGGTTACGCCGGTGCGCGGTTTATCGGCGAGTTCTTCCGTGAGCCGGACAAGCAATTCCAGAGCGCCGAAAATCCCATGGGCACGGTGCTGGGCCCGCTGAGCATGGGGCAATTGCTCAGCCTGGGCATGCTTGCGTTTGGCATTGGTGTAATCGTTTATTACTCCAGGCGCGGCCGGCTGATCAGCGAGATTCCGATGTGGCCGCCCGAGAAACCAAAGGCCAGTGACACCCTCACCAGTGACCCGAGCGAAACTGCCGCGGGCAGCGTGGGCAAGAGCACGGTCGTGACCGAGATGATGAGAAAGCAGTAGCGGCCCGATATAGTCGATCCAAACACGGAGCCACCATGACAACAGCAACTGCAATCACGCCTGCCACCGTGAACGAAGCCATTGAGCGTCACGCGCGCCCGCAGACGTTCGTGCTTGGCATCAAGATGTGCCGTACCGAGAAGGACATTCCGGCCAAGGCCAAGCGCGCGAAGAAAGATCTCCAAGTCGATAGCGCACTCTGTCAGGGCATGAGCATTGCCCGGCACTTCGGTTGGACCTTTGCGGTTTCACGCGACGATATCTCCTGCCCCATTGGCGCGACGTTGTTTGGCTTTGCGCCCGTCGTCTCCCATTTTGAGTGCGGCAACTGTTGCGCCGGCATGTACACGAAAGATGCCGCTGCAGGTGCCAAGACCGAAGGCGAAGCGCCCAAGTTTAAGTTTGGCGAATACTACGCGATGGTCAGCGGGCCTTTGGGCCGCATCGACTTCGAGCCTGATGTTGTACTCGTATTCGGCATGCCCGCGCAGGTGATGCGCCTCGTTACCGGTGCCCTGTGGGAAAGCGGTGGTTACATTCACTCCAAGTTCTCGGGACGCACCGACTGCGCGGACGAAGTGATCGAGACGATGCAAAGCGGCAAGCCGCAAGTGATTTTGCCCTGTTACGGCGACCGCATTTTCGGCCAGACGCAAGACCATGAGTTGGCGTTCGCCTTCCCGTGGAGCTTTGCGGGTAAACTGCTGGAAGGGCTTGAGGGAACGCACAAAGGCGGCGTGCGCTACCCGATTCCGCACCACCTGCGCTACACCGGCACGTTCCCGCCGAGCTACGAGAAGCTGCGCGAGTTCTGGAAATGATTCGCCGCCCTTACGAGATAAGACTGGATCAGCAGCCCGATGGCTCGTCGCGGTTATTCATGGCGTTGTTCGCGGGCCTCTTCTTGGTTCTGGTGGTGGCCTGTGCATTTGTAATCTGGTTACGCGCGTGAGCGCAGTAGCAACTACCGGTGAAAGCGTTGCACGACTAGAATCCGTTCATGCACCCGATGAAATGCGCATCCTGCGGATCGCCTGACCTCGAGTTCTTTCCGGGAAACTACGGCCGTTGCCGTTCCTGCGGCACGACATTCTCAGAGGGTGGGCCGGGCATGCCGCCGCCCAACATGCCGCAGGGCGGGCCGATGCCCTATCAGCCGTCGTACTACGTTCCTCCGCCGGCCTATCCTCCGCAGCGCTCAGGCGGCGCGGCTGTTGCTCTGGGCGTGGTTGGCGCGGTGGTGGCACTCCTGATTGCGGCCGGCTTTGTGGTTTACTTCCTGGGCGCGAAATCCAGTTCACCTTCCTCGATGCCGCGCTCCGGCGCTCCTGGGTCTGGCACGGCATCGGGCAGTGGCCCGGGCGGATCCGTTGGCAACATCGAACAGCCCGTGATTGTGGATGCGCCCAAGGATCTCGTGACCAAGGCGGAGTTCCGCGACATCGGCGCGGCGAATTTTTCTGACGGCCGCATGTGGATTGGCCGCTATTTCAACACTGGCGAAACCGTGATTGGCTCAGGCGGCGTGACGCTGAGCCTGTTTGACGAAAGCGGCAAACGCCTTGTGGAACAAGCCGGCTACCTCAATCACGTTGACTGGATTGAGCCGGGCCAGTTTACGCTGGTGCACATCTGGGTGCCCAAGGTTCCTGCATTTGCACGCTACGAGATCAAGGTCAAGGCTGAGCCTGTTGCGGATTACGTTTCCAAGCCGCTTACGCTCGCCATTACAGAACAAAGCGTACGCAAGAGCAGCACCTATTCGTCTGATTTCGTAGGCACCGTCAAGAACACGAACAAAGTGAAGGTCCAATTCATCCGGATTGTCGTGTACGGCTACGACGACAAAGGCGCACCAAGTTGTGTGGCCGACAGTTTCGCCACGGAAAAAGAACTCGGCCCCGGTGAGGAAAGCGGCTTCTCAGTCAGCTTGGGCGGCATCAACGTGGGTACACCTGTGCGTTACGTGGCACAGGCCTTTGCACGCGCCAAGTAATCAGCGCAGTTTCGGCAGCTTGCCCGTAACCGGTTCGGGCGCCTCGCGAAGCACGCGCTTGAGGGGTTTGCCCACCGCGTTCTTGGGAATCTCGCTGACAATGTGGAACCGCCGCGGCCTTTTGAAACTGGCCAGGTGCGGCTCAACAAACTTCGGGAAATCGGTGATGTCCTGCGGCGCGCCGGGTTTGAAGACCAGGAAAGCAACTGGGATCTCGCCATCCATGGAGTCGGGGATGCCGACGACACAGGCCTCCGCCACGCCGGGGTGCGTCAGCAGGACTTTCTCAACTTCGCTGGGGTAAACGCTGTAGCCGCGGAACTTGATCAAGTCCTTGAGGCGATCGACGATCTTCAGGTAGCCGTCGTCGTCGAATTTGCCCAGATCACCCGTGCGCAGCCAACCACCTTCAATGATCGTCTGGCGCGTGGACTCAAGTTGATTCCAGTAGCCGAGCATGACCTGGGGCCCGCGCACCTGGATTTCGCCCTCTTTGCCCCGATCTACTTCCTTCAACGGATTTTCAGGGTCGCAAAGTCGCACCTCGGTGCCCGGAATGGGTACTCCCACGGTGTTGTACTTGATGGCATCAGGTGGGTTATTGGTAACCTCGGGGCTTGCTTCCGTCAGGCCATAGCCATTGATCATGGGCACGCCAGGGCAGGCCGCTTTCCACTTTTCGGGCAGTTGTGCCGACACCAGCATGGCGCCCGCTTTTACATAGCGCGCGCTCGCGAAAATGCGCGCGGCATCGTCACCTGCGGCTTCAAGAAGGCGCAGAAACATCGTGGCGCTGCCGTAGGCGACGGTAACTTTGTGCCGCTCGATGGCCTGCAGTACTTCCGGCGGCGAGAATTGCTCCACCAGAACGATCGGCGCACCCGCAGCCACCGCGGCATTGAGCACGCAACACATGCCCCAGGTGTGATAAAGCGGCAAGGCGCCGAGGATGACGTCCTTCTCGCTCCAGCCAAACCACGCATTGTTCTGCAACGCATTGGCCATGAGGTTGCGATGGCTCATCATCGCCGCCTTGACGCCGCCTGTGGTGCCGCTGGTGTATTGCAGCACCGCGACGTCAAGCTCGGGGCGGCAGCGCGGCGGCGGAGGCGGAGTGATTACGCTGGGCAATAAGTCAGAATCGCGCAGCGGGTTGGGGGCGAATTCTTTACCGGGTTCGATGTAGTAGGTGCGCGGCTCAGGCGTGCTTGCCTGACGCACGGCGGCGTCAAACTCCAGCGCGCGGCGCAAGTCGATGATCGCAATGGCCGGGTCTGTATCTGCGATGATGCGCGCCAGTTCTTCCGCAGTAAGGTGCATGCTGACGGCAGTAACGATGCAGCCAGCGCGCAGCGCGCCGAAGTACTGAGTGATGAATTCCGGACAGTTTGGCAGCCACAACAGCACGCGCGCAGCGCCTTTGGCGTTGCCGTAGCCGCGCGCACGCATCTGGGAGGATGCAATCTCTGCGTGTTTCCAGAGTCGGCGGTAGGTAACGGAATAGTCGCGGAAGTAGAGGCCTATGCTGTCAGGGCACTGCGCGGCCTTGTCGGCCAGGAGCGACCACAGCGGCTTCAAAGGCGGCGCGAAATCACGCGTGACACCCGTGGGATAGGACTGCTGCCAGTCGAAGCGGTCGTTCACGCGAACAGCCTCACGAACTCAGAGGGCACCTGAGTGGGTTTGCCGCTAGCGGCATCGGTGAAGACGATAACAACGCGGGCTTCCGCCGCCGGTTCCGCCATGCCAGTTTTGGCCACACGCTGGGAAAGCGTCACGCTGGTGTTGCCAACACGCTCAAGCTGAGACGACACCTCAACGGCGTCGCCCAGATGTAAGGGTTGGCGATAATCGATCTCTGTGCGAACGGTCATGTATCGCACGCCCCAGTTGTCGATGATTCGCGTGTAGTCCAGCCCTTTGTCTTGCAGCATCTTGCAGCGCCCGTGTTCGAGCCAGTTGACGTAAACCGCGTTGTTGACGTGGTTATAGACGTCAAGTTCGTAGCTTCGGACCTCAAGACGGAAAAGAGAGATGTAAGGCATTGTTCCCGCACTGGTTACCGAAGCGGGATTGTAACTTGGATTTGACCGGCGGGTATGGTCTCTAAACGTCGTCGCAAGGTGTTAAAATCACGAGGCGGTGGTGACCTATGGTCGCCACCGCCTCGTGTTCCAAGGCCGATGGAATGCCGCCCCCCCTTAAACAGCGACATCCCTACATTTGTCGGCCTTCCCACTTGTTCGGCGCATTGCGCCTGAATTCGAACCTCGCTTGTTGTTGCGTGTGGCAGGAAGATAGCTCACTTGTATCACTGCACTTTCACGCCCAAGTAGTTTCTCGTGACAATTTTTCTGACAGACTCGTGACCCCGCGCCGAGGTGACACGATGGTGGCTTTGCAAGCCGCGCGCAGAGCGGCTCGGCGAGCGATGGCAAAGGGTGTCCGGTCGCGTTGCTTAGTGAACGAAGTAGTGCGCCGCGACTTCTAAGGCAAATCCTGGCCTGTTTTCGTTTCGAATTGCCTCAAGCCCGCAGTCTCTTGAGCCGATGACCCCGATAGGCGCGGCTCTCCGCGCGACAAGGCTGCCATGATTCGCTCGCTTTTCGCCTACATTTTCATGTTCACGGCCGGTCTTGCGAGCGCGGCTGCGTACTTCTATTCGATCCATCCCGAACACGTGCCGGAAGAGGACTTCCCGCGCATGAGGCTGGATCTCGAAGATGCCATGGATCGCGCTCGTCGCGCCAAGGATGCCTGGGAGGCGCCGCCCAAGCAGCAGCAGGCCCATGTCGAGCCTCCGCAGCCCCACAAGTCGCTTCCAGCCGAGAGCGCACCGCAGCCGGTCAAGCCGCCGAAGACGCCGCCGAAGAAGAGTGCCGGCATCGTAGATCACCGCAAGTAGCGAATCTCTTTACTTCGCGTCGCCTCCATACGTAGAACGTGCAATCACACTATACGGAGGCGTCCATGGTGCGCGCGTTGACATTTGCTTGCGGATTGGCGTTGCTTGGCGGGTTCCTGGCCACGAGTAAGCATTCTCAGGACGCCGGGGGCAGCAGCTACGCGCACAGCGTTGCGCCGCGCGTTCTGCGCACGCCGGTCCTCAGTCCTGACGGCAAGCAATTGGCTTTCGTCTATGACGGAGATATCTGGGTTGTTGAGAGTGGCGGCGGCAGTGCTCGACGCCTCACGATCACACTCGACAACGACGGTTCGCCCTGTTTTTCACCCGATGGCAAACAGTTGGCATTTCGTTCGCGACGTTATGGAAGCGACGACGTTTTCATCATGCCTGCTGCGGGGGGCGAGGCGCGGCGCATGACATTTTCCGATGGCGCCGAAGACCCTTGCTGCTGGCTTCCGGATGGTTCCGGTGTTGTGTTCAGTGCGGCGCGCGATGACGGACGCGACTTGTGGATCGTGCGTGCCGCTGGTGGCGAGCCCTGGCCGATCTCCGGCGGAGGGATGGGCATTCACGAGAGCAACGCCGACATCTCGCCGGACGGCAAACACATTGTCTATGTCAGCCACAGCTCAGACCCCATGCGCCGACGCGGATACTTCGGCACTTCTAGTTCCGACTTGTGGCTGTGCGACTTTGACGGCACGGCCACGCGAAACCATCGCGCGCTGGCCGCATCGCGTTCGCACGAGGATTGGCCATGTTTCATGGACAACAACACGGTGCTGTTCGTGAGCTGCGCGGCCGGCAAGAGCAAGAGCGCGCGTATGGGCCGTCTGTCGGCTGTTACTCTGGATGGCCAGGAAGCAAAGGGCTGGGGCGGCGACAACGCTCTTGACGCCCGCGACGTGAGCGTTGGAGGAGGCAAGCTGGCCTTTGCCACAGGTAACTACGGCGGATGGAATCTGCATGTGGGAGAGTTGGGCAAGCGCCCGCCGATGAAATTGAACACGCCTGAGATTCGCATTGAATCCGACGTGCGCAGCGCGGAAGTCAAGGCCACGCGTCTGACTTCCGCCAGTGAGTTCGACATCAGCCCGGACGGAAAGAAGATTGCCTTTGTTGCGGGCGGCGACGTGTTCTTGCTGCCCACCGAAGAAGGCGGCACGCCCCGCCAACTGACAGACACACTGGAGCGTGAAAAGGACGTGGAATGGGACAGCGACTCGCGCACGCTCGCGTTCTCGTCGCGTAAAGGCGGTGCTTGGCGCATCTATGGCATTGACGCGGGCACAGGCAATGAGGCCTTCGTGCGCGGCCAGGGTGCGCAAGTTTCTCACCCCCAGTTCTTGCCGGGCGGAAAAAGGCTGGCAAGCATCATTGACGAGCAACGCTTGAATGTTGAGTTGCCCGAGGGCAAGTCCTTGGATGTGAAGGCATACCTCGCCGGCGCAAATATGTGGGGAGGCGAGGCTTTTGATATTTCGCCCGATGGCCAGTGGATTTTGTTCGAGCAGCCCAACGAGATTTACGACGACACGCTCTTTGTTGCGAACCTCAACACAGGCGAGGTGCGGCAGATTTCGCATTTGTTCGGCTCATGCGCCAGCGCCAGCTTCACACGCGACGGCAAACGAGTTGTGTTTGCCTGCGATCAAGAAGGCAGCTTCGATATTTATGTCCTGGATCTGGTGGCGCCTCCTGTGGAGTTCAAGGAAGACAAGCTGGACAAGTTGTTCAAAGAGCCCCTCAAGCCCGCCAGCGGTGGCGACGACAAGAAGGACGAGCCCAAGGGAGAAGACGCAAAGCCCGAGGAGCCCAAAAAAGAAGAGCCGAAAAAGCCGGCCGCCAAGAAACCTCCGGAAACGAAGATTGACTTTGAAGGCCTCAAGCGCCGCGTCAGGCGCGTGACCAGCCTGGAGGGCAACGAGTTCAACCCCATCTGCCTCGACGACGGCAAGACGTTCTACTTCCTGGCCGCAGTGCAAGGCCAGAGCAACCTGTGGAAGCTGACAATGGACGCGGACAAAGGGCCTGACCTCAAGCAGGTCACTCAAAGCCGCTCGCAGAAATCGCGCCTGAAGTTGAGCCCGGATGAGAAGTCGCTCTGGTTTCTTGATGGCGGAACGATCACCAGCTACCAGCTGCAGAGCGGCAAGACCACCAGCTATGCCTTCAGCTTTGAACAGCGACGCCTGACGCGCGACTTGCGCGCGGAAGCCATGTCAGAAGCGCGCTGGATCATGGGCAGCTATTTCTACGACCAGCGCCACCACGGTCAGAACTGGGCCGCGCTATGTGATCGCTATGCGCAGGCGCTGGATGCCACGAGCACGGGCGACGAGTTTGGCGCCGTGATGAACGAGTTGTTGGGCGAACTCAACTCCAGCCACCAGGGTTTTTACGCCGCCGATGAGCGCAGCGACGGCCTGAATGAAGTTTGCGGCTATCTGGGCGTGCGCTTTGACGCGCTGGCGCTTTCGCGCGGAGAGTATCGCATCGTGGAAATCCTCAAGGGCGGGCCGCTTGACGTTGCGGAAGGGCCGCTGCCGGGGATTCTGCTCGTGGGGGTCAACGGCAAGGCGTTGGGAAGTGGCAGCGTTCTTGCCCGCGAGCTGCTCAATACCGTCGGACGCAAAACGATTCTGCACCTGAATGACAAGACTGTTTTCAACGGCGCCCGTGAGCTTGCCGTAAAGCCCATTTCGCGCGGGACAGAGACTCAGTTGCACTACGAGCGCTGGGTCGATGCGCAGCGGGCCTTGGTGCACAAGCTCTCTGACGGAAAGCTGGGCTATGTCCACATCGAGGGCATGGATGATCCTTCCTTGCGCCATTTCAAGCACCACCTTGGAAACGATGCCATCGGCAAACAAGGTCTGGTCATTGACGTGCGGTACAATGGTGGCGGCTACACAGCCGTGGACGTGCTCGAGATCCTGATCAAGCGCCCTTGGCTCAAGCGACAGGCGCCTGGCTTCAGCGAGGTGAGCGAGAACGCCTATCGCAGTGTCACGCTGGAAAAGCCGAGCGTGCTACTGATCAACCAGGACAGCTTCTCCAACGCCGAGATTCTCGCTGAGGGCTTCCGGCGCCTGGGCATCGGCAAAATCGTCGGCGTGGACACGGCGGGCGGGGTGATTGGAACCGGCCAATTCCGACTGATCGACGGCAGCTCGATGCGCCTGCCAGGAACAGGCGCATTTGCTGTGGATGGTGAGAATCTCGAGAACAACGGGCGCAAGCCGGACATCTTCGTGCAGAACACGCCTGAGGAACTCGACAGCGGCCTTGATCGCCAGACTGAGGCAGCCGTGAAGGTATTACTGGAGCAAATTGCCAACGCAAAGGGCAAATGACCGACAGCGTCGGGTAGCTCAGGAGTCGGGTTTTGCTCCGGCGTAGCGTCGGGAACGAGACGCCGCTTGCTGCAAGCCTGCTGCTGCTCTTGCGGCAAACCAGCAATGCGCTATGCAGAGAGCAGAGAGCGGGCTTCCTGGATCCAGCGTTGGGAGTCCGCGGCTGGCTCGCTGCCTGCGAGGCCCAGAAAGCGCTCCATCTCGACCAGGGACTCTCTCGCGGCGTCCAAGCGGCCGTTTCGGCAAAGCGCGCATGCCCGCTGGGCGTGGAGCTTGGCCAGAACAAAGTTCAGAAACTGCCCCGCACGCGGCGCCTTCAGCGCGGCATCAACCCACTCCAGCGCGTCCTCAGCCTGGCCGAGTTCCAGGAATGCCGCTGCCGCCTGTGCACTTGAAACCAGGAAGTGCCACGCCATCGATGCCGCCTCGGCCACGCGAGCCGCGCTTGTGGCGGCCTGCAATGCGCTGCGGAAATCTCCGACGGCATCATAGATTTCGTAGCGGTTGCGCAGGGCGAACCAGAGCACTCGCACGTTGCCAAGCTCGCGCGCCATGATTTCGGCGGTCTCGACGTGGCGCAGTCCTTCGTGAAAACGTCGTAGCTGCAGTGCAGTACCTCCAAGGTTCACTTCCGCGCGCGCAATTTCAGTCTGAAGGCCCGCCGCCGCGGCCTCCTTGCTCGCTAGAGCGTGGTACTCGGCGCACTCTTCAAGTCGATTCAGCCCGTGGCTGAGCGAGGCCAGGCCTGCCGCAACCATGCAACGGATTCCGGGGTTGGGGTTATTATTGAGCACCGGCGCCAACTCACGGGCAAATGCGAGCGCCTCGTCGTTACGGGAAAGCTGCGCCAGCACGTTCATGGTCAGCAGCCTGCATCGCGCAATGCGGGTCTCGTCGGCGAGTGATTCGGCCAGGAGAAGCGCTTCTTGTGCCGGCGGCAATGCCTCTTCAGTGCGGCCAGCGGTAAACAGGGCCCGCGACAAAGCGCTGTAGGCCTGCTCCAGCATGGCGGTATCGTTGAGCTGCTTGAATGACGCAATGGCAGCATCGAGCAACTGCGGCGTGCGTGCATTGTGCGCTGTATCCATGCAACAGCATGCAAGCATCAGGAGTGCCTTGGCCTGTTCGGATTCGCTGCGCAGTTCCCGCGCACATGCGAGAGCACGTTCTGCCTCAGTCACGGCATCTTCCATGCGCCCGGCGCGGTTGAGCAACTCGGCTTTCCTGCGCAAGAGTTCAGCCCGATCCAATGGGGGCAGGTCCCCGCAAACAAGAAGTTCATCCAGCAATGAGAGCGCGCGTTCGTTCGCGTAGCTCGCCGTGGCCTGTTCCACACCTTGGCGCAGAAAGTCGCGGCGCATCGCCTTGAGTTGCGCGGCAACAGCCGGAGGTGCGCCCGCCTGGCCGGCCAGCGCGTGCGCCGCGAGTTCATCGGGCGCGCCAAGCCTGTACGCGTGCAGATAGTCAAGCGCGCGCCGATGCAGCTCAGCGCGCTCGGACGGCAGCATCAGCTCATAGCACGCGCGCTGCAACAGGGCGTGCGTGAATACGTAAGCGGCTTCGGCTGAAGGTGCGTCCATGGGCGGCGCGAACTATACTCGCGAACGCCGCGCCGGAAACAGTTTCCACGCGCAGCTCGCTTAGCCGCCCCGCACGGAGACGCAAATGCATATCGCGCAGTTCCAGAAAGTCATCGAAGAGACCTACGGCGCCAAAGACAAGAAGCGCGGCATCGAGTCCACTTTTCTTTGGTTTTCCGAGGAAGTGGGGGAGTTGGCGCGCGCGCTGAACGGGCGCACTTCGCGCGAGAACCTGAAACTGGAATTCGCGGACACGCTGGCCTGGCTGACCACGCTGGCCAGCATCGCGGGCGTGGACCTGGAGGAAGTAGCGAACGAACGCTACGGCAAGGGCTGCCCGCGTTGCCTTGGCATTCCCTGCAAATGCGAGGAAAAGCGCACTCTGGCCTATCGCTGCGCGTGAAGCGGATTTTTGTGAAAAACTTTTGCACGGCGCTTGCCTCGTGCGCCTCAAACCGGCCATTGAAGCGGCGCGGCGCGGCGATGAAAAACGTGCATTGCCCGAAACAAATTCTGTTCTGCACTGAAACTTCACGTGATGTTGTCTTTTTCCCAGCGCTGCAATTCGTTTAATGGCGGCGTTCCGGCGGATCAGCCTGGGCTGGCAATGGCCAGCGTGGGCGCAAACGAAGTCAGGAACGATGCGCGTTCTTCGCGCCGCGCCCGCCCGGGCGCTTGTTGGAGACATCCATGCCAAAAGCCAAGAAGTCGGACTATTTGAACAAGAACAGCCTCGTCAAGCACCTCGACATCACCCAGTTCAAGGACCTCGACAAGCTCGTGGCCGCCATGGGCGACACCAGCTTTCAGGCGCGCAACCTTTCGCGCGCGGCTGACATCTACGACATGGCCCTGCGCGACCAGGGCTGCAACGTGATCCTGTGTCTGGCCGGTTCGCTGGTCAGCGCGGGCCTCAAGAAAGTCATCACCGATCTCGTCAACAACAACATGGTGGACGCCATTGTCAGCACCGGCGCGATCGTCGTTGATCAGGACTTCTTTGAGGGCCTGGGGTTCTCGCACTACAAGGGCACGCCCTTTGTGAACGACGCCGAGCTGCGCGACCTCGCCATCGACCGCATCTACGACCACTACATCGACGAAGACGAGCTGCGCATCTGCGACGAGACGATGACCAAAATTATCAACGGTCTCGAGCCGCGCCCCTATGCCTCGCGCGAAATCATCCGCGAGATGGGCGCCTATCTCGCCAAGAACGGCAAGAAGCACGACGGCTTCGTGGAAGCCGCGTACAAGAAGAACGTGCCGATTTTCGTGCCCGCGTTCAGCGATTGCAGCGCAGGTTTCGGCATCGTGCTGCACCAGCACGAGCGCCTCAAGCAGGGCAAGCCCATGGTCACGTTTGACTCGGGCCGTGACTTCCTCGATCTCACGTACATCAAGATGTACTGCGGCCAGGACACCGGCATTCTGATGATCTCCGGCGGCGTGCCGAAGAACTTTACGCAGGACACGGTCGTCGCCGCCGAAGTGCTCGGCCACGACGCGCCCATGCACAAGTACGCGATTCAGTTGACCGTCGCCGACGAACGCGACGGCGCGCTCAGCGGCAGCACGCTCAAGGAAGCATCAAGCTGGGGCAAGGTTGATCTCAGCTACGAGCAGATGGTCTACGGCGAAGCCACGATCACGTTCCCGTTGATCGCCGGAGCCGTGTACGCCCGTGGAGCGCACAAGAGCCGCAAACCCCGCGAGCTGTCAAACTGGTTCGAAGGCCCGGCTTTCAAGTATCCCGCCGAGAAAGCCAAGGCCGCCGGCAAGTCCAAGAAGACTGCGCCCGTGGGCGCGTAACCGTGGGTTTACGCAGCGAGAAGAAGGGGCCCCGGGCCCCTTCTTTCGTTTTCAGAGTTTGACCGACCTCAGCGGGCGGCCCCGTCCGGAATACAAGCGACACAAACATGAGAATGGCCCTTGACGCTACTGGGCGGGGGGGGCGTAAACTCACGCAAGTTAAGGCGAGGAGAGTCAAGCATGCCAACTTCGGGCGCAGAAAATGCCGGGTCAGACTTTCTTCAGCCGCACATTGTGGAGACCGCGCCGGTGCCGCTCCAGATTGCACGGCACATGCCGGTGCGCTACGTCAACGGTCGAGCTATGAGTTTTGCGGTTATCGGCAAGATGCAGCCGGGTATCGCCCTTGGCGCCTGCCTCGATTACACCTTGCAGGACTACGAGATCGAGCAGGCGACCTACATCTACGGCGAACTTGTTTCGGCGTTCCAGACTTGTTCGACCACGCAGGACATCACAGGCGGCCCGAACAACCTAAACAACGCCCTGCGCAAGAAGGCCGAGCGCCGGCTACAGCAGCTTTTCTGGGAATTGATCGACACCGGCGTGGCGGGAAGCGGCAGATTTCTCGGCCTCGCCGGTTTGCTACCTGCGGGACAGAGGGTGGTCGTCGGCGGCGTACCGACACTGGCGCAGTTTGACCGGGCCCTTTCACTCGTCGTTGACAACGAGGCTCACCCGACCGCGATCATGAGCAACTGGGGAGCCCTGAGAAGGTACCTGGATCTGCTTCGCACTGCGGGCCTCAAACCCGATCTGGTGGAAACTCAGTGGGCCGACCCGATTCGCGGCGTCGTCCCCGGGAAAGTCGTCAGCGTCTATGGAACGCCGTGGTACATTAACGGTGCGATGACGACGCGGCCTGAAGGCACCAACATCTACTTCATGGTTCTTGGCGATAACGGCGAAGCAAGGCCGGGACATGGTCTGACAATGATCATGCCCGCCGAGCGCCGGGGCAACCCGTACATCGAGCGCGAATGGCCGATGCTGAAGACGGATGGCAGCCTAATGCCCACATCGACCATCACCCGAGCCTTACATTGGCCTGTCGGCTACGCGCTCGGCAGCATGGGTGCGGTTTCGATGCTTGAGAACATCACGCCATTGTAAACGATCCCCGGCGATTGATTCTTGGAGCCAACCATGAACCTCAACGGTCAATTAATGATGACAGAAGTTTTTCCGGATATGTATCCAAGTGACAGGCAGAGCTGCGTTGGATGCAATGGTGAACGTGATCCGTTGACGAAGAAGGAGTCGGATGCGCATGCGGGTGACGCGGCATTTGCGTTTGCGATGCCACGTGGACCTGCTGAGGCCCCGCCTGAACCTTTCGCGGCGGGTTGTGTATCCGGCACGATGGTTTCCAGCTATCACTGGTATCGTTGCCGAAGCCCTATCGGCTCGATAGGAATCATTGGAAAGCACTGGTATTGTGAAAACGGGTCTTGGAAGAAACTGCCAAGCACCGACACCGGCTGCATGGATGCAAAGACGGCCAACGAATGGATTGAAGGCTATAGAAAATTGGGGCTGATGGAGAATTGATGTTCAAAGAGCGCACGCGCTGCCTGTTGAAAGCAACCATACCACTGCTTTTGTTTGTTGTTCTCGCTGGTGCGGTTTCGCTTGGTGTTAGTCGATTGATCCCCGACAAGGGCGCCGACTATTATCCGGGAATCACGATCGGTTCTGTTACTCTACTGTTGGGTCAAAAGAAGTCTCAGATAATTGGTTACACGCACCGCAAAGGCCAGCCATCCGAGGTCCGCCGTGAGTGGCACGAGAACGGGCAACTTGCCCGTGACAATATTGCCTTCGATGCTGGCGGCCACCAAACATCGTTTTTGCAAGATGAGCCTGATGGCGCGGGGCCGTCAGCCGTCCCGACTGCAAGCTTTGAGTCATCACGGCAGAAATTGGCCTTTCCGCGCGAACTCGATCGCATTTACGATCAAAGCGGACGCTTGGTACTTGAATGGGAGTATCGCAAAGGGGTTACAGCAAGGGCCACTTGGTATTGGCCCGAGACCGGCAGGGTTCGAACTTCGCGAGGGATGGACGATTTGACCCAAAACGGCGAAGAGCAAGCTTGGGATCAGTCCGGTCGCCTGGTGTTTCATGGCCGGTTTGATCATGGAAAGTTAATCGAGGTTCTCAGCGGGGACATTTCGGCGCCGGCTCGACCGCCCGAATAGCGCCTTTGGTGTGCCATGAAAACGATACTCATTGTCTTGGCTGGAGGAGCTCTGGGCTTCGCGCTTTCCGTGGCATTCTTGCTGTCTGGTGTTGGTCACTCTTCTCGTACCACTTCCAACTTGGGTTCGATTGCCGCTTGCGCCGACAAAGAAGCGCCCGCGCCGCGGTCGCGCGATTTCGTCCCGGACTTGCAAGCGTTGCGCGACGAATCCAAGGACTTGAAAACGTCGCTTGCCGCGCTGAAGACGGAGCTTTCCGACCTTCGAGCCCAATTGCGTGCCGCCAAAGATCCTCCCGACTCGCCGCGCGAGCGCGAAAAGACTCCTTCTCATGCGCTGGCTACGCCTGAGGCGGAGGCCGCATGGCTTCGCCTCATGCTCCGCGAAATCCGGCCCAAGGCTTACGAAGAGGCCACTGAAATTGTGGAAAAGCGGTTCGTGCCGGCCCTCAAGAAATATTATCTGGACCGAAAGACCTGCGTTGGTGCCGACCTCGAATCGCTTATGCCGTCCAACCTTGGCAAGACTTTGTGGCGCTGGAGTGACTTCTCGTTCACAGTTACAAATGTGAACGAGGCCGAGATTCAACTAGATGCGGACCCCGAATTGCCGAAGCTGAGCGCGACGATCCGTTTCGGCGAGGAAGTCAAAACCCTCGACGACCGAATGGAGCTGGTGGGTTGGAACAAGTTGCCTCACTGGCAAGAGGAAGCCCCCCTGCCGCGAGGAGAGGCCAGGGTGTCTACCGCGAGAGCTTCGCTGGGCGCGCTCAAAGATCGCGTGCGCGTATTTTACGTGCGCAAAAATGCACTGCCGAAATCTATGGCCGACCTCGACGTTTCCGACGCGGAGCTTCAAAGCGACGATTTCAACGCCTCCGACTATTCGTTCAGTGGCACCGAAGAGGCCTTTGTCATCACCTGCCGCGCTGTTTTCAAGGATGATCCCTACGACCTCACGGTCACCGTGAACCTTAAGACGGGCGAGGCATCTTTCAATCGCTGACTCGATCACGCTTGCCGCAGAATCAAAGCGTTGTCATTCTCTGCGCCTCCCGACGCCGCAAGGCCCGCGAGCTATCGAACTGGTTCGAAGGCCCGGCCTTTAAATACCCCGCCGAAAAAGCCAAGGCCGCCGGCAAGTCCAAAAAGACCGCGCCGGTAGGGGCGTAACTGCTTGAACACGAAGGAGCGAAGAAACGAAGGGGACGGATGTCCCCTTCGTTCGTTTACCCGCTTAGTCTCCACGCCACGTATGCAATCCACATGCCCAACAACAGGGGGTTCAGCATTCGCACCAAGTGCGCACTGCGTTGCAGTAATCCCGTGACCGAGCCAAGTAGAAGCAGCAGGGGTGTTAGTCCCAGTACCAACGCATACCCTAGCCACATGTCGGTTTGGGCGCTGTCGAATGATTCGGCGTCGCCCTCCTTGGCGTAAACGAACAACGTCATTGACGCGAGGAACAGCAATACATGGCCCATGACAAACAACGCCAATGCCGCGAACATACTCAACACGGCGGTCTGCTCGTAAGTCAGCCATCGTGAACTGTGCTTTGATTCAGGCATTGTCGGCACCAGGGCAATATCGGCATTCTAGCGTTCGAGATTGTGCGAACCCTTCGCTTCTTCGTTCCTTCGTGTTAAACATTGCCCCATGGCACTACCTGCAAAATCCGTTCGTTGGCGCGTCGTTGTTACTGGCGGCGCTGGTTTTATCGGCTCAACTCTCGTCAAGCGCATTGAGCGCGAGTGGGAGAACGCCGAGGTCACGGTGATTGACGACTTCCGTTCCGGCCACTTCAAGAATCTTGAAGGTTTTCGCGGCGAAGTGATCGCCCAGAACCTGGCCAAGATCAAGCTCAAGGACTTCCTCGAGCCCAAGGCAGTTGACGCCATCTTCCATCTCGCCAGCATCACCGACACGCGCGAGCAAGACCAGCGCAAGATGACCTGGGATAACGTCGAAAGTTTCCGCCGCCTGCTTGAGTTCGCGCGCGAAAAGCAAATCCCGATCACCTACGCCAGCAGCGCGGCTACCTACGGCATCGACGCGCGCATCAATAGTGAAACCGACGAGCGCAAACCGGCGAACGTGTACGGCTTTTCCAAGGTGCAGCTCGAAAATCTCGCCGCCAAATACCTGAGCGAACCCGACTTGCAGGGCTGGAAAATCGCAGGCACCCGCTATTTCAATGTGTATGGCCCCGGCGAAGCCCACAAGGGCCCCATGGCCAGCATGATCTACCAGCTCTACCTGCAAATGAAGGCCGGCAAGAAGCCGCGCGTGTTCAAGGCGGGTGAGCAAAAGCGCGATTTCGTGCATGTTGATGATGTGGTGAACTGCACGCTGCTGGCCATGAACAGCGGCAAGAGCGGCGTGTTCAACGCCGGCAGCGGCGAGGCGCGCAGCTTCAACGATGTGATCAGCGTGCTCAACCACGAGATGGAAACCAACTTCAAGCCCGAGTACATCGAGAACCCGTTCGCGTTCTTCCAGCCGTTTACACAGGCTGACCTCGCGCGCTCGAGCAAGGAACTGGGCTACAAGCCGAAGTACAATCTCGAAGCGGGCATCAAGCAGTACGTGGCGTGGCTCGAGAAGAAGTAGCATGCCCAACATCGGCCCCGATGCAGAAAGTTACAACGCCGCCATTCGCGCCGGCGCGCCGCATACGTTTGCACACACCATAGAGGAATGGGGCTTCCGCGACGATGTTGGGCGGCGCAAGCGCCGCCGCGTAGCGCTGGTGTTGTTCGCAATGGCGCTGCTGGCACTGGGCGCAACGTTGTTCCTGCTCGTGCGCGTTGGCGGCAACAATTCCCACGCGGTGAAGGCCGGCCAGTGGTATCGCGCCGCGCAGATGAACGAAACGGATCTCGCCCGCACGATTGAAGAGCGCAAAATACGCACCGTGCTCAGGTTGGTGGGGGGCGATGACTCCGACAAAGCCGACCATGAAAGTGACCGGCGCGTGTGCGAAAAGCGCGGCGTGAACCTGTTGATGGCCAAAATGGCGGCTTCGCGCCTTCCGTGGCGCAGCGAACTTTCAACCTTGTTTGCCTACTTGGACCTGATTGCGAGCGACGCAAGGATGCAGCCGGTATTGGTGCATTGTTCACAGGGCAGCGACCGCACCGGGCTTGTCAGTGTGATCTGGCTGCATGACTACCAGGGCGAGAAGATGGAGGACGCGCGCGGGCAACTGGCGTTCTTTCCTTACATGCACGTTAGCTGGGGTGAAGCGCGCAGCATGGGCGAATTCCTTGACATGTTCGAGGCCTACGCTCGTGATCACCAGGGCGCGAAGATCCGCGACTGGGCGCGCGAGCACTACTTTGAGGAAAAGCCGGGCCGCGAAATTGGCAAGTGGTACGACGGCAAGGTGTACGCGCCGCGCAAGCCTTGAGCTTTCCAACTGTGCGCACTAGCATCGCGGCCCTTTACGGGTCGCCTAGGCATTTGGGAGATAATCATGGCCAAGGATGAAGTGATGCAGCGCCGCATGCAGGCCGTTGAAATGGCCATGTCGCAGATCGAGAAGAACCACGGCAAGGGGTCGCTCATGAAGCTGGGCGACCGGCCCACGGTGGAAATCAACGGCATTACAACAGGCGCCTTGAGCATTGATTTGGCGCTGGGCGGCAAAGGCATTCCGCGCGGCCGCATTGTTGAAATCTACGGCCCTGAAAGCAGCGGCAAGACCACGCTGGCGCTTCAAGTGGTGGCCAACGCCATGCGCGCAGGCGGCATGGCGGCGTTTATCGACGCCGAGCACGCCCTCGATCCTGCCTATGCCAAGCAACTGGGCGTTGACGTTGACAACCTCTATGTGAGCCAGCCCGATTCCGGCGAACAGGCGCTGGACATCTGCGAAACGCTGGTGCGCTCGAACGCGTTCGACATCATCGTGGTCGACAGTGTGGCGGCGCTGGTGCCCAAGAGCGAGCTCGAGGGCGACATGGGCGACGCACAGATGGGCTCGCAAGCGCGCCTCATGAGCCAGGCCATGCGCAAGCTCACGGCGGCCGTCAGCCGCGCCAATACGGCGCTGATCTTCATCAACCAGATACGCATGAAGATCGGTGTCATGTTCGGCAACCCGGAAACAACGACGGGCGGCAACGCGCTGAAATTCGCGGCCACGCAGCGCATCGAAGTAAGGCGCGGCGCGCCCATCAAGGTGGGCGAGGAAGTGATCGGCAACGAGGTGAGCGTCAAGGTGGTCAAGAACAAGCTCGCACCGCCCTTCAAGAAGGTGGTGGTCGAGATGATCTTCGGCGAAGGCATCTCGCGCGAGGGTGATTTGCTGGAGATGGGCGCAACCTGCGGCGTGATCAAACGCAGCGGTGCGTGGTGGACGTTTGGCAACGTCAAGCTCGGCCAGGGCAAGGAAAACGCCAAGGTGTTCCTGCGCGAGAACCGCGACGAAGAAAAGAAGCTCGAGCACGCCGTGCGCGAAGCCCTGGCGCTGAATCCCGAGGCAATGAAAAAGGGCGGCAAGGATTCGGAGTAACGCCGCCCTGCCGGGTGCTGGAGCGATTTCTTTTCGTTTGTACACTCGCGCCCATGAAGTGCGGCATGCACATCCATGCGTGGAGCGCCGAGCGGCGAGCTAGTTAGCGCAAGCTGACTGGATTCTTCTTTGGCTCGCTGCATTGCAGCAATTACGGATGACCAACATGAGTTCCCGAACACACATTGAAGTGCGGCAGGCGTTTTTGGATTTCTTTGACCGCAAGTTCCGCGAATACGCCAAATCAAAGGGCGAAGACCCGGCAAAGCTGCCGCCCATGATTCTGCCCTCAAGCTCGCTCGTGCCCGACGACGCCAGCACGCTGTTCACCAGCGCCGGCATGCACCAGTTCAAAGATGATTTCACCGGCAACCTCAAACACGGCACCAAGCGCGCAACGACCGCGCAAAAGTGCCTGCGCACGCCCGACCTCGAAAACGTCGGCAAGACAGCGCGGCATCACACGTTCTTCGAGATGCTGGGTTTCTTCTCGTTTGGCGATTACTTCAAGAAAGAGGCGATTGCCTGGATCTGGGAGTTCTACACCAAAGAAATGGGCCTCTCGAAGGAGAAGCTGCGCGTCAGCGTGTATCAGGACGACAACGAGGCCTATGAACTCTGGCAAAAGCTGGAGCCGAAGCTGCACGAGCGTCGCTGGATTTACCGCTTCGGCGAGAACGACAACTTCTGGCCGGCAGGTTCGCCGAGCCAGGGTCCCAACGGCGTGTGCGGCCCGTGCAGTGAAATTTTCTACGACCTCGGCGAAAGCTACAACAAGCCGGAGCTGAAGGGAGCCGACGACCCCAGCAACAACGGCGACCGCTTCATGGAAATCGGCAACATCGTGTTCACGCAGTTCGACCGCTCTGGGCCAATCCCCGGCAAAGGCACGCTCACGCCGCTGCCCGCAAAGAACATCGACTTCGGCGGCGGCATGGAACGCCTGATGGTCGCGCTTGAAGGTGTGCCGACGACGCTGGATACGACGTTGTTTGCGCCAGTGCGAAAGCAACTTCATGCGTTGGCCGCTAACGGCATTGTAGATTCGTCGGGCGTTCGCGCAGCGAGTCACTATTTCGCATATTGCGCTGATGCCTCGCTGGCCAACATGAAGGGCCTAAACGCGGGTTTTGCGCTTTCAGATGATGAGATCATCCGCGAAAAACGCATCGCTGATCACATTCGGTGCTCTGTGTTCGCGGTGGCCGACGGTGTTGTGCCCAGCAATGAAAAACAGGGCTACATTCTTCGCCGCATCCTCCGTCGCGCGTATCGCGACGGCAACAAGCTCGGCTTCAAAGGTCCGTTCCTGCACAAGCTGGTGCGCACGGTCGTTGACATCTATGGAGACGTGCCGGACTACGTGAACCTCAAACAGAATCCCGCCGCGATCGAGAGCACGATCCGGCAGGAAGAAGAGGCCTTCGATAAGGTCCTACAGCGCGGCTTGGACAAAGTTGCGGGCTACATTGCCGATCTCAAAAAGCGCGGCGCGAAGACGCTCGACGGCGCGCTTGCGTTTGATCTGCATTCCACCTACGGCCTGCCCGTGGACGTCACGCGCGACGAATTGACCGAGGCAGGTCTCGCGCTTGATGAACCCGGTTTCCTCAAGGCCAAGGAGGAATTCGAGGAAAAGTCCCGCGCTGCCAGCGGTTTCAGCGGCGACGTGTTCGAGAAGGGCTGGTTTTCGCAGTTCAAGGTCGGCAAGAAACCGACCGAGTTCCTCGGCTACGAGTCCACGCGCGCGGCGGGCAACGTGCTGGCCATTGCGCACAACGAACAACTCGTGGATTACATCCGCGAGGGCAGCACCGCTGTCGTCGTGCTCGACAAGTCGCCCTTCTACGGAGAAAGCGGCGGCCAAGTGGGGGACACGGGTGTTTTGCAAACGCCCATGGGTCGCTTTGTTGTTGCTGACACGAAAAAGAGAGAAGACTTCATCCTGCACACCGGCAAGCTTGAACAGGGCAAGCTCAGCGTGAGCGACACCGTCGAGGCCGTGGTCGATAACGCGCGCCGCGACAAAATTCGCGCCAATCACTCCGCCACGCACCTGCTTCACGCGGCCTTGCGCAAAGTTCTCGGCGAGCACGTGCAGCAGCGCGGCTCGGAGGTAGCGCCCGACCGTCTGCGCTTTGACTTCACCCATCCCAAGTCGATCACTTGGGAGGAGCGCCTTGAGATCGAGCGCATCGTTAACGAGCAGATCGTGCACAACGCCGACGTGCGCACCGACGTCACCGACCCGGAAACGGCTCGCAAGGCCGGCGCCATGGCGCTGTTTGGCGAAAAATACGGCGACAAAGTGCGCGTACTGTCCATGGGCGACGCCGCAGCCCAGAGCGTGTTCTCACGCGAGCTCTGCGGCGGCACGCACGTGCGCCGCACGGGCGATATCGGCTTTTTCCGCATTACCGCCGAAAGCAGTTCCAGCGCGGGCGTGCGCCGCATTGAGGGCGTCACGGGCCTTGCGGCGGTGCAAGCCGCGCAGGCCGATGCGGAATCATTGCTCAAGATGACGGCGCTGCTCAAGACGCCGACGGATAAGCTCTTGAGCCGCCTCGAAGCCATGCAGAAGGAAATCAAGGAGCTCAAATCCGGCGCCACCAAGGCCAAAGCAGCATCCGTTGACCTCAAGGCCATAGCCGCGTCGGCCCAGAAGGTGGGGGACGCATTTGTGGTCGTGACGGAAGTCGGAGAGGCAGAACCGCCTGAGATGTTGACAATGGTGGAGCAACTAAAGCAGGATATGCGCCCTTTGGCGGTCCTTTTGGGCGCCAAAGCAGATGGCCGCGCCAGTTTGTGCCTCGCGTTCTCACCGGAACTGGTGAAGCGTGGGCTACATGCCGGCAAGCTGGTGGGGGAATTGGCGGCCAAAGTGGGCGGTAAGGGCGGCGGAAAGCCCGATTTTGCGCAGGCCGGAGGCAAGGACCCCAACGGCCTGTCTGACGCGCTGAAACTGGGGCGTGAGAAGCTGGTGGAAGCTTTGAAGTAGCACGGTCCTCCCGGACCGTGGCAGTGGACAAGGGCAGTCACGGGTCGGGAGACCCGTGCTACAAGATTCAGCGACGAAGCGGTGTCCCGGCCTTCTCGCAATGCAATGCCGGGGCATTTGGAGAAAATCATGGCTACACCAAAAAAGCGCAGTTCCAAGAGCAAGATCAAGCTGCGCCGCGCTCACAAGAACCTCAAGCTGCCCAGCCTTGGCAAATGCGCCAAGACGGGCCTGCCCAAGTTGCCGCACACGGTTTGCGAGGAAAGCGGCTACTACAACAAAGACATGCGCGTCTTCGTGGTTGACGAAAAACTCTAACACTTGTTTGCGGCCACGGAGGCAAAGTCATGCCGCGTATTGCCGTTGATGCGATGGGTGGGGACAACGCGCCGGGTGTAGTCGTGCGCGGCTCCTACATGTTTGCGCAGGCCAAGCCGGAGATCGAAATCCTGCTCGTGGGCCAGGATCCCGTGGTCAAGCCGCTGCTTGACCAGTGCGGCCCCGCGCTCAAGAACATTTCAGTCGTTCATGCGCCGGACGTGATCGACATGCATGAGCACCCCGTTGAGGCGTTGCGCAAGAAGAAGCACAACTCGCTCTCGATCGGTTGCAAGCTCGTGGCTGAAGGCAAGGCCGACGCAATCATGAGTGCCGGTAACACGGGCGGCCTCGTGGCAGCCAGCACGTTAATCCTCCGCACATTGCCCAAAGTGATCAAGGCCGGCATTGGCGCGAATTTGCCTACGATCAACGGTCGCGTTGTGGTCATGGACGTGGGCGCGAACGTGGATGCCAAGGCCGCGCACTTGCAGCAGTACGCTGCCATGGGCGAGGTGTTCTACCGTGAAATTGTATGCCATGGTGCCGCCGACGCGAAAGTTCGAGTTGGATTGCTTTCTGTTGGCAGCGAGGAAGGCAAAGGCAGCGCGCTGGTGCGTGAGGCGCACGAGCTACTGCGCCAGAGCGAGATTCCGTTCGCCGGCAACTGTGAAGGCCACGACGTTTTCGACGGCGCATTCGAGGTGGTCGTATGCGATGGCGAAACCGGCAACGTGGTGCTGAAAGTGGCTGAGGGCGTCGTTGACGTTGTTACGCGCAAGACCTTCGGCTATGCCAAAGAGAATGGCCTGGGCGACGATCCGCGTTGGCGCAAAGTGGCAGGCACACTGATTCAGACACTGGACTGGCACGATGTCGGCGGGGCGATTCTGCTTGGCGTCAACGGCATCGTGATCATCTCGCACGGACGCAGCGATGAGCGCGCGATTGCGGCCGGCATTCGTGTTGCGGCTGAGTGCGCCACGCGGCACGTGAACGACAAGATCGTTGCCGCCATCGAACGCCTCAATAAGCCCGCAAAGGTCGCGTAGCTTTGCGTTTGGCGTAAAGCTACACTTCCGCACTTCATCTTGCGTAGGAACCGCCGGTGGACAAAGAAGGTGCAGGCATTGTTGGTGTGGGCGCTTACGTTCCCGAGCGCATCGTCACCAACGACGATCTAGCCAAGATCGTCGACACCAACGACGAGTGGATTTATTCGCGCACGGGCATTCGCCAGCGCCGCTTCGCGCGTGACGACGAGTTCACCTCAGACATGGCGCTTGCCGCCACGAAGATCGCGCTGACCCGCGCTGAAATCGACCCCAAAGAAGTTGATTACTTCATCGTCGCCACCGCGAGCCCCGACAACACCTTTCCCAACACCGCCTGCTGGGTGCAGAAAGGCCTGGGGCTGGAAGGGGCCGCCTGCATTGATATTTCCACCGCGTGTTCAGGGTTCGTATTTGGCCTCCAGCAGGGCGCGGCTTTGGTCAACACCGGCGAGAGCAAGACTTGTGTTGTGATTGGAGCCGAGAAACTGAGCGCAATCACGAACTTCAAGGACCGCGGCTCGTGCATCCTCTTTGCCGATGGCGCAGGCGCGGTGGTGCTGCGCAAGACTACTGACAAAGGCCGCATCGTCTGTTCGCGCATGGGCTCGAGCTTTGATTTTGACGCGCTGGCCGTGCCGGCCGGCGGCTCGCGCCGGCCTGCCAGCTACGAGACCGTTGACCAGCAGTTGCACAAGATCACCATGAAGGGCCGCGCCACCTATCAAACGGCCGTGCGCAAGTTCGCCGAAATGGCCATGGAAGCCTGCAAGCGCGGCAACATCGCGCCCGAGCAATTGAGTTGGGTGGTGCCGCACCAGGCCAACGAGCACATCATCGTAAGCGCCATGGAACGCGCCAACGTGCCCAAAGAGAAGATCGTGATGAACCTCGAGCGCTACGGCAACACCTCAAGCGCCAGCATCCCGATTGCCCTCGATGAAGCCGTCATGGACGGCCGCATCAAGCGCGGCCAGTACGTGCTGCTGATGGGGTTTGGCGGCGGCCTGAGCTGGGGCTACAACCTGATCAAGTGGTAGGCGGCGGCCCTTGGCCGCAGAATTCAAAATTCAAAATGCAAAATTCAAAATGCTCGCTAACGTTCACTCCGGCGCAGTATCCAATTTTGAATTTCTAATTTTGAATTTTGAATTCTGGGCGCTTCCGGCCCGGGAATCGAAAGCACTCAACGGATGATACAATGCCCAAGACAGCAATCTTGTTCCCCGGCCAGGGCGCCCAATACGTGGGCATGGGCAAGGACCTTTGCGAGGCCTACCCCAAAGCGCGCGAATGTTTTGAAGCCGCAGATAGGGCCCTGGGCTTTGCGCTGAGCAAAGTCTGCTTTGAGGGGCCCGAAGCTGAACTCAACCGCACAGACGTTTCGCAGCCCGCAATTCTCGTTCACTCCTGGGCGGTCGTCGAAGTGCTCAACACGCTAGACAAAGGCCGCGCTCTGATTGAGCGCGCCAAGATTGCAGCCGGTCTTTCACTTGGCGAATACTCCGCGCTGGCGGCAGCAGGCGCGATGAGTTGGCTCGACGCGGCCAAGCTCGTGCGCGCGCGCGGCCGCTACATGCAGGCCGCCTGCGACGTCAAGCCTTCAACCATGGCAAGTATCGTCGGCCTCGAGGACGACAAGCTGGAAGCCGCGATTGCGCCTGCGCGCGCGCAGGGTGTGTGCGTGCTGGCGAACTTCAATGCGCCTGGGCAGGTTGCTATTTCCGGCGACAAAGCGGCTGTCGAGGAAGCCATGAAGCTGGCGAAAGCAGCCGGCGCCAAGCTCACCGTGCCGCTCGCGGTCGCGGGCGCGTTCCACAGCCCGCTGATGGAACCCGCGCGCATGAAGCTGGCCGCTGAAATCGAGACCACGCAGTTCCACGCGCCGCGCATCGGCGTGATCTGCAACGTGGACGCCAAGGAAACGCTCACGCCCGCGCAGCTCAAGACCAACCTCGTCAAACAGCTCACAGCACCCGTGCTCTGGGCCAAGTCCATGCAGGCACTCGTTGACCAGGGCTACGACGAATTTGTCGAACTCGGCCCAGGAACCGTGCTCGCAGGCCTATTGAAACGCACAGCCAAGAGCGCCGCCCGCACAAGCATCGGCAAGGCGGACGAGCTCAAGGCCTTTGCGTAACGGCAATGGCGGCTCACGCAGAGTTCGCAGAGACGCAGAGGTCACTTGGCCAGCGCTTGGTAGAACTGGATGGGTGGCAGGCTCTCCGGCAGGCCCGCGACTTGGCCGTCGCCTAACTCCATGACAATCCATCGGCCTGCTTTGGTTCTTGCGATATCCATCGAGAAGAACCGGCTGGGGATCTTTGAAGCCAATGCGTCGAAACTCTTGAGTTCGCTTTCCGCAGCAGGATCGACTCCTGCGTTCCAGTAATCCGATTGCAGCAGCCTCTGGTTGTGCAGGTAGAACAGGCGTACTTCACGTGAAAGCGGCATGCCACTCTTCGAGTGGGTGCCGGCCCGTTCGAGCTCGACGTATTCACGAAACACGAGGCCACGGTTGAGATCAGAACCCTGCAGCCTCAGGAAGTTCTCTACTATCTGCTTGGCATGCGCGAAGTTGGACGCATCAGGTATGAAGCACGCCGTATCCCAGTAGTGCTTTTGCGATTTTACGAAGTCCTTGACAATCACGGGAGCGCGCCCGAATACGGCCAGCGCCTCCCGCAGTCGCGCATCGTCCAACGAACTCGAGATTTCGAACCAGACAGATTTCGGCGTAACGCCTTCCAGTAACGGGTAGGAACCAGGCAAGTAGTGGCAGGCAGCGTATTGCTCAGGTGAATTCAGTAAAGAAATGCCGACCTCCCGCAAAGCTCCGTAAAGCTCCGCGTACTTGCTCTGGGTCAGCATCCAACCTCGATAGAGCGCAACGACCGGGGGTTCCTGTCGCGAGATCCAGCGCGTTGCGCGAGCGGGATTTCGTTCCTCGAACAGCGATTCCATGCTGACAACGAGGCGATTCAAGCCGCACTGCCCGGCGGCTTCGAACTCCGCTTCAAAGGCGGGGTCTGGTTTGCGCGGTTCAAACGGGTGTGACCCAAAGACGAAGTGTTCGATACGCATTCCTTTGCCTCACTTCAAGCAATGTTATATACCCAACAAAGGGATTTCTCTGCGTCTCTGCGCGCTCTGCGTGAGATGCCTTTGAACGGGACACCATGGCTCTGCTCACTGATAAGAAAGCACTCATCACCGGCGCATCTCGTGGCATTGGCCGCGCTATTGCATTGGCATTTGCCAAAGAGGGCGCTTCGCTCGCGCTCTTTGCAACCTCGAACGACAAACTCGCGGACACCGCCGCCAGGTGCGCCGAGGCTGGCTGCAAGACCGTGCACACCTTTGGGCTTGACGTACGCAATAGCGCTGATGTCGATGGCGCTGTCAAGAAGGCTTCGGAGGTGCTCGGCGGTCTTGACATCGTCGTCAACAACGCCGGCGTCACCAAAGATAACCTGCTCATGCGCCTTTCCGACGACGACTACAACGCCGTTCTCGACACCAATCTCAAGGGCGCATTCAACGTCACGCGCGCGGCTACGCGCTCGCTCATGAAATCCAAGGCGGGCCGCCTGATCAACATCGCCAGCATTGTCGGCATCACCGGCAACGCGGGCCAGGCGAACTATGCCGCCAGCAAGGGCGGATTGATTGCCTTCACCAAGAGTGTCGCCAAAGAACTATCCGGGCGCGGCGTCACCGCCAACGTAATCGCGCCCGGCTTCATTGAAACGGACATGACCTCGGGCCTCGATCCCAAAGTCAAAGAAGCCGCGCTCAAGGAGATCCTGCTGGGCCGCATGGGCAAGCCCGAAGACATCGCGGCGGCGGCGGTCTTTCTCGCCGGTGACGCAGCCAGTTATGTGACGGCGCAAGTATTGGTCGTGGACGGCGGACTAACCGCCTGAGGCCGCCGCAATTCAAAATTCAAAATTAGAAATTCAAAATTTCGCCCTTGGGCGCATGAAGAGTCCATTTTGAATTTTGAATTTTGAATTTTGAATTCATGCTGTGCTCATGCCAGCCAAGCCAACATCCCGTGTTCGCCCTGATCTTCCCGCCGGCGTGGCCTCGCAGCGTGAGGCTATTGAGAAACTTGACGAACTCTCCGAGAAAGCGCGGCAGGGCGGCGGGCTGGATCGCATCGACAAGCAGCACAAGTCGGGCAAGCTGACGGCGCGCGAGCGCATTGAGCTGCTTTGCGACCCCGGCAGCTTCGACGAAATCGACGCCTTCGTGACCCACAACGTCTCCGATTTCGGCATGGGCGACAAGAAATTCCTGGGCGATGGCGTGATCACCGGCTGTGGCCGCGTCTTTGGCCGGCCGATTTACGTGTTCGCGCAGGATTTCACGGTGTTCGGCGGCTCGCTGGGCGAGCGCTATGGCCAGAAAATCGTCAAGGTCATGGACCAGGCGCTGAAAAACGGCTGCCCCATGATCGGCATCAACGACTCCGGCGGCGCGCGCATCCAGGAAGGCGTGGCCAGCCTCGCGGCCTATAGCGACATTTTTTTGCGCAACGTTCTTTCGAGCGGTGTGATTCCGCAAGTCAGCGCGATCATGGGCCCCTGCGCCGGCGGCGCCGTTTATTCGCCCGCGATGACCGACTTCGTGTTCATGGTCGAAGGTTCCAGCCACATGTTCGTGACCGGCCCCAACGTGATCAAGGCCGTCACGCACGAAGAAGTCAGCATGGAGGAACTCGGCGGCGCCGGCGTGCACGGCGAAACCAGCGGCGTGGCACATTTCGCCGAACCCAGCGAGCCCGATTGCATCGCGAGCATTAAGCGCCTGCTCAGCTTCCTGCCCCAGAACAACCTAGAGCCGCCGCCCTATATCGAGCCCGACGACGACGCCGAGCGCGAGGACGAACGCCTCGATCGCGTGGTGCCCGACAACCCCGAGAAGCCCTACAACATGCTCGAGGTGATCGAGACAGTCGTAGACGATCACGACTTTTTCGAAGTCCACAAGAACTTCGCGCAGAACATCATCGTGGGTTTCGCGCGCCTCAACGGCCATTCGGTCGGCATCGTGGCGCAGCAACCGGCGGTCCTGGCCGGCTGCCTCGACATTGCCAGCTCGCTCAAGGGTGCGCGCTTTGTACGTTCTTGCGATGCCTTCAATATCCCGATCATTACGTTTGAGGATGTGCCGGGCTTCTTGCCAGGCGTGAATCAGGAACACGGCGGCATCATCAAGCATGGCGCGAAGCTGCTTTACGCTTACTGCGAGGCCACGGTTCCCAAGCTCACGGTCATCACCCGCAAGGCCTACGGCGGCGCCTATTGCGTCATGAGCTCAAAACACATCCGCGGCGACGTCAATCTGGCCTGGCCGACGGCCGAAATCGCCGTCATGGGCGCTGAGGGCGCAGTCAATATTCTCTACGCCAAAGAACTGGCCGCAGCCAAGGACCCCGTGGCTGAACGCGCCAAGCTCATCGCCGACTATCGCGAGCGTTTTGGCAACCCCTACGACGCAGCCGCGCGCGGCTACATTGACGCCGTCATTCGCCCGCGCGAAACGCGCAAGCGGCTGATTCGCGGTCTTGAGGTGGCGCGGCATAAGCGCGACGTCAACCCGCCCAAAAAGCACGGGAACATCCCACTGTGAAAACGAAACTCATAACAGCTCTGCTGCTTTGCTGCGTTGTCGGAGCATGCAGCAACGAGGAACCCGCCGTTGTTTCAACGCAGGAAGAAGCCTTCAAAGTGATCGAGGCATACGGCGAGGCTTTGCACAAGGCCGACTATGAAGCGGCCTGGGAATTCTTGAGTGAGGGCCGCCAGGAAATCATGAAGCAACTGCTGACCCAGCCCGTGACCGGTGCGCATGAAACGGTAAAAAGCACGCGGATGGCACTGGAGTCAGAGTTTACGGCAGAAAGTGAAAAGGAAAGGCTCAAAGGTGTGCTGGCGAACTTCCCGCCGTGGGAAACGCTCAAAGACATGTCGCCCAAGCAGTACTACGTGTGGCGCATGAAGAAGGATGTAAAGAGCGAAGCACAGACACAGTCAAAGGCTTTCTATCATCGCGATAACGTGCGCGAGATGGTGCTTGAGGGTGGCAGGGGCCACATCGACTGGGTGGCCAAGGGCGCTGAGCGCCAATACCTGATCCTCGAGAACGAAAAGTGGAAGATTGGCCTGAATCCCAAGTTGCAGAGGGAATTCGAGGCATCAAAAACTAAACCAGAGAAAAGGTGACATCGGGCAGGAGAGATATTAAAAGCTTGCCCTCGTTATGCAGTGGGCCGTGACAACCGGATAACTCAAGGGAGAACGAAATATGAAGAGGACGATTCAAGGACTGATGTTGCTGGCACTGATCGCGGTGCCGGTAGCTTTCGCAACAGCGTGCGGCGGCGGCGGTGCCAGTTCGGCGAAGTCAGTTGGCGACGACGCACTTTCAGCAATTACAGGCGAGAAGTTTGACAAGCTCGCTGGGCTCATGGCCGAGTGGGATGTAAACAATGCCAAGCAGCGCCATGCCAACTACCTTTGGCGCATTGAAAAAGAGAAGATCAAGTACAAAGACAACGTTGAGCCGTTCATCAAGCAGCAGGATCCTGAAGGCAAAGCAAAGATTGACTCTACTGATTCCTTCAAGTCGGCCTCGATCGAGACCTTCATTGCAGTCGAGCAAGGCGCCTACAAGATCTACAAGGGCAAGAAGCTGGAAGATCGTTTGAAGGCTGAATGGTCGATGACCGATTACAGCATTCGTCACGGATTGGAAGGCGATGCGTCAGCCAGCATGACCTACATGAACAAGTTCAACGACTCCATCACCGTCAGCACGACCCGCGTTGAGGGCAAATGGTACCTTGATTCGGTTTCCGTTTCGTTCGCGGAAAATGCTGAAGACGTTGCCACGAGGGAACGTGGTCGCGGTGGTCGCGGTGACTAGTTGCTCGCTAACTCAAGAACAGGCGCGGCTTATGCCGCGCCTGTTTGCTTTTCAGTGTATCGGTTTCACAATGCGCACTCCCCCAACCGGAGACGCAAACATGAAATACGCTGCTCAACTATGCATCGCCTTGCTTGTTGTTGTCGCTTCGCATTCGCATTCCATCCAATCTGAGCGCCAGGAAGTCGTGCTGGCTCCTGCGGCGCCGGAACCGGCAAGGCCAAGGGATCCAGGAGAAGGCGCAAATGCAATCGCTGACGCGATCGTTGACAGCATCGTGGAAGAGAAGTTCACCAAATTCTACGACTACATGCCGCTTTGGATGACCGCTGCCGCGGCAAAGGAGTCCGAGGTGAGAAAGTGGCGCATGAAGGAAGGCTGGGACCGTTGGAAGGATTTCAAGATGCGCCTCGAAGGCGACCAAGGGCTTGATCCCAAGGACAAGTCTGGAATCACCAACAGCGAAGCAAAGTGGATCGACGCAAGCGACGCGCAACGCGGCGCGGTGATGATGGGCTTCTATCGCGTGTACCGGGCCGAAGATTGGGAGATGCGCCTCAAAGACGGCGCTTGGTTCCTCGATGGCCGCGATGTCAAGCTCGACGTCGAAGGCCAAGGAAGGGCCAAGTTCGAGTACAGGAATCGCTACAGCGACAGGATTTCGGTTAGCTGCTATCGGGAAGGCGGCAGGTGGTATCTGGCAGGCGCGAGCATCACGATGGAACAGAAGGTGCCCGAGAAGCCGAAGGACTAGCGCTCTGACTCCGACATAGGCGTAGGGGCGACATACATGTCGCCCCTACAACGGCGGGCGTTCCTCCCGTATATTGCCCGCCCATGTTCAAGAAAGTTCTGATTGCCAATCGTGCCGAGATAGCCGCGCGGGTCATTCGCGCCTGCCGCAAGCTGGGCGTCGCGAGCATCGCGATTTTCAGTGATGCCGACGCGCACCTGCCCTATGTGCAACTGGCCGACGAAGCCCATTACCTTGGCCCATCGCCCGCTTCCGAGAGCTACCTCAACATGGTGCGCGTGCTGGAACTGGCCAAGCGCCACGGCGCCGAGGGCATCCACCCCGGCTACGGCTTCTTGGCCGAGAACGCGGCCTTTGCGCGCATGTGCGAGGACAACGGCGTGCAGTTCATCGGGCCGCCCAGCGCCGCCATCGATCGCCTTGGCGACAAACGCGCGGCCAAGGAAGTGGCAACCAAAGCCAGCGTTCCGGTCGTTCCCTGGTTTCCCTGCGCGCCGACGGATGGCGAAGCCGCGGCAAAAAAAGCTGCGGCCATCGGTTACCCCGTGATCGTGAAGCCCGCAGCGGGCGGCGGCGGCAAGGGCATGCACCGCGCAGCCAACGAAGCCGAGCTGCTGGCCGCGCTTCCTCGTGCCGGCCGCGAGGCCAAGGCCAGCTTTGGCTCCGAAGACCTGCTGGTCGAGAAGTTCCTGGTCAACCCGCGCCACATTGAAGTCCAGATTCTGGCCGACAAGCACGGCACAGTCCTGCACCTCTTTGAGCGCGAATGCAGCTTGCAGCGCCGCCAGCAGAAGCTCCTTGAGGAAACGCCCAGCGTCGCGCTGACGCAACCACAGCGCGAAAAGATCTGCGCCGACGCCGTGCGCATTGCGCAAACGGCAGGCTACGTCAACGCCGGCACCTGCGAGTTCCTGCTCGATACGAAATCAGGCACGCATTACTTCTGTGAAGTCAACACGCGCCTGCAAGTCGAGCACCCCGTCACGGAAATGGTCACGGGCATTGACCTGGTCGAGCAACAACTGCGCGTGGCCAGCGGCGAGAAACTCGCGTTTGCGCAAGCCGACATCAAGCAAACCGGCGCGGCTATGGAAGTGCGCATCAACAGCGAAGATCCTTTTGCCGATTTCATGCCCTCGCTTGGATTCATCGAGGCCTTCCAGCCGCCCGAAGGCGAAGGCGTTCGCGTCGATGCCGGCTACGCCGCCGGCGACAGCGTGACGCCGTATTACGACTCGCTGCTTGCCAAGCTGATTATCAAGGGCAAGGACCGCGCCGAGGTCGTTGCGCGCCAGATTGCGGCGCTGAAGCAATTCATGGTGGTGGGGGTGGCGACCACGATTCCCACGCATCTGGCCATCATGCACGACGCCGGCTTCCTCAAGGGCGATTTTCACATTCATTATGTAGAGAGCCGCATGAAGGAATGGCTCAAGCTCGGCCGAGAAGAAGACGCCGCCGTGCTCGGCGCGCTGATGGAATACCGCCGCCTGCTGAAAACGCGAGAGGCCCAAAGCCGCGCCGGCGAAGCGCATTTTGCCCCGTGGAGTTCAAGTTCGCTGCCGAGGGTAAGGTAAAGGCGCGGCTTGCTGTTCGCTTCTCGCGGTTAGCAAAGGCAAGACGCCAAACAGAGTCACCAATGGCAATCAAGTCGCACAAGGATTTGGAAGCTTGGAAGGCCGCTATGGCGCTTGCTCGGATTGTCTACTCGATCTCGGCAAAGTGGCCTTCTGACGAGAGATTCGGATTGATCTCGCAGATCCGGCGGGCAGCTGTTTCGGTACCGTCCAACATTGCGGAAGGGAAGGGTCGTGGCAGCGATGCTGAATTTGCGCGCTTCTGTGCCATCGCATTTGGGTCGTTGATGGAAATGGAAACGCAGCTTACCCTTGCGAACGAGTTTGGGTGGTTCTCCATTCCGGAGTATGAGACCGCTATGCTGGAGATCAGCCGGGTTGGACAACTGATCAACGGGCTTCGACGCCGTTTGGCGAAAGACAGATAGTGTTGAGGCGCCGCGAGCCGCAGTCAGCGAGCCGCGAACCGCCAGCAGCGAGCCGCGAATCATGGAATACGAAGTCAACGTCAACGGTCAGACCTACCGCGTGAAGTTCACGGAGCGCGAAGGGCAACTCTACGTCACCTCGCCACGCGGCACGTTTCCCGTGAAAACCGAAACGCAATTGCGCTCGAAAGTTCAGCGGGTGCAGGTCAACGGCGGGCCTGCAACGTTTGGTTATCACCGCGACAAGGAGCGCACCGTCGTGATCCTCGATGGCGCGCACTACGAAGTGGTTGTGCGCGAGGAAGAGCACGTGCGCCTGACGCAACTGGCCAAGCGCCCGGGCTCTGCGGCGAAACTCGATGTCAAGGCACCCATGCCCGGCATGGTGGTCAACGTGCTTGTGAAACCCGGCGACGTCGTGAAAAAGAACCAGAGCCTGCTGTTCCTGCATGCGATGAAACTCGAGAACGACATCCGCTCGCCGCGCGATGGCGTGGTGCTCGAAGTACCGATCAAAGCAGGTGACGCCCTCGAAAAGGGCGCGCTCATGGTGCGGCTGGGGCCCGTGCCGGAGGGTCGTTAGTCCATGAGCCTGCAGGAAGCCTACATCGCTTGGCTGGAAAATAGCCGCAAACCCTTTGTTGCGAAGGCGGCCGAACGTCGCGCCAAGTTCGAGACTTCCAGCGGGTTGGACGTGCCGGCCGTAGCCGCGCCGGTGGTGGGGGCTTTGAGCGCGCAGGGTGAGCAGACTTACATTGCCAATGTCGGCTTCCCCGGCGAGTGGCCCTTCACGCGCGGCGTATACCCAAGCATGTATCGCGGCCGCTTCTGGACCATGCGCCAATACGCGGGCTTTGGCGACGCCGAGGAGAGCAACAAGCGCTACCGCTTCCTGCTTGATCAGGGCACCACGGGCCTGAGTGTCGCCTTCGATCTGCCTACGCAGATCGGCTATGACAGCGACCACGTGATGGCCGAAGGCGAAATCGGCAAAGTCGGCGTGCCGATTGCCTGCCTCGACGACATGGCCACGCTCTTCGACAAAATTCCGCTCGACAAGGTTTCGACGAGCATGACGATCAACAGCAGCGCCGCGCTGCTGCTTTCGTTCTATCTGCTGATCGCGGAGCGCCAAGGTGTGCCGTACGCCAAGCTGCGTGGCACGGTGCAGAATGATTTGCTCAAAGAGTTTGTCGCGCGCGGCACTTACATTTTCCCGCCCAAGCCCAGCCTGCGCCTGACGACCGACATTATCGCGTTTTGCGCGGCCGAAGTGCCCAATTTCAACGCGATCTCGATCTCCGGCTACCACATGCGCGAGGCGGGCTGCACCGCCGCGCAGGAAATCGCTTTCACGCTGGCGCATGGGCTTTGCTACGTCGAATGGGCTACCAAGCGCGGGCTCAAGGTCGATGACTTCGGTAAGAACCTGAGCTTCTTCTTCAACGGCCACAACAACCTGCTTGAGGAAGTCGCCAAGTTCCGTGCCGCGCGCAGGCTCTGGGCTCGCCTGATGAAAGAGCGCTTTGGCGCAAGCTCAAAGGATGCGCTGTCGCTCAAGTTCCACACGCAGACGGCCGGCAGCACGCTGACGGCGCAGCAGCCCGAGAACAACATCGTGCGTACTACTTTGCAGGCGCTGGGCGCGGTGTTGGGAGGCACGCAGAGCCTGCACACGAACTCCTTTGACGAGGCGCTGGCGTTACCCACAGAGCGCAGCGTCGAGATTGCTCTGCGCACCCAGCAGGTGATTGCCTACGAAAGCGGCGTGGCCGATACGCCTGATCCGCTGGCGGGCAGCTATCTCATCGAGCGCTGGACCGATGAACTCGAATCGCGCGCACTCGAGCTGATCCGCAAGATTGACGAAATGGGCGGCGCCATTGCGGCCGTTGAGCGCAAGTTCACGCAAGGTGAGATCGCGCGCGCGGCACTGGCCTACCAGCGTCAGATCGAGAAGGGCGAAGCCATCGTCGTCGGCGTCAACAAGTTTCAAACCAAGGAAGCCGCGCCGGGCGAGTTGCTCAAGATCAAGCCTGAGGTCACGCAGCGACAAATCGCGCGGCTTGCGGCATTCAAAGCCAGGCGTGATGCCCCAAGTGCGAAGGTTGCATGTGGCAAAGTGAGTGAAGCGGCAAAGACCGACGCGAACCTCGTTCCGGTGATTCTCGCGGCGCTTCGCTCGGGAGCGACGCTCGGTGAGGTGTGTGACGCAATGCGCAGCGTGTTTGGCGAGTATCGCGAGGCGTAGGCTTTCCTTTTCGCGCAAGACTCTTAACTTTTCAGCGAACAACCGGGGCTGGGCATGGGCAAGCGCGGCAACACAAGACGCATGGAAAAACCAGTAGCTCCGCAGGCGCCAACGATTACGGCGCAGGTGGCTGCGTTGCCGCCCGTGGCGGCAGATCCGCGTGCGGAGATGATGAAGATCTTTGAGGGTCTGGGTGCGTTTTACATTGCGAACCGCCAGGACAAAGTCAGTCAGGGGCTCGAGACACTGCACAAACAGGGACGCTCTGCGATTCTCATGGATCAGATGGAAACCTGGGTGGCGGAATTCCATGAGCAGTACAATCGCATGGAAGAAATCATCGGCCCCGGGCTGCATCTTTCTGGCGGAAACATTCCCGGAGAGATCAAGCAGAAGGCGCTCAAGGCGGGTTACAAGAACGTGCGCGAGTTCATTCATGACGCGCTGGTGCCGCTGGTGAGTTTTCAATCGCTGCTGCAGTTCGTGGTGCGCACCATGGGCGTGCCGCTGCCCAAGGGCGAAGAAGCGAAAGTGGGCCTGCGAATGGGCACTGTGGACACGCTTTCAGCCGCCGCAGGCGCAAAGCTGTTGCAGGAGTCGATGGGGCTGTAGCACGGGCCTCCCTGCCCGTGTTATCTTCATGGGCAGGGAGCCCCGTTCTGAATGAAGCTCGACCACATTGGCATTGCTGTCAACTCGATTGCTGCTTCGCGCAAGTTCTACGAGGCGGGTTTGAAGCTTCATGCGTTCCCCGAGATCGAGATTGTCGCCGGTGAGCGCGTGCGCGTGCTCAAGCTGGATGTTGAGCCGGGCCTGCACCTGGAACTGCTGGAGGCGATGGACGATGATTCGGCCATCGCCAAGTACATCGCCAAGCGCGGTGAGGGCATGCACCACGTCTGCTATTCCGTGCCCGACGTCCGCAGGGCAACCGCCGAGTTGCAGGCGCTGGGCTTCAATCCGCTCTGGAGTGAGCCACACGTGGGCGCGGGCGGCTGCCTGGTGAACTTCTTCCACCCTAAGGAGACTTTTGGCGTGCTGACCGAGCTTAGTCAGCCTGCCAGTAGGGCTTGAACACTCGCGAGGCCGTCGCTAGACTCCCGCGCCGCAGCGCGCAAGATGCGTAGCTGTAACAAATTGCCGCCATCACGAACTTAGGCGGTGTTCGACGTTTGGAGGATAGCCGCGTGCCGACGCCTGATGAAATCAAGGAATCCGTAATCCAGATTGTTTGCGACCAGATGGGTGTGAGCCGGGACAAGGTCACGCTGGAAACGTCGTTCGTCAACGACCTCGGGGCGGACAGCCTTGACACCGTTGAGCTGGTGATGGAGTTCGAGGATGAATTCGAACTCACCATCCCTGACGAAGACGCCGAGAAGATCCAGACCGTCGGCGATGCGATCAAGTACATCGTCGATAAGACCGGCAAGAAGGAATAAAGCACTGGCGCGGCTAGGCGGGCAAGCGGCGTCCTGCCCTTGATCACAAGGGCGAGCGTCGCTTGCCCGCAACCGTTGCCGGATGCGGGACGCAAGGGATCGAACATGTCAAACAGCGGCCGCAGGCGCGTCGTTATTACCGGCATGGGCGTTATCTCGCCCCTCGGTAACAATTTGAAGGACTATTGGGCCGGAATTCAGGCCGGTGCCAATGGCATTCGACTTGTTCCCTGGGCGCCCGATTTGAAGCTCACGACCACCATCGCGGGCACGGTCCAGAATTTTGACGCGGCTGAGATTCTGGGCGACCGCAAGTGGGCACGGCAGACAGACTTGTTCGTGCATTATGCGGTCGTTTCGGCCCAGGAAGCGCTCAAAGACAGCGGGCTCGACCTCGCCAAGGCCAACACGGAGCGCGTGGGCTGTGTTCATGGCTCGGGTATCGGCGGCCTCAACGAAATTGAGGACGGCAACAAGATTCTACACACGCGCGGGCCGGGCCGCCTCAATCCGTTCTTCATTCCCAAGCTGATGCTCAATGCCGGCGCCGGCAACATTGCCATCAAGTTCGGGCTGCGCGGCCCGAACTTCTCCACGGCCTCCGCGTGCACTTCAGCCAACAACGCGCTGGGTATGGCGCTGCGCCATATTCAATACGGTGACGCGGATGTCATGCTCACTGGTGGCAGCGAAGCTGCCGTCACGGTGCTGGGCCTTGGCGGATTCTGCGCTGCGCGCGCCATGAGCTCGCGCAACAACGAACCCGAGAAAGCCTCGCGTCCCTTTGACAAAAACCGTGACGGCTTCGTCATGGGTGAAGGCGCGGCTACGCTGGTGTTCGAGGAACTGGAGCACGCGAAGAAGCGCGGCGCGCAGATTTACTGTGAGGTGCTGGGCTACGGCGCCTCCGACGACGCGTTCCACATTACTTCGCCCTCAGAGGACGGCCTGGGTGCGCAGCGCAGCATGGAGCTTGCGGTGGCGGACGCGCGCGTCAACCTCTCCGATGTGGGCTATGTCAGTGCCCACGGCACGAGCACCGAGTACAACGACAAAACCGAAACGCTCGCAATCAAGAACGCCTTTGGCGAGCACGCCAGAAAACTGATGGTCAGCTCGATCAAGAGCATGACCGGGCACTTGCTGGGTGCGTCAGGCGCGATTGCGGCCGTGGCCTCCGCCATGGCACTGCGCGATGAAATCGTGCCGCCCACACGCAACTACGAAACGCCCGATCCCGCCTGCGATCTTGACTACGTTCCCAACGTGGCGCGCAAGGCGCGCGTGAACGTGGCGATCTCCAACAGCTTCGGCTTTGGCGGCCACAACGCCACCGTGGCGTTCGGAAGGTTCAACGGGTAAGCGATACCATTGACGTGTCAAGGGCAGGCCTTTCGGCCTGCCCTTTTTCATGCCCATCGCAAGCGTCGGCGCAACGCCAGCACAAGCGCGGCCAGGGCGCCAAGCAGCATGGTCCATCTCGCGCGCGCGGAAGTGCTGCATGATTCTTCGTCGGTCTCGGGCGGGCCCCAAGGCTCTGCGAGCCATTCTTCAACCATGGCGTCTGTCACATCGTTGACGTTGCCGCTCCAGAGCAGTTTTCCGTCGCGGCTGATGGCAAACACGGTGCCGAACATTGGCACGGTGTACCCCGAAGCGTCAGCCACGCGCACCAGGCCGTAGCGCACGCTGTAGGCGTTGTCAAAGCCGTCAATCTCCGCGTCCGTGTTGACATAGCTGGCACTGACCACTTGAAGGCCATAGCCGCCGTAACGGAACTGGAGATCGTTGAAGCGACCCACGGTCGCAATGCAGTGGCTTCAGGACACGCCAAACCAATCCAGCAAAACCACGCGCGGCTCGGCGCGGCGCAGGTGCGATAGCCGCGTCACTTCAGCGGGCAGATGGCGCGCGGAGAGAAAGGCCTTGTCGGGAGCGTCCTGTCCGATCTGCTGAGCATGCGCGGTGGAGGCAAAGCAGATGCCAAGCAGTAGAATGATCGCGGTCTTGTGCATAATCCAAGCGTAACAGCGGATTGCGCGGTAGCCAATGAAGAGGGGAGGCCTTGCGGCCTCCCCTCTTGGTGCAATCAAGAACTAGGCCCTGATGCGACGGCGCAAGGCGACAAGCAGAGTCGCCAGGACAGCCGCGAGAATCATCCATGGCGTGTGGTTCGCGTCAGCAGAGCAACCGCCGACACCTCCACCGCCGCCGCCAATCGTGCCGCCGCCTGTACTGCTGGTGACGGTCACGTTGTAAAGCTGCGTGTCGGTGCCGGCCGCGCTGTCAGAAACCTGAACGGTGAACGTGAACACTCCCGCGGCCGTGGGCGTGCCGGAGAGGCTCGTCGTCAAGCCAGTGGCTGCGGTGTTCAGCGTCAGGCCTGAGGGCAACGTGCCCGACGCGAGGCTCCAGGTGTAAGGACCAGTGCCGTTCTGGGCGGTAATCGTGGCATTGTATGTCGCGCCGATCACGCCGTTTGGCAGTGTGGTCGTCACGATCGTCAGCGCGCCCGTAACCGTTACCGTTCCCGAGAGGTTGACAACCTGGTTGGAAGCACCGCCGCCGGAAACAGTAATGGTTCCGGTGTAGGTGGTGGCCGTGGCCGTGGACGCAAACCGAACTTCGATGGTCTGGGCCGCAAAGGCGCTGCCGGTGTAGTTGATGGTGATGTTGCCGGTGCCAAACGTGCCCGAGGCCGTGGCGTTGCGCATCTCGATGCCCGCGGGCGTTGAAACCAGCGCCAGCGTGACCGTGCCGGAAGCGGGGGTCAGGTTGGAACCGCTGACTGTGAAGCTGGTCGCCGTGCCCGCTGTGCCGGCCGTGGTGGTAGGCACCGTCACGTTTGTTGAGCTGACCGTCAGTGAAGGACCACCCGCAGCCGTAACCGTGCCGCTGAGGTTGACGACCTGGTTGGAAGCACCGCCGCCGGAAACAGTAATGGTTCCGGTGTAAGTGGTTGCCGTGGCGGTGGACGCAAAGCGAACTTCAATCGTCTGGGCTGCAAAGGCGCTGCCGGTGTAGTTGATGG
>JADLFN010000056.1 GCA_020845475.1 Planctomycetota bacterium
CAGCCATCGTCTTCGACTTTGTAAACACGCTTGCTCGCAGCCATGGTCGCCTCGCATCAAAAGGATTGATGCGAAGAAATCGTCAAAACTCAGGCCGTGACTTTAGGGTTTCTCGGATAGGCTCTTAGCGATAAAGAGCCTGTTCTTTCGGCTCTCATGAATGGCTTTCAGAGCCCCAAAATCCCGGCCAAGGGGATTCTTCCCCCGACAGACCGCTTCTCCTTCAGTGTTCAAACCGATGGAGCCTTGGGTGTCATAAGACCTAAAAAGGGGTCAGGCTACTTTTCTTGGGCTGCATCGGGGGTCTGTTGGGCCGGGCTACTTTTCTTTGCCTACTTTGCGTACCTGGCCTTTGCCTAGTTTGGCTATGGATTCCAGCAGGCCGAAGTTGGCTTCGCCCAGTCCTATGCAGTGGATCTCGCATTTGCGCAGGAAGTTCATGCGCTGGATTGTGGCCAGCAGGTAGTCGAGCACGATGTAGGGGCCCTGGAAGATCAGTTCTTCCGTGGCCGGCAGGGGCTGGCCGGTTTCCGGGTCGCCTACCACGTCATCGGAGTCCATCTTGTCTTTGCAGGCGAAGTCGTCCCAGCTTGGGGCGCCGTCGCTGAGCAGATACACGGTGTCCACGCCCTGTTCAAAACCGCCCTTGTGCACGTGTTCTTCGCCACCGAGCAGGCCCGTGGGCTGCGCGCGGAAGCCGCGCAACATGCCGCCTTGCAGATTGGTAAGGCCCTTGAGAGTGCCATCGGGGCGCAGGGGCGGCTCGGGCAGGCCGGGTTTGATTTCATCGAGCATGCGGATGGCGAGATCGACGTTCGGCTTGGTTGCCGGAATCAGGCCCTTGCCGACGATGACCTCGGCGTCGTTGCCAAAGCCCACAATCACGAAGGACATTTCCTTGTCGAGCGTTCTGAGCGAGAGTTTCAAGAACTCGCGCGCGGCTTCGAAGCGGTTGGTGATTTTGTCCCAAGGCAGGTCCTTCTCCGTGGGCAGCTTGGAATCCTTGGGTTTTTCGTCGGGGATGGCGCCTTCTTTGCGCTCGCGCTTTTCGCCGGTGATGGGCTTTTTGAGTTCTTCTTTTTCTTTTTGCGTGAGCGGAATGAGCATGGAATCGGAGAGGTCGATCACGTAGGCCACGCGCTTGCCCGATCCTTCAATGCCGAGGAACTTGGGCTTTTTTTCGGCGTAGCGGGAGGGCTTTTTGACTTCCTTGGGCTCGGCGTTATTGAGGATGTCGAGCCACGGCTGGGCTTCCAGCGCGATCGAATCGGTCTTCAGGATCGTGCGCAGCATGCGGCCGAGTACGTATTTGCTGCGCTCTTCGGTTTTCTTGTCGTCGAGCTGGCGGATCAGCTTTTCGAGCACGGCTTTGTATTCCGGCTTGTCGAGCTTGGCGAGGTGGCCCAGCACGATGCTGCCGCAGCTTTCAAGCATGACCGCCCGCTCCGCACCCTTGGCGGGCAGGTCGTCAAGCCACGCGGGCACGAGCGCGAGCACGGCGTCTTCGTTTTTGGTGGCCAAGGCCTCGATTACAGCCGCGCGCAAGAATGGGCTGAGCTTGGCGTTTTGCACGTCGGCTACGAGCGCGTCTTTGCCCTTGAGTGTGTAGAGGATGCGCGCGGCATTGAACCAGAGCCAGGCGTCGCGATCGCGCGTGTTGGCCTTGCGCCAGGTTTCCCAGGCATCGGCGAATTTCGGATCGATGAAGTACTGCGTGCAGACCTCAACGATGATGTAGGAGACGCCCTCAGCCGGGTCGTCGGGTTTTGCGTAGCGCTGCTGGAGCACTTCAAAGGCGCGCGGGTCGCGGGTGTTGGCGAGCTTGTACATGCCGCGCCAGCGCTTGTTCACGGAAACGCGATTGATGCTGGCGTCGTAATCGCGCTTGACGCTGTCGTAATCGGGAGCGGCCTGGGCCTGAGGCCGCGCGAGAAGCAAACAAACAAGAGCCAGCACACCCACGCAAACCGTGAACAATCTCATGGCAAGTCTCCGGCCCGTGAGAAGATTGTAGCAAAGTGCGTACCGGAAGCGACTTGCGCCAAGAGCCAGACAGTAGCGCTGTGGGGTATGGGCGGCGCAGCTACGCGGCGCATTTGTGCGTCACCACATGGGAACCAAAATGTGAAGTTTTGGTGAATTGCAACCATTCAGCAAAGAACTGCTGCTATCGGGTTAGAATCAATCCCATGGAGACTCTCACTCGATGCGCGATGGTTTTCACGTTGGTGCTGACCGGTGTTTTGATTGGCGCCTGGGCATATCTGGCGCAATTTGAGCGGCCCGCTGATCTTGAAGCGGCAACCGCAAGAGACCGCTACTGGCGACCTTCGAAGGCGACCTATTTCAAGTGCAGTGGCGCTGTTGAGCCTGATGCGATACCGAGTGAAACTGCGGAAGAACGGGGACAATCTCCGGACACTCCGCCCTCCAGCAACCGAGCTGGTAGCGCGCCAAGCGACGGCATGACACAAGCAACGCCACGTTCGCAGAACGGGTCGATGCGCGAAACCAACACAACCAAGCCAACACAGGATGCAAGTACAGGGGACGCTCCCGTTGATACAGGCAGCGAGGCTGCTGCCGGCGCGGGTCGTGAATCCGCGCGTGGCGGTAACGGCACCATGGCAGCTGATGAAGCACTTTTGCCCTATGCGCCCGTGGCGGGGATTGACGGCCCTATCGCGAGTGTGGGTTCAGACACGCTTGCCAATTTGATGACAAACTGGAGCGAGGGCTTCAAGCAGCACTATCGCGACGTGCGCTTCAGCGTTGAGAGCAAGGGCTCTACGACGGGCCCGCCAGCGTTGATCGAAGGCAGCGCAGACATTGCGCCGATGACGCGCGAGATGAACGCGGAAGAGATCAAGAAACTCGAAAACAGATTCGGCTACAAGCCCACGAAGATTGCTGTGTGCATCGATGCGCTTGCGGTGTTTGTGCACGCAGAAAACCCCGTCAAGTCACTCTCGCTCGCGCAGGTTGATGCGATCTTCTCCAGTACGCGCAAGCGCGGCTGCGAAGTCGATCTCAAACAGTGGGGGCAGTTGATCGCCGATGAGAGCCACTGGCACGGCCTGGAAATGACGCTCTATGGCCAGAACTCCTCCAGCGGCAATCATGGTTTTTTCAAGGAGCAGGTGCTGAGCCGGGGCGATGTCAAGTCGACGGTCAACATCCAAACCGGCCCGGGCTCCGTGGTTGAGATGATAGCGCAAGAGCGCACCGCAATTGGTTATTCATCCATTGGGTACAAGGCGCAGGGCGTCAGAGCTGTGCCGCTTTCGGGCAAGCATGGCTCCGCTGCCTATGAAGCCACCGCCGAGAATTGCTACAGCGGCAAGTACCCGTTATCGCGCTATCTGTACATCTACGTGAACTTGCCGCCCGATGGCGAATTGCGCCCGGTGGTGCGCGAGTTTCTTCGCTTCATTTTGTCGCGCGATGGCCAGGAAATCGTGATCAAGGACGGCTTCATTCCGTTGACGACGAAGATGGTTGACCAGAACCTCAAGGCCTTCAGGTAGCGCGCCATTGCCAAATTCGCTGCAAAGGCGATACTGGTGGCCCCGTGCTGTCCCCGGAGTTTGCCTGTGAAGTTTGCTCTTGCGTTGTTTGCTGCGCTGCTGCTGGGCGCCTGCGCCTCGACCCAAGCCACGGATGAACCTCGCCCCAATGGCGGCAGCGGCGCCTTCAGTGGGGGCACGGACGAAGATCCGTTTGTCTCCGGGCCGGGCAAGCCTGTCATCACGAGCCTGAACGAAACCGAGGCCGATCGCGCCCGCTGGGATTGGTACACCGACGTTTTGAATTTTCGCGGCGTGAAGATGCCGCGTCTTTTGCGCGAGCTTGAGAGCAAAGATCCCGCTAACTGGGGTGTGGCGCGTGAGCGCGTGGTGCCGCCGGTCAAACGCCCTGCGAAGTGGCCGCCGCAACTTGTGGACAGCCGCACCGAAACGCAGAAGGACGGCACGGTAAAGCTGATCGAGAAGCGCATTGCGCTCACACGCGAGCAGGAGGCCTATCGGCAATACCTGATGTGGCCCAAGGAAATCCGTGCGCGCCTGCAGGCCGCCGACTGGAATACGGCGCCAAACCGCGAATGGCTGGCGTTGCAGGGCCGGCTTTACGCGCTGGTTTATGAGTTCGATACCGCCACGCCGCTGGGCCGCGCCGACCGCGAGACGGACCGCTGGCTCGACTTTGCGGATGCCATGACCGCGCAGGGCCCTGACGGCGAGCAGATGCTGATCTCGAACATGATAGTGCGACTGGGTCACGACCAGCAGGACTACACGCAAAACGCGCACATTGTGCTCGTGCGCGTGGGGCCCAACGCGATTCAGCCGCTGCTCGATGCGCTCTGGGTTGCGCTTGCGGGCAACCCGAACTTCAACAAGAACGTGGTGGTGGTGCTGGCGGATTTTCGCGACCGCGCGGTGGGGCCGGCGATCACGGAGCTGATGGAGGGCCAGCGCGGCGGCGTAACGTGGCGCGCTCGACGGCACCTCGTGGATCTACTGGGGCGCCTGCGCGACGCGCGCGGCATCCGTGCGATCACCGAGGAAATCGAGAAGACAGACATCCAGGAGTTCAAGCGCGACGAGAACGACCAGGTAATTTTCGAGGACGGCAAGGCCGTGGTCGATCCGCGCCGCACCGAGAATGCGGTGTTTCTGTTCCATGAATGCTGCATTGCTGCGCTGGGTTCGATTGGCCGCAAGGAAGGGCTCAAGCCAATCCTTGACCTGTGGGAAAAAGAGCCCGATCACATTGATGGCGCGCAGGCCGCGATCTATGAAATCACCGGCAAGCGCGTGGAAACGCTTCAAGAAGCGCGCGCCCTGGCGGCCAAGCTCAAGTAACGCGGGCCAGGCGGCTTTGGCGCGCAACCTTGCGCTCGCGCGCAATTCGCGTAAGTTTCCAGCATGGATTTCAAGATCTCCCGCGGCAGCAAGCAGTGCAGCGTATGCGCGCGCAAGTTCGTCAACGGCGATAAATACTATGCCGGGCTGGTTTCGCGCCCCAAGGAAGAAGGCGTGTTCGACCGCGCCGACGTGTGCAAGCAATGCTGGGAGCGCCAGGGTGCGGGCAGTTTCGTTGCCTACTGGCTTTCGGTGTTCAGCACCGAACGCAAGCCCGTGCTGCTTGATCCGGATTCGCTCTGGCAGGTGTTTCACAACGCGCGCTCGGCCGATGAAGCCAAGAAGCGCGACGCCGAAGAGCTCAAGCGCTTTGCCTATGTCGCGGCGCTGGGATTGTTGCGTTTGAAGCAGCTCAAGCTCAAGGCCACCAAGCGCACCAGGGCTGGAGAGGTGCTGGTATTCGAAACGCCGCCCAAGGTGAAAGAAAGACAAACCTACGAGGTGCCCAATCCCGCGCTCGACGAAAAGGGCGTGGCGGCCATCCAGGAACGCCTGGCGGAACTGGCGTAAACGACTGAAATAATGGAATCGGCTCCAACCAGAATTCTTGTAAACGGATTTGGCCGCATCGGCCGGGCGCTCTTTCGTCTGCTCTCGACTTCCGCCAGCCTTGAAATTGCGGCGATCAACGACCCGCTGCCCGCCGCTCAGCTTGCCTATCTATTGAAGTACGACTCCGTGATGAACCGTTTTTTCAGCGAGGTGCGCACCGAAGGCGAACATCTCCTCTGGAACGGGCGGCGCATTCCAGTGCACCACGTGGAGCACGCGGGGAAAGAAGAAATCCGCGGCAACGAAATCGAGCTGGTCGTCAACTCCAGCGGCCGCCACAATTCCCGTGCGCACCTTGAAGCGCTCTTGGCTTCCGGTGCGCGGCGCGTGATTGTTTCCAAGCCGCTTGAACTGGGCGTGTGCGACCGCACCGCGATGATGGGCGTGAACAACTCCGACTTGCGCCCCGCAGACAAGATCATTTCCGCGGGCTCATGCACCGCGCATTGCTATGCGCCCCTTCTCAAGGCGCTGGCGACGCGCTTCACCATCAAGCGCGGCTACATGATGACCGTGCACGCCTACACCGCAGGCCAAAGCCTGGTGGACGGCGGCCATGAAAGCGACCCGCGCCGGGGCCGCGCTGCTGCGCACAATATAGTGCCCACGACGACGGAGAGCCTGGTCGCCTTTGAGCAGGCCATGCCGGAGTTGCGCGGGAAAATCGTGGGCATGGCGCAGCGCGTTCCGGTGATTGACGGCAGCAACGTGGAGCTGATTCTTGAGCTGGACAAAGAACCCAGCGCGCAAGAGCTGAACGCATTCATGCGCGAGCAGGCCGAGCGGCGCTTTGCGCACATCATTGAATACTGCGAGGACCCGATTGTCAGCGGCGACATCGTGGGCAACCCGCACTCAAGCGTGTTTGACAGCCTTCTGACGCACGCACAAGGCAACCTTGTGCGCCTGATTGCGTGGTACGACAACGAATGGGGCTACGCCAACCGCCTGGCCGAACTGCTGGAACTGTGCGCCTTGCAGCGGTAGCTACTTCTTTTCCGGCACGGCGGTGCCCCTGTCGGGCTTGGGTTCCTCAGGCAGAAATCTCGCTGGCCAGCCCTCTTTGGGGAGTTCGCCAACGAGGTGAAACGAGAAGAAGAACCTGTCCACGGCATGGATTTTCTTTTCGTCACGAATGGCCGCGTTGACAAAGAACAACCGATTGTGCACGAGGAAAATGCGATAGCAGCGCAGCTCGCCGCCCGGCGATCGATAATGCAGTTCACGGCCCGGGAACTTGTCGCCGTTGAGGGCCTCGGTTTCCACCGCGCGATCAATAGTGGGCTTGCTTCCGTTGTGCTCATTCAGCAGCGCTGTTTCTCCCTCAAGCACAGCCTCGACGCTGTCGGGCGTCTGGGGTAAATCGCAGAAGCAGACTTCCCACCGGGATTGGCCGGTATTGAAGACTTTGCGATGCAGCGCGAGCTTGCCACCTTCATGCCGCATGGTTGAAACCGAGTCCTGCGGCTTGCCCGTGAACTCAATCGAGTACTGGCCGAAATCAGAGGTGCCCCACGTGTACTCGACGACCTCGTACTCGCGCTTCCCTGGATTGGGCGCGGGCAAGATCTCCGACGTTGACGGCGCGCAGTAATCGCCGATAGGCGCGCATGGCGACACTGATGTCGATGCCTCCTCAATCGCACTGGCAACCACGCCCACAATCACCAGCGCCACAAAGCCTGCTGTCACGACCAAGCCAATGACGAGACCGGCTGTGTTCGATTGGCGCGGCGGGGCTGGATAGAAGGCCTGTGGCGCATAAGGCCCGCGCGGGCCATAGCCCGGCGCCCCGTAACGCGGCGGCTGCGCAGGGTAACGAGCCTGCTGTGATGGCATTGCGCCCGGCACGTCGAGGGCGCTGCCGCATTGCGCGCAGGCGGCGATGGTCGGCATGGGGCCCGCCGGCACCTGCTGCGCCATTCCGCAATAGGTGCATTTCAGGTTCACGAACATGCAGTGATTCTACCCTCAGCCGCGCTGCGCTCCAGTGCGCCACGGTTATCTGGTTTGCGCCTTCTTGACCAGCACCGCGCCGTCCTTGACTTCCCACGTCAGATCGAGTGACTCCTTAATCATGTTCAGGATCGACTCGACGCTGGTGTCGCTCATGGACACGGAGACCGTGTCATCGCTCGCCACGTCTTCATCGAGCTTGATTTCCACGTCGGCCGCCTTGGCAAGAGCCGCCAGCGCTTCCTTGAGCGCCATGTCCTCGAATGCCACGGTGGTTTTCTTTTCCTTCAGCCGCTTCTTGACCTCGGCGTCGCTCAACTTCTTCTTCTCGGCCTTGGGCGCTTCTTTCTTTTCTTCCTTGGCGGGCGAGGCCTGCGCCAACACGGGTGCGCTTGTTACTCCAAGCGCCAACACACAACTCGCAAAGATCCTGAACATGGTCTGTCCCTTCCGGGGTTGGGGTTGTGCACTGTTCTAGCTGCGGCTGCCTCGCGCTGCGGTGACAAACTGACGCACGTTTTGTAGCCATGCGCCGCAAATGCAGCGCGGCTGCGCCCCCAAGGCTGCGCAGCCGCGTGCTGATTCATCACCGCTTTCCCGTGGCGGTGATTACTTCTTTTCGTGTGCCCGCTTGTAGCGCGTCCAGACCTCGATCGTCAGGCAGTTGATGGCCGTGGCATATACCCGGCCGCCGGCGCCGCTCCAGGCGTCCACGGCGTCCCAGCTTCCGTGTTCGTCCAACGTTGCAGCGGTCGTGCCTTTATCTTCGGGCCTCCAGCCGCGCTGATTGGCGAAGAGCGTTTTCACCATCGCGCTCTCCCATGTCTTCCAGTGCGGGCCGTCCACCTGGTAAAGGGCGAGGCTGGCGTAGTACCAGTAGTAGTAGTCGATCTTCTCGTGCTCCCACACCGGTACATTGCGGGCGCATTCGGCGGCCTGGCTCTTGATCACACGGTTGTTGGCGTCCCACTTGGAGTCGCCCATGAACATGCGGGTCATGATGTTGATTGCGTCCATGGAAGGATTGCTGACGTAGTTCTGGGCGCTGCGCATGCGTGCGTTGTCGGAGCCGGGCAGGTTGTAACCGGTCTTGGGGTAGCCGTTGGATTCAACAGTAACCTGGTCAAGCCAGACGGCGGCATGGCCGTAAACCTTGCTCGATTCAAATTCAAAGCCTGCGAATTTGCAGCTCTTGAGAGCGAGCACCATCCAGCCCGTGACCGAGGTGTCGTTCTCCTGCGGCTTGACGCCGTAGCGCCAGCCTGAGCCTTCGTTCTGCGCGGAGAGAATGAACCCCGCCGCGCGCTCCGTGGAACCCTTAAGGGCGGCGTCGCCGGACAGCGAGTACAACTCGGCCATGGCCATGGTGCAGATGGCGTGGTTGTAAACGAAGCTGTCGTCATCCTTGGGGCCAAAGCAGCCGTCGTTGGATTGAATCTTGCGCAAGTACATCAGGGCGCGGCGGCAGGTGTCTTTGTACTTTCCTTCCTTGTGGTCGTGGCCAGCACCGGCAAAGGCCAGCAGTGACAGGCCCGTCAGGCCGATGTCCGTGGAGCCGCTCCACCCTTTGTCGCCCTTGGGATCGCCGGCTTTGACGAACTCGAGGTTGTAGGTCTTGCGGGCGTTGACGCGCTTGGTGTCATCGGAGAAATTCGTGCCGCTCCAGAAACCGTCAAAATTCTGGTGATCGGCCAGCCAGTCGAGTGCGTTGCCCACGCGGACTGTCTTGTCCTTGGGGCTGCCGGGAGGGCCGTCGCTGCTGCGCAAGTCCTTCAGGCCGCCCGGTCCGCCCTTATCACCCCCGCCTCCACCACCCCCAGCGAGGCCTACGGCCGAACTGGGCCCGCGGTTTGGGTTGGGCGATTCGGCTTGGCTGTCATCGGCCGTGGGGTTCTTGGCCAGCGAGTGATTGGGCTCCTCAGTGGCGTCTTCGTTGGTCAAGTCAGTGCGGTTTTCGACAATCTTCTCTTGCTCAGCAGTCTCGGTGACGACCTTTTCCTGGTCGGGCCACTCGTTCTGCAACGGCGGCTCAAGGGGCGGCTCCGGCGGCACGGGCATGGTTTCCGTGGCGACCGAAACGGCTTCAATCGGTTTGGTGGTCGGCGTCTGGGGCACGATGAACCAGGCGATCACGAGAAACAGCACGTGAGCGGCCAGTGCAATCGAAACCCATGGAACGGAAGCGATGGTCCTGAGGTCCTGCTCGGAAACCACGGGGGCTTCAGGCGGCCCCCCGGTGTAAGAATCGGGTATTGCTTGTGCGTGCGACATGACTGTCTCCACGCCTCGGTTGTCCTCCCCGGTCTGTCGGCCTCTTTTCCCCGGGACGCCGCCAGATGACCTTGAAACGGCAGCCTGATGAAATGGTTCAAAGATCCGCGGCTGCTTTGCGCAGGATCGGGAAGAAATGCGCGAAGTCCGCGCGCAAGGCTTCATAGTTGCCCGTCAATTCGCCGAGAGCGCGTGAGATTCCCGTGGGCCGCTTGAAGCGGCGCTCAAGTCCCGCCAGCGCATGGCCCACGTTCTTGATCTCGGCGTAGCCGCTCAGCCAATCCTCGCTCGCCATGCGCGGCAGCACGCGCGAGAGCCGCAGGGGCAGCAGGCGCTGATGTTCGTGCAAGGCGCCATAGACGCGCTTGGAGAAAGCGGGCAGCGGCTCGATGCAGTGTGAGGGCCAGTCGGCGGCCAGGAAGTGGTCGTAGAACACGTCCACCAGGATGCCGGAGAAGCGCGAGAACTGGCGCGAAACCCGCGCGCGCGACCGGCGCACAGTCTCGTGCGAGTCCGTGAAGGCGTCGATGCGCCTGTGCTGAAGCAGGGCAGCACGCACCGCGGCGGGAAGGCTTGACACGTCAAGACCCTTGGCGAAATCCCCCAGCAGGCCGCCAACCAGCGTTTCCGAGGTGCCGTCAGCCAGTAGCAAGTGCGCGAGATAGTTCATTCATCATCGGGCGCGATGCCGAGCAGTTTCGTCAGGCCTTCGCGGAACTCCGCTTCACCGCCATGGGCCGGATGGCGCACGTGCAGGGGCGAAACATGTGTCGCCCCTACGGATTTGCGCGCGGCTGCGAGCTTGGCGTCGAGTGTTGCCAGCACGTCGCGCGCGACGTTGCCCACGGCGACGACTTGCGCGCGGGTCGCAATGCGCGAGAGAAAAAACTCGAGCTCGGCGGCGCCAAGTTCAAGCGTTTTCGCGTTGGGCTCGGCGTTGCTGAGCGGGTTGCCGATTTCATGGCAATGCCAGGGCACGACGTTCCAGCAGATCACCTCATGGCGGCCGCCGATTAAATCCATGACGCAGGTGGCGCTGCGTTCGCGCCAGGGCTGCTCGCGCGTGCCGGTGCGATCAAAGAGTGTGCCGGGCCAGCACAGGTGCGCTTCGTCGGTGAACGGGATGCCCGTAAAACGCGCACCGCGATAACCGGGGCAAAGGCCAATCAGCGCGAACTTCGGATCAGGCAGCGCTTTGATGTAGCGCCGCAAATTCTCTCGCCGCTTGGCAGCCCCCGCGCGCACATCGTGCTGCGGATGATTCTCCGAGTAGATATTGAAAACACCATCAGGCAACTCCACGCGGCGAAGGCGCGAGATGAATTTCTCAATGGTCTCTTCATGCGGCTTCTGCGGAGCAGGTTCAGGCATACACCCACGATAATCACTCAGAGCCGGTCGTGTAAACGACCGGCTTCTGCGGGCCGGCAGGCAGATCGTTCGTTCCCACGCAACAAGGCCCTGAAGGTAGGCGGAAACACACGCCATAGCGTGCGTAGCATCGAGGAATTGTTGCCTTTAGCCCGCGGAGCGGGCGACGAAAAATAGCCATGGGCGGAAGCCCATGGACATCGGCAGGCCGACGACCAAGCCCGCGGAGCGGGCGGCGCATTGGGCCCGCCTCGTGCAAGGATTGCGTCGCCCGCTCCGCGGGCTAGCATTCGCACCTGTTCCGGAATCGAGGGGCTCCCGCCCCTCGCTATTCCACGCCGCCTGCTCCGCAGGCTGGAGAACAAACGGCGCGCGGCTCGGTTCACGCGACGCGCGCTGGCAGGGGGCGAGTGAAAGGCAATTAACGCGAAGGCGCGAGGGACGCGAAGAACTACTACGGTTTGCAAAGCAACAGTCTGTCCTTGGCCCACTCATCTTCGTAGTAGGCTAGTTTGCCCGGCACGAACGAAACAATCGTGGGTTCGCCCATCGCAACCACTTCATCCAGCGCGGCTTCAAGTTCCATGAAACTGCCATCCAGATCCTCACGGACGGAAAGCAGGTAGCAGGTCTTACCAGCGCCCCGCGCACGAAGTAGCTGCGCCAACGCGGCGTGTGATTGTTCCTCGGGCTTCAGGCTTCTGGCGAACTTCTCTTCGAACCACTTGAAGTGAGGCAGCGCCCTGCGCAAGTCGGCACGTCGTCGCGGAGTCATCAGCGTTGAAACGCGCTCGCGTCGCGCGCTCACGATGAAGCCGTTCACCAGCCCCGACTCATGCTCTTCCGCCGACCAAGTGTTTTCGGCAATAACCGGACGAGGCGTTTCAAGGCGTACCTTCTTCATCTCTTCGCGTCCTTCGCGCCTTTGCGTCGAGCCGTCAAATCGCTTTCAGGCCGCACAGAGCGTTGCGGTAGCGGCCGAGCGCGAGCAGGGGGAAGTACTCGCGATAGAAATGGTAGTTCAAATAGAACGCGTTGGGGAAGCCCGTTCCTGTGTACAGGTCTTCGTTCCAGCCGCCTTCCTTATTCTGGTGCGATAGCAGCCACTCGATGCCGCGCTTTAAACGGGCGTCGTCGAGTTCTCCGGCGGCGAGCAGGCCGAGAATCGCCCAGGCGGTTTGCGACGGTGTCGAAGCGCCGTGTGCCTCGGTGCCGGCGAGTTCGGGCTGCTTGTAAGTTTCGCAGCCCTCGCCCCAGCCGCCATCGGCGTTCTGCACGCCGTAGAGCCATGCTACGGCTTTGCGCACGTAGGGCTTGCTCATGTCTTCGCCGACCTGTGCGAGCCCTGCGAGTGCACTCCATGTGCCGTAAACGTAATTCACGCCCCAGCGGCCCCACCAGCTTCCGGCGCGCTTGCCTTCATGCTCTTGCGTTTTGCGCAGGTACTCGGCCGCGCGGGCTGCGGGTTTAAAACTCAGGTCGAAGCCGAAGTGGCCGAGCATCTCGAGCACGTGGCCCGTCACGTCCGCCGTGCTCGGGTCGAGCATATTGCTGAGATCGTTGAACGGGATGTGATTGACCAGATCCTTGTCGACGCCGCACTCAAAGGCGCTCCAGCCGCCGTCTTTGTTCTGCATCGCCAGCACCCAGTCCAGGCCGATGCGCGTTTGCTCCGCGCGGCCGGGCGCGGCTTTCGAATAGCCGCCGTAAAGGAGGGCCTGCAGCACGATCGCGGTGTCATCAAGGTCCGGGTAAAAATCGTTATAAAACTGGAAGCACCAGCCGCCCGGAATCGCGCTCGGGTTTTTCACGGCCCAGTCGCCGTCGCGCAGAATCTGGTGCGCGTAGAGCCAGTCAATCGCGCGCTGGAACTCGGGGCGGGCCGTGTCAAAGCCGGCCTCGGCCATGGCGTAGAGCGCCCAGGCCGTGTCCCACACGGGCGAGACGCAGGCCAGCACGTGCAGGCCGTCGCACTCTTTGTGGTAGATCATGAAGCGGTCAAGCGCCTTGAACGCCTTGACGATGCGATCGTCGCTCAAAGGCATGCCCATGCGGTGCAGCGCCATGATGTTGTACATGATCGGCGGGTAAATCCCGCCCCAGTCGCCGCTGTCGTCCTGGTGATCCAGAATCCACTTCTGTGCCTTGTTCAGCGCAACCTTGCTGAGCACGGGCGAGGTCGCGAACTCCAGCGCTTTGACCGCTTTGGCGCCAATATTAAACAAGCCGCCCCAGCTCATCAGGCCGGGCTCGTTCACGGGCGCAAAACTCCACTTGCGTTCGCCGCGCGGCTGCAGGAACAGCTCATCGATGTGATACTTCGGGTCGAGTTTCACCAGCGGCTTGAGCTGGTAGAGAATGCTCATCGGCACGAGCGAAATGCGGCACCAGTAGCTCAGGTCGTAGATGCTCAGCAGTTTGCTATTGAGCAGGCGCGGCATCGCGTTCATGTTCGGCAGCAGCACCATCCACACCGGAATCGGCGGCACGCCCGCCCAATCGTATTGGCCAAAGAGCGCGAGCAGAAAGCGCTGCTCCACGCCAATGGGCATCGCGCCGCCATGGGCCAGAATCCACTCGCGGGCCTTAGCCATGTGCGGTGCGTCGGGTGAGTCGCCCGCGAGTTTCAGGCCGAAATAGCAGGTCACGCTGTAACTCAAGTGGCCGGGGCCCTGCGCGTAAATGCTCCACGAGCCATCGGCGTTCTGCCAGTTGCGGGTAAAATTGGCGATTTTGCGCTGGCGCTCAGCCCATTGCGGTTGATTCGCGATGCCCAGAAAATGCAGCATCATGATGTACTCGGCGCCCAGGCCCGCGTTGCTGTCGAGTTCGGCGTTCCAGTAGATATCTTCGCGCAGTTTGAGCATGCGCGCGTGCTGGCGATCGATAGCCGCGTCGAGGCGGGCGTCGTTGCTCTTGTTGGCGCGCTTGGGCTGGGCGGCGAACTTGTCGAGATATTGCTGAAGGTGTTCAAGTTCGCGGGCGTCGCGCAGCTTCTTGTGGCGGCCGCCTTTTTTGCGTGTGAGTTCAGCGTGCAGGGTCATGGGGGCAATATAACGACGCTTCGTGTTTCGTGCTTCGTGTTTCGTGTTGGAAACGAGCCATTGTGAATTCAAGAACGTTGCTAAAGGCAAAACGCGGAGACGCCGAGGCGCAGAGAAAGCCGTAAGATCAAAATTCGAAAGCAACGCCGACGCGAGTTTCCCGGAGCAGATATCTGTTTTCGCGCCGCCTCCACAGTGTTCTCGGCGTCTCGGCGCCTCGGCGTTGAGCTTTTCGCCGCGCTCAAGCGAGGGCGAGTTTTCAATTGGATCCAAGACCATCGTGGTCCGCGTCAGTTCTTGTGTCGCGGCGTCTGCTACACTGAAACACATGCCAAACGTTTCAGATATCCTGGCCCCCGGGGGTTTGATCTCGCGCAAGCTCACGGGCCACGAAGAACGCCCCGAGCAACTGGCGATGGCGCAGGCCGTCGAGAAAGCGTTCGCCGATGAGCGCCACCTCGTGGTCGAGGCCGGCACGGGCGTGGGCAAGAGTTTCTCGTACCTGGTGCCCGCGATTCAAAAGGCGCTCACGCTCAAGGCCGACGAACGCCCGATCGTGATTTCCACGGGCACGATTGCGCTGCAGGAGCAGCTCATCGGCAAGGACATCCCGTTTCTGCGCAGCATCTGGGAAGAGGAATTCGCGGCCGTGTTGGCCAAGGGCCGCAGCAATTACATCTCGCTGCGCCGCCTTGACGTGGCGCTCAAGCAGGAAGGCGGCGGCGTGCTGGCCGGCGATGAAATGCGCGAGCTCTTGCGCATCAAGCGCTGGAGCGAAGAGAGCGCCGACGGCTCGCGCTCAAGCATGGATTTCGAGCCCGCCGCTGACGTCTGGCAGCAGGTGGCGAGCGACCGCACCAATTGCATGGGCCGCCAGTGCCCCAACTTCGAGGCGCGCTGTTTTTACCAGCGCGCCAAGCGCCGCATTTATAACGCGCACATTCTGGTCGTGAATCACGCGCTGCTGTGCGCCGACCTTGCGCTCAAGATGCAGGGCGTGAACTACCTGCCCGATTACCGCTACCTGATCATCGACGAAGCCCACGACCTTGAGCACTACGCCAGCGAGCATCTCGGCATTCGCATCTCGCGCCTGGGCGTGAACTTCAACCTGGCGCAGGTTTACAACGCCCGCAAAAACAAAGGGTTGCTCTCGCGCTTTGACCACCTGCGCGAGGGCCACGAGTACCTGCGCAAAGCCCGCGACGCCAGTGAGCGCCTTTTCACCGAAGTCGAGCGCTGGGCCTTCAACCAGCCACAGCGCCCCGCACGCATGCACCGTCCCGAAGAATTTGACGCCAGCGCGGGCGACGCCCTGCGCGACCTCGCCCTGTACCTGAAAAACGGCTCCATCGACGCCGATAAGGAGGACGACAAGCTCGAGATCGAAAGCCATGCCACGCGCGTGCGCGAACTGGCCGAGGGCGTGGAGTCGTTCATCAAGCAGGGCCTCGAGAACCAGGTTTACTGGGTCGATGTCAACCAGGGCGCGCGCGCGCAGAACGTTGAGTTGCGGGCCGCACCGATTGAGGTTGGCTCGATCCTCAAGCGCGTGATCTTTGATCGTTGCAAGAGCGTGGTCATGACCAGCGCCACGCTGGCCACGGGGCCCAACGATTTCTCCTACCTGGGGCAAAGACTCGGCTACGCCGACGAGGAACGCATTGACACGCTGCAGTTGGGCAGCCCTTTCGATTACAAGCGCCTGGCGCAGATTGTGGTGCCCGATATTCCCGAGCCCCCGCGGGGCAAGGCGCGCGACGATGAATACGACAAGCGCGTGAACGAGGAAGTGCTGGAAGCCGTGCGCGCGTCGCGCGGCGGCACGTTCGTGCTCTTCACCAGCTACACGCAGATGAAACGAGTTTACGACGAAGTCTCCGCGCGGCTGCAACTGCTCGGCTTCACGCTTTTGAAACAAGGCGAGGGTGCCGGCCGGCAGAAAATGCTCGAGCGCTTCAAGGCCGGCAAAAAGATGGTGCTCTTTGGCGTGGAAACGTTCTGGCAGGGCGTGGATGTTCCGGGCGAAGCGCTGACCACCGTCATTATCGTGAAGCTTCCCTTCCCCGTGCCCACCGACCCGGTTGTGGAAGCGCGCATGGAGGCCATCGTCAACGCCGGCGGCAACGATTTCAACGACTACATGGTGCCCGAGGCCACGATCAAGCTTAGGCAGGGATTCGGCCGCCTGATTCGCCGCAAGGACGACTTCGGCACAGTCGTGATTCTCGACTCGCGCATAGTGCGCAAACCCTACGGCAAGCGCATGATAGCCGCGCTGCCGCCCTGCCCCGTCGTTCAAGAGCGCGCGTGAAAGACACTCGGCACTGCAACACGCCAATGAAAGGTTCGCGTTGCAGTGCCGGGTTGGCCGGTGAAGGGTGTGTGGGACCCTTGCGCTACTTGGTTGCGGGGGCGCGGTTGTGGTGGCGGTTGTCTCCGTGCATGGTCGTCCATGTCTGACCCGTGCCTTGCCCCTTGTAGCAGACCGCGAGGCCGAACAGGTTTTCAAGGTCGCCGCCGGCCGTGAAAAACACATCGTTCTTTCCGTCCCCGTCGAAGTCGGCAACGACAGCCGCGCTTGAGGTGCGGTATTCGCGGTCGCGGTGGTTGTATTCGAGCACACTGATGCGATAGATTTCTTTGCCGCTTGCGGGTTCAAGGGCAACGAGCGCGCACTCATTTTCGGCCATGATCAGCATTTCCACGCCCGGCTTACCATCAAGCTCGGCGATGACGGCGCCGCGCCAGATGGCGCCATCGCCCACATGGCGCTTCCAGAGTTGCTCGCCCCTGCCATTGAAAACAAAAGCGTTGCCCTCAAGCGTGGTGACGATTACGTCGAGTTTGCCGTCGCCGTCCACGTCGTGCATGGTGGTGGGGGCGAGCACACCTTCGCCCAGTTCAATCACGCGCACTTTCTCGCCGCGCAGACTGAGCACATGCAGCTTTCGGTCGTAGCCGCCAATGGCGAGTTCCGGCTTGCCGTCGCCGTCGAGGTCGCCCACGCTGGGGCAGTGGTACATCCAGCCGCCGGCCTGATACTTCCAGAGCGGCTTGCCGGTCTTGCCATTGAAGGCCTGCACGGTGTTGTCGCCGCGCCAGGTGGCGACGACGCAATCATCGAGCTTGTCGCCGTCGATATCGACCAGCGTGACGGAGTTCTGGATCCAGCCCGCCAGCTTCTGCTGCCATACAGGCTTGCCGGTCTTGCCCTCGCGGCAGTAGATGATGCCTTCGCCGCTGGCGCGAAGCGCCGAGGCGATGAAGATCTCCTTGGTTCCGTTACCGTCAGCGTCGGCGACAGAAATAGCGCCGTCAAAGGTTTCGCCATCAATGTCATCGTCAATGCACCACTGCACCTTGCCAGCGCCGTCAAGGCATACGATTTCGCCCGAGGCTGAGCCGGAGAAGAGCACGTCGAGCTTGCCGTCGCCGGTCACGTCTTCAATCGTGATTGAGCCATCGATGGGGCCGCGCTTGACTTCGTAGAACCACTTTACCTTGCCGGTCTTGCCGTCGAGGCAATAGGTCCTCGATTCGCCAAAGTAAGTGCCGAACACAATTTCGTTGCGGCCATCACCATCGAGGTCGGCAACGGCGGCGCTGCCGAAGGCCGCGCCTTTCAGCGGCAAATCCCACAACTTTTGCGGCTTGAAGGGCCTTGTTCTCGGCTCGGTCGTCACGCTGGAATCAACGGCGGCTTCGAATACGACGCGAATGGCATCAGGCTTGGCGCGCTTGAGCTTGTATTGGCCCTTTTCGTCCTTGACCCATTCCTGTTCGAGATCGCCGCGAGGCGCGCCGGCTTTGAGGTGCAGTGTTGTTGAGCCATCGGCGCACTGCTCCAGCTCATGCTCGAGCGTGAGCCGCACGTCTTCCCAGCTTCCTTCGCGTTTGACCTTGCTCTCAACGATCTTCGCCGCGCTCACGTTGGTGGCACGCGAGGGCAGCTTGGCGAGCGCCAAAAGGCGGGCGTAGTTGCCGCCCTCTTTTGTCCAGGGATCCCAAATGCGTGGGTCGTTACCCGGCGCATTCACTTCAAGCGTCACGCGAACCTTGTTGCCGCTCTGCTCGACAGCGACGTCTTCAACATCGGGTGCTGGTTTGGGGAACGGATTGAATGCCGGGTCGCCGATTACTACGCGGTGCAGGCAATCGACCCACATGCACCAGCCTTCGTTTTCGGGTTCGGGCTGGCCGTGCACAAGACGCGGCACCGCAATGCTGCGATCCTTGGCGCCCATGACCAGTTCGTTGTAGCAGCGCATCATCACGTCACCCAGCGGCACGCCCATGGTGAGCATGTAGGACTCTTCAATGGAAGCGCGCGAGGCGTGGTTCGCCGCGAGCGGGCCGATGTAGGCAGTGCAGCCGCGCGCAATGGCCGTCAGCGGAAACGATTCGTGCGGCGCGATTTCGTGCATGATGACCTTGCCGTCGGTCGTGCCAAAGGTGCAAACGATGTCCGCCGCTACAACCGTGCGGCAGGTGACGGCGCTGTGGCACGAGCCATTGATGACCACGGCGGGAAAAATGTCCGGGCCGCTCTTGTCGCCGAAGATGATCTCAGGCGTCAAGCGCGGCATCTCGCCCTTGGGATCTTGCCCGACTTTCTTGGGGTCGTATTTCCAATGCTTGTCACGCTCCATGTTGCGCTGGTCGGTGAAGAGCCAGATGCCTTGAGAATCGCCGCAGGAGCCCAGCGCAATCAGGCCGTTGCCTTTGAGACGTTCGCGGCGCTGCTCCCACCAGGATTTCCATTCAGGGTCCCGGCCGTAAACGTAGTGCTCGCGATAGGGAAAGGGCCGGCCGGGCACATAGTGCATGTGCTCCTGCTCACCGTACTCGATGCACTTGTCAACCGTGCCTGCATGCAGGCCCAGGGCGCGTTCCGGCACGCCTTCTTTCTCGGCGCGAATGGTGTTGTTGACGAGTTTGAGCGCATCAGCGGCGTTGGCGCCGGTAATCACGCCAAAGGCCACATCGACAAACGGGTCATCGTCAATCGTGGTCAGCAGCGGCACCAGTTCGCGCGGCACGTTGGCATCAAGTGTCTGCGGGCGCATGACCATTGCCAGATAGCGCGCGCGCAGTTCACGCAACTGCGGCACGAGCGCCTTGAGGTCGTCGGCTTTGAAGGAAATGACCTTGCCCTTGCGGTGCTTGGCAAGATTGTCGCCCACGTTCTGCCAGTCTTTCCCGGCGCCTTCTTCGACGGCTACGACATACGTGTCAAACGAAGTCGGCTTGGCCGGCGCGGTTTCCTTGGACTGCGCCTTGGGCCCGCTTGCGGAGAGAATCAACGCGGCAGCCAGAGAAGTCGCGAGACACAGCAGGAGTCCTGATTTCATGTCTGATTCCAGTCAGAGTTCGAGGGGTTCGATTACTTCTTCAGTTCCTTGCGCAGGTCTTCAGCGAACTGGCGCATGGAGCTTTGGGGGTAACTTGCAGCGAGCGCATCGAGCGCGGCCAGAGCTTCCCTGGGGCGCTTGAGTTGGGAGAGGTAGTAGGCCTTGAAGTAGAGAGCGTAATCGTTGGCGTGGAAACCAGGGTGTTTGGCGATCAGCTTATCGACGAGTGTCAATGCTTCTTCGAATCTGCCCTGGTTTCCGACGCAACTGAAAAGACGGAAAGCGGCATCGCCCGAATTCACGCTTGTCTCGGTGGGGTAACTCTCGATCAGGATTCGCAGGCATTCCTCGCCTCGTGCGAAGTCGCGGGCTTGCCATGCGGTCAGGAATTCCTGCCACAGTGCGGCGGGTTTGGTCTGGCCGTCACCATCAAGCTCCGCCAGCTTGCCGAGTGCCAGGTCACGCAGCGTGCCATCAGCGCCGTGGGCGACGACTTGAAGGTGTTTTCGTGCTGCATCAGGCCGATTCAGCTCATGCAGATAAAGGCCGATGAAGTAACGAACGTAATCGAGGTGCGCGTCACTCGGGTATCGAGCCAAATAGCCCTCGCCGATCTCGATCGCCGCGGGCTTTTCGCCCGCGCTGCCGGCGGCGGCAAACCAATAGAAGTGGGCGTAGTTGCGCGACTGCGTATCGATTTGATCCGACGTGGCCGCAACCCGGAACTGCTGCGATGCGACGACCCAATCCTTGCGTTGCCACGCCTCAAAGCCGCGCGCGTAGGCGGCGCGCTCCTCTACGCCGGCGAAGTCATGAGCGGAACCTTCCAGGTGCCGCCCCGCCCGAAGCGCGCGGCTTTGGCCGTTGCTCTCCTGAGTGACAACGTCAGCGTAAACTTCAAGTTGTGTGTTTGCACCCGATACGCTGATCAGGAAGGCCGACTGTGCGCGATAGGTCTTGCCGGCGGCACCGATGGGAGTGCCCGGTCGTGCCTCAACGCTGCCGCGCTCCAGCGTCAGTTGACCGTTGGCGCTGAGTTTTGAACCCGGAAGCGCAAGGCACGTTTGTGCGCCGCCGGTCTCGCTGATCGTGGCATATTCGAGCGCACCGAGCTCGAGTGTTTCGCCCGAGTTCAGGCTTTGTTCGCGGTGCAGCACAGCCGCTTGTGCGGTGGGCGCACATCGCACCACGCGCCAGACACGATTATGTTCTTTGGCCGCGACAGGCAGGCGTTCGGGCCTTGGGGAATTATCTCGCGTCAGCCACAAACCGCCCGCGACAATCACCAGGCATGCGGCCGCCGCGGCGGCGATTCCGACGCGCCAGAGTGTGTGGACGCGGCCGGGCAGTTTGCTTGAGATTCCACGCGCGAGTTCCTTTGCGCGCTGCGGCGAAAGGCGCATCGGCGCCATCGTGGCCCGTAGCCGCGCGGTCTCGCTGCGAGCTTGCTCAAGTTGCTCGCGCAATTCAGGGCTCTGCTGCAGTGCCTGCAGGAGGCGCGGCGATGCCGGCTGTCCGTCGGCGTGCTCAAGAAGTTCCTGGCGGAGATCGTCCATGGCAAAAGAAAGGACACGGCATGCGCGCAGGAAGTTGGAACTATTTCAAGAATCCGGCCAGGGCCTGGCGGGCGCAGTACAAACGATCGCGCACCATGCTCAAAGGCTGGCCCAGTGCCTGGGCGATTTCTTCATAAGTGAGGTCGTTCACGAAGCGCAGAATCACGACCTCGCGCTGGTCTTCGGGCAGGCGCCAGACGGCGTCGGGCAGCGCGGCATCGGTGGCTGCGGGTGCGGCCACTTCTGCGGCGGCAGATTCCCTCTTCAGGCGCGATTCGAAGCTGTGGTCGCGCAGCCAGTTGCGGGAACAGTTGCGCACGATCGTCATGAGCCAGGATGAAAAGGCGGCATTGGCTTGAAGCGTGCCCAAGTTCTGCCACGCACGCAGAAAGGCGATCTGCGTTACGTCTTCCGCCCAGTCGCGCCGCCTTACGATGGACAGCGCGGTCGAGACAGCGGCTGCCAGAAACATAGTCACAAGGTTTGAAAAGGCCTGTTTGTCGCCTTTTCGGGCGGCGGCGACGAGCGCGGAAATGACCGATGCGTCGCCCATGTCAGCCCGGGAGTTTCGAGGACGGAAGCGAAGCTACCAATGCTCAGAACGCGGGCAATGCGTCAGCGTTGATTGCGCCGTGAAGGCGCGCGATTTGAGAACGAGAACTCTTTGGTCATTGGTTGTGACGCGTCTTCCCACCAACGGCAGCTACCGAGCGCGATCTCGAAAAAGCGGAAGTTGGGGCGTATGGCCTTGATGACTTCCGCGCGCGGCGCCCAAGGTTGTTCCACCATGGAAGTGATCAGCCAAGCCGGGTCTTCGATCCACTCCACGTTGCCGCGCAGCCGCAGCATTTGCAGTTCGCGGTTGAAGCAAATTTCGACTTCCGGGTTGCGCTGCAACTGCGCGTAGAGTTCTTTGTGCGGGTGCGTCACAAAGAAGAAGCCCTCGCCGCCGGTGGTCACAAGCTGAAGCGGCCGGACATAGGGCTTGTTATTCGAGCAGGTGGCCACAAAGCCAACCTGACATGCCTCGGCGAACGAGATGGCCTTTTCCAGGTCCATGGCTTTCTCCTATGCAACTGATGCGGCCGGCTGCGGCTTGGCCGCAACTGGCGCGAACTCCTGCCTTGCATGCGCTACGAGTTCTGCCGCGCGCTTGAAGAAATCATCCAGGGCGATCTCACCCGCGTCAACTCGTGCCAGCACCTTTTGCTGGGCCTTGTAGTCAAGGTTCACCACGCCCGCCTTGCTCTGGATCAGGCGCCAGGCTTTGCGGCGCTCGACGCAGAAGAGAACCATCTGGCGCGAGAGCGCGAGCGTTTTGACCTTCTCCTCCGCGTCTTCGACTTCAATGAAGACGCCGAGATCCGGGATGAACGAACGGTGCTTTGGATCGAGGAAGCGGCGATGAACCACATCATCCTGCGTAATGCGCCACAGGAACTCGTCGAGGTGGATAAGGCCAGTGCTTTCCTTCACCTGTTTGAAGTGGCGGCGGAAGCGCGCCTCCGTCGCGGCCCAGTGCGCCGTGGTGAGCTTGTACAGCTTGCCCGTGAAACGGTTCTTGGTTTCCCACCAGTCGCGGTCTTTGCCCGGGTTGCCCGCGATGTCGAGGCAATCCAGGTAGCTTTCGCCTTTGGTGGGGTCGAACACGAACTCGATCAAGCCGCGCCCGTCGCGCGAGAGTTTGGCCTGCGTGGCCGAGAGATCGTCGGCAATGCCGTGCTCGGGCTGGCAGGGCGTGTAACACTGCAAATAGGCGGTGCCGCGATAAGTCAATGCATCGAGCAGGCTCTTATAGAACTTCGAGGCGTTTGCGAGGCTGACTTGCGCGACAAAGGGTGAGCCGTGGCCGCCCAGGAACGCCTCGGCGACGGATTTCATTTCCGTGAGTTTGCCCTGCGTTGCGGCCCCCATGCTGTTCATGTCAAAGCCGCCGGGAATCGGCGACGAATCCGAGTTCTGTCCGCCAGTGTTCGAATACACCTGCGTATCGAGCATGAGCAATTTCACGTTGGGACGGTTCTGCAGCACGACTTTCGAAACGTTCTGGAAGCCGATGTCGCCCATGCCGCCGTCGCCGCCTACGCCCCAGGCCTTGGGCAGTTCCGCGATTTCTTCGTCAGTCATGTTCGAGTCGGTCATGTGCGAGAGCGTGAAATACTCGGCCTCGCTGACGGGCTTGTCGCGCATGAGCAGGGCGTCGGTCAGGCGCTCGGGAATGACGCTGCGGCGCGCGTGGTCTGCAATGAAACTTTCGCCAAAGAGCCACGCCACCGTTACGCCGTCCTGAAACAACGAGTTCATCCACGGGTAAGGGTGCGGGTTGTTGGGCGGCGTGGAGCCAAACACGGTGTTGCAGCCCGTGTGTGCGCCCATGGCCATGGCGGCCATGCCGTTGGAAATGCGGCCATCAACGGCCTGCAGGTCGCGATGGGCAAAGGCGTCGTGGCGGAGCACGGCGCAGAGGCCGCCGATAATGTCGGCATCGGAGGGCAATCCGGCCCTTTGAGTGCGCTCTTTGGTGTCGGCGTCGGTTTCGCCGCCAAGGCCCATCACCAGGTGCGCAAAGGCGCGACGGAAGCGCTCGTAATCCTCGGGCGACTTGGCGCGCAGGGCCGCAAGTTTCTGCGCTCCTTCACGCTCGAGATGATTGGCCTTTGAATCCAGGCGCGCGGCTTTGGCGTGGTACATCGGGCGCATGTAGGCTTCAGTTACGCTCGCCAGTCCGCGCAGTACGCTTTTCTCGCCGCAGCCGGCGCAGGCGCCGTCGCCGCTGACCATGGCTTCGTAGTTCCGGCGCACCATCAGGTGATTTTTCAGGGCGACGGGCTTGCTCTCCTCGGGATGCTCGGTGTCGAACATGCCCAGGAACTTCTGTTTGGTTTCCGGCAGCGCGCGCAGGAAGCCGACTTGTGTTTCGTGCTCGGCGTTCAAGTCTTCGGATTCATCGCGCATCTCAAGCGCCATGTGCTCGCCGCAGGCGTCCACACACTCACCGCAACCCTTGCACAAGTCGCTGACCATGATCGAGAACACGCCGCCATCGCCCGCCTTCTTCTTTTCGAGCATGCTGAATATGAGCGGCGTTTTGAGATATGCGAAATGCACTTTGTCGAGGATTGCGCTGAACTCGGCCTTCGCTTTGGGCGCAAAGCCATCCAGTGCTTCAAGCTCGCGCTTCACGATCTCCGCAAAGGGCGTGCTCTGTTTGGCCGCAAGCGCGGCATTCATCTGCTTGCGCACACGTTCTTCCAGCGGCTTGAGCTTGGCGAGCAGGGCCTCGCGTCCGGCAGCGTCCGTGACGTATTGCTGCGCTGCGGTGCGCAGCACATCACCCACGTCTTGCGCCGTGTTCGGCAGCGCGGTGTCCGGGCAGACCACGATGCACTCAAGGCATTGCGTGCACTTCTCGGCGTTCCATACCGGTGTGCGGCGGCGCGCAACGTACTTGCTGGCGGTGCTGCCAGTAGCCGCGGCAAGCATGCCGACTGACGACAAAGTGCTGGCCGGCTGGAAGTAGCCCTTGCCCGCGCGGAATTCTGCGTCGAAGGTGGCCGTTTGCGCGAGCGGGATGCGCGCCTGCTGCGCGGCGGGCGTTACACAGCTCATGCCGCAATCTTCGGCGCAGGGTGCGAGCACAAAGCCGCGCATGTCGCTGCGGTCGGGCGCGTCAATGGCGCCATGGGGCACGGCGCGCACGCGCTCCATGCCGCCCTTCATGACGTGCATGTTGGAAGCGACGACGGCATCTCCGAAGCGGCCGAACTTTTTCTTGTATTGTTTTTGCACGAACTCAAGGAACTGGTCGTGGTTGATGCCGTAATGTTCGCTGAAACCGGACACGCCAAAGAACGCGCCCAGGAAAGCGTTGCCCTGCATGCGCAATTCAAGGTCTTCACGCGAGGCTTCGGCGCGCGCGATTTCAAAGCCGGGCAGCGTGAACAGGCGCAGCTTCTTGCGGATGATCTCTTCGCGATACTTGCGCGGAATACGCGTCCAGGCGACGTCAGGCTCTTCGTGCGATTCCCACACAAACGCGCCACCATCAACAAGACCTTCCAGCGGATTGGAGTGCGTAAACGCCTTGGGATCGCAGCAGAGCACGACGTTCACGTGGCGCAAATCGCAGTTCACGCGCACGCGCTCAGGCGCGACCACGAGAAAGTAAGCGGTAGGGGCGCCTTTTTTCTCGCTGCCGTATTTCGGGTTGGCCGAAATGTGCAGCATCTCTTTGGTGCGGCCCCATTCGTCCACCTGCTTGTCGCGCTCGGCGATGAAGTTGCCGAACTCGCCCAGAATTTCGCTCAGGTTCTTGCCCGTGGTGATCATGCCCCAGCCGCCGATGCTGTGCATGCGGATAGCCACGGCATCATTGGGCAAGAGCGACGGGCGCTCTTTGCTGACCACGGCGTAGGGATGATCAACACCGACGACGAAATAGTGTTCCTGCGCGCTGGTTTTGCCATCCTGGCGTGAGATCGCGCCCGTGACAAAGTCATAGGCGCCCAGAATGCCCTCAGGGCGAAAGTCGCGCGAGCCCAAGCCGTAAACACCATTAAACACGCGCGGCATCTCGCCTGCCGCGACAGTTTTGCTTTCAAGGGCTTTACCCAGTGCGGTGCGGATGTCGCGGCATAGCGGGTTGTCGCCGGCCATGGCTTCATCGGTGCGTTCGAGCACGATGACCTGTTTCTTGCCCTTGAGCGCCTTGACCAGCGCGGCCTCAGGAAACGGACGCAACACGTTGATGTGAATCGACCCGACCTTGGAGGCACGCCTTTCGCGCAGATAATCGACAGCGGCCTCGATGTTCTCTGCGGCGCTGCCCAGTGAGACGAATACGGTCTCGGCATCGGCGCAGCGATACTCGCTGATAAAGCCGTAACGCCTGCCCGTGAGTTCGCCGAACTTGCGGTAGCTCTCTTCGAGCATGGCCGGAATCTGCTCGATGAAATTGTCGCGGCGCGCAACCACGCCGTTCATGTAGTGCTCCTGGTTCTGCACAGGGCCAAGCGCCATCGGATTCTCGAGGTCGATCAGGCGCGGCACACGGCGGCGCGTGGCGCCAAAGAGCTTGCGTTGGGGCTCTGTGGGGCAATTGATGATGTCCTCCGGCGCGCCCAGAAATTCGCGCAGCAACTCGGCTTCGGGCGCGAAAAACGTGCGTTCGAGGTGCGAGGTCAGGAACCCGTCCTGGATGTTGATGCCGGGCGTAAGGGCCTGCTCCGTGACGCGACGCAGGATCAGTGCTTGGTCGCTGGCCTGTTGCGCATCGCGCGCAAAGAGCATGATCCAGCCGGTATCGAGCGCCGCGTAGATGTCATCGTGCCCGCAGTGAACGTTGAGCGCGTGGCGCGTGAGCGCGCGGGCCGCAACTTCCACAACCATCGTCGAGAGCTTGCCCGGCGCGTGGTAATACTGCTCGAGGCCGTAGATCAGGCCTTGGCCTGAAGTGAAGTTGACGACACGCTTGCCGGTGACAGAGACGGCAATGGCACCGCCCTGCGCGGCATGCTCGCCCTCGGTTTCAATGGCGATCTTCTGCGCGCCAAACACGTTCAGCTTGCCCTCGGCCCATGCGAGCTGGTAGTTCTCGCCCATCTCGGTGGAAGGCGTGATGGGATAGAACACGCCGGCCTCCGTGATGCGAGCTTCCGTGTGGTAGGAGACCAGCGTGTTGCCATTGGTCGTGATGCGGATTCCGGGGAAGCGAGGCTTGGCAGACATGGCGTATCCCTTTGCAGGCACTATAGCTGAATTATATTCGGATATTCAGAGTGTGGTATCCGTATTCAAGTGAAAAAGCCCTGCCCGCGCGGGGCTTTTTCTACTTACCAGAACGATTGGGGTAGGCCGGTTTGGCCGGAACGCTGATGGGCTTTGCCTCCAGTTCCTTTTTCAGTTCCTCGATCGCGCGGTCAATTTCGGGATCCTCGCCTTTGGCCACTTTGGCGGGGTGCGCGACCACTTCGATGTCGGGATCCACGCCGTAGCTCTCAATGATCCATTGGCCCTGCGGGCTGTAGATGCCGAACGTAGGCGCGGTTACGTTGCCGCCATCGACAAGGCGCGGCGTGCCCGTAATGCCAATCAGGCCGCCCCAGGTGCGCGTGCCAATCAGCTTGCCCGCGCCTGCCTGCTTGAAGAACCAGGGGAAGGCATCGCCCCCCGAGCCCGCACGGCCGTTGATCAGCATCGCTTTGGGGCCGTTGTGGGCGATCATGGGTGTTTGCCAGTCAGCGCCGTCGCGCACACCCCAATAGCAAAGGATCGGGCGATTCAGCAACTCGACGAAACGATCCGGCAGTTGGCCGCCGCCGTTCCAGCGCTCGTCGATAATCAGCGCCTTCTTGCGATACTGCGCGCGGAACTGGCGCACGAGTTCGTTCTGGCCACGCTGGCCGGTGTCCGGCACGTAGATGTAGCCGATTTCGCCGTTACTGGCTTTGTCAACGCGGGCGCGCACTTCCTCGATGCCGCTGAGGTAGCGCAGTTGCGATTCACTGGTCATGGTCGTCACGTAGACCACACGCGCCCCTTCAAGTGTGGGCTTGCTGTTGAGTGTGAGTGCCACAGTTTTGCCGCCCAGCCCTTGGAACGCCGCCCACGGATCTTTGCTCGTGTCGAGTTCAACACCGTTGATGGCGAGCAGGTATTCGCCCGCCTTGATGTTGAGCCCGCTCTCGTTGAGGGGCGAACGCACCTGGCTGTCCCACGGGGCGCCGTCGTAGATTTTGCTGATGCGATAGCGGCCCTGGTCCAGCGTGTAATCGCAGCCGAGCATGCCCACGTTCAGCGGCTTGGCCGTCTCTTCATCGCCGCCGCCACGGTAGGTGTGCGAAGCGTTTAGCTCGCTGATCATCTCTCCCAGCAGGTAGTTCACGTCCCAGCGCGTGATGCACTGGTCGAGCAGCGCACCGTAACTCTTGCGCATGGCGTTCCAATCCACGCCGTGCATGGCGGGGTCGTAGAAGAAATCGCGCTCGATGCGCCAGCCATCAGTGAATATCTGGCGCCATTCCGCGGCGGGATCGACGGTCATCTGCATGTCGCCGAGATTGAGCGTTGATTTGTCTTTCTTCGGGAAATCCTCTTCGGGCGGCGTCTGGCCGCGCGAACCCCTGCCGCCGCCGAAGCTGAAACCGCCCGTGCTGCGAATCGTCCAGGCACCGCGGCTTGCAAAAAGCAACTTCTTGCGATTGGCCGCGACAATGAAGGATTCGGCGCTTTCTTCAATTACTTTTTCTTCGCGCTCGTCGAGATCGTAGGAGACCAGTTGCGCGCCGCGTTCGCCCGCGCCGGTGCGGCTGAGCCGCAGATAAAGGATCTTGCCTTCGATCGCCTGCAACTGCGCGTAACGACCAGCCGGAATCGGCAACTCCACGGCGCGGCGCTCGAAGTTCGCGAACTCGATTTCTACGGACTTGGACTTGGCGGCGTCGTCTTTCTTTACGTCGTCCTTCTTGGGCTCGTCTGCCTTTGGCCGCTCGTCGTTGTTGCGTGCCGCCAGCGGCGATTTCACGCTTGCGCGCAGCGGCACGGCGAGAATTTTCGAGGTGTTGGCGTAAATCCACGTCGGGTCGAGGTCGCTGTAGATGGGCCGGAATTCTCGGCCGGAAACGAAATACAGGTACTTGCCATCGGGGTCGAATGCAGGGCCGTAATCGTTGTAGTAGCCCGAGGTCACCTGGGTGGCTTTCTTGCCGGCGACGTCATAGATGAAAATCGCTTCGTTGGAATTCTCGATGCCGCGCGAGTAGGTGAACCAGCGGCTGTCGCTGCTCCAGCTCACGTGGAAATCCTCGAGCTCGCCGTGGTAGCGCCACAGGTCTTTGTCAATGTCGAGCGTCGTGGCGCTGTCGAGATCGTGCATGCGAATGCGCATGGCCTGGTCGATGAACACCAGTTTGCGCGAATCGGGCGACCATTGCGGTGTGTAGCGGTAGCCGGCGCCCAGCTTGGTGTGCACGGTTTCCGCGCCGCCTTCGGCGGGCTGAGTCGTGAGTTCGTATTCGCCGCCGCGATCAGAGAAGTATGCCAGAAGTTTGCCGTCGGGAGAGAACGAGGGATAACGCTCGGCCGAGCCACTGCTGCGCGTCAGATTGCGCGTGACGCCAAACTCCGCGGGCACGCTGAAAACCTCGCCTCGCGCCTCGAAAGCCGCGCGCTCCCCGTTGGGCGAAATGGCGCCATTGACAGCGGACTTGCTCGCGTCAACAACGCGCGGGCGCAACGTTGCGCCATCGGTAGTGACTTTCACCTGCACGGCGCGCGTTTGCAGTGTTTTCAGGTCGAGGAGTTGCAGAGCACCATCAAGCTCGAACACGATGTCGGAGGGGCCAAGCGACGGGAATCGCACGTCGGCCTGCTTGAAATCCGTGACTTGCGTGTGCTTGCCGGATTTCACGTCGTAGAAATAGAGGTTGTTGCGCGCCTGCGGGTTGTCGTCGCACATGTAGAAGATTCGATCGCCGCTCCACATCGGGCTGGAGAAGCTGGCCGCGCCCTTGGAGATCTCCACGGCGTCAAGCGTCTTGAGATCGAACTTCCACAGTTTGCCCACCATGCCGCCGCGGTAGCGCTTCCAGGTGCGGAAGTCCTGCGACCACGGCGTGTAGGCGATGCTGTTGCCGTCGGGCGAGAACGAAGCATTGTCGCCCCATGGCACGGGCAGTTTCCTCGGCAAGCCGCCCGTGGCGCTGACCGTGAACAGCTCGCTGTAACGGCCGATGGGGCTGGTCGCGCCGCTGGAGTAGATCAGCGATTGGCCATCGGGCGCCCAGTCAATCATCATGTCCGAGCCGGGGTGGTGCGTGACGCGATGCGCCACGCCGCCTTCGATGGGCAGCGTGAACAAGTCCATGTTGCCGTCGTATTGCGCCGAGAACGCAATGCGTTTGCCGTCCGGAGAAAAGCGCGGCTTGTATTCCTCGCCCGGCGCCGAGCTCAGGCGCGTGGCATTGCCGCCGTCTTTGGGCGCAGTCCAGATGTCGCCGCCATAAACAAAACAAATGTGCGTTGCCGATACGTCGGGATAGCGCAACATGCGCGCATTGGTGAAGTCCGGCCTTGCCGTGGCCCTGCCCGTGTCCTGGGCCAAGCCGTGGTGAGTTGAAAGCGCAGCCAGCGCTGCAATTCCGGCCATTGCAATGGTTGAAAACAGGGTAACGGTCAGGCGCATGGGGACTCCTGGAAACGCGAATTGAGGCGGCAACCGTGCATCGCGCGCGTGGCGCTGTCGAGTGCAAAATCAGCGCTGTTTTACGAAGTCGGGATCTCTGGTGACGGTGAAGGTTCCGCCATCTGTCAACTGGTTGAGCGAAAACGTCAGGCGCTGCGGGGCGCTCTCAAAGCAGCCTTCCACCTTGATGATGACTTCGAACGTGCCGACGGGCGGGTAAACCAGTTCAACGAGGCCATCGCCGGTTACGAAGCCGGTAAGGCGCTGCTTGTCTTTGCCATTCTCTCGAAAAGTGACCGTAAGAGGCCCGTGGAGTTTGGCGCCGTTGGCCTCAACCAGACGCAGCCGAAGTGCAGTCACCACCTCAACCACCAAGTCGTCAAGTATTGTGTGTGCGTCGCCAATGACGGCTTCGGTGGGGCCCTTGCGCGTGTTGTGAACAAGGCTCACCACGCCAATACGGTGAACCCCCTGAGGCACGTTCTCAAACGAAAAGGCGCCAGTGGAGTCCGTGAGTACCTCGAAGTACTCCCCCGCGTGTGCAGGGCGTTCGGCCTGAGGTACCTGCTTGCCCAGCGCAACCCTGACGCCCGCAACTGCATTCTGCTGTGCATCGACCACGCGGCCGCTCACGCTGCCTCCGGCGCGCAGAGTGAGCGCAACGTCAAAACCACCTCCGGCGGTTGCGTTCACGACCACCGGCCTGCTGGGCGCAAACCCCACACAACGCGCACTGACGTAGAGAGTGAAGGCCGCGCTTTCTGAAGTCTCTCTTTCGAGCGTGAAAACGAAACTGCCATCGCCGGCACTCGAGGCCACTTTGGCGAGGCTGGAACTTTCATCGTCGGGCATGCTCATTGAGCGTTGCATGACCACGACCTCGCAGAACACATCCGCTCCCTCGACGGGTGCGAACCCCGCATCGAGCACGCGCCCGCTGATCAGCGCGCTGACAACCTTGCGCCGCTCCGCTTCAAGAGGCGGCGTCTTGTCGGCACTTGGCGAGCGACGAAAATCCGGCTTCGGCTGGCTGGGCGAGGGCCGGGGATCTGCGGCCTCGTCAGGCGGTGTATTGGCCGGCGCAACAGGATCCGCCGGCACATTTGCGTGCGCTTCCACATGTACAGTGTTGCCGGCGGTGACGGCAACAACGGCAGGAGTTGCTGAGCGGGTGTCGGAGGCAGCGTTGCGCACAGGTGCCGGCGCATACCAGAACAACCAGGCCGCGCAAAACAGAAGCACAAGGCAGGAAAGTCCGGCAGCCAATGCAACGGCACGATTCATGCGATGATTGTACGAATGGCGCCGACCGTGAGTCTACTTCGTTGACTTGCCCACGCGGATGCGCCGCTCGCCCTTACCGGCCTCCGGGTTGGCATTGAGCGTGAGTGAGCCCAGGTCGGTGGTCTGATCCTGGGTGAATGCGCAAAACACACTCGCGCTGTCAAAGTAACCCCAGAGCTTGACCACACAGTTGAAGTCGCCGACGGGCGGGTCGTTGACAGCGAGTGTCCCGTCCTCACCAACGGCGGCGTTGAGGCGCTGTACGGCGCCGCCGGCGTTTGGCGTGAGTTCGACAGTAGCCCAACCCTGCAGTGGCTTGCCCTCCGCATTCAACAGGCGCGCACGCAGGCACGTGGTGGCGGCGAGCACGAAATCAGACTCCAACTGCGAAACCTGGTCGGGTTTGACGTCCACGGCACGCGGCCCGCTCTTTTCGCGATAGCCAGGTGCGCGCAAGTTCAGCGTGTAGCTGCCCTCCGCGACGTCGTCGATCTGATAGGCGCCGCTTGAGTCCGTGAGCGCGGAGTTCTTGCCAGGGCCGCCGAAGACTACGATGTCTTCACCAAAGCCGGCCGAGGCGCGCTGGCTGGACAGTGACACGGTGACGCCGGGAACACCAAGGCCGCCTGCATCCACAACGCGCCCGCGCACGCTGCCGGCTCCCTGGAGTGAAAGCCGGATATCTGACTTGGTGTCGCCGTTTTTCGCCTCAAGGCTGACCTTCTTGCTTTCGGCATATCCCTTGGCTTTGGCGCGCATGACTAGCGTGACCTGCGCCTTTTCGCTCACTTTGCCCCTTACGCTGCCGCTGAAGTTTCCGCCGTTGTCGGTGGTGGCGACCTTCTCTCCGTTGTCATTGATACTCATCATCATGACGCCGCCTTCGCTGCCCAGGCGCTCGCTGATGTCCGCGAATACATCAGCGCCCGCAACGGGGTTGCCGGCACTGTCCGTCACGCGACCGCTGACGCCGACGCTGAAGTCCACGCGCTTGTCGAACAGCTCGCTCAGTTCGCCGAGATCCTCGATTTCCTTCTTTGCGGCTTCGGCAGCCTTGCGGGCTTCATCAATCAGGGCTTCTTCGCCGGTAAGCTTGGGTTCTTGGGTGCTCTTGGCAGTCAGCGGCTCAGTTCTTGGCGAGGGATCAGTCGAGCCGGGGCTTTCGGTCACCGATCTATCGACGTGCGCATTGCGCGTTTCAGTTGAGGGCTGTGGCGAATTCGGATTTCCGGACGCTGGCTTTGCAACCGAGTCGAGCGCCAAATTGCCGCCTTTGACGCGGCTTGAATCGGACGTGTCCATTTCGTCCGTTGGCTCGTGCCGGGCGACCTGCCGCTGGTCGTACTGGTGAGAGAGATAGACGTACATGCCGGCCGCGCCGGCGGCACAAGTCAAAAGGCTGAGCAAAAGGGCGGCAAAAAGCGAAACGCGCATGAGTTCCTCGGCAGCGGGGATGCTGTTGATACGCGCTTAGCACCAAGGGTGTTACAGCCAATCCTAGATCCAGTTGAAGAACAGGTTCAGGCTGTAAGCCCCATAGCCAAGGAACATCACGGCGCCCCCCAGCCTTCCCAGCTGCTTGCCCTTCCATGACATCAGTGGAAGCAGAAGCGACATGGCGATCATGACAGGGATATCGAGTTGAAGTATCCGCGCGTCAACGGCAATAGGCGCAATCACGCCCGCTACACCCAGAACCAGCAGGATGTTGAAAATATTGCTACCTACAACGTTGCCTACGGAAATGTCGGCTTGTCCGCGCAACGAGGCAATGAGAGAAGTGGCGAACTCCGGAAGGCTTGTGCCAATCGCAACGATGGTCAGGCCGATCACGAGCGACGGAATGCCCAGTTTCTGCGCCAGCGTTACTGCGCCTTCAACGAAGAAATGTCCGCCCGCGATCAGCCCGACAAGCCCCACGAAGGCCAGGCCCAGGTTCACGGCCCGGCGGTTTGGCTTGGCAGGGTCCTGCTTGACTTCCAGGTTTGCGCCGCCCGCATTGCGGAATGTCATCCACAAGCTGACAACGAACACGAACAGGAAAACGCCCGCTTTCCAGCGCGAGATTTCGTAAACCACGGAATCACCGGCGGCGCTGGGGCCGCCGATGAACGGCAACACCGCCAGCAGCACCGAAGCCAGCAGCATCATGGGTATGTCGCGCCGGTACAGGTCCGCCGTCACGTGCAGCGGCTTGATCATGGCGCACAGCCCGAGAATCAGACCGATGTTGCAGATGTTGCTGCCAATGACGTTTCCCAGGCTGATACCGGCGTCGCCGTCCACAGCACCCTTGACGCTCACAACAAGCTCAGGAGTGCTGGTGCCAAATGCGACCAGCGTCAATCCAATCACAAGCGGCTTCACGCCCATGCTCAGGGCAAAGTTGCTTGAACCCTTGACGAGCCAATCGGCGCCGAGCGTCAATACCGCCAATCCGCCAACCAACTGCAATCCGATAATCAGGGCTTCCATGGTTCGGGAGTGTACTTGACCAACGCAGCGCGTCCATTCAAACCGGCCAGGCCGTGAAACCGAGTTCGACGAGTGCGTGGCCCGGCGTGAGATTGAGTTTCTGAAGCCGAATCAGCGCGGCACTCTGTGCAAGTTCGGGGCGCAAGGCGCGAACCAACGCCGTGAAATCCAGGCGCACGCGCGCCCCCTTGGTGCGCAAGTCAGAGATGTTGACCGGAAGGCTCGACGCGATTTTGCCCACCATGGCAAGCAGCATGTCGGCGAACATGCTTGAAAACGCCAGCGGCTCCTCGACGGTAAACATGATCGCGCCGCCCCCTGAATCCTGGGCAATCGCCAACTCCGCCACTTTCAGGCTGATGCGCGTGTCGATGGGTGGGCGGGGCGGCCAGGCCTTGCCGGGAATCTTCACGCGAACATTCAGCGTGGCCGCGTCTTGCGCAAAGCCGAAGAACACATCGTTGACCAAGATATCCTTCTGTTCCGCAGCGCCGGATTCGATGAAGGCGGCCGCAAACTCCTGACTGACGCCAAATCCGACAGCGGGCTTGTCCGTGCCCTGGCGCGCTGCAAGCGAAGAGACAAATCGGCGAAAGGCCGCCTGTGCGCGCTCAATCTGTTCAGGCGAGGGTGGCTGGATTTGCATCGTGCACACCTTAGCGAGAGTTTTTGGCGCGGCCAGTTGGCGCTGGCGGCAAGTGCAATCTGGCAAGGCGTGACGCAGAGCGCTAGGCTGTCAGCACTTGCAAGGATCGCACCATGGGCGATGAACTGATGCAGACGATGCAGGAAGTGGATTCAACACCACGCCTGATTGTCGAATGCATGACAAGCACGCTTGCCGGACGGCGTTTTGCCTTCACCGCAACAGATTTGAAGCGGGGCGTGCTGCTGGGGCGCGCGTCGGATTGCCATGTGCGGTTTGACGCGTCCAAAGACCTCAAGGTGTCCGGTCACCACGCCATGATTGATGAACGCGAAGGCAAGATCATGGTGCGCGACCAGGGCAGTTCCAACGGTGTGTTCCTCAATGATGTTCGCGTGACGGCCGGCGGCGCAGCGGTTCTCTCCGGAAGCAAGCTCGCGCTTGGCCAGGAAGGCGCGATCATGAAACTGCTCGTGCCCGGGCAGAGCAGTGGCAAGACTTCGCAGGGTATGCATCAGGCGCCCCAAGCCGCGCCGGCGGATCGGCCGTTGCGGCCCGCGCCGGGAACGGGTGCCGTGCCAGTGGCCCCCGCGCCATCACCGCCTCCTCCTCTGCCGCCGGCCGATCAAGCTGGGCGGGGCATGCCCTCGGTGCAAACCGATCCCGCGTTGTTGCAGCAGAGAGCGCCGGATCCTGGGCCAAAGCCGCCCAGCGCCAGTGATCGCACACGCATGGTGTTAAAGGAAGAAGCGCGCGTGGCTGAAGCGCGGCCCAGACGCAAAGGCGGCGCGGGTGTCACGTTTGCCGGCGCGCTGCTGCTGCTGCTGCTGGCGGCAGGGGCGATTGCGGCCTGGCACTTCATGGGCCAGCCCAGGTGATGACATAGCAGGCACTCGTCACGCCCGCGGAATCGGCGGGGAATCGCCATCCGTGCTTCTGAAGTTTCGCTCAAGTCCTGCTCCCGATAACGCCGAAACATAGGCACGGCCCAAGGGCCCTTTACGGGAGACACCATGCAGACCACACAGGAACGCAGGCTTTCGGATCGTCGCAGCGACGGTCGCCGCGTTGAAGACGTAAAACTCAAATTGCTCGAGGACAGCCTGAAGGAGTTGCCGCGCTACTTCCTGGCTTACTCGGACCCGCAAAAGGGCGTGTACAGCTTCTTCTACTCTGATTTGCAGGACGCCGAGACCATGGTCCGCGCCCTGATTGACGAGGGAATTCCGGAACACATGATCGGCCTTTACGAGCGCCGTGTTTCCGAGGAATAGTCATAGGTAGGGGTTGCGCCAAAGCGCGCCCCGAGAATTGACCGGCGCCGGGGCGACCCGGCGCCGGTCTTTTGTGGGCTCCCGTGCAGGGTCTGGTTTTGGTTCCGGCTTTGATTCTAATGGGTCTGTGCCAGGGAGACGCAGGAACGTGACAGACGAAGACGAGCAGACAGAAAGCGCGCCCAGGCGGGCGACGCACACGCATGATGGCCAGAGCCTGGACGATCTTTGGCGCAAGTTCCGCGAGCGGAGTGACGTCGAAGCGCGCAACGCGCTGACGGAGTTCTTTTTCGATATCGTTCGCGCCAACAACGAGAACATCGCCGAGATCCTGACGCAGGCGATTGAAGACAACGACTTCTATCAGGCCGGCGTGGTGGGCTTTCTGGAGGCGTTGAACAACTTCGATCCCGGCCAGGGCGTCAGCTTTGAAGAGTATGGTTCGCTGGCCGTGCGCAAGGCGATACTCAAGGAGATTCAAGACCTTGTTGGCGGCGACGTGGCATCTGATGCGTGATGCGGCGACGTCGGTCCCATGTGTGCTTTGGCATCAGATCGCGAAACGCAAAGGTAAACCGGCCCGCGTTCGCGGGCCGGGTCGATTTGTCGGCTTGTTTCAGACGCGCGGTTCGGGGTGCACGCCGAATTCAAGGCCGCCGCCCTCGCGCTCGAAGCGCTCGCGTGCCGCCATGGTGATGCGTGTGTAAGGCATGGCGCGCAGGCGCTCAACAGAAATGTACTCGCCCGTTGCTTCGCAAACGCCGTACGTGCCTTGCTCAATCTTGTCCAGCGCGCGGTTGATCTCGCGCAGTTCTTCGCTTTCGTTCTCAATCTGCTGCAACGTGAAGTCCTGCTCATATTGCTCGCTTGAGCTGTCGGCGATGTGGTTCATCGAGAGCGTCTTGGTTTCGTCCGAGAACGCTTCCTTCTCCATCTCCTCCACGTCGCCCATGAGCTGGCGGCGGCGTGCCAGCAGCAGGTCACGGAACTCTTCAAGTTCGGCTTTGGTCAACTTGCGGTGATGCAGCGTTACGGGCGTTTGTCCGTGCGAACGTTCGGTGAATTCGCGCGCCTTCACGGGCTTTTCAGCGACAGCCTCCACTTTCTTCGATTTCTTATCAGCCTTGCCGGCTTTGGCGGGCTTGGCAGATGTCTTCTTTTTTGCGGCAGTGGCTTTGGCCATGGTGTTTCTCCTCGCTGCGGGCGCTGGGCCCAGAACCCGGGCCTGTTGCGCCCTGAAGTGCCGCAGAATGGTAGGAACGAGTGGGGGGGTGTCAAGCAAACCCGCGTATTTCAAGGCATCTGGGGCGGTTGCTCTATCAAGCGCCGCAGGACGGGCATCGAGCCCTCCAGGAAACGGTACTCGCCGGCTTCCTGCGGAGTGACCCAGCGGTGCATCATTGCTCCTTGCCGGGCGGCCTGGCCCTCTTTCACGCGACCAATGAAAAAGACGACGTTGACCTCACGATCAGGGTGGGACACAACGCGCCGGTCGTACTCAGCCAGCGCCAGCGCCTCGATCCCGATCTCCTCCATGAGTTCGCGGCGCGCGCACTGTTCAAGGGTTTCTTCGCCCTGGCGCTTGCCGCCCGGCCATTCCCACCAGCCGCCAAAATACGCCTGCTGCGGGCGCAGGTTGATGAGCATGCGGCCCGCGGCATAGCCCGTGCCTGCGTCGCCGTCGAATAGGATCACCACCGCCACTTCGCTTGTCTTCATGCCACAATTATGCCAGCGCGCCTGCCGCGCGGGCGTACAATACATGGGCATCTGGAGCCGCCATGGCGATCAAGAAGATTCTCAAGTGGGGTGGTTTGTCGGTCGGGGCGGTTGTCGCCTGTCTGGTCGCGTTTGTAGGGACGCGCTATTTGGCTGCCGGCGCAGAGTTTGAGGGCCGGCTCGAAGACCTCGCCCCGGCTGAAGTGTCCAGCGTAATCCGCATCGACGACGTCTCCAGGCGCCAGAAGGAAGTCAGTGTGTTTATCAATGAAGCGCTGCTGGAGCGCGCCACGTTTGCGCGCCTGGAACAGTCCGAATTGTGGAAGTCGCGCGTGGGAAAATCGCTGGGCTCGGACATGCGCGAGTTCAAGGAAAAGCATCTGGATGACGGGATAAAGAAGGCCGACGTCCAGTTGCGCGAATCGGCAGGGCTGGCGCTGTTCAAAGATGTGCTGGGCGGTGAGCTGCTGCTTTGCACGGATGACGAAAACGGGCAGTCTCGCTTCGTGGCGCTATCTCGCGTTTCGCGCAAGGTTCGGTTTTACTGGCAGTTTGCGGGCTTTGCGCCCTCCTTTGCCCCAAGCGGCCCCGGCAGCCCAGAACTGCGTTTTGATTCCGGTGTGATGCGCGTGAAACTGCCCCCTGCCAAGGCCGCGCCGGGTGCTCCCGAATCTGCGCAGGCGCCCAAGGCCACGGAGCTTTTTGTCGTGCTGCTGGATGACGTGCTGGTGGTGGGAGACAGCCCCAAGCTGGTCAACGCCACCATCCTGGCGCACCGCGGCGAGCTCAAAGGCCTGTCCGCCAATGCGCGATTCAAGGATGCGTGCGCCTTGCCGGACAAAGAAGAAGCCAAGCGCCATTCCCTGAAACTGTGGATGGATCTGGACCGCCTGCGCACCCAGCTCAAACCGGTGGACAAGAACGGGCAAATGGTCAGCCCCGTGGACGCGTACAACGCGCTGCCCGCGAGCGTGATCAAGCTCAACTACGATGTGCTCGGCCCCATCAACAGGATCATTGAAAAAGACCTCGATACCCGGCCTTTCTGCGCGGCTTACTACGGTGTCGATTTTTCGGACAGCGCCTCGATCCTGTTTGACCAGTACTTGCTGGCTGACGAAGAACGCCTTGCCCAGCCGCAATACTCGCACCTGCGCAAGACGTGGGCTCTGCCGCCTGCACTGCCGGGCCAGCTCTCGCTTTTCCCTGAGGATCTGGTTTCACAGGTCAGTTATCGGCAGTCGCTTGAGACCATCAACAATGAAGTGCTGGACGAGTCAGCGCGGCTTTCCTTCATCGGCGATTTCACGCGCGTGCTGCAAACCATCGGGGCGGAGGAAGTTGTCATGGGCGTTGCCCCGCGCGCCTATCAACCCGACGTTACGGAAATCTCGGGCGTGCCGCTTCCCGCGTTTGTGTTTGCGTTTCGCGTCAAGAACCCGACCGATGATGCAGCGGGCAAGCTGCTCAACGGCTTCCTTGACAACATGCTGGGCCGCAAACCCCAGAATCCCGGCGACCCGCCGCGCAAGGTCACGCGCGTTGTTAAGGAAGAAACACTTGAGGGCCAGCGCATTTTCGCCTTCGACTACATCGGTGAGGATGCGAATGAACGAAACTCCAACGCCACGCGCCTGACGCTTCAAACCAAGTGCGGAGTTGTGGGAGAGTGGCTGCTGATCACGAACTCCCGTGAACTGTTGCGCAAGTCAATTGTAAGCAAGGGCCGCGTCGATTCGGGGCTCTACAAAGCCGCCTCGGCCTTGTGGCGCGATATGCCCGGCACGGCTAACGCCACGGTGTTCATTGATTTCAGCCGTCTTGCCGGTTTCATTGATGACCCAAAGCTGCTCAAGACCATCCGGGACGCGAAGTATAACGTCAACCAGATTGACGGACGCGACCCGGGCGCGCTGCGCCGCGAAATCTGCCAGAATCTCGGCCTCGACCCGAACAACGAGAAGAACCTGAGCGACCCGAAGGTCGCCGCGGAATACGAACGCCGCAAAAAGTCGTGGCTTGAAACCTGCCGTGTTGAGGGCGACAAGTACATCGGTGACATGCGCAATGATGTCAACGGCTTGACGTTCTTTCAGGATGCGGCGCTGTTCACGACCTTCGATAAGAACGCGCTGCACACGCGCGGTGTCATCAGAATCCGCTAGAATGATCGGTGGAGTTTCACAGGGTGTTCGTGGAGTCGAAACCTGCTCGAAGGGCGCCTATGAAGATCGCGGCAGCAGTGCTGATTCTGTTATGGCTTACGGTTCCTGTTGCGGCGCAACAGCAGCACAAGCCCGAGATGCGCGCTTACTCCTATCTGGTTTATTGGAAAAACGCGCGTATTGGCTACCAGGAATCAACGTGGAAAACCGAAACCGTGGACGGCGAGCACCGCGACACGATCACCGACGAAACCTACATCAAGATCAAGCGCAGTTTTGACGGCACCACTTTTGAAATCAAGGAAAGCACAAGCAAAGTGTACGGGCCGGACTGGAAGCCGCTGTCGCAAGTCAACGAACGCAGCGACGGCGGCCAGAAGACCCGAACCGAAGTCGTTTACTCGGAAGGCATGATCAGCGTGACCGAGGCCAGCGGCCAGGGCAAGCCGGTGAAATTCGAAATCACGCTCGATGGCAAGAACTACATGGATGACCAGCAGGCTTTCGCCAAGCTGAAATCCGAGGGCCGACTCAAGGCCCAGGAGCGCCTGAGTTTTGACGCTTTCAGCAGCAGCGATAAGGCGCTGGTGCCTTGCACATGGATCGTGGGTCAGGTCGCCACCCGCAAGGCGAAAACCGGCGAGACGCTCAAGGGCACCTCGGTCAGCGTGGTGCAGGGCGGTGCGCGCACTGAACTGCTGCTAGATGACAACGGCCTTCCGCTCTGGGTGTGGTCTTCGGCCATGATTTCAGCCGAGCGCGTGGACAAGATTCCCGTGCCCTTTGAAGTGGAGAGCCCGCCCGAAATCAAGTCGAGCATGGAGGCCAATGCCGTCATCCCCGGCGATGACACCCAGATCGAGCGAATGGAGATTCACTTCAAGTTCCCCGTCGATGATGGTGATGGCGTTCCCCCATTGCTTGACAGCAACAGCTACCACGACGTCGTACGCTGGGAGAAGGGCAAGCAAACCGGTTATGCCGCGCGCCTCAAATCCCAGCGCCTGCCCGAAGATTTCAAGGCGCCCGCCTTTCCGCTTGAGAAAGTCGATGAAAGCGCAAAGAAGTTTCTCGCCGCGACACCCATGTGCGAGAGTGAGGATGAGGTGCTGGCCGCGAAATCCGCCGACGTCGTGAAAAAGTGCAAGGATGCGCGCGACGCGGCCACGGCGCTTTGCAAGTTCGTCTTTCGCTATCTTGCCAAGAAAAGCGGCAACTCGGGAACCGCGACTGCCCGCCAGGCCTACGACGAGAAGAAAGGCGATTGCACGGAGCACGCAGCATTGTTCGTGGCATTGGCTCGGGCGGCCGGGCTTCCCGCGCGTTGCGTCAGCGGCACCGTGTACCTTGCAGGGAAAGACGAGGCGTTCTGGGGTTATCATGCGTGGTCAGAGGTGTGGCTCGGGCGCTGGGTCGTTGTTGATGCCACGGTGAACCAAGTGGGCGTTGGCGCGCGCTACCTATTTTTCCAGTATGACGAGCCGGGCGAGACGGAGGGCAGCGGTCGCACGGCGCGCTGTCTATCGAATGATTTCACCCCGATCATCGACGCCTACCGGCTCAAGGGCCGAGACGAGTTCCGGCTCGAGAACAGCAAGAAGTTCGAATTCAGGTAGCGCTTGCGGTGGTCCGGCTGGATTGGGCCATCAACGCGCATTGGATCTGTTTTTCAAGTTCGGCGATGGAAACCGGCTTTGTCAGTGTCAGCCATGCGCCGGCATCCTCGGCTGCGTCACGGGTTTTGCCCGATTTGTCCCAGGTCTGGATGATGACGGGTATTCGCGAACCAGGCCGCGCTCGCAGGGCAGAGATCATTCTTGACGCATCCGTCAGGCCGATCATCCACTCGGAGAGCACCAGATCCAGGCGTTGCTCGCCGATAATCTTCTGTGCTTCACCCATCGTGTGGGCAATCCTCACGGCGTAGCGCTGCGTGAGCACAGACGCGAGGATCGCGCAACTGCTTTCACAATCGTCAACAAGAAGCACGTGCGTTTTGTCCTGGAGCCTGGTGCGTGCAATGCTCTTCGAGCGACGCCCGTAGGCGGCGCCTGCCGGAAGCCGCGTGGTTTGGCGCGCCGTAAGCTCCAATACGCTGCGGGCGGCTGCATAGCTTGTTCCGCGGTCGTGGCGCGAGAGCGCTTCGCGCACACATGCCAACGCAAGAGGCGCGGCAATCGGCTTCTTGATGACGCGCATAGCGCCCAGATGGTGCGCCTCTGAACCGATCGTGATCGCGTCGCCGGCTGTCAATACAATGACAGTGGGCCGCAAGTCGGCGCGAATGGAGGTCACGGCATCAAGGATGGCTGAACCGTCTTGCGCGCCCATCAGCCAGTCTGACAGCACGCAGTCGTAAACCTTGCGCGCAAGCAATCCAAGCGCGATTCCAGGATCGGACACAGCGTCCACCTCAAACTCAACATCAAGGATGGACTGCATCAAGCGCAGAACAACAGGGTCGTCGTCAATCAGCAGAATGCGATGGGGGGCGGGCATGGCTTTGCCTTTCAGGAAGTGCCGGTGCGGTTGCCGCAATGGAATACCGAAGGATTACGGGTGGTTCATCAGCGATTGAAGCGCGCGCTGCCGCTGTTGAGATTGGAAGTAATCGTCAGAGATGTGGGGCCGTCGTCGAAGACTCGCGTGCACGTTGCTGTCCAGGCCGTCGCCGAGCCCCGGCACGAGTAGTTCGTGTGGGAGAAGTACGTCCCTTTCAGTTCCGAAGTCTTGATTCCAAGGGCGTTAAGGTTGCGCGGCACCGTCTTGTTGCGCTGGTACACGGCACGACCACGGTCCTTCATGACCCCAAGCGCGGCTCGCGCCTCGGAACTACGCGCATCGCGCGTGTTGCTGGCCAGCAGGGGAACCGCGGCCAGGGAAAGCACGCCAACAACCGAGACGACGATCAGCAATTCCAGCAACGTAAAACCCCGCGTGTAAGAGTGCATGGCTCACTCCATTGGTTTTGTTCCGGGCCCACCCCGGACACGCGTGCGATGCTGCACGCTCATAAAGAGCATAAAACATCAAATTACAAAAAACAAGCAAAAAACGAAATATCGTCGCCCGCGTGTTGATTCAGCCAGCGCGCGCGCCGGGGTTGTGTGTTGACGCGATACTTTGCGAGCAAGCGTTGTCTTAGGCGGCTGGCAGGGTGATGGTGAACGTGCTGCCCTTGCCTAGTTCGCTCTCGGCTTCGGCTTTGCCGCCATGGCGAAGGGCTACGTGCTTGACGATGCTCAAACCAAGTCCTGTGCCTCCCAGGGCGCGCGAGCGCGCCTGATCGACGCGATAAAATCGTTCAAATACCCGATGTAGAGATTCCTGGGGAATACCGATGCCGCTGTCGGTGACACTGATCGTGAGCTGACCATCTTCACGTGTTACGGCCACGGCGACCTTGCTTCCTTCACTTGAATACTTGATGGCGTTGTCGATGAGGTTCTCAACGGCTTCGCTCATGTCGTGGTCATTCACGAACGCATCGGCCGCTGCTTCGACGCGCGTGAACTCAAGTGTGACGTTCCGCTTCTGGGCGCGATCACGGAATTGCGCCACAACCCGCTCCACGAGCTTGTTCAAATCCTGACGCTGGCGTTCGTCATCGTGCGGGCTGCTTTCCAGGCGTGAAATGTCGAGAATGTCTGAAACGAGCGCGGTCAGGCGTTGCGCATTGCTATGGATTTTTTCAAGGAATGGCGCGCGCGCGGTGGGGTCATCCACGGCGCCGTCAATCAAGGTCTCCACATAGGCCTTGATGCTGGTCAAGGGCGTCTTCAGCTCGTGGCTTACGTCAGCAAGGAAGTCGCGACGCATCTGGTCCAGACGCTTGTCTTCCGTCCGGTCCCGCACCAGCAGCACTGCAAGTTTGCCTCCGCCCGCGACTTCAAACAGCGGCGTGGCCACAATCTCAAGCGTCTGGGTGGTTGCTCCCGCGCCCTGTTCAATGCGCACGCTGCCAGGTTCGCTCAGGATCAGCAGTTGCTTGAGCAGTTCATCCACTTCCGCGTGACGCACGCTCTGCCACAGCGGCCGGCCCTCAAGTTGCGCGGCCGATTGCCCAAGCAGGCGCGTAGCCGCGCGATTGACCAGAGCGACATTGCCTTCTGCGTCCACCAGAAGCAGCCCGTCGGAAACATTTTCCATGATGCTGGCAAGCTCGCGAGTGCGGGCCTCGATTTCCTCTACGCGGTTTTGGAGTTGCACGCTCATGGCGTTGAAGGCGGAGGCCAGCGCAGCGAAGTCGCCTTGTTCGTCAAGCCGTTCCTTGAAGTCGCCGCGGGCAATTCCCTCCGCCGCACGCCTCATGCCCTCGACGGGCCCGGAGATCATGCGTGCTGTCAGGAAGCTGATGACCATGCCGGCAAGCAGCAGGGCGCCGCTGGCTGTGAGCAGCACCACGCGCACCGACTCAAGCTGAGCGGGCTGAATGGCAGCCTTGAGCGAAAGTTCAACGTAGCCCAGAGAGGCAACGAAGAAAATCAGCACCGCCACGGTGTTGATTGAAAAAATGCGCCAGAACAGGCGTGAACGTAGCATGAAGGGGAGTCTATCAGCGCCCATCGCTCTCGCGATGGCCACGGATCATTCTTCTTCCATGCGGTAGCCAACGCCGCGCACCGTGATGATCAGTTTGCCCACATCGCCGAGCTTGCGGCGCAGCGCGCCCACGTGCACGTCGATGTTGCGCTCGGTTACGAATACGTCGGGCCCGACCACCGCGTTCAGCAACTGGTCGCGTGTGAACACTCGCCCGCGGCGCTGCATCAAGTGGCGCAGCAGCTTGAACTCAGAGAGCGTCAACGTCAGGGCTTCGCCGTTTACCGACACCTCGTGGCGCTGGGCATCAAGGTGAATTGCGCCCAATGTGAGTACTTCAGCGGACGCGGCTTCTGCTTTTCCCGGTTCGTTGCGACGTAGGACGGCCTTGATGCGCGCGAGCAGTTCAATGGGCGAGAAAGGCTTGGGTACGTAGTCGTCAGCGCCCAGGGTCAGGCCGAGCACAATATCCGCCTCGGTGCCCTTGGCAGTCAGCATGATGATCGGGATGGCCTTGGTGCGCTCTTGGCCGCGCAGGCGCCGGCATACTTCAAGCCCATCCATGCGCGGCAGCATCAGATCCAGCAAGATCAGGTCGGGAAGGCGGGCGGACGCAGCCTCCAGGCCCTTTTCGCCGCTCTCGGCCATCCAGACGTCAAAGCCGTTCTTGGATAGGTTGTATTTCAGGATTTCAAGGATGTCGGACTCATCCTCGATGATCAGGATTGTGCGTTTCTTTGGCGGCTGGGTCGTCACGCCTTGGTCCCTTCGTTTTCTTCGCGGTCTTTGGTCTGGTGCTGGATTCTTCCAGTCACGATGTAGATCACCTGTTCGGCCACGTCGGTGGCGCGGTCAGCCGCGCGTTCGAGGTGGCGGCACAGGTTCATAGCCTGCAATGCGTCTTCAACCTGATCGGGGTGAAACTTGATGAACTCGATCAGTTTCTTGTTCATCTTGCGGTAGGCCTGATCGACATACGTGTCCATGCTCAGCACTTCCTGCGCTTTATCTACAGAAAGCTCGACAAATGCCTGAAGGGCTTTGTCCAGCATGTCCACGACGTTTTTGCCGATCGTTTCGTAATCGAGTTCAACGTTCAATGGCGGCCGCTTGGCGAGGTTCTTCACGCGGCGTGCGATGTTGGCGGCAACGTCGCCGGTACGCTCGATCGTGCTGTTGATCTTGATGACGCTGGTGACAAAGCGCAGGTCACTGGCGACGGGCTGATATAGCGCAAGCAGCTTGAGGCACTCTTCTTCCACGCGCAGTTCGCGGTCATGAAGCGGTCTGTCGGCATCAATGACCTGCTGCGCCAGTTCCGGGTCGCGCTTGGTCAGGGCCGAAACAGCCTTGCGTATGGCGGCCAGCGCCAAGGCACCGGTATTCAACATGTCGCGCTTGAGCAATTCGAGCTCGCGGGTGAAGTGGCGTTCCATCGTTGTGTATCCCACAGCGCGCTCTCCTACGCCGGGAAGAGCCCTCCGGGCCGCGCCAGGGCCTTCCTTTGCGCGGTCTTGATACCCGATTGAAGTAAAGAGAATGTCAAGAACCGTTCAAGCCGGAAATAATCGTTAGGACGGAGGGTAATCGGGAACGCATCCACAGCGGATTTACCGGAGCGAGCACCGCAGATGCCCGAAAGCCGATATCCGATTTCCGCCAACGGATATAACGTGGTCACAACACAGGGACGAACCATGGAAATCGAACAACAGGCCAAAGAGTTCCAGGCAACGCTCATCAAGCTGCGCGACGAAATTGCCAAGGTGATTGTCGGCCATCAGGACGTGATCGAGAAGACGCTCGTCGGTTTTGTCGCGGGTGGCCACATCCTGCTTGAGGGTGTTCCCGGTCTGGGCAAGACGCTGCTGGTGCGCACCATGGCCGATGCTGTGAGCGTCAAGTTCTCGCGCATACAGTTCACCCCGGATTTGATGCCCGCCGATATCACCGGCACGAATATCGTGGTCGAAGAGGCCGGTCGCCGCCGCTTCGAATTCCAGAAAGGCCCGATTTTCGGAAACATTGTGCTCGCGGACGAAATCAACCGCGCCACGCCCAAAACGCAAAGCGCTCTGCTCGAGGCCATGCAGGAAGGCAGCGTTACATTTGCCGGTCAGCGTTTTGTGTTTGAGCAGCCGTTCTTTGTGCTCGCCACGCAAAACCCCATTGAAATGGAAGGCACCTACCCGCTGCCCGAGGCGCAGCTTGACCGTTTCATGTTCAAGCTCGACGTCAAGTCGCCCACGGTCAATGAGTTGGCGAGCATTTTCGGCGGCACCACCGGCGCGGGCGCCTCAAGGGCGCAGCCTGTGGTGGACGGTGCGCGCATTGTTGAGATGCGCAATCTTGCCCGCCAGGTGCCCATTGCGCAGCACTTGCTGGAGTATGTGGCGCGCCTCGTACTCGCCACGCATCCGACCAGCGCCGAAGGTGCGCCCGTGGTCAAGCAATTCGTGCGCGTGGGCAGTTCGCCCCGCGGAGGCCAGGCCATCATTAACGGCGCCAAAATCATCGCGCTGATGAAGGGGCGTTACAACGTCGCCGCCGATGATATTCGTGATTGCGCCCGCCCGGCGCTGCGCCACCGCATGATTTTGAATTTCGAGGGCGAAGCCGAAGGCATCAAGCCCGACGACATCGTCTCCAAAGTGCTCGAGCACGTGGCCGATATCCCCGAGCGCGTGCGGCGCATGTAAGCCCAATGCCTGAACTTCCTGAAGTCGAGGTCACACGCCGCGAGATTCTGCCCGTGCTGGTTGGGCGCCGCATCGCGCGCGTTCACACTACCAGGCCCAGTTACTTTTTTCTGACGCCGCCACGCACGCTCATAAAGCGGCTGGCGGGGCGCACGGCGCGCGAGCTCGTGCGCCATGGCAAGTACCTGCAAGTGCTGCTCGATAACGGAAACACATTGGTGCTGCACCTCGGCATGACCGGCCAGCTCTTCGCCGCAGGCACAAAAAGCCCGCGCCTGCTCAGCGCCAATCAGCGCGGCACACTTGATCCTGACGCTCTGGCGGCTTTCAAGCCGGACAAACATACGCACTTGCGGCTGGAATTCGCCGACGGCGGGCCGGACTTGATGTTTCGCGACACGCGCAAGTTCGGCAAAGTGCTCTTGCTGGCCCGCGGCAAAAAGGACGCGCGGCTGGAGAAGCTCGGCGTGGATGCCCTCAATGCCACGGGTGAGGAGTTATTTGAAGCCGCGCGTTCGCGGCGCATCCCGATAAAGTCGCTGCTGCTCAATCAGGAGGTGATTGCGGGCATCGGCAATATTTACGCCGATGAAGGCCTGTTCCTTGCCCAAGTTCGCCCCACGCGCGCAGCAAGCCGCGTTTCGCTTGAGCAATGCCGGGCCATCGTGGATGCGTGCAGGCGCGTGATGCTGCGCAGCATAGAGACCGGCGGCAGCTCAATCTCTGACTATGTTCGGCCAAGCGGCCAGGACGGTGGCTATCAGGATGAGCGCAAAGTGTATGCGCGCGAGGGCGGGCCATGTCCGGTGTGCGGAGCAAGAATCAAGCGCGTGGTGCTGGGTGCGCGATCGGCGCACTATTGTTCACGATGCCAGAAGTAAGGTGCCCGATTGACCTTATGCCCTCGGCTAGGAAAACTGGCGCGCCACGGGCGGGGAATTCATGCTGAGCCTTGCAGAGCTGCGGCACGCGGCGGTTGCGCTTTCTGACCTTTCGGGTTGGAAGGTGCAGCGCATTGTGCAGCCGGATGACGCCAACCTCTATTTCACGTTTTACGGCTACGACGAAGACAAGTCGGATGGCGTCAAGCGCCATCTGCGCCTGTGCTGCAAGGGCGAGTTGGCTCACGTGGGCGAGATTGACGATCTGCCCAAGGCACCGGCCAATCCGCCCTCGTTTTGCTCGCTGCTGCGCACGAAACTTGAGCGCGCGCGCTTCATGGGCGCGAGCATCAAACACGAAGATCGCCTGCTCGCGCTGCGCTTCAAGACCAAGGACGACGAATACGAACTCGTGCTTTCCATTCTCGGCTCGCGCAGCAACAGCTATTTCATGGATGGCAACGGCGTCCTGCGCGGCGCCATTCGTGCCCTCGAAGACACTAGGCGCGAGTTGCAGATTGGAAAGCCCTGGACCAACCCGGAGTCGTTACCGCCTGATGAGGGCATGGACCGTTGGGCCGAAGCTGAGGATGCTGAGTTGCTTCGAGAGATCGGCGACACCTACCGCCGCCTTGAAGGCGAAAGCGAAACCACCGAGCTCAAGCGCCGAATTGAAAGCGTTCTTCGCCGTAGCTCCGAGTTCCTTGAGCACAAGATTGCCAAGCTCGAAAAAGAACTCCACGACGCCGAGGATGCCCGCGCGCTGAAGAAAGAGGGCGAGCTGCTCAAGAGCGTGATGCACAAGATCAAGCCCGGCGACAACGAAGTCGTCGCCGAGGATTACGAAACCGGCGCCGAGCTGCATATCCCGCTGAACCCGGCACTCAGCGCGGCTGATAACCTGAAAGTGTTTTTCAAGAAGTACCACAAGGGCCTGACCGGCGCGAACATGCTCGGCCAGCAGATTGAGGTCGTGCGCAGCACGCTGGCCGACGTGCACAGACTCTTGAGTGAGTTCGAGCAGCTCAACGCCAGCGGTTTCCTTGACGCGGCTATGATCCGCGAATTCGCGCAGCGTGGCGCGATCAAGAGCATGCTGCAGAAGTATTACCCGGAGTCGCGGCGCATCACCAAGCCGCCCAAAAGCAAACCCAAGAAGAAGGAAGTACCAGGCAAGCTCAAGCCGCGCCGCTATGCCACGGCGGAAGGGCTCGAAGTGTGGGTGGGCAAGAGCGACGAGGGCAACGATTACCTGACGACGAAACTGGCCGACGGCACAGACCTGTTTTTCCACCTCGAAGGCTGGCCGGGCAGTCACGTTGTTCTGAGGCTCAACGGCCGCAAAGACCCGCCGCCGGACGCCCTGCTCGACGCCTGCGAACTGGCGGTCTATTACAGCAAGCAGAAAGGCGCCAGCCGCGCCAACGTGCACGTGGCGGCGATCAAGGACGTAAAGAAACCCTCAGGCGCAAAGCCGGGGCTGGTGTATGTGAACCGCGGCAAAACGATTGCCCTGCGCCACGAGCCCAAGCGGCTGGAGCGCGTGCTGGGCGCGGTGATTAAAGAAGAAGGCAAGTAGCACGGGCCTCCCGGCCCGCGTAGAGAATCTTCCGCTAGGGCGAACGCGCGATGCTTCCTCTCGCCGTGAAAGTCGGAGACTGGTTCACAAGTCCTGATGAACGTTAATCCGGCAGTGTCGTTTAGTAGAGCAATGAGAACTTCTTTTGGTCTACAAGTCGTCTTCATTGTGTCGCTGCTATTGCTTGGGTGCGCCGAACCCGTCGAACCGGATGTCGCTAGGAGTTCCTGTGGAGCGGGCGCAAGAGCACACGACGCGACGCCAACCGAGAATCAAGCGAAATCGACGCCTGAAAGCCAAGCCGACAGAAATGGACAGTCGAATTCGAGCGGGGGCACTTTGGTGCCAGCACCGCCAACTGAACGCAAGCCCGATCCACTCACGCCCGAAGAACGGAAGCGCCTACGCGAGGTTTGGGCGGACGAACTGCGTGAACGAGGGCGGCGCCTGGCCCAGCAAGCACAGGAATTCAAGGAATTGCGGCGGGCCATTCGCCAGAGCATCGAGAACCAGCGCTACCTTGAAAGCGAATTGAAGAGATTGGATCGAAAAGGGGCTGCGGGCGAGGAGCGTGATAGAGTCGTGCGCGAGTTGGAGGAAGAACAAACGGCCTGCTCGGAACTGGAGAGCCGGATGAACTCGCTGGATACAGACGAGCTTCAGGCATATATGGCGAGCACGCCTGGGTTACTTCGAATGCCGTTTGGCGAAGGTCCATTTGGGCCGTGGCGTGTCGGGGGTGAGCCCGCCCGGCCTTGAGCGGATACAAGGCGCGATGACCAACGAAAAGGGGAATCAACGTGGCTGGAGTTCCCGAGTGGAATCACCAACCCAAAACGCCTGACCAGGGCAAGCGACTGATGGTTGGCGTTGGTGGTTGCCTTGTGGTGGCACTCGCCGCGGTTTTCACGTTGTGGTTTGTCCAATGTGGCTTGCCAGCGATGGACAGATCGCGCCGTGACAGCGAAATGCTGAGAAGGAAGGAGTGGCACGAGATCACTTCAAGCATGCCAAGCACTCGCGTGGAATTGCTTGAACGGCTACGCGCAGTCACGTCCGACCGATACATCGCCGAACTGGAGCAAACCAAACTGAGTGACAAGGCTTGCTCGGATTGGTTGCGTACACTGCGACATGAAAACCCCAAGGCCCGATTTCACACTCATGCCGGGATGAAATCCGTGCACGACATCAGTGCCTCGTCTATCGCGGAAGTGATTAAGATAAGCACGCTTTACACCTCAGGGATGTGCGGAGTTCTTGATGCTGAATCAGACTACGTCTTGATTGCACCCGACGGCAAAGTGCTTGCGTGGAGGTGGGTGGGGGACTGACCGCGACCTACTTCAACGTCCGCACGCCCTTTACGTTGCGCGTGACGCCTTGTGCGTCCATGTACTCCAGCAGCGGGATCAGGAACTTGCGCGAAGTCGGCAGCACTTCCTTGAAATCCTTGGCCGCGGCTTCGCCTTTGCCCTTCAAGAAGTCGCGAATCGACTTCTCGGCGAACTCCAGCGCCTTCGTTGAGAACAGCACGCCTTCGTGCAGCACCTTCGCGCGGCCGCTTCCCACCAGATAGTCCACGGCCGTTTGTGTGGCCGCCTCGTTTTGGCCCGCTGCCTTGGCCAGCTCATTGAGCGTGGGCGGGTTGAGCATGGAGTCCTCAAGTTGCTTGGCGATCGTTTCCACAATCGCTTTCTCCGATGCACTCAGCACGCCGCCGCGCCCTGGCAAGCCCAGCAACTCCCCGCGCTGCTCGACTTTTCCTTCGGCCACAGCCGCGCTGATCAGGGCGGTGAACGCGCCGCCGCCCAGCCCCATCTGCGCCTGTACGCTGGCCGTCTTCAAGCCCAGCGCGGCTTTGTTCTTGTCGTGGAATTGCGCCAGCAGCGCCACGAGCTTTCCAAGCGCGTTGGCGCGCGCCTGCCTGTGCACCAGGTGGCGGCCAGAGGCCTCTACTTCGCCGCCCAAAACCGCCTGCGCCAGCAGCGGCTCAAGCGCGGCTTCACTGACCTCGACCACCTGCACAAGGTGCCCGCGGTCGAGCCCTTCGGGCCCGGCTTCTGCCACAGCGAGCGCAACGCGCTTCAACGGTGACTCGATGGCGCCATGCCATTGCTCGAGGCGAGCCAGCGCTTCGGGCGTTCGCGCGAGTTGGTCGGCCTCGCGGTGAATCACGCGCCCGCCGCCCAGGGTGATGGCCGGCGAAGGCAGGCGCAGGATGAAATGGTCGCCCGCGCCAGCCACGACCGGCGCTTCAAGCATGACTTCACACAGGCAGCGCTCGCCCGGATTCAGCGTTGGCCGGTCGAGGAAAAAAACGTGTCCGAAGAGTTCGCTCGTGCCCACGTGGAATTTCACTTCGGCCCGGTGCTTCAGCGGGCGCGGCACGGAAGGCAGCAGCGCCAACTCAAGGCTGAAAAAGCGGCTGGGCTCGAAGATGCCCGGCTCGGCCACGGTGTCGCCGCGGTGGCATTTGTCGTGGTCGATGCTGCCCAGGTTCAACGCCGTGCTATGGCCCGCGCGCGCTTCTTCAATGGTGGTGTGGTAGGCCTGGATGCCGCGCACTTTGCCCTTTTGTTCGCCCGGCAGCACGGCAACAACGTCGCCGAGTTTCACGTGGCCGCTGACGGGGATGCCGGTCAGCACCGCACCCTGGCCCTTGGCCGAGAACACGCGCTGCACTGGCATTCGGAAGGGGCCGGCCGTGTCCTTGGGTGTGGTCTGGTCGATCGCCTTGCCCAATTCGGCCCAGAGTTTGTCGAGGCCTTGACGTGTCAAGGCGCTGACCGGGACTACCGGCGCGTTCTCAAGAAACGTGCCCTTCACGGCATCCAGCGCATCCTGCGTAGCGATTTCGAGCGTGTCGGCATCAACAAGATCGCACTTGTTAAGCGCAATCACGCCATGCTTGAGCCCAAGCAGGCTGAGAATTTCAATGTGCTCGCGCGTTTGCGGCATCACGCCGTCGTCGGCGGCGACCACGAGCAATACGATGTCAATGCCCGTGGCACCGGCGATCATGTTTTTCACGAACGCTTCGTGGCCCGGCACGTCAATCATGCCGATGCGGTACTTGCCCTCGAACACGAAGTTGGAAAAGCCGAGGTCGATGGTCATGCCGCGCTCGAGCTCTTCGGCGAGGCGCGTGGGGTTCTTGCCCGTCAGCGATTGCACGAGCGTGCTCTTGCCATGGTCAATGTGGCCGGCGGTGCCAATGACGACGTTGCGTATGGCGGTGGGGGCTTCAGGTGTCTGGGCTTCGGGCATGAGCGGGATTGTCGATTCTGGATTGACGATTGTCGATTACAGAACGTTTCAATCGACATTCGAAGATTGGCAGTCGAAAATCAATACGGGTTCTCCAAAGGACAAACACATGTCGGTACTTCTTGAATTCTCCATGTCTCCGCTCGACAAGGGCGAAAGTGTGGGCGCTTATGTGGCGCGGTCGCTGGACATCATTGATCGCTCGGGCATTCCTTACCGCCTGAACCCCATGGGCACTGTGCTCGAGGGCGAGTGGGATCAGGTCATGGCCGTGGTCAAGGCCTGCTACGTGGCCATGCGCAAGGACTGCAAGCGAATTTCATGCTCAGTCAAGATAGACGCTCGTGAAGGCAAGGATGGCCGCCTCAAGGGCAAAATCGACAGTGTGGAAGACCGCGTAGGGCGGAAATTGAAGCAATAGCCGCAACTCGCCAAGCAGGCGATTTCCGGTTACACTCATCATCCGTGAATCAGCTTGTCTATACATTCGAAGGCCAGACCACGAAGGTGCCGCTAGTCGATAAGCCCGTTTCTTTCGGGCGCGGCGACGCTGCGGATCACCGCCTACCCGACAAGTCCGCCAGCCGCGTGCATGCGCAGTTCATTTTCCGGGAAGGGAAATGGTGCGTGGAGGATCTGCAAAGCGCCAACGGCACGTTGCTCAACGGCAAGAAGATCGCCGGCATAGTGGCGCTCAGCCCCGGCGATGTTGTCAAGGTTGGCGCGACAGAAATGAAGTTCGAGGGCGAGGCGCCCAAACCGCCGCCGGAACCCGAGAACCAGTTGCCTCGCTTCCTGTATCAGCCGGATCCAAACGCAGCGCCCATCGTGGTGTTGATACGCGACCGCATCACGGTCGGGCGCAAGGCCGACAACTCCCTTCAGATTGACAACAAGGGCGTTTCCGGCGTTCATGTTGAGGTCATTCGCAGCGGTCGCAAATGCGTGCTCCGCGACCTGGATTCAAGTAACGGAACCACGGTGGGCGGCAAGGAAGTGCGCGAGTGCGAATTGCGCAACGGCGAAAATGTGGTTCTGGGCAAAGTTGCAAAGCTGTTCTTCATCGACCCATTGGGCGAACCCGCGCCTGCTGAATCGGCCCCGGCCCTCGATGCTCCAAAGGCAGCACCCGGTGCTCCGTCTCCCGTTTCTATGGCGGCGCCTGCGGTGGCATCTTCGGCCGCAGGTGCGTCAGATCGGGGCACGTTCCAGCCGGTTTCGGAACCCGAAGACAATCTGGCGGGCGCCTGGGGCCTGAACGTCGTTATTGCATTGCTGGTGGCCGGGGCATTGCTGTCAGCCGGTTACGCCGCAGCGCAGTACTTTGCCAAGCCGCCGGAACAGGCGTCCAAAGCGCCGATCCAGGCGGCGCTGGAAGACTCGCCGCTTTCATTCGAGGGAGAAGTTGACGCGCGCGGCAACCCCGCAGGCTGGACGGCCCGTTTTGAGGCTCCGCCGGGGGGCAAAATCGAGCTGACCTCCGATGGCGACAACCCCGGTGACGGTGAACGTTCGCTGGCCATCAAGCAGACGCAATTGGGCGGTGCGGGCCTGCTCATCCTGACGGCCGACAAGCCGCGCACGCTTGAGCTTTCGGGTGTGGTGCAGTTCTCGATGATGGCGCGAGGCGAAGGAGTATCGTCAGCGTGTGTAGCGTGCGCGCTTGAATCCAAAGGTGTGCAGCAGACGCTGGTTGCGCTTCCGCTGAAGGACGTGTCTTCGACCGCCTGGACGGAGGTGCGCGCAACGGGCTACGTTCTTGAATCGCCATCGCAGCCGGCGACGATTGTGATCCTGATCAGCGGCAGTTACTCGCGGCTCTGGATCGATCGGGTGCAACTGGCCAAGGCCGCGCAGGCTGGCGTGAAGCCGGGTCTGGAGAACGGGCAAAGCGGCGATTTCACGCTCAAACTTGACGCGTCAAGGCCTGGCGAAACTGTGCTGGGCACGGCGGCAGGGCAAAGCCTGCGCTTTGCCCCGCGCATACTGACCCAGGGCGACCGCCAGTTGTCGGAGAATGGTTTCTGGTCGATTGGCGCGCGCGACAAAAGCGATGTCGTGTTCCAGGCCGCCCTGCCGTCGCAGGGCGGGATCGCCACGCTTGACCTTCATGCCGAACCCTGTGCGGTCGATTACATCGCCGAGCCCGGTCTGATGATCAAGTACTCCCTGCGCAACGTTCAGGCGGTTTCGCTTGCCATGGAGCTCGTGTTTCCACTCCCTGATACGGCGCGAGTGACAGTAGCCGATTTGCGCGGCACGCCCCTGACAATGAGTCTTGCCGAGTTTCACAGCTTTCCCTACTCAACGGTGACGGAAATTGCCCTTGAGGAAGCCGGACTGTGCGTGTCTTTCCCGCGTGGCGTGGTGGCTTGGTTTGATCGCGAGAAGAAGGGCGTACTGCGCGTGACCGTGCGAAGCGCCAGCGATGCCCGGCGCGGCGAGTTGGAGTGCGCTGTCTATCCGCACTGCGTTTCCAACGCACGCCTGTTTGCGCGGCTCATGATTGAAGCCTCGGAGTTTGAGCAGCGTCAGCTCAACAGCGCTGCGTTGGTGAGATACGAGTACATCATTGCTCATGCGCCCAAGACGCTGCCGCTCGCGACCACCGCCGGCGAGCGTGTGAAAAGACTGAAGCAGTTGCGCGACGACCTGCACACTGAGGCGCTGGCCGATTATTCCGTGGCCAAGGATGTGCGAACACTTCTGGCCATCGAGAAAGCGCAGCGCAGCATCGGCAAGTTCCAGAACCAGTTCCCGGGTGATACCGAGGTTTCGGCGCTGGACAAACTTGCGCGAGAACTTGAAGAGTGGCGGGTTGCAGTTCAACCGACCCGTCCGCCTGAAGAGGCGGCCAAGGCCAACATCACGGCCGAGAGTTTCCTGCGCAATGCCCAGAAGTACCACGAACAAGGCCATGTGCTCCTGGCCCTGACCATGCTCGAAAACGTGATCAAGGACTATAGCGACACCCCGAGTTTCAAGCCCGCGCGGGAGCTCTACGACCAGATCCGCAAGGATTTGCAGGATGCCACAAAGCGCGACGCCATCATCGACAAAGAACTCGCGGCCATCGACAAGGCCTGCGACGACGGCAATTGGGATGTCGCCATGGACAAATGTCAGGAGCTGTTCAAGCGCTTTCCCGATACAACAAGGAACCGCGACATCATGAAGCGAGTCAGGCGAATTGAGGAACGCTTCGGCTAGGCATTTTCAAGCAATGCCTGCGCGCCATGTTGACGGATAGCCAAGCGCTGCTACTTTCGCACACCCATGGGCCGTTAGCTCAGTTGGCTAGAGCGCTACCTTGACACGGTAGAGGTCATAGGTTCGAGTCCTATACGGCCTACCATCTTCAAACCCGCCTGAATCAAGGCTTCCAAGGACCTTGCCTCTTTTGAACAACGGTTCAAAAGAGGCAAGGTAACACCTTAGGTAACACCTTCAATTTGCGAATTTGCCGTGAACTCGACTGAGTTCCACTGAACAGTCGCTCGCGCAAAAAATAGTTTTCCACTTTTTCCTGACGGACCTGAGTGAGGCGATACCCTAGAGCGCATCGCTGAACTGTTGGAGCAACGTCGTGTGCCGTGGCCTAGAACAACTTCAAATCCGCGAGCTGGTAGAGCGGTTTAGGTTTTATGAAGGGCACTGCGCCAGCCTTGAACGGGCTCACGCGGCCATGGCTGACTCGTTGGACCAGCCGAAGCATGTCGTGGAAGGGCTAGCGTTGGAGTTGTACACGGCGCCAGCCGTCGGGACAGACATGACCGCTGGTTCGCCCAGCAACGATGTCGATGATGGGGTTGAGTGTGCGCATGCGCTTGCCACACGGACGATACTTGATACTGCGCTTGAACTGACGGCAATCGTGGCCCGCGACATCATGCAACTGACGCGCCTCATGGCGCAGCTAACCTGCGCGATGTTAGATCTGATTAAGACGACAGAGACCGTTTCCACCACAGTCGCCGCGCATGCCGTTGGTTTTTTTTGCAACGCACCGCCACACGAACTTCAAATCCTTTCCCAGATGCGCAACGCCCGGCTTCGGGCGAATGCCTAGCTCCTGATTTGGCCTGCACGCCGCGGACGAAGATCCCGCTCATTTGCGTGCCGTGTTTTCTTGTGCCAACCAGGAGCATCTCCATGCCTATCGAATCCGGCGCAGAGCCGAACCAAAACCCCATTGACCGTTTGGAGCGCGAGCTCGCATCTGAGGGCGCGCCGCTCTACCTCACACTGCACGAAGCAGCCAGTTTTGCTCGGCGGCACTACCAGACCGCATGGGCCGACGCGCAGTCCGGACGCCTCAAGGCACACAAAAACCGTGGCCGTTGGCGTGTCCACCGTCGCGATGTGGCGGTGTGGATGCTTGCGTAGCCTTCCGGGAAACAAGCGCGCTGAAGCGGTGCGGGTTTCGATCGACAATTGATTAGAGGAGTGGAGACAGTGCTCTCAGACCAACAGAAGGCGGCGATCACCGAGCTGGCGTGCGCCGAGTCGCGGTCCCCTGTCACACCAACGGCATTTGTTTACCTTGCTGAACAATGGGTGGCAGCGCGACGTTCGGGCGCGATTGGCGGCGGATATGTCTCGCGCAAGTCCCTCATGAAGTACCTAGGCGAGCCATTTTCCATGCAAGCCCTGCACAATCTGATACATCGTTGGCGGGGGCAAGAGTCCGTCGAAACCGGAGCCGCTGGTGTTCGTGCCGGACCAAGGATTCAAGAAATCGTTGGCGGAAGCGATGGCCAAGCGCGCGTCGAGCTGCAGAGCAACCGTGAGCACGAGAAGCGTGCTGACAAGCCGCCCAACAGTCCTAGCGCGGACCGTCCGGCTACTTCAGGCTCTATTCCCGACGAAGTCGTTTACGGTTTAATCACGCGCTTCTTCACACTTGCGGCTTTCAAGAAAGGGATTCCGCCCACCGCGGTGTGTACCGCGCTCATGAAACTGCGCGTGCGGAGGGAGTATCTCGTTGGCTGTATTGCAGGTCTGCTCGTCGAGCACGATTCCGGCGGTTTGATCGACGATCCAATTAGGACCCTCGAAGAAATGGTCTCCGGTACCAGTGTTGTCATGCCGGCCGATGTGGATGTAGTGGTCACCCTGATTGGCCTTCAAGATAAGTTTAGGGGAGCCGGCGACGCCGCAATAATGAGCGCCGCGTGCCAAGCCCACCTCGGAGTCGCCGCCGTCAGCTCACTGCTCAACACCCCTGTAAGTACCTCGCCAATGGCAAGTGAGGCTGCGCCTGTGCAATCAGAAAACGAGGAGGCCGGGGAGCAGGTAGCAAGTGTACTCAAGATGTTCGCCACCGGGCCTGCGCACATCCAAGACCCCTCTTCGTCTGGGCAGCCCAAGCCTGACGGAACGTCGCCTGCGGCGTAGCATCCGCAAGCAACACCCAACCCTACTCCGATGATCCATGTTCACTTGGATCAACAACAGCCAGTAGTAACGTGACTGGCAGGCGCGACCGATTGTTTCCGCGTATGCCACTCCTCGCCAAAGCGCGCTAAACAAACATCAACCTTTATCAATGCAATAGATTGACAGCCTTGATTTAGAGCGGTTCCGCCGCGTTTACAAAGGTTGATTAAGGGTTGTTGTCGATGGCTTGGATTGCGCGGCATTAAACGAAAAAAGGGGGCGCGCGGCTTTTGGCCGCGCGCCCCCTTTGGGTTTGCTGGTTCCTGATTCCTAAAAGCCGAACGTCATCTGGTTCTTGTCGAGCCCGTAGCCGAGCTCCGCCGCCGTTTCGATGTGCTCCTCTTCTGAGTACACACCGGTCGGCTGCGAAAGCGGCGCGGGTGCCGCCTGTTCGCCCGGCACAGGGCTGGCCACAGGGGCGGGTGCAACCGGAGCCTTCGCCTTGCCTGCCCTGGGCCCTTTCGAAGGGGCCTTGGGCTTCTCAACCACGTTGGCGGTGAGGGCCTGTTCCTTCAATTGCTCCAGCGTCGGTGCCGGCGCAAGCGTGAAGCCGATGGCCGGCTCGTGGGCAGGGCGCGGGAAGAATTCTCCGGCCTTCTGCTCCTCGAGACAACCATCATCATCGGTCACGCGCATGCGCTTGCTGATGCGCCACTGCTCAAGCTCGATGCGCCAGGCGGCGAGTTTCTTTTCGTACTCGCGCATGGCTTCTTCGTGCTGAGCCTTGGCCTGTGCCTTCTCCTCGGGCGTGAGCTGA
>JADLFN010000057.1 GCA_020845475.1 Planctomycetota bacterium
CTTCCACCAACCGCGTGGCAAGGTTCCATTTCCGGTTGCCAAAGAACATGCAGCTTTCGCGCGGCGTGACTTCGGTGATTTCACCTTTGTCGTTGGTCGTTTCGACCTCGGGCGGGAAAGCCACTTCAATGTTCGGTTCTTCGGCGCTGTCCAGCGTCTTGATGATGCCGGACAGGTTCTGGGCGTGCGTGAAGTGCAAGATGCTTTGCCAGCGCGGGGCCTTCTTCGTGCTCACGCTCAGCGCGTGCGCGGCGAGGTGTTTGCCGTCCGTGGCCACGAGCTGGACGCTGTAGCTGTCCTTTTCGTTGACCAGCGGCTGGTTGACTTCGCCGCCGAATTCCCAGAACAGTCCGTTGAGCGCGTAGCGCCCCTTCTCGATCTGGCAGTAATCGCTCAGCTTCGAGAAGTGGTGCGCCAGCTCGGCGCCCGGGATCTCGAACTTCACGTCGGCATTGGCCAGCGGGAACTTCGGGTATTCATCGGGCACTTTGTGCGGCTGCGGAATGTCCTGGGTCACGGCGCCATACTTCAGCGTGACCATGGGGCCGGTCTCTGACGGCTCGGATTCGAGCGTGAAGGGCTCCTTGGGCGCCTTCCAGTCGTTCGGAAGGGTCAGGCAGCCTTCACCATCGAGCGTCAGGCCCTGCGTGGCAAGGCCGATGTCGATGGTCAGGTACTGGCTCAGGTCTGTGGCCTGCATCGTCGCCTTGAAGCCGCTCACGGTCAGCAACACGATCGAGCAGATCGGGTTGGTTCCGTGGCGCGATTTCGCATGCGCGATGCCGGCGCACAGTTTGAAGGCCCGCGCGAAGCCCTTGGGGTCATGCACGCGGACAGAAAACTTACTCATGGTGTTTCTCCATGTTTGATGCCAACCCGCCCGAAGTGGGCGGGCAGCAGCCGCGCCACAGCCCCGCCTGTGAAGGCGGGGTGCAGTGCGGCGCGGCTGCTATCAGACGATGCCGAGCAGGCGGGCGGCGCCTACAACTTTGCGCTCGCCGCACTCCTCGCATTCGCCTTTGGTTCCGTCGGCCTCGATGCCGTAGTTTTCGGCACCGCAGGCCAGGCAGAACCCGGAGCAATCGTCGCGCATGGCCGCATCCATCAGCGCCTGCTGATCGATTTTGACCTTGCGCTTCTTGTGCTTCTTCACGATCTCCTCAGCCTCGGCTTTGCGCTCCGGCATGAGGTGCCCTTCGCTCTCGAGGATGCGCAAGGCTTCCTCGGGGTTGTCGGCCTTGATCGCGTTCTGAAATCGCTCCCAGGTGTTGTTTTCCATGTGTTTCTCCTGCTGTTACCCGACTTCGCAGGCCACAAAGCCTGCTACGTCGGGCAAAGCCGCCCGAAAGGGCGGCCAGGACATCGGGCAACGTGTAAGCGTGGCTTACAGGTTGCCCGCGTTCCTAATCATCACTGGGGAAGCAGAACGTGACTCGGCCGTGGCCGTCGTGGCAGGCTTTCACCTGCTCTGCAAGCCCGAAGTCGAACCACCAATACTCGTTCTCCTCGGGGCCTGCCTGTTCCACGGCGGCGCGCCAAGCTTCAATGAGGCGCTTGATGTTCGGGCGCACGTCTAAAATGGGCTCGCCGTCGCGCTCGCCGATTTTCTCGGCGTTGGGCGCAAGGGCGGCTTCAAACAACGCACGCGAGATCAGCCAGCGCTTGATGCGCGAGCGCGCCATCTCGTTCACTTCCGGTGTGATGTCCACGAGAAAACCATCCTCGATCGCGTCGTTATCCGTGTATTGGCTCAGCACATCGGCGCCGGCCATGGGGTGATCGGCCGGCAGGCCGATATCGCTGCCCTTGGTCACGGGCGGCCCATCGAGAAACTCGTGAAGCTTCTTGTCCATGTCGTCCATGGATGTCTCCAAAAGAAAACCCGCGCGAAGTGCGCGGGCAGTTCAACCGTCAAGCGGTGCTTGACGGTTGAACTATCATGCGGCTTTGCGGTCGATGTCCCAGCGTTCCCGCACTTCCGTGTAGGCCTCGGCCTCCAGCAGCTCGCGCATTTTGAGCGAGATGTCGGTGAAGAAATCCGAAGCCCAGGCGTAGAGGTTGACTTCTTTGCTGAGGTCAACGCCATCGCTGAAATTTGCTTTCAGTGTGTCGCGCTGCTCTTTCGTCCACTCTTCGGGTTTGGGAATGAAGCCGGGGTCGGCGTAGTCGCCGGCGATCACGATGCGGTCGCCTTTCCAGCGGCCGATCAGCGAAGTGTCGGGCGTTGCGTCCTTCTTCGCGTGATAATCGCCGCCGCCGCGGCCGCAGCCGTCAGCCAGCAACAACGCGAGCGCGAGCATGGTGCCGTCGCCCGAGTTGCCGAACTCCATCAGCTTGAGCCCGTCACCCAGCTTGTGCGGGTGAAGGAACTCGCCCTTGTCAACGTTTACAACGAGATAGTATTGACCCATTGGGGTCTCCTGTCTTGAAACCAACCCGCCCCGAAGGGGGCGGCAGTTCAACCGTCAAGCGGTGCTTGACGGTTGAACTACGCTACTTCTCGATGCACAGCATGACCGTGTTGACCATGGTGCCGGATGCTTTGAAGCTGCCTTCCGGCAGCTCCTCGATCCAGCCGGACTCCTCAGCCAGCATGCGCACCATCTTGTAGTCGCGGTCCTGCCGGAAAGTGACGCCGGCGGGCGCGATCGAGACGAGACGGCCGCCATCCTCGAGCAGGCTGTAGGCCTTGAGGATGTGCACCATGGAGCGCCGAAACGGCGGGTTCATGATGACGCGGTCGAACTTCTCGTTGAACACGTGCGTCTCGAAATCCGTGCCGTGAACGGGGATGTTCGCGGCCTTGAGCTTGGCCTGGTTTTCAGGCATCAGCTCAATCACGCGCAAACGCATATTCACGTCGGTTTCGAACTTCAGCCGCTCGAACAGCGCGCGCAACAGCGCGCCGTCACCGGCACTCGGTTCCAGCACGCTCATCTGCGGGCCGATTTCGGCTTCTTTGATGAGCTGTGCGGAAAGCCTGGGCGGCGTGGGGAAATACTCGTGGCCGCGCGGGCATTCGTACTCGCCGCTTTCGATGGCGGCGTCCAGCTTGTCCGCCAGCTCGTCGGCCGAGCAGGCAAACACGTGGCCCGTGCCGCGCTTCCACTTGCCGCCAAGCGCCACGAGCACCTTGTTGAGATCCTCGTAGGTTTTGCGTTCAAGCTGATGCCGGTAGGGCTTGAGCACGTGCCCGTCCTGCTCCATCTCGCTCAAAATCGCGCGGATGATTTCGGGGATGCTGGCCTTTTTCTGTGTTGCGGTGGTCATGTGATGATCCTTTGTCGCCCGCCCGAAATAGGCGGGCAGCAGACAGGCCGGAAGCGGGCGTCGTGCGGGCCGATAAATCGGCGAGCGTCATGCGGGCTTCCGGCCTGCTTGCTATCTGCGCGCGTCGGCCTTCACGATCATGTCGTGAAGGGTGTCCACCATGATGCGGCGCACGGTGCGGGTTTTCGGCACCTTGAGCACGATGTAGGCATGGCCGAAGTCATCGTTCTCGATGCCAACGGCCAGCGTCTTCGTTTTGCGCGCGTCATGGCAGCGCGATTCAACAACGCGCCACAGCGTTTTGCCTCTCGGCATTTTGGTCATGTGCTGCTCCAAAAGGGACCCGTCGCTCACGCTCCGGGCTCTGACACCGGCGGGAAATCCGCCGGCAGTAGAAAAGGGGGTCAGGCACCGCAAACAGCGCGGATCCAGACCCCTTTTCAACTACACCTTCGCAGGCTCTTGCCTGGCCTTCGTGGGCCGCGGGTGCGGCACTTTGTCGATGATGGGCATGAGCAGGCCGTTCACCTTCTGCTCGGTATGAATCTCGAGCGGGTGTTCGGCGTTTTTGCTCACGCGCAGCACGACCTTGGGCGTGTAGCCCTTGCCGTTCTTCGCTTTGCCCAGCGCGCTGTCCTGCGCCACGGCATCGCTGACCAGCTTCTTGAGGCGCTTCCCGTCCAGGGCGACTTCGTTGTAGTCGCTGTGTTTCGGGATCTTGTCTTGCCACTTCGGCCAGTTGGCCGGGCGGCCCTCGACAGCTTTGGCCTCAAGCTTCTGGCCGTTGGCGGCCTTGAAGGTGAGCTTGTTGTCGTCCGCCACGTAGGTGGCTTCAACCGGCAGCTCACGCATCTTTCCTTTGGGCAGCGCCTTGAGCAGAGCCTTCGCGTCGCGCGCGTCAAAGGCCTTGCCAAGCAAGGCTTTGGGCGGCGCTTCGAGATAGGGCGTCTGCAGAAGCATGCTGCCATCGGTGGTGACCACGCCTTCGGTATCGAAGAGCACGGTCTGCGTGAACAGGTCCAGCGATTTGGCGGGGAGATTGCGCTCCTTGCGCCACTTCGTCTGGGTCGGGGCCGGTTTGGCCACGATGTTGCGGAACATTGCTGCAAGCAACTTGAACATGGGTACTCCTAAGGCGAGAGATGGAGTGTTGGAGCGTTGGAGAGATGGCAATTTCCATCTCTCGACCTCTCAATCTCTCCATCCCTCAGATACCGCTCCGAAGGGAGCGGCAGCACTGCTGCAGGCGATTTGCGAGCGTCGTGCGGGCAGGGTCGCCTGCAACATTGCTATTTGCTGATTTCGTTGGTCCACAGCAGATCGACGTCCTGGCTCTGGTCTTCAATCTGGATGACGCCGGGGCCGTTGCCCTCGGCGTCCGCCATGGGCACGAGCACCGTGCCGTCGTCGAGCCAGATCCGGAACGCGGGGTTCATGCGGCTGGCGTTGTAGCAACGCTCGCCGATGCGCGGTTCGACCTGCGTAACCTTCACAATCTTGCGGCCAATCAGCCGCTTGCTGTTTTCCTTTGGTGCAAGGTTTTCCTGTGGCATGTGATTCTCCTCTAGTACCGGCGCGAAGTGCGCCGGCAGGTAGCACGGGCCTCGCGGCCCGTGGCACCTATTCCTCTTCGCTGCTCTCGAAGCACTTGCGCAGATTGGCACGCATTTCTTCGGCCTCGTCGGCATCGCGGAAGAGCTTGTATTTCTCCATCACCGTGACGCCTTCCAGGCAGGTGTTGAGATCGGTGCTCGAGCTTGCGATCGAGCCCGACTCAACACCGCGGGCGTAGCGCACGGCGTCTTTCTCCTGCCCGGTTGCCCGGGCGTAGAATTGTTCCCAACTCATGTGATTCTCCTCTAGTGGCGGCCCGATGGGGCTGCCAGAGCACCCCGCCGCGTGCTCGCGGCGGGGCGGTCTATCGTGACGTGGCCCTTCGGCAGGCTCAGGACGAATGCTTACGCATTCGCCATGGCGGCGTTCAAAACGTCGCCGGCCTGCACGTTGAGAGCAACTCGGTCGTCCTCGTTGCCCAGGGTCTTGGCGTGCCAGGTCAGGCCGTTGACTACCGACCAGACGCTGAGATTCGCGCCGTTGACCTCGAGCTTCGCCGCTTCCACCGCGGAATGCGCGTTGGCACGGTTGACGCCCATGCGGTTGAGCCGCTTTTCCGCTTCCTCGTCGTCCTTGGCAAACGGCGTCTTGGCGGCCTTCTTGAGGAAGTCGTACTCGAACTCCGTGAGGGAGCCCGAAAGCGACTTCACGTCTTCCTTGAACACTTCAAAGGCATCGCGGACGCTCTTCGTGTGGCGCACCCGCTTGGTGCGGCCCTCGCTGAGGTCCCAGATGTTGAAGTTGCTGCAGACGTTCCTGAACAGGAACATCTGCCAGCCGAAAGACTTGTGGCCGGTTTCGCCGTTGTAAACCATCAGGCCCTTGCGCAGCCCGCCCAGGCCGTCGGTGTCGCGGGGATCCGCGAAGCCCTGGGCCTTGGCAATGTCTGCGCTTCCGGTCATGCCGGTCGCCTTCTGGTTCGAGAAGCCATCACCGTCCTTGAACTTCGGTTCGGTGAAGAAGAACGTGAACGAGTAGCGGTCGGTGCGGATCAAGGCTTTGGGCCTGTCTTCGACCTTGCTCTCGGGATCCACGTTGAACGTGGGGTACGCGGGCGTCCAATCGCCCGTCGCCAACAGCCAGCGCTCGACTTCCTCGAAGACCTCCGAATCCCAGAGGCGTTCGTAGCGCGCGCCGTTCATGGCGCGCACGTCGAACTCTCCAAGCTCGTTGGCCTCGAGCAGAAGCTTGCGCTCTTCGGTGCCGCGCTCGCGATGCGGCTCCCACAGCTCGTTGAGCACGCGGATGCGCGTGTCAGGCTTGAGCATGGCGAGAGTCTCAAGGCGGATGCCGGCCTCGAGCGCAACCTGCTTGTAGAACAGGTTGGTGAGGCGCAGGTTGAAGTCGTCAACGTAGGCAAAGTCGCGTCCGTCCTTGTGGGCGAACAGGAACTTCGACATGTCAACTTCCACTTCCTTCGAGCGCTTGCGCTGCTCGGCGGCGTGCGTGCGGAGAGAAGCGAAATCCTTGAACTTCGCTTCGTCCGGCGCGGCAAACATGAGGCGGTTGGCGAGGGCATAGTTGGCCTGCTCGCGTTCAACGACAGAGCCACTCGCCCAGGTCTTGGGCTGAGTGGGTGAAACAGTTGCAGTCGTCATGGAAATACTCCCTGACATGACCCGACTTCGCAGGCCTCATGGCCTGCTACGTCGGGCGAAGCGGCCCGAAAGGGCCGCCAGCCCACACCCGGCTCTCGCCGGATGGGAGCTACTTCATCTGCATGGATTGAGCGTTGAGCTCTTTCTTCTCGCGGATGGCCTGTGC
>JADLFN010000058.1 GCA_020845475.1 Planctomycetota bacterium
ATTTCTTCGCATCAATCCTTTTGATGCGAGGCGACCATGGCTGCGAGCAAGCGTGTTTACAAAGTCGAAGACGATGGCTGGCGGATTCCCGAGGCGCTCTGGCTGCGCTTTGCGCCGCTCATTCCCTGTGCTCTTTGCGGAATGTTTGCACGAAATCAGCGTGGAAAGGGTGGAGTAAAGCGCCTCCTCCGGAAACACAAAAAACCGAGTTGGGCCAGCGCGCTGGCGATTGCCTGACGCTCCAAACTGGCTTGCTCGTGCTTCGACAAAGTTTCGAGGACGCTTTGGCCGGACCCGGGGGCGGGGGTTGACCTGCCCCCGCCTTGCCCTCGCGAGGCTACGCAGTAGTCTCGCTTCCGTCAGAGGTGCTTCGCGCCCGGAGCGCAGCCTCAAGAGTAATTTGTTGGTCGCTAAGCGGCGCTGACGCGCCGGCCGCTCTGCGAAGCTCCGCTTTCTCGCCAGTCCGCAGGACTGGCTCGACGCACGACCAGCACGCGCACAAACTTTCCGTCGATCAGGGACTCCGGCATGGTGAAATCCATTGCCCACACGGTGCCGGGTGTGGTCCAGCACAGCCGCGTCATGGGGAACTTGTGTTCTTCGCGCCAGTTGCGACGGTACTCATTGAGTATCTCGTGCAGCTGGGCGCGCGTAAGCTCGGGGTGCAGTGCGCGCAGCGTGGGCAGTCCGGTCTGCGGCCCAAGATTGATCGGCGTGGCCACGACCGCCGCGCGCTGCTCAGGCGTTGCCAGGCGCGGCTTGCATTCCGCGACATTCGAATGGACTAATGGCACAGCGTGCGTTATGGCTGTGCCATCTTTCTTATTGGAGTCTTCATGCGTTTCTTCGTTGCCCTGCTGTTGCTGGCCGCGCCGCTTTGTGCGCAATCGGAAGTTGATCGCCTTCGGGCCGAGATTGCGCGTGTGCGCTCAGACATCGCCACGCTGCGCAACGCGGGCGAAGAATCGCCCGCGCTGGCGACGCGGCTGGGCGAGGACGTATTCTCCTGGACGACGGGCGATGGCAAGTTCGCCCTGCGGCTGGAAATGATGGTGCAAGCCACACTTACCGGCCACGATGTGCGCGCGCAGGGCGGCGACGGCGGCGATAACGGCCGCGACTTCCTGAATTTCCGCGTGCCCTACACGCGCATCCAGTTCACGGGCAACATCTTCGAGAAGGATTTCCTCTACAAGGTCGAGATCACGCCCATCGGCGAGGATGGGCGCTTTGGCTTTGAGGAAGTGTTCTTCCGTTACCAACCGCTGTGGGCGGCGGGCCTGTTTACGGTCACGATTGGCCAGCGCCGCTCGCCCTTCAGCTACGAGGAGAGCGTCGATCGCACGCGGCGCGTTTTCACGCGCAAATCCGTGGCCAATAGCGCTTTCAACCACGGATTCGCCAAGGGCATCGACATTTCCGGCGCCGCCGACCTCTGGGCCGCGCGCGTGTTGCAGTGGAACGTCTCGGTGAGCAACGGCGTGGTCACGGGCAAGAATGCGCAGGGCAGCGGCGCGCTCGTGCCGGCGGGAGGCCGCGCCGATGGCGTGCGCCTGACGGAAACCGAGGACACGGAGAACCTCAACGGCGGCTTTCGCAACGACGACCGACGCGTGGCCGATGACCGTTTCGACCAGTTCGTGGACGCGGATCTGATGATTCTTGCGCGCTTTGAATTTCACGGCATGGGCGAAGTGCCGCTGGCCGTGGCGGACATGCGCGACCGCGAAGAAAACAGCGACTGGAAGTTCATGGTGGGCGTGGCGGTGTCTTACTTTAACGCGCGCGTGGAGGGGCGCGGCACGTTTCTGGGCAACTCCTTTCGACTGCCGCAGGGCCTTGCCACCGCGCCGACTTCAGGCAGCGGGCGTTTGCCGCTGCGCGCCGAGATTCTCTCGCTGACGGCGGACGGGCACTTCCGCGGCTTTGGCTTCTTCGTGAACTGGGCGCTCTTCTATCGCCACGTGGAGTTCCACAACCATGGCCCGCTCGAGGGCCGCAATTTGATTTCGCCCTACATCGTGGCCGCCACTCAGGACACCGGCTTCACGGTTGAATTCGGCTATTATCTTGAAGTCATCCGCACCGTGATTGCCACGCGCGCCTCGGCCGTAAATTTTGACGAGTTCGGCAGCCGATCGCTGGGCGGGCAGGATGTCGATGGCGATGCATTTGGCCCGGACACTTACGAATACGGCGGCTCACTGAGCTGGTGCATCCACGGCGATCACTTGAAGCTCGTGCTCGACTACCGCTACGTGATCCAGCAACTGCCCCACGGCGCGGACAAGGGCAAAGCCGCGCTTTCCGGCACCGAGCGCGTCAGCGATTACCGCAACTTCCAGGAATTCCGGCTGATGCTTCAGTGGATTTTCTAGCGGGCGGCGTAAAGGCATTGGCCAAAACGCGTGGCGGCGTACGGGAACCGGAACATCCGGCGTGTGTGGCTGTTGCTTTTGGTGGATGTTGCCCGGAGAATCCGGCCATGGCATCGCGCAAACACAAAGCATCGCTGGGAACGCCCGACGAATCTCCCCGGCGCGTTGATTCACGCATCAAGGCCGCACTCGTGACCGGCAGCGCGCGGCGCAATGGCAAAGCGCTCGCTCTTTATCTCGCGCGCTGCGGCGTGCGAGTGGCGGTGCACTACCGTTCAAGCAAGCGCGAGGCGCAGGCCACGCTTGATGAATGCAATGCGCACACGGCCGGCGGCTGCCTGGTCAAGGGCGACCTGACGGATGCCGGTCAAGCCGCGCGCGTGGTGAATCAGGCAGCCAGGCATCTCGGCTCGCTGGAAGTGCTGGTGAACAACGTGGGCAATTACCTGCGCAAAGACCTGTTCGAACTCTCGCCCGAAGATTGGCGCGACCAGATCGAGAGCAGCCTGTATTCAAGCTTCTATTGCACGCAGGCGGCGGTGAAGCTGATGCGCGCGCACAGGTTCGGGCGCATCGTGAACCTGGGCTACGCCGCCAACGAGCGTCCGACGTTCAATCGCCTCACGGTGCCCTATCACATTGCCAAGACCGGCATCGGCATGCTCACGCGCAGCGCGGCCGGCGCCCTCGCGCGCGAAGGCATCACCGTGAACACGATTGGCGTGGGCATCATGGAGAACAGCATCATCAAGCCGGTGAACCCGCCCGCGGGTAGATTCGCGCAGTACGCCGATTTGTGCCACGCGCTGGCTTTTTTTCTGGATGCCGCGTCGGATCACATCAACGGGACCCAGGTTGACGTGAACGGCGGCTGGGTGCCGGAACAGATTTTGTAGTTCTTTGGAGTGCGGCGGCTTGCCGCCCCTTTGCCAACTCCTTCGAATTCAGCGGCAAGCTGCCGCTGAAACATCAGGGGCCAGCGGCCCCAGCTACTTTCCCGCGTCCTTATCCAATTGCTTGATCGCCTTCTTGGCTTCGTCGCGCACTTTGGAGTTTTCGTCGTTGAGCAGCGCCTCCAGGTACACGCGCGTCGATTCCAGCCTCATGCGGCGCAACTGCTTCACGGCGTTCTCGCGCTCTTTGGAATCGGCGCTCTTCGATTTGGCGCCCCAAGTGGGGACGATTGCCTCGGCGGCGCTGGTGTCGCCCATGCGTCGCAGCGCAATCGCCGCCTCCGCGGCCACGTTTTCGTCGCTGCCGCCCGCAAGGCGGATCAGATCAGGTTTGGCGGCTTCCCACTTCATGTCGCCGAGACGGTCAGCGGCTTTGCGCACCACGCGCGCGTCAGCATCGGCCAGCAGCAAAGTCAGGATCGGGCCGGCTTTCTCGGGCGGGTAGTTGCCAATCCATTCCGCCGCTTCCTCGCGCACCTTTGACTCTGAGTCCTTCAGCGCGGCTTCGAGCAGCGGCAAATCGTCGGGGTTGGCCATGATGCCGATGGCCTCGACGGCCAGTTCGCGCGTGTAGGGGTTCTCGGATTTCAGGGCCTCGATCAGCACTTTGCGCGCCTCGGCATCGCCGTTCTTCGCCAGGTTCGCCAGCAGCTTCATGGCGTCGTCGGCGGCGTCTTCATCTTTGCCGTGAAAGTCAGCGATGGCCGCGTCGCGCGTGGCTTTGATCGCGGTGTTTTCAGGCGCGGCTTCGGCGGGTTTGGCGGTGTCTCCCGTGGCGGGTTTGGCGCTGGAGTCGGCGGGGGGAGTCGTGGGTTGCTCGGAGGCGGGCTCGGGTTGTCTTGACTTTTCGGCCTGTGCGGCCTTGGCCGCGAGGTCGCGCTTGAGCTGGGCGTTTTCGCGCTCAAGGCGTTCTTTCTCGGCGCGCAGGGCCTCGTTGCGCGCCTGGATTTCTTCGGAGGCGCCGGGAGTCTGTGCGGCGTTCTGGCGCGGCACGCTCACGCGCGAACCCTGTAGCGCGAACCACATGGCGGATGCCGCAATCAGGGCGCAAACCACGCCAACTGCCAGCAGGGAAAGGGTCTTCATGGCGACTCCCGTGGAGAACACAGGATACACAGGCCATGCATGGAAACCATGCGCGCTTCGTACAATGGCGCTATGGCTACCCACATTACGCTCAAGTGCGACCGTTGCGGCGCGCCCACTCAGGGCGAAACCTGGATTGCATGTTCAAGCTGCGGCACGGTGTGCGGCTTTGATTTCACGCGCTGGCTTGATTCCGAAGCGTGGCTTGAATTCACGCGCAAGGCCATGGCCGACCCGCAGGGCTACCAGCAGCGCTGGGCGCGCCACGAAGCGGCGCTGCAGGAAGCGGCGGTGCTGGCGCGGGCGGGCAAGAGTGAAGCCGCGCTCGAAAAGGCCGCGGCCGAGGCGGACTGGGTGTTTGGCGAACATCCGCTGTATCTTTCGCCGCGGGCGAAAGCCGATCGCGAGTTGCGCAAGCGCTACGCGCGGTGGGTGGGCTTTGAAATGCTGCAGCAGAGGATGGCCGGGCCGGTGGCGGCGGGCTATGCGAAACTGAACGAAGCCACGCGCGCGCTGGGCTTTGGCGCCAACGAAAACCCGATGCCGGCCGTGGAGGCGATGCTGGCGGCGCTGCGCGAAATTCACTTCGCGCGCAAGAAGCTGGGCAGCCCGCCCGACCCCGAGGGCCTGGGCGACGACGCGCGCTTGCGCGTGGCCTCCTCGCAATTGCTCAGTTCTTACGTGCGCATGATCTCGCCCGAGCACCAGGCGCAGGTGCTGCGCATGATTTACGGTGAGGGCGCGATCTCGGAGCAGGGCGCGAAGTCGCACGATTATTCAATCTACTTCGACTGGGAATGTCCGCGCTGCGGACTGTTTTCGCTGCAGGCGCACGGCACGGAGATGCTGACTTGCCTGGGCTGCTATTGCTCGCGGCGCTTTGACCTCGATGCGCTCAAACTCAACGCGCTGGCGCAACCCTGCCCCAGTTGCGGCGCACGCGTGGATTTTGCGCAGGGCCAGACCGATGCCACCTGCGCTTACTGCACCACGACGCAGCGGCGCTTTGCGGCCACCGGTGCTGCGCAGCGGCTGTTTTCGCGCGAGGTGCGCCAGCAGATTGCGGCGGAACACGGCCTGCCCATGGAACTGCCCGAGCAGGAAGGAAGCGCCGTGACGCCCGAAAACCGCAACGCGCTGCAGGCCGAGGGGCTGGCGCGCATGGCGCAGTGCTTTCACCCGTTCATCACGCCCGCGAGGCTGCGCGGCCTTGCGCGCGCCAGCAATCTTGACGCGTCAAGTGTATTTGCGCTGGCGCTGCCGATTGTTCAGCGCGAAGGCCCGCCCGAGGCGCTCAAGCTTCTGCGCGCGGCTGCGGCAGGCGCGTGAACAGCTCGCGCCAGTGCGAGAAGTCCGTGTTCAGTTCGCGAACAGGCGGCGTGCCGCTTTGCTGTGCGAGGTCGGGCGGGCAGGTCTGGATCAGGCGCGCGACCAGCAGCCCCATGGAAGCGAGCAGCAGCCACAACGCCTGCATCTGCGGCGTGCCGGTGTTGAGCAGCACATGGAGTTCGCAGCCGGCGGCGCTGTGGCGCCGGGTGATTTCGCGCAGCACGCCCGAGACTGCGGCCGCGATTTCGTGCAGGTCAGTGGGATCGAGCAGTTGCAGCATTTTGATCTCGGTCTGCGGGCCGTTGCCCAGTGCCGCGAGTTCGCGCACGACCTGCTGCGCATCCTCAAGCGTTTCGGGCACCGAAAGCAGGTAGTGGTACTGGAACTGGCCCGAATACGGCGAATCACGCAGCACCTGCAGGTGCGTGCCGGGCACAAGCCGCCCCGCGCGAAACGTGTGCGGCTCGCGCCGCCAGCCCGTCCAGGAGATCAGGACTTTCATGCGTTCTTCCAGGCCACAAACAGCGCGCCCGCCGCGGCTACCAGCGCCGCCAGCCAGAGTCTTGACGCGTCAATGGGGTCAATCGAGGCCGCGCTGGAAAGCGCCGAGAGCTGGTTGAAATACAGGAAGGTCTTGTGCAGCGGGTCAGCCGCATAAGCGTGCTGCGCAAAGCCCAGCCAGGGAGACTCGATCGAGGCTGTTTCCCGCGCGCCTTCGCCCACGCCCAGCGCATCGAGGCGCTCATAGAAAAACGGCAGCGCGAACAGCAGCATCCAGCCCAGCGAAGCGGGCCAGGCCGCCTTGTGCGTCATGCCCGCAAGCGCGGCTCCCAAAAGCGCGGCTGCGCCAAACCACGAAAGGGCCTGGGCCAGAAATCCGCCGCCCGGCACGCAACAGAGCGCCAGCGCCGCGCCCGCGCACAGCCCGCGCAGCAGACCGGCGCGGCCCACGCCGCCGCAAGCGGCACCCAGCGGCAGCGCCAGCGTAAGCGCAATCAAGCCCAGGGCCTGCTGCTGGTCCTCAAACCAGAAGTAGAGGCCGCAGGTGAACTGCAACGCCGCGGCGGCGGCGGCGCCGGCGGCAAGGCCGGTCGCGCCCGCAAGCGACAGCCGCCTGAGATCAGCAAGGTAAAGCGATGACAGTGAAGGCTCGGGCATGCGGGCAAGTGTCTAAGCAGCCTCTAACCTGACAGTTAAACGGCAACGCGAGCCGGCCGAGGCTATTCGTCTTCTTCTTCAGTGGGGATATCGAGCAGCTCGTCCGCTTCGTTGAAGGTTTCCCACTGGGCCAGCAGTTCAGCCAGCGCGGTCTTGGCCGCGCGCTGCTCGGCTTCTTTCTTGTTTTTGCCCACGCCCGGGCCGAAGGTGCGCTCGCCAATCTTGACCATGACGTGAAACTCTTTGCTGTGGTCGGGGCCGAATTCGCCCTGCACGCGGTAAATCGGTGCGCGCTCGTTGTGCGCCTGCACCAGGTGCTGCAAGGCGCTCTTGTAGTTCTGCTGGAACTGGTGGCTGGTCACGCTCTTGATCACCGGGCCGATGTCGCGCTCGACAAAATCGCGCGCGGCTTCCAGGCCGTGCTCCATGTAAAGCGCGCAAAGAACGCTTTCGTAAAGGTTGGCCAGCACGCTGACGGGCAGCTTGGCGCGCCCGTCGCGGCGGATGCCTTTGCCGAGGTACATGAGTTCGTGCAGGCCAAGCTCGCGGCAGCGCTGCGCGAGAATCTCGCGCGAGACGGCCACACTCTTGACGCGGGTGAGTTCGCCCTCGGGATAATCGGGGTTTTCGCGATAGAGCTTTTCCGAGACGATCAGGCCGAGCACGGAATCGCCCAAAAATTCCATGCGCTCGTTGCTGGGCCGGTCGTCGGATTTTGCGCTGCTGTGGGTCAGGGCCACGCGCAGGTATTCGGCATTTTTCAGTGCGTAACCGAGGGTCTGCGAGAGACGCGCAAAGCGTTCATCATCGCTGCCGGCAAACGCACCGGCGTCGGGCACGCTCTGCAATGCGCCATCGGAATTGCTTTCAACAACGTTGTCCGCCATAAAACTCCCCTGCCCGCGCACGGGCGCGCTCCAGAGCAAAACGCCGGAACTATGAGGAGTCCGAGGCGCCCCAGGGGGCGGCTCGGACAACCCATGGCCGCAGTGTACGCGCCAAGCCGCGACGCGCAATCGGCTGTGTTCAGGCCGGTGTCGTGGGGGTATTGGCCGGCTCTTCGCGTTTGCGCAGTCGGTTCAGGCGCGGCAGGATCACAAGCTCCGTGGCGATCGCCACCACGTAAATCACGATCGTCGTGACGATCACGATGGTGAAGCGGCCGTCGGCCATATCGATCAGATAGCCGCTGACGAAGTTTGCGAACACGAAAAACAGTTGCCGCGAGGAATGCACGACCACGGCCACGGAGTTGCGGTCGCGCTCATCCGCCACTTCCTGCGCGAACTGGCGGTAAACGGGATCGCTCAGGTTCATCAGTGTCTGGCGCATGATGAAGGCGACAATCGCCGCCCACAGAAAATTGCCCAGCGCCAGCTCAACGAAAAACGGCAGGCTCAGAATCTGCGTCACGATGATGACTTTGACCGGGCCAAAGCGCTTGATCAGCGGCGGCGCCAGCAGGTAGGTGGCCACCAGCACCACGAACATGAGCGAGAACACTTTTGCGATTTCGGCGGGCTCGAGCTTCCACTCGTTCTGGAAATACACATTGAAGAACGGAACCGTCAGCCCCGCGCCAAAACCGATGATCATCTCGGGAATGCCCAGCGCAATCAGCCGGCCTTTGTTATGCACGGTCAGCAGCGCCTTGATGCTCTTGCCGGCACCCTCGGGCTTGGGCTCTTTGATGAACGCCACCGGAATCAGGCCCAGCAGAACCACAGCCGCGCCCACCAGCAGCGCGAAACGGTAGCCAAACAGGTTGGGCGCGATGTCCTCGCCCATGAACGTGACGCCATGCCCCGCCCAGGCCTGCGCGCTGCTTTGCAGCCAGCCCGAAAGCCAGCTACCCACAAAGCCCGAGAGCGGCCAGCTCACCGCACTCTGGAACGAGAACGCAAACACGCGCTCGGCCAGGCCGGTGTTGCGCAGCAAGAACGGCGCACCCAGGGCCACGTTCACACCCATGGCCAAGCCGGCGCAGAACGCCGACGCCCTGAAGATTTCCAGGTTGCCAAACGCCGCCTGCGACGCATAAGCCGCGGCATTCACGACCGCTACGATGGCAAGCAGCGAGCGCGCCGAGTGCCGGCCGATAATCACGATCGCGGGAATCGCAATCACCAGCGTGCCCAGCGAGTTCAGGCCCTGCACGCTGGTGAGTTCGCTGCCGCTGAGTTGCAGCGCGTTCAAATATTGATTGCGCAACACCTGAAAAATCTGCCGCCCCACGCCCATGAGCAGCGCCGCAAGCAGGAACAACCAGATGTTCCGCGAGAACATGCCGACGTGAGCGAGATAATTCCGGATGCCGTTCAAAACGTCTCCCATACTGCCTGAGCGCGAATTCAGAACTGCACGGCAACTGCCATCCACAGATTGCACAGATTGACGCAGATAGCGGCTCTCGGTTATCTGCGTTTTGTGTGGACTGCAGTGTCGTTGTCTTCCTTCGCTACGTCGTTCCTTCGTGTTCAAACGCCTTCAACGCTTCTTCCATGCCGTGCCCCTTGGCGAGGCTTTCTTCCCATTCCGCAGCCTCGTCGCTTTCGGCGGTGATCCCGCAGCCCACGTGATAACTCACGCCACGCGGGTCGGTCAGCAGCGTGCGGATGAGAATGTTCGACACCAGGTCGCCATTGAACGAGAGCGCAAACAGGCTGCCGGTGTAAGGCCCGCGCCGCACGGGTTCAAGCTCGTGGATGATCTCCAGCGCGCGTTTCTTCGGCGCCCCGGAGATGCTGCCGCCGGGAAAAGTGGCGCGGATGATCTGCTCAAAATCCACGCCCGCGCGCAGTTCGCCCTGCACCGTGGCCTCGAGGTGATGCACGTTCGCGTAGGTGTGAAGCGCGCACAGCTCCGGCACGCGCACGCTGCCGGCCTTGCAGATGCGACCGAGATCGTTGCGTTCAAGATCGACGATCATGACCAGTTCGGCGCGGTCTTTCTCGCTGGCGAGCAGCTCCGCTTTCAGGCGCGCGTCTTCGTCGGGCGTCGCGCCGCGCGGCCTCGTTCCCTTGATGGGCCGCGTCTCGATCAGGCCCTGGCGCACGCTCAAGAAAAGTTCAGGCGAGCTGGAGAGCACGCAGCGCGTCAGGCCGCAGTCAAAGTAGCCGCCAAAGGGCGCAGGGCTTTTCGCGCGCAGCTTTTCATAGAGCGCGGGCGCGCTGAAATCGCCCTCGCGCCGCACCATGCGCGTCAGGTTGGCCTGGTAGATCTCGCCTTCATAGATGCAGCGCTTGACGGCCGCGACTTGTTCAAGCCATTGCTCGCGCGTCGTTGCCTGCAGGGGCGACATATATGTCGCCCCTACGCCCGCTCCTGCGCGCGGCTGGTATTCAATGAACGGCGATTGCGCGTTGCCGTCTTGCGGCACGGGGCGAGTGAACAGCTCGCGCAAATCGCCCGCGAGCTCGCGCACGTCGCGATGGCCGCCCATCATGCCCGCCAGCAGGCGCAGCTCGCACTGGCCGCTGGCGTGATCGAGCACGAGGCACCACGGATAAAAGCCCGCATGCAAATCAGGGAACAGCGGCCCGCCAATCTTCGGCGGCGGCAGCTTTTCAATGAAGCTGCGCAACTCAAAGCTGAGCACGCCCGCCCACCCGCCAATGTAGCCGCGCGGGATGTTGTCGCCGCTGAGCGAAAATTCACCGCGGGCATGGCGCTCGACGCGGCCGAAGAGCGCCAGCGGGTCGCCCTCGATGCGAGCGCTGTGGTTGCCGCGCTGAAACGTCGCGGTCTGGCCGGTGGCGGAAAAGAGCATGGCGGGCGCGAAGGAAAGCACACTCTCGCGCGCGAGCGGGCCAACGCTGGCGCTGTCCAGCACCAGCGGCGAGGGCTGGCGCAAAACGTGCGACATGGCGTGCAGCCAGCCGCCGGGCGGATCGAAGGAAATCGACTGGTAGGTCAACTCTCGCACAGCCGCACAATAGCAGGTATCAGGTTTCAGGTGTCAGGTATCAGTTGCTGTTGACCCGATACCCGATACCTTGGATTCGATACCTGACACCCGATACCCGCCTTTGCTATGGTGCTTCGTTCGAACGGACACCGAGACCAAGACCATGCCCAAGTACGAGAGCCCCGATTTTTACAACATCGACGCGATGCTTTCCGACGACGAGAAAAACGTGCGCGACACCGTGCGCGGCTTCGTTGACGACCACGTCATGCCCGTGATTACCGATGCCTACGAGCACGGCAAGTTCCCCAAGGAGCTCATTCCCAAGCTTGCTGAACTGGGCGTGCTGGGTGCTTCGTTGCCCGAAGAATACGGCTGCGCGGGCATGAACAACGTGGCTTACGGTTTGATCAACCAGGAACTCGAGCGCGGCGATTCCGGCGTACGCTCGTTTGTTTCCGTGCAAAGCTCGCTGTGCATGTGGCCGATCTACACCTTCGGCTCTGATGAACAGAAGAAGAAGTATCTGCCCGAGATGGCCAAGGCCAACATCATCGCCTGCTTCGGCCTGACTGAGCCTGACTTCGGCTCCAACCCCGGCGGCATGATTACGCGCGCCGAGAAGAAGGGTAAAGAGTGGATCATCAACGGCGCCAAGATGTGGATCACCAACGGCAACATGTCTGACATCGCCATCGTGTGGGCGAAAACCAAAGGCGACGATCCCAAGAGCATCCGCGGCTTCATCGTGCCCACCAAAACCGCCGGCTTTGAAGTGCGCGAGCAGAAGGGCAAAGGCAGCTTGCGCGCCAGCAACACCAGCGAACTGTTTTTCACAGACGTGAAGGTTGGCGACGACGCCATGCTGCCCAAAGCCGAAGGACTCAAAGGCCCGTTGAGCTGCCTGACGCAGGCGCGCTACGGCATCACCTGGGGTGCGCTCGGCGCGGCTATGGCCTGTTTCGACATGGCCAAGCAGTACTCGAAGTCGCGCATCGTGTTCGGCAAGCCGCTCGCGCAGTTCCAGACGACACAGCACAAGCTCGCGCAGATGGCGCTCGAAATCACCAAGGGCCAGTTGCTCAGCTACCGCCTCGGCCGCCTCAAGGACGAAGGCAAGATGAACCACACGCAGGTCAGCATGGCCAAGCTCAATAACGTCGACATCGCGCTCGACTGCGCGCGCGTGGCCCGCGAAATCCTCGGCGCCAACGGAATCATGTACGAGTACCACGTGATCCGCCACATGTGCAACCTCGAGAGCGTGAAAACGTACGAAGGCACCAACGACGTGCACTCGCTGGCGATTGGCGAGGCCATCACGGGCCTGAGCGCATTCATGTAACCGAGAATCAATCAGAGCCGGTCCGGTAACGGACCGGCTTCTGCAGCCGACCTGAGATGCCCGGTCGTTTACACCACCGGCTCTGAGTGATTTCTTTTTCGCATGCCCATCCCGCTGGCATATTTCGTCACGGTCACGACCTATGGCACCTGGTTGCAGGGCGATGCGCGTGGCAGCGTGGACATGGACCACAACGAATTCGCCACTGAAGTCATCAGGCCAAATCCGCTACTGCTGCACGTCAAGCGCAGGCACATGAAGTTCGAGCCGTTCCGCCTGTCGCCGAGGATGATCCGAATCGTTGACGCGGCTTTGGCCGAACTCTGCGAGTACCGCAAGTGGGACTTGCTGGCGCGGAATGTTCGTACCAATCACTTGCACGCAGCCATTTTCGCGCCGGCCATTGCCGAGCGCGTGCTGGGCGACATCAAGCGCTGGCCAACGCGAAAGCTGCGAGAGGCCGGCTTGGTCGCGAGGGAGCGGCCCGTCTGGACCGATGGCGGCAGTACGAAATACCTGTGGGATCAGGCATCGCTGACCCGCGTGCTGGACTACATCATCAAACAGCAGGGGCCAGACCTGCGCGAGCAGCGAACATTCTAGAGCTCAGCGCTTATCTACAGAGCCGGTCGGGTTACCGACCGGCTTCTTGGTGCCGACGTGCTGCCGCCACAAACACACGCACCGGTTCCGCATTGCGAATATAGAAGCCGGTCCGTTACCGGACCGGCTCTGAGGGACTGTTCTTGTCGCCGCGCTCGCTATGATTGCGGCCATGCCCCAGAAACCCTTCAAGCTTGTTTCCGACCAATCGCCCAAGGGCGACCAGCCTCGCGCTATTGAGCAGCTTGAAAAAGGCCTCGCCGAAGGTGCGCGCTACCAGACGCTGCTGGGTGTGACCGGCTCGGGCAAGACTTTCACGATTGCCAATCTCATCGCCCGCGTAAACCGGCCTGCTCTGGTGATGGCGCCTAACAAGACGCTGGCCGCGCAACTGTTCTCCGAGTTCAAGAAGCTGTTCCCCGAAAACGCCGTCGAATATTTTGTCAGCTACTACGACTACTACCGGCCCGAGGCCTATGTGCCCTCGACCGACGTTTACATCGAGAAAGACTCGATGATCAACGACCGCATCGACCGACTGCGCCACAGCGCCACGCGCAGCCTGCTCGACCGCCAGGACGTCATCATCGTCGCGAGCGTCTCCTGCATCTTCGGCCTCGGCTCGCCCGAGGCCTACGAAGGCGCTTTGCTCTATGCCGAAAAGGGCGTGCCGCTGACGCGCAAGGACGCCATTAAAAAGCTCACCGAGATCCAATACACCCGCAACGACATGGACCTCCAGCGCGGCACGTACCGTACGAGGGGAGACGTTCTCGACGTATTTCCCATATACGAAGACGCAAAAGTCCTGCGCTTCGAGTTCTTCGGCGAGGAACTCGACGGCATTTTCGAAATCGACCCGCTCACGGGCGAGGTTCTCGGGGCGCTCGACAAAATCACCGTCTATCCCGCGACCCACTACGTCACGCCCAAGAAGAAGTTCGATGCCGCGCTTGCGGATATTCGGGCGGAGATGGACCAGCAGGTCGAATACTTCAAGACCAAGGGCAAGCTGCTCGAAGCACAGCGTCTGGAGCAGCGCACGAAGTATGACCTCGAACTGCTCGAGGAAATCGGCGTTTGCAAGGGCATCGAGAACTACTCGCGCCACTTTGAGCGCCGCGAGAAGGGCAGCACGCCGCCCACGCTGATGAACTACCTGCCCAAGAACGCGTTGATCGTGGTCGATGAAAGCCACGTTTCGATTCCGCAGATCGGCGGCATGTACAAGGGCGACCGCGCGCGCAAGGAAACGCTCGTTGAATACGGCTTTCGCATGCCTAGTGCGCTCGACAACCGGCCGCTCACGTTCCAGGAGTTTGAGAAAATCGAGCGCCAGACGATTTTCGTCAGCGCGACGCCGGGCCCCTACGAATTGGAACACAGCGTGGGCCACGTCGCCGAGCAAATCGTGCGGCCCACGGGGTTGATCGACCCCGAGATCACGGTGAAACCCGCCAAGGGCCAGATTGATGACGTGCTCGACGAATTGCGCCCCGTGATTGCTCGCAACGAGCGCGCGCTGGTGTGCACGCTCACCAAGCGCATGGCCGAAGAGTTGTCCGATTACATGAAGAACCTCGACATCCGCGTGCGCTATCTGCACAGCGACATCGACACGCTGGAACGCACCGAAATCCTGCGCGACCTGCGCAAAGGCGAGTTCGACGTGCTCGTGGGCATCAACCTGCTGCGCGAAGGCCTCGACCTGCCGGAAGTCAGCCTTATGGCAATCCTCGACGCCGACAAAGAGGGCTATCTGCGCAGCCAGCGCTCGCTGATCCAGATGGTGGGGCGAGCCGCGCGCAACATCAATGGCCGCGTGATTTTCTATGCCGACGCGATGACGGACTCGATGAAGTTCACCATCGAGGAAACCAACCGCCGGCGGAGATTGCAGCAGGAATACAACAAGCAAAACGGCATCACGCCGACGACGATCGTCAACAAGATCGACGAGATCCTGCAGGGCGTGTTCGAAAGCGACTACGTCACGGTTGATAAGGACCTCCCCAGCATCTGGGACTGGAGCAAATCGGGCACAGCCCCGCCTGTAAAGGCGGGGAGTGGTTCCTCGACAGGGCGCGGCAAAAAGCGCGTGCTCACGAGCGAACGCGCCTACGCGCGCGGCCCCAACGCCAATTTCGACGAATCAGCGGAAAAGGAACCGATGTTCGAAGGCAGAAACTTCGCCACCAAGCGAGCCATGAAAGCGGCCGAAGAAGCCGGGGCCATGGAAGGCCGCAAGGCGAAGCTGAAATACCTCGAAGGCGGAGGCGAAGCCCCACCGCCCGGCGCAGTCACACGCCAAGTCAGCCCCGGCGAAGTGCCCAAGCTGATCGCCCAAATCGAAAAAGAAATGTACGCCGCAGCCAAAGCGCTGGACTTCGAGAAAGCCGCGCTGTTGAGAGACGAAATCAAGGCGCTGCAGAAGATCGAGCTGGGGATCAAGTAGATCGTCAGTGTTCCGAGCGATAGCGAGCGGGTCCGCAGTCCGGTGACAGGGGGGCGAATGGGTAAATCAGCAGATTGGGGCCGAGTCGCTACTGACCAAGCGCGGGCGATGCAGGTTGCTTATTGGACCGCGAATCAGGTCGAGTTGAACGCGCTTAAGGGAAAGGGATTACAAACCCTGAAATGGGCTGCGCGCCTACGCTGCCACCATCTCGCATGCATGGCCCTGTTGGCGGAGGGAGCTGCCAAGGAACAATTCGACGAAGGTGAAATAGGAGACGATGAATTGCCTTCATCGCCGCAATTGAAATTGGTTCAAGAGACCGCGGCCCTGTTGTTGGCTGCTGATAGTCCGTTCAGGGCGCGGGTAGCGGCAATCTGGCAGGGAGACCTTGACCCAAAGACGCAGCGTCAGCCCAACGCATTTGGAGTCTGCTCGAATGCATCTTTAACGCACCTGGGATGCATTGAAGTGATCACCTTGGACGACAAGAACATGCCGATTGGTCTGGAGTTCCTCGCGTACGACGAGATCCATTCGGTGGTTATGGCGGCTCCGGCTCAGTTTCGGATGTCGCGGATTTTCCTTGAGGGCGGGGCCGACATCATGGCACTTGTGCCTTTACAGTACGGCGTTTCCTGGAAAAGCCCGAACGACTTTGACCGCGACGGTTCGATGACACGGTTTATTGGCGCAATTTCTCCGAGCGGCTCGGCCAGTTCATATGGCATCGGCGTTGGACAACAGGACCTCACATGCGAGAGTGAAGGTGCCGTCACGCTCATGGGGCTGAGCTCCGTTTCGCAGATTGAAATGGTGCTCGACATGCGCGACCCGAAATTCGATGAGAAGTGCAGAGGGCGCGGGATTGATCCAAACGAAGCGCGTAAGCGACATGGCTAGCGTTGCAAGGCCAATGTGGAGGCAATTGGCGGCCTTGGCGCGGGATTGCCGTTGGTGCACGCGGGGTCCCATCGCTAACGCGATGGGCTCTGGGGGTTTCCTGTGTTCCTGACCATCCTCAACGTCGCTGACCTCGCCTGCGCCCGCACTTACTACGACGCCGCTTTTGGGTTTCGTACCACCGTTGATGTTCCCGTTTACGTGGAGTACCTCTTCAACGCGGGCGCGCGGCTTGGTCTTCTGACTCTTGGCAACACGCGCTACCTGTCAGAGCCGGTTGGGTGAACGACCGGCTTCTGCCGTCGCCATGCGGATGCCCTGCCCATCACAGCAACGTTGCCGTGGCGGCATGCGCAAGCCGGTCCGTTACCGGACCGGCTCTGAGGGTTGCCTGACCGGATGACATCGCCCTCGGGTGGGAGCTGCGGGTTGCTCGCTTCCAGACAAGCCTGACGCGCTGGAGATTGCAGTTGGCCGCAACGCGCCGCCTCGTCGTTCGTTCAATGCTCAGCGCGCCAATCCCTCATGGGAGAGTGTCATGCGTGCTTGCCGGGCGGGTTTTACACTTATCGAACTCCTGATCTTCGTGATTTTCGTGGGTTGCATTTTCCTGGGCGCTGCCTTGTTGCTCGATGGCCGCGCCGCTATCGATTGGGGTCTTTGGGGTCTTCGAGCCATTGCTTGAGCTCTTCGGCGCTGGGCGTTTTGGGCGCGGGCGGCTTTTGCTCGTTTCGCTTGTCGTACCAGTGCTTGAGCCCCTCATCGCTGATATCCGGCGGCGGGCCTGGCGCGTCTTCCTGATCGCGTTCGCTGATGCGCTTCTTGAGCGACTCGCGGAACTCTTCCGTGGGGTCGTCCTGGGCGTAACTCCATGATGGGTCGCTCGGGTAGAGTTTTTCCTGTTCCTCCCAATCGTCCACGAGCTGCTTCACGCGCTTGCGGCGCTTGAGCCAGGCGAGCATGGCCAGCGCGGCTGCGAAGGTGAAAAGCATCCACCACCAATTTGCGCCGAGAAACAGCAAGAAGCGGCTCTGGCGGCGGGCCTCCAGCTCGCCCAGCGCGGCTGTTTCAAATGTGCGAAGTTCTTCGCCCGTGATCTCGCGAAAGGCGGCCGAAAAACCCACACCCGGCGCGCGCAGTTCCTGCAACAAAGCGCGCAACTTTTCGTCCCCGTGGCGGCGGGCGAGGAATTCCACGATCGCGCGGGCCTGGCCGTAGGCGGCGCCTGCCTGCCGGTTGTCGCGCAGGCCGAGGTCGAGCTGGTTCAATGTTTCATAGCTGGGCGGGACAATGTCGATGGCGCTGGATTCGGTCAGGGCGTCAAGCGGCATGTTCTCAACCCACAGCGCCACGCCCTCCTCAAACCACAGCGGGCGCTTGCTCAACAGCGCACTGCCCATGACCAGGTGCGCAAGCTCGTGGCGCAGCACCCCCAGTTCATTGAGGCGGCGCTCGTCGATGGCGGCGAGGTTGAGCACCAGCCTGCGCGCGCCGGAATCAGCATAGCCCAGCACGTTCTCGGCATTGAGGCTGACGCCGTCGTGGCTTGCGAGATCGGCAAAACGCTGGGCGTCGCCGACGAGCGTCAGGTTCAGGTCGCCTTCGTCCCTCAGGCCGGTCTTGCGCTCAACGTGCTCAAAGGCTGCGTCGAGCGCGGCTTCGATGCGCAACTTGCGCCCGGCGCTGACATCGAGTGCCACCGTGGCCACGCTGCGCGCCCCAAGCGGCGCTGCAAGCATGAGAATGATCAAGAGCGTGCGCATGAGAATCGCCGGGAATCGAGACTCGGGGTTCGAGCTTTGCTTCAAATGAACCGCGAAACTCGAATCCCGATTCCCGGCCTTTACGGAATGACGCAGCGCACGCACCACACGCAGGCCTGGCGCACGTCGCCGGGTTCTTCAGGCGTGCCCAGAGATTGCACGCTGATCGCATCGGCGGGCAGCACAGAAATCACGAGCACTTCGCCCGGCGCGGGCATGAGCCCTGCATCCATGAGCGCACCCTCGAGTTCAAAGGGCGGGCGGGAATCGCTGTACGAATTGGCGCGCCGCAACAGCGTCATGAGCGAACGGAACTCCAGCGATCCCGCGCCGAGGTCCGCTTCCAGGCGCATGCGCAAATCGCCGATTTCTGCGAGCGCGGTCGTGGATTGCGTGAGCGTGGCCGTGCCGCCCGATGAGCCCAGCTTGGGCACATAGTGCCATTGGGCCGCGCCGCCGGCGGGGTTGATCTTGCCGATAAGCACAATGCATCCGCGCAGGTCGAAGTCGCTGTCATTGGAGAGCGTCAGCGCGCCCTCGGTGCCGGAAACGCTGAACTTCATGGTCTCGCGCTTGACCGGTTCCTGCGACACAAACAGCAGGTTCTGGAACTGCTGCAATTCCTTGAGCCGGGTGACGGACTCGCTGCCGGCGATGCGCACGCGCGATGGCGCCAGGTCGTTGGGCATGCCGCGCGAGCCCGCCGTTTCAAGCTGGGCCACCACCAGCGAGCCATGCCTTCCGTGGTTGAACTGGTACTCGCCGCCCGATGGAATGTAAGCGCAGCCCACCGAGAACGTGCCGGCGCGGCCGCTGACATTATCGCTGACGATAATGCGCAGCGCATTGACGCGCTCGCCCGAACGCTTGAACCAGTTGCCCAGCCCGAACACGCCCACCACGGAAATCACGCCAAAGGCCACCAGGCCCGCCGGGTAAAGTTCGGGGCGGCGCAGCTTGCGCGCGAGAAAGAACACGCCCACGCCCGCCGTCAGGATGTAAAGAAATGCGGCAATAATCATGGCCGAGTTGCCGGGGATGCGATGGCCGGCGATATCGACCAGTTGCCGCCCGTTTGAATTGCAGATCAGGTTCAGCGGCGTGTGCCCGAGACCGCGCGCGTTGGCGGCCTTGAATGCCGCCGAAATCAGGTTGGCGCCGGCGAGCGTGGGCGCGTCGTTGCTTTGCGTGAAGGGCGGGCGCGAAATGTCGGTGTGGATGAACACGACCATGCCCGCACCCACGCGCGCCACGGAAACCAGCTTGCCCGCGAAATCGGCGGGACGGGCGCGGCCTGCCTGGGGCCAATAAGTAAACGCGGCCTCCCGTGCTGGCGCGGGCAGCTTGGTGACGGGCGGCGTGCGCACAGTGCCGTCGGGCGCGGCTTCCGTTGATCCCTCGGACGAGGCTTCGGCATCGCCTGGCGCGCTTTCGGCAGGCGTATTGGCGGGCGTGTTGGCCGGTGTATTGGCGGGCGGCACGCGCGGCTTGCGGCGCGGCGCGCCGGGTGCCTGGGGATAGTTGTAAGCGTAGGCGTTCTGCAACTGGCTTGCGGCCGAGTAAGTGGTCGTGATCTCGACGAGAAGAAAGCCGTAATCGCGCACGACTTCCTCGCGCGATTGCACAGTGGAGGGAATGCCCAGCAGTTCACCCGCAGGCTGGCCGGGATTGAAGCTGGCGGCCGTGCGCGGCGAGATAATCAGGGTGCCGCCGGCGGAAACGTATTCAACGAGTGCTTCGTATTGCTCGCGCGTGAGCTGCTCGGTATTGACCAGGATGGCGTCGTAGGCGAGCAGGGCCTTCCAGTCCGGCACCATGTCGAGCGTGGGAATCTCCAGCAGCGCGAAATCGGCCAACATGGGGTTGATGACTTCCAGGCGACCCGTGGAGATGAAGCCGATCACCTTGGTGTCCGGGTTCATGGGCGATTCGTTCAGCGGCGCCTCGGTTTCCAGCTCCCAGTGGCCGCTGGAATCGCGGCGTTCGAGCACAAAATTGGCGTTCAGGCCCGTGCCGTTGAAGGGCATGTTGACCAGCACCACCGTTTCCGCCACGCCTGCGGCCATGCTGAATTCCACGGCATACTCGTGATCGGGTTCTTCGCCCATGGAAGTGCGCGAATAGCGGTGCACCTGGGCCACAATCCGGCCCGCGAATACCTGTTGCGGGTCGTTGCGCGCCACGCGCACGCGCACCGGCAGGTAAGGCCCGCGCTTGAGCGGGCCCACGCCGGACTCGGGCGAAATACGGAATCCATCGCCCGCCAGCAAGGGCGCGGCCAGCAAAAGCAGGAACAGGAGCACTTTGGGCATAGGGCGAGGATTATAGGGCCGCGCGCAGAAAAGGAACAAGGCCGGTCGCGATTTCGCCGATATTCCAGACATGCGCCTCTACGCCGATGCCCATGCCGATACGTTTTACGAAGCCGCGCTGCAAGGCCACGACCCCGCACGCGACGACAGCCCGCTGCATATCAATCTGGCGCGCATGCGCGCGGCTAATCAGCGCATTCAGGTGTGCAGCGTGTTCACGCCGGCGCGTTATTGCGGAAACGAGGCTACGGCTTTCGCGCATCGCATCATTGACTGCATCGACGCGAATGTGAGCGCGCGGCCGGACGCATTTGCAGTTGGCGAAAGTCCCCGCGGGCAACCTTCACCCATTGTCCTGATTCCGTGGCTTGAGGGCGCAAGCCCGCTGGCGGGCGATCTCGCGCTGATCGATGCTTTCTACGCGCGCGGCGTGCGCGGCATTGGCCTGACGCACAATCACCGAAACGAAGTAGCCGACGGCTGCGGCTGCGCCGAGCCGCGCAACGGGTTGACGCGATTTGGCCGCGCGCTTGTGGAGCGCATGGAAGAGCTGCATATGGCCGTGGATTGCGCGCATTTGCCGCAGCCGGCCTTTGGCGAGGTCATGGCGATGATCAAGCGCCCGCCCTGCATCTCGCACACGGGATGCCGCGCGCTCGTGCCGATCACGCGCAACGCCGACGATGAAATGCTGCGCGCGATTGCCCAGCGCGACGGATTCATTGGCATCGACTTCTATCCCGGCCATGTGCTTGAGCACGCTTTCGCGCAGGGCGTTCGCCGTGCCACGTGCGACGACATCGCGGCCCATGTGATGCACGCGGTCAACGTGTGCGGCATCGAGCATGTCGGCTTTGGCAGCGACTTTGACGGGTTTGCCGACACCTGCGAGAACCTGCGCCACCTGGGCGATCTGCCCAACCTCGAACGCGCCCTGCGCGCTCGTGGCCTGAATGAAGCCGCGCTGGAGCGCGTGTTCGGTTTGAATTTGCTGGAGTATCTGGAGCGGGCAATTCAGAGCCCTGGCGGTCACGCCGGGGGCGCACGTCCCGTGAGCGCGGGACATGCGCTCTCCTGAACGAACACGGGCGTGCGGCCGTATTGCCCCCGCGTAACCGCGGGGGCTCTGATAATCTGCCGCCATGCGCTGCCTGTTTGCACTTGCGATTGTTCTGCTCGCCGCCGCCTGTACCACGAACCAGCGGCGTCATGGCGTGGGGTCGCAGGCGCTTACTCCTGCCGAAGAAAAACAGCAGGGCCGCGCGCTGTGTGATCTTGCGGCCAAAGATGCCAGCGATGCCTGGAAGCTGTATTCAATCCAGGGCGTGAAGAACGACTCGCGCCTGTTTGTTTCCGGCGGCGCATTGCACATCGTGAGCAACGACGCCGCGGGCCTGTTCTATTTCACCGGTGCGCCGCTGTTTGACCCGGCCAAGGAGCCGCTGCTGACCTGGCGCTGGCGTGTCTCGGCCCACTTGCCCGATGCCACGCCGCTTTCACCCGACCTCGACAATTTCCCCGCGCGGCTTCTCGTTGGCTTCGACAGCGGCTGGGAGGGCGCCGATCCCGTGGCGCTGCAATGGAAGAAGAAGGTCGAAGACGCCACGGGCCAGACGCCGCCGCCGCGCGCCATCTGCTACACGTTTGGCGGGCGGATTGCGCAAAACGAAGCCGTGGACGCGCTCTTTGGCCAAGGGCGCATCGTGGTCATCAATCTCAGAAACCGTCAAGCCGCGCCGGGCACGTGGTTCGACGAAGTGCGCGATGTGGCAAGTGATTACCAGGCGATCTTCGGCCAAGCCGCGCCAAAGGTGACGGCACTGGCGGTGGCGGCGGACACACACCGCGTGCACGAAAGCGTGAACACGGACTTTGCGGATTTTCGCGTGTACGAGGCGAGCGCCTATGCGCAGTTCAGCCAGGACCTGACGCCGCCGCCGCAGCGCGAGTGGTCCAACGCGGCGCTGGGCATAGTGGCAGCGGCGGCGGGCGTGGCGGCAGCCTGTGGCGGCTGGCTTTGGCTGCGGCGCCGGGTGCAGAGCCGATGAAAAAAGGCCGCCCCGGGAATTGCTCCCCGGGGCGGTCTTGCGACGAGTGTTTACTTGATGCGTTCGACGGTCATGACCAGCAGGCTGTTTTCGCTGCCGGCGGGGCAGATGGTCGAGATGCCTTCGCCCATGCCCAGTTCACCGGCCATGTCGGCCTGTGCGAGATCGCTGAGCGAGCGCTCGATGTTCCACTTCTTTTCTTCGCCCCACGGAATCTGCTCGAACTTCTGCGGGCCCACGGTCACGGCCGTGCGCACTTCCACGCGCAGCCTGCCCTGTTCCGAGGGCCGGGCAATCCAGCGCACTTGCTTGCCCAGCGCCAGCACGCCGACCTGCGGGTCGATGCCGGTGGCCTGCTGCGCGAGCATGGTCTGGTAGTCGCGCAGGTGCGCGGCCAGCGTCAGGTCCATCAGATCAACGCTCTGGCCCACCATGCCGGCCGTGGTGCGGTCAAGGGCGGGCGCGCCGATGGCCTCCATGGCGCCGAGATCGCGGCTGTCGGGCTTGCCGTCAATCACGCCCTCGGGCAGCGTCACGCTTGAGTTCACAATCCAGGCGCGCACGCGCACTGTGATGGGCGCGGGGTCACGGGCAATGTGTTTCATGCCCGCTCGCAGTTGCTCCACGATTACGTCGTGGGCGGCCTTGGCTTCGGCGTCGTTCTGCGGCGGGCGCGTCATCACGGCCAGGAACGGGCCCAGGTGCGCCACGCTGATGCCTTCGCCGATGCTCACCGAATTGCTCAGCCAATCGTTCGCGAGCATAGCCGCGTCGTGGTAGGGGCCGTCCATGGGATCCTCGAGGAAGACCTGATCGAGGGAAACGCCATCTCCGATCACGCGGTTGACGTTGGGCGTCATGATCCAGCGTGCGTCGGGGCTGCGGGCCTGCAACATGCCCGCGAGATTGAAAAGCTCAAGCGAGCCGCCGTTCTCCAGCGGCAACGTGCGGTTCTCAATGGCGGTGTCGCAATCGGCCACGAGCAGGAAGCGGCCGTTCTGGCCGGCATCGAGGATTGCGCCCGAGCCGCGCGCCATGACCGCCGAAAGCGGCGAGAAGCTGTAGCTCACGCGCGGCAATTCAACCTGGCCGCAGTTGGTGTCGAGCTTGCGCATTTCGTCGAGCTTCATGGAAGCGTGCCAGGCCTGGAGCCATACACGGCCGCCGGGCAGCATGATTGCGCCGGCCACCAGTTCCTCGCCGGTGCGCATGTCGCTGACCACGGAAACGGGGCTGGTGGCGCCCGTCGCGACGGAAACGTCGTAATCGGCGATGTAGCTCTGGTGCTGGAGGCGCTGCAAAACCATGCGCTCGCCCAGGCCGCCGTGCAACGTGCCGACAAGCCGCGACGACTTCTGCGCCTGCCGGGCCTTGTCAGGCGCAAGCACGGCATCGCCGACACTGCCCTGGCCCTCGATGCGCAGCACCTTGATGCTGACGCGCGCCCGCGCCATTTCGCGCATGGCGGCAAGCACAAAGGCAACGCGGCGATGGACTTCTACTGTGGTGCGCAGTTTTACATGCTCGCCTTCCGAGGGATTGGTGGCGTTGTATTCCAGCGGCGCACCCTCAGGGTTACAGAAGCCGGCAATGGCGGACATGGTCTCGGAGCTTTCGTCCCAGCAGCGCGCTTCATCGCCGGAATGGCGCAGGGACCAGCGATCCTCGCGATGGTTGTAGCCCATTTCAGAGAACAATTGATCGGGTGCGAGCACGTCGCCGATGCCGCCGTTTCGCGGCGTGCGGTGGAACTCGGATCGCGTCAGGCCGGCCAGGTCGTAGGTGTGGTCTTTGAGTTCGGGCTCGGCTTCCTGGGCTACGCTGGCCAGGGATGTAACGAACAACGCTGCGGCGGCCACCCACGCGAGGGCCGCAATGCGGAAGACCTTCATAAAGGTGAATCCCCAAGGGGCAGCAACGGGGTAGAGAAGTAAACCTACCACATCAAAGCCCAAGCGCCAAATCAGACGACGCAGTTACCTGGAAATTCTCAGCGTGCCCGGGTGATCGGCCACCACCTTGCCGATCACCGACGCACAAAGCGCCTTGTGCTTCTTGAGCGCGGCTACCATGGCGTCGGCTTTGGCGGCCGGCGTTGAAATAACCATGCCGCCCGAAGTTTGCGCGTCGCTGCAAAGCAGTTGCTCGGGCTCGCCCAGCGCGGGGTCATAGGCCACGCGCGGCGCATAGAACTTGTGGTTCTTCTTCGTGCCGCCGGGCACCACGCCCTGCTTGATGAAATCCATGGCCTCGGGCAGCACGGGCAGCGCGCCGAAGTTCAACTCAATGCCCACTTTGCTCGAGCCCGCCATGCCGCACAAATGGCCCACGAGGCCAAAGCCGGTGATGTCGGTGGCGCTGTTCGCGCCTACTTCTTCAATCGCCTCCGCGCCCGGCCGGTTGAGCGAGGCCATGGAGTGAATCGCCGCTTCGATCTGGGCTTCGGTGCGCAAGCCGCGCTTGACGCTGGTGGTGAGAATGCCAACGCCCAAAGGCTTGGTGAGAATGAGAACGTCGCCGGGTTTGGCGCCGGAGTTGGCCATGATTTTGTCGGGGTGCACGATGCCGGTCACGCTCATGCCGTACTTGGGCTCGGCGTCGTCAATTGAATGTCCGCCGACGACGAAGATGCCGGCCTCGGCGGCCTTTTTGCTGCCGCCCAGCAGCATCTGCGCAAGGATTTCCGGCCCCAGCGTGGCCATGGGATAGGCCACGATGTTGAGCGCAAACAAAGGCCGCGCGCCCATGGCGTAGATATCAGAGATCGAGTTAGCGGCGCTGATTTCGCCAAAGAGCATGGGGTCATCGACGATGGGCGTAAAGAAGTCGAGCGTCTGAACAATCGCCTGCGTTTCGTTGACCTTGTAAACGGCGGCGTCGTCAATGCCGTCCGTGCCGACAAGAACGTTCTTGTCGGTGATCTTGGGAAGCTTGTTGAGGACCTGCACGAGGTCGGAAGCGGAGAGCTTGCAGCCTCAACCGGCGCCGTGCGAAAGCGAGGTGAGTTTGGGTTTGGCGGCAGCAGGCGATTCAGCCATGGCGACTCCTGTCGGGATTCACAAAGCGTGTACAGGGTACAGAAGTTACGGCAAAGGCACAGGAATTGAGAGATGGAGAGTTGGAGTGTTGGAGAGATGGCCAAAAACGGCCGCTGTCCGTCATTCCTCCGTTCGCCCAACGCTCGATCTCTCAGATTTTCCGACCCCTTTTTCAAGCGGCTGCATTTACGGAGCAAGCCATACTCTGTCTGGAGGATCCATGCGCCTGTTCCTGCTCGCGTTCTTGCTGGCATCGCCTCTTGCGGCCGCCACTTACAACGTTGGTCCCGGCCAGCCTCTTTCAACAATCGGTGCGGTGCCGTGGGCAACGCTGGGCCCCGGCGACATCGTGCGCATTCACTATCGGGCCACTCCTTATGCCGAAAAGTGGGTGCTGTGCCGCCAGGGCGCAAGCGGCAACCCCATCACGATCCAGGGCGTGCCCGAGGCCGGCACCGGCAACCTGCCGGTGATCACCGGCGCAAGCGCCACCACGGCCGCGGGCCTGAACTATTGGGGTGAGAACCGCGGCGTGCTCAAGATCGGCGGCGCCAACACCCCCGCCGACCTCATGCCCCAGTGGATTGTGGTCGAAAATCTCGAGTTCCGCAGCGCCCACCCGAGTTACACGTTCACCGACGACACCGGCGCATCGGGCATCGCCTATGCCGGCAACGCCTCGGGCATCTACGTTGAAAAGGTCAAACACCTGATCGTGCGCAACTGCACCTTCACGGATTGCGGCAACGGCTTTTTCGTGGCACCGGGCAGCGTCGGCGGCACGGGCAACCCCAACCTGACGGAGGACGTTTACGTGGGTTATTGCTACATCCACGGCAACGGCATCAATGCTTCCGCGTTTGAGCACAACAGTTACTGCGAGTGCAACGGCATCGTTTACGAGTACAACCGTTACGGCCCGCTGCGCACCGGCGCCAACGGCAACGCGCTGAAAGATCGCAGCGCCAATTGCGTCGTGCGCTACAACTGGATTGAGAGCGGCAACCGGCAACTCGATCTCGTCGAGGCTGATGGCTCGGGCATTGAAACCCTGACCGGGTACAACACGACTTACGTCTACGGCAATGTGCTCATTGAGCCCAACGGTGCGGGCAACTCGCAGATCCTTCACTACGGCGGCGATAACGGCAACACCGCCACCTACCGCAAAGGCACGCTCTACTTCTATGGCAATACCATTGTCTCCACACGCACGGGCAACACCACGCTGATGCGGCTTTCCACCAACAGCGAAACCTGCGATTGCCGCAACAACATCATTTACGTCTCGGCGGCGGGCAGCTTCCTGGGCCTGATCGACGACACCGGTGTGCTCAATTACCGCAACAACTGGCTCAAGACCGGCTACATCAACAGCCACTCCGGCGGCGCCATGCAGGGCACCGTGACCAACCAGGGCGGCAACGTGGTGGGAACAAGCCCGGGCTTTCTCAACGAGGGCGGCCAGGATTTCTCGCTCGCCGCAGGCTCAGCGTGCATCAACGCCGGCACGACGCTCGCCGCCGCCGTGCTGCCCACGCACAACGTCACGCGCCATTACGTCAAGCACCAGCAGGGTGTCGCGCGACCCGTGGACGCGACCTTCGACATTGGTGCCTTCGAAGTGGGCACGGTGCCAACCATGCCGCCCAGCGCGGCCAGCGGCCTGGTCGCCACGGCCAACATGACGCTGGGCGCGGCCCTGAGCTGGAGCGACAACTCCAGCGATGAATCGGGCTTCCGCATCGAGCGGCAAATCGGCGCAGGTGCCTTTGCCACGCTGACCACCGTCGGCGCCAACGTGACGAGTTACAACGACAGCGGCCTGACGCTGGGCACCATGTACACCTATCGCATCGTGGCCTACAACGCTGCGGGCGATGCCGCGCCCAGCAATACTTCCGCGATTACGGCGCAAGGAACGTCAGGCGGAGGCGGCTCGGGCGGCAGCAGCAGCGGAGGCGGTGGGGGAGGCGGCTGCGCAGCGTCAGAAAGCGCCGCGGGCGCACTGGTGCTGCTGGCACTGGCGCTGGGCGCGCGGCGAAGGAGTCGCGCAAGTCAACGGACGCGGTAATCAGTCGTCGCTGGGCGGCTCGTCTTTGGGATAGGGCACTTGCTCTTCGGGCTTCATTTCGGGCTCGGGGGGCACGGGAACTGAATCCCAGATATCGATTTTCACGGCCGGCATCTCGGCGATTCTCCGTCGAGCATTGATTTCATTGGCGACTTCGATGAGTACTAACAAGAACCCACAAGGCGTGTCAAAGCGCGGGCTCAACGCGGTAGCGCCAGAATGAATGACAAGCTTTTCGAACCTTACACCGCTGTCCTTTATGTATGACTCAACATTGGTGACGATGGCCGTTTTCATTCGCACGCGGTTTTCCAGAGCCAGTATTCGACCCGCCTCATCGCCAGCCAGTTCGGGACTGATCTCCGCCAACGTGCACCGCGACCCCTCAACGGTTCTTTTGCCCCTAGCGCCGATGGCGATTGTCGTCAGGGCGAATTTTTCCTTGTTGTCGTAGGAGATATAGATTTCGCAGTGTTCCTTGGGCATGGACGAATTGTGTTCATAGTCCATGTCAAAGCGGAAGTAGTCTCCACTGATGTTGTTCAGCAGCGGGCGGTTGTTTCGCCCATCAACGCTGTAATCGCTCTCGTCAAAGGCGCTGCGAGCGGCGATGGCAAAGCGGTAGATGCCGGCCTCAAAGGCCGACTCCATCACAGCCATGAACTTCGCGTAGGGCGCTTCAATATCGCAGCGGATGGCCAGCACGTTGCCGCTGATCTTCTTTTCCGTGTCCCAGCCGGGGTGGCCGCCTTTGACATCGCGTTGCTTGGCGAAGCTTGCAATTTCCTCTTTGAATTCCGCATGCGTTCGCACTTTCGGGCTCTGGCCCCAGTAGTAGCCAAAAGGCGAGCCATTGACCGGTTTCTCCAGCTTCTCGATCGTTACCGTCAGCGCGGCTTTGGGCTCGAACATTTCGCCGGGCGGGTCGCCCCAGGGTTTGACGGTTTCGGGTTTGAATTCCGGCTCAGGCGGCGGCTTGGGCGAATCAGTTTTCAGAATTCCGCCGATGGCGGGTCCAAAGCTGAAGCGGATCTCGGCTTGTTTGAGGCCCTGCTTGTGCCGCGCGGCGTTGAAGCGCGCTACGGAATCCAGCGCCAGGAACAGGTACGCCATGGGCGGATGTTCGGCGGGTTCCAGCCGTTTGGTGGACGCGGCATAGCCGCGCTCGCCAATGGAGATCTGCGCCAGCTCGCCCTTGATGCTTTTGATCGCCTTCTCCAGGCCCTCTTCGCCCAGTTTCACGGCAAAACCGTAAACGCCCTGCTCGGCACGCTTGAACTTCTTGTTCTCGGCGGCGGCGGGCAACAGGGAGGCGAACACTTCTTCAATCTCTTTGAGCGGGCGAACGTCTTTCTGGAAAATGGTCTGGAGCGTGCAGCGCGAGAACTTGGAATTCCAGTTCAAGTTGAATCCGAGCGAAAACTGCGCCGCGTTGGAGTCCGCGCCGCGTGTCAGGCCCTCATCGATGGGGAACTGGTACAGCTGGTAACGCGCGTCAAGTTCCCAGACGGCCTCGCCGCCGCCGGCGGCGTGAAAGGGCGGGTCGAACTCCTGCAGCATGGCCAGCGCGAACTTGTAAACGCGCTGCGCAAGCAGGGCGTCAACGAAGCGCCAGAATTCACTCACCGGCGCGCGGGCATCAATGCGCAAAGCAATGCGGTTCTCGCTGCGCGAGTTCTTGGCGTCCCAGTTGCCGCCAGCCTTGGCCAAGGCCTCAACGTGCTTGCCCAGGGAATCGGCGGCAAAGGGCACGTCGCTGCCGCTCTCGAACCAGGCAAGACCCTTGTTGTCGGGGGTAGGCGCGCACGAAACCACATAGCCGCGCTCAAAGGCAACCTTGGGTGCCGGCGCCGCAGCAGGCGCATTGCCCGGCGCGTTTGCGGAGTTCCCAACGGGCCTGCTGCACGCGGCTGTGAACAAGACCAGCGCGATTGCAAAGATCCATGGCACACGCTTCATAGACTGCTCCCGGTGTGCCGCGAATTCTACGCTGACCGGCGACAGTGCGCCATGCGCTCACTTCTTGGCCGGCGCCATGGTGCCCTCGACGGGCAGGCCGGCTTCGCTCCATTCGGCGATGCCGCCGCGATAATCGTGAATGTTCGTGTATCCGAGTTGCTCGACCGCACGGGCCGCCTTCGTGGATGCGTCTCACGTGTAGCCTGATCAGTAGAACACCAGCATGGCCGCCTTGTCCTTGGGCAGCCCTTTGCCCGCGGCTGCGTCCGGCACGGGCAGGCTGGTGCTGCCCTTGATGTGCAGCTTCTCGAACGAGGCAAGGCCGCGGTTGTCGTAAAAGCCCCTGGGGGCGTTTTGCTTCAGGGCTTCCTGAAGCTCCTTGATGGTCATGGTTTTAACCATGGCGTTCTCCAATTGGGTGGCGCCATGCTAACAACGGACGCGCGCTCCGCATTCCCGTGCTATCTTGCATATTCCTGAGGAGCCAGCCATGTCGCAGACCTTCCATAATGTTGAAACCAGCCTTTCCGCGGCCGACGCCGCCAAGCGTGTGCAGGAAGCCGCGCTGAAAGAAAAGTTCGGCGTGCTGGACGTGATGAACCTGAAGCAGACCATGGCGGGCAAAGGCGTGGTTTATGATGACGAAGCGATCGTGATCTCGGTGTGCGAACCGAACTTCGCGCGGCGAATCCTGACGGCTGAGTCCACGGCGGCCTCGTGCCTGCCCTGCCGCATCTCCGTGACCACGAACAAAGGCAAGACCACGGTAAGCGTGCCCGCGCCCACAAGCGTGTTCGCCATGTTCAACAATCCGGAACTGCTCAAGCTTGCGGCGGAAGCCGAGCCGATTCTGGCGCGGATCGTGGACGCCGCAAAAGCCTGAGCCGCAAAGCACTCCAAGGTCACAGACTCAAAGCTTGATTTCGCGCCGCAGGACCCTATTTTCCTTTATCGCTGGAAATAAAGGACTGATATAGTCTAATTTAGCGAGCGGGCAGCGCGGCCCCAGCCAAAGGCCGCCGGAAAAAAGACGCGGCATCGAGGAGAGAGACATGGCAGACCCCAACGAGAAGTGGGAAGACAACGTCCCGGGCAAGTGGTACGTGGACAAGACTTGTATCTTCTGCGGCCTGTGCCCGCAGCTTGCGCCCAACAACTACAAGGAAAGCGCCGACGGCACGCACGATTACGTGTACAAGCAGCCGGAATCTCCCGAAGAAGAGGCGCAGTGCGAAGACGCCATGGCCCAGTGCCCCGTCCAGAGCATCGGCAACAACGGGTAGTCAGACGCAGCAATCGGCTTCCGCAGCGCGCCCGTTCACCTCGGGCGCGCTGTCTTTCAAGGCGCGTTGCGGTTAACCGTCAAGTGTCGGGGGTTGTTCGAACCGGCAACGATCAAACCGTTGACCAGAACCCATGCCCCAGCGCGACACCAAGCCTTTCATCATTGAGCAACTCAAAGAGGGTCGCTTTGATTTCGCGGCCATCTTTGGCAACGACCATCCCGTTGAACTCGAAATCGGCATTGGCAAAGGGCGCTTCCTGATCAACGAGGCGATGCGCCGCGCCGACACCAACTTCATCGGCATCGAGTGGGCCAGCCGCTATTACCGCATGGCCGCCGATCGCGCTGCGGGGCGGCATCTCGTCAATATTCGTTTCTTGCGCGACGACGCGGCCCATACGGTCAACGTGAATCTGCCCGATGCCTCGCTGAGCGCTTTGCACATCTATTTCCCCGATCCCTGGCCGAAAACGAAGCACAACAAGCGCCGCCTGATCCAGGCGCCCTTTGTGGCGCAAGCCGCGCGCGTGCTGCGCGACGGCGCGCGCGTGCTGCTGGCGACCGATCACGAAGATTACGCGCAACAGATGGAACGCGAGTTTTCCGATAGCCGCGATTTCACCCTTGCCTCACGCCTGATCGGCCCCGATGCGCCCGAAGGCATCACCAACTGGGAGCAGAAGTTCCGCAAGGAAGGCCGCACCATGTTCAAGTTCGAGTTCCTGCGCAAAGTCCGGTAATCCCAAATCACCGGCTCCCCTTGCGTGCCTGCCTTGTCCTGTTAGCATTGACCTCCCTTGACCCCGTATTGCCGAAACGCGACTTTGCGTACCCGCCCCATTGGGAGTCACACACTCATGCGGAACCTGACCCTGGCCGCGCTTGCGGCTTTCACCATTTTCGTTGGCGGCTGTCAGGACACCGAAGCCCGTCTTCAGAACGCCAAGCTGCAGGCCGAGCTGGACGCCATGAAGGCCAAACCGGCCGATGACAACTTCACCAAGTGGCTGACCACCCAAAAGGGCGGCGGCGACATGGACGAAGTCAACCGCAAGCTGACCTCCATCAGCGGCGACCTCGCCACGGGCCTGAAGAACCTCGAGAAAAACCAGGAAGACGCGGCTAAGGCGCAAAGCAAGCGCACCGACGACCTTGAGACCAAGCTCAAGAAGGTGGACGAGCTGCAATCCTCGCTGATCACGCTCAAGAGCATGATCGAGACGCTTGAGGGCAAGATCAAGAACGTCGATCCCAACCAGTACCTTGAACTCCAGAAGAAGCAGCTCGAAACCGACGCCAACCTGCGCGCCGAGCAGGAAGCGCGCAAGAAAGTGGAAGCCGATCTCAAGGCCGCGCTCGAGCGCGAACAGGCGCACAAGGGCACGATCGACAAGCTGCAATCCGACATCGACGACCTCAAGACCAGCGCCTCAGGCGAGGCCGTGCGCAAACTGCGCGAGCAGAAAGCGGACGCGGAAATGAAGGAAGCCGCGGCACGCAAGGAACTCGAAAACGTCAAGAGCGACCGCGACAACGTGAAGAAGCAGTACGATGACCTGCTCAAGCAGGTTTCCGGCAAGGGCGAGACGCCCAAGAACCCGGACCCCAAGAATCCCTCCGATGACGGCAAGGGCGGCTACGCCTTTGAGGGCGTGGTGTTTGCGGTCACCGGCGGCGGCAAGGGCGATGCTTCTGTTGTGCTGGTCAATCCCTCCAAGGGCGAAACGCCCGCCGTGGGCTCTGAACTGCTCGTGCTCGATGAAAAGAACGACCGAGTTTGCCGGCTCAAGGTTGCGCGCCTGTACTACAAGGGCGGCGAGCCCGCCAACGGGGTGGACCAGATTGGCTGCACCACGGTGGATCAGAAAATCGATAAACCCGTGGCCAAGGGCGACCGCGTGGTCTGGGTCAAGTCCGGCGACGAAGCGCCCAAGGACGGCGGCGCCAGCGGCAACTAAACACACGATCATTGCACACCAAGGGGCGACCAACCGGTCGCCCCTTGACGTTGCGTCAGGTAATCGAGGAAATGGGCGCGGCGCCCGGCCGCCGGCGGTGCCTGCTGCTTGCATGGCTACGGCAGCACCACGTTCGACTTGGCCCTTAGCTCGTACTTGTATTTCAGCTCTTTGGCCGCGTTGGGCTCGAGCGTGATGCTTCGCTTCATGAAGCCGTCTTTGTCGGGCGTCCACTCTTTGGGCTCGGGTGCGCGCACTTCCAGGCCTTCAATTTCGCTCACCGGCACACGCTCGATCACTTGCAGCTCGCGCGCTTCGCTTGAGAGATTGCTCAGGTAGAGCGCCACTTCGCGCGTCACGGTCTGGCCGCCCATCAAGAGGCCGGTTTCGCGCTTCTCCTCCTGGCTGCGTTTGCAGCGCAGACCGTCTTCGGGGCCAAAGCCCAGCTCGAAGCTTTCGCCCGCGCCCACGAAATCAAGGCGCGAACGCCCGATCAGCGAAGCTTGGCGCGCCATGCGGATCGGCCCCGCCAGCAGCGGCGTTTTGCCGGTGTTCACACACTGCGCGCGCAGGTGCGCCAGGGGCGCGCGTTCGGCCATGAGCACGGTGGCCACTTCGGCGGGCATTTCTACGCGAGCGATCTCAACGCGCAGCGGCAAGCCGGTGCCGGGAAGCCGCACCTGGCCCTTGGGCAAGAACTCGAGGGGCTCGCCGCCGTCGTCCACGCCGGGCATTTCCGGCGCCTTGGCGGAAGCCGCGCGCTCGATGCTCTGTTCGCGCGCTTCAACGACGATTTTCTGTTTTTCCTCGGGCGTCTTTTTGCGTTTGCTCAGGTTGTCGTCGCCAAGCAAGGGCGGCGTGGCCACCTGCGCGGGCCGCGCCGTGGAGAACGCGGCATTCACACTTTCCCAATTCTCGCCCGTGCGCTGCCAGACCACGGCGAACGTGGTCAGGGTGATTTTGGCCTTGCCCGGCTGTCTGGGGTCCAGATCAAGCCGCGCGGCGTGCTCAGGGCGCCAGAGCGCGCTTGGCACGCGGTAAATCACGCTGATTTCCGCGGCACCGGCACTTGACGCGTCAAGATACACCTCGATGAACGCCTCGTGGCGCGGGTTCTGGCCGCGCAGCGAAGAAAGCTGGCCTGCAAGGTCAGACTGCTTTACCGAGAGCTGCTCGATCTCGCGGTTGCAGGCCAGCAGTCTGTTGAGTTCTTCGGCGTCCTGCGCGCACAGGTCGCGCTGCGCGCTTGTCCAGCTTTCCAGCGGCGCATCAACGGCAAAGCGCGGCACCTTGGCAATGCCGCTGGCCCACGCGCCGTAGAGTTCGGCCAGGTATTCGAGACGTGCCTCATGGCGCGAGCGCACCTGCTCGGCGGCCTCGAGTTTGCGCGCCAGCTCGGCGTGCTGGGTTTCCAGCGCGGCGATTTCGCTCGACGCGAATTCGTGAGCACCCTTGACGCGCCGGAACACGCGCGCGGCGAGCACTTTGGCGCCCTTGCAGGCCGCCTGCACGCTGCGGTCATCCACCAGCGGCGAGATGTCGGCGATGCGCAGCCATTGACGGCCGCTTTGCAGCTCGGCCTTGGCCACGCGCGTGACTTCGGCGCGGTCTTCAAAGAAACGCACCAAAGTTGGAGTCGAGGGCAGGGGATTATTCACGGCGGTTGCCTCCCACCAGCTCGCTGTCCGCGTGCAGCGTAATTGTGTAATCAAAGTTCAGCGCGGCTTTGGCGCCCGGTTTGATCGCGAGCGCAAACAACCTGCCGCCGCGCACGATCTGGCCGCGCGCTTTTTGGTCGTATTCCTGGGGGCGCGGCTCGGCTTTGTCGATGGCGACCTGGATTTCTTTGTCGCTTGATACTGGCAGGCGCTCGATCACATCGACGCTGACTTCGGCGGGCAGCGAACTTGTAACCTCGACGCTGACTTTGTGGTGCACGGCGGTGCTGCCGCCGAGCATGCCTTTGCTTTCCTCAGAAACGCGCACGTTGCGAACTACGCGCAGCCGTTCTTCCACGCCCAGGCCCACGCGCAGGCTGCCGCCGCGGTCGGTGGCGCCCAATTCGGTGGTGGTAAGCAATGCACCCTCAACGAAAACGTCCACGGGGCCGGGCAGCAGCGGCGCTTGCAGCGGGTTATGCAGCTCGGCCTCGCGGAACACGCGGTCGTCCTCACAGGCCACACTGGTAAAGCGCATGGCGCAGGCGCAATCGCGCGCGAGCAAAAACACGCGGTGCGCGCGCCCGTTGCCGGGGATCTCGGCTTTGCCCTCGGCGCTGAACTGGTGGTCGAACTGGCCGCGCGTTTGGCGCACGTCGCGGGCAATGGCGTGGGCCTGAACGCTTTCAAGCTCGGAGACGGCGCCGTAATCGAGACCTTGCGCGTGCGCGGGCGTGAGTTTGCCGCGCCGCCAGCGGTCGGTGACTGCGGGCAGTGTGAGCGAATCGAAATCGAGCCAGTCTTCGCTCGTGTCCGGCGCTTGAGGCGGCGGCGGGGGCGGGGCGAAGCTTGCGCCACCGCCGCCGGGCCCGCCAAAGGCGCCTGACTTAGCGGAGAGGATGCCGTCGTCGAGATCTTTCATGGGCCCGCGCGACTGCATCATGGGCGCGTTCTGCGGCGCGCCGCGCGGGGGCGCGGGCGGCTCCATGGCCATGGCGACGGTTGCGGGCATGGCCTCATACTCGGCGGCCTCCGGTGCGGCGTCGGCACCTGCGCCTTCCTCTTCACGCATGCGCTCAAATTTCTCGTCGCGCTTGCCTGCAAGCTTCCTCATCTCATCGGCGGGCACAGACTTGGCGTGCAGCGCGCCCTTGGGCCGGCTTTCGCTGATAACGCCGCCCGCGGCGTCGAAGCCCGCGAACAGCGCATCCAGGCCTTCGGGCGGCGGACGATAGCCTCGCCTTTTAGGCGGCTGGGCGCGGCCCATGCGCAGGGAGGCAAGCTCGGGCAGGCGGATATCCTGCGCCATGTCGGCGGTGCACAATGACAGCGCAACGCCGCTCCAGTCCTCGAGCGTGCTTTGCGCCACGAAAGCCTCAAGGCCGAACTCCGCGTGCTTGCCGGCATCGGAGATGCGCACGGAATAGGCGGGCCACCAGCGCGCGGCGGGCAGGGCGTAGCTGATTTCAAGCGCGCGCAGATGCCCGGGCCCGGGGCCAAGACTGATTTCAACCTCGCGCACGGTGCGCGTAGCCTCGCTGCTTTGCGCCAGTGCCAGCTCGGCGGCCTCGATGGCATTCTGCGCTTGCTCCATGCGCACACCCAGCGCCGCGATTTCACCATCGAGCTTGCTGGTGAGGTCGAAAAGCAGGGCACTGACGGCCAGTGCATCGCCGATGCGGCCGGCGACATTGGTGTCGGTCTTTTTCGTCAGGACGGCGCTGGTAAGCGCGAGTTCGGAGAGTCGGTCGCGGCGCCAGACGGCGCGCTCGTGCAGGGCCTCGATGCGCGTGAGTTCGCGGCGCAGGGCCGTGAGTGCGTCGCTCTCCACGGGGGCGGGCGGCGTGGTGTGCGCGAGGCGCGAGGTCAAGCCCACGATCTGGCGCTCGCCATCGGCCTGCGTGCGCATGCCGCCGGTCTGGGCATAGGGGCTGAGGCCGGAGAGTTTGAGCGTGCAGGGCTCAGAGGGCAGCGGCGGCAGCTCAAGGCGGCGCGTAACCACGGCGCCGCGGGCGTAAACCGTCACATGCGAAATCACGCTTTTGCAGTCGAGGGTGGGCATGGTCGCACTATAGCTCCGTATGCGGAGCCGTGGCGGGCGCTAAAGGTTCGGTAGTGGTTCCGTTTGAAAACGCTCACCAACCGGACGGAAGGAAAAAGCAAACCGCCGAGATGCAGAGATGCGGAGAACTGCACGCGGCGGCTTGGTTTCCAGCCATTGCCTGTCATGGGGGTGCCGCAAGCAGGGTCTGGTTTTTCTCGGCGTCTCTGCGTTGAGCCTTTTGCCGCGATCAAGACTGTGAGAGCATTCAAATGAACCCACTACCAAAGGTTCGGGTGGCTGGCGTTCTAAGCCGGGATTGCTAAATTTCGTGCCTCTGAAATCTGGAGCCGCCATGCCTGTCGTGACCGTGCAGAACGAAGCTTTGCAGTTCGAGGTCGAGGAAAACGCCAACCTGCTGCAGGCGCTGAAGAAGAACGGCGTTTCGCCCTACGGCATTGTCAGCCAGTTCATGCCCTTCTTGTTCCGTGGCGCCGATGACGTGCTGGTGCTGGAGGGCAAGCGCAATCTCTCCGAGCCCACCGACAAAGAGCAAAAGGTGCTGGGCGCCAGGATTGACGAGAGCTTCCGTTTGGCCAGCGAAACCACGGTCAAGGGCGACATCGAAATCCACACCGCCGCCCGCGTCAAGATCTAGCCGTTGAGCGCGCCTGCGCTTTTCTTAGTGCACTTTCGTGGCGGGGCTTGCCCCGCCGCTCTCGTTAAACAGCCGAGGCGGGCAGCGCCCGCCTCGCAAATCGCCGGCAAGCCGGCGCACTCCAAAGTTACTTGCTGACGACGGCCTTGCGTTCCCTTGCGGTGTACTGCACCAGGCCGTCGAGCAGGGCCCTGGCCATCTTCTCCTGCACTTCCTTCGTGTTCAGCTTGAGCGCTTCGCCGCGGTTGGACAGAAAGCCCAGCTCAACGAGCGAGGCCGTCATCGCGGTCTTGGTCAGCACGCGCAAGCCGCGCGTGTCTTTGCGTGCGCCGCGGTCGGCCACGCCGGTGGTCTTGACGATGGCGTTGACGAGCGCGGCTGAAAGGCGGCGGCTGCTTTCGCTTTCTTCGTTATAGAAGGCCTCGCAGCCGGTGACGTCGTCGCTGTTAGGCGCGATGTTGCAGTGCACGCTGATGAACAGGTCGCACTTCTTGCTGTTGGCGAGTTCGCAGCGCGAATCGAGGTCGGGGTAGCTGTCGTCGGTGCGTGTCATGTAAACCCTGGCGCCTGCGGCTTCGCACAGCTTTTGCAGGCGCAGGGAAACGGCGAGCGTGATGTCTTTTTCGGAAACGCCGTTGGCTTCGCCGCCCGGGTCCTTGCCGCCGTGTCCGGCGTCGATGCAGATTGTCCAGCCCTTGAGCGCGGTGCCCGTGGCCTGCGGGGGCTTTTTCACTTCGGCGGGCGGCGTGAGCGGGTCGAGGTCGTACTTCGAGCCTGACTTCCTGCGCACGAGGTCGCTGCGGCCGTAGCGCTTGGCGATGAACTCGAAGACCGATTCCGGCAGCATCAGGTCGTTGCCGGGCTTGGCCACGGCGTCGCGCTCAAAGCGCCAGTAGAAGTTATTGATCGTCATCATGTCTTCACCCTCGGTGAAGGTGATGCGGTCACCGCTCGAGCTCTGAATCGAGTGGTTGTAGGTGCCAAAGGCGTCCACCTTTTCCCAGCCGAGTTTCTTGACCATCTCCGAGAGCAGGATTGTGCGCGGCTCGGGATCAGTCTGGGCGGGCACGGTGCCGATGGCGCCCATTTCGGGGTTGTTCTTTACAATGTCGGCGCAGCCCATGGCCAGCAGCGGGAAGAGAGCGATCAGCAGGAAACTTGCACGCATAGAACACTCCAAAGGACACGATAGGCCCACAGACAGCGGGCATTCCCCGGAGCTATCGGCAAGGCAGGCCGGCGCGGTTGAATGAATTTCAGCCAAGTATTGCGAAGCCGCGCCGGCGGTGTTCATCTACGAACGCATTTTGTGAAGCTCTGGCTCTAATCCGTGGTGAAAACACATGCCCATCGACACGCTCTTCATCGCCGGTTTTGGCGGCCCCACCAAGGGCTGCTGCAAGAAATTCGACCCCTGCCCCGGCGAGGCTTATTGCTTCGTCAGCGGCATCTACGGCCACAACCCCGCCCGCAAGGCGCGCATCGATGAAGTAGCCGCGCATTACAAGGCGCTCGGCGGCTTTTCCAAGTTCAACGAAATCACGGAAGCCCAGGGTAAGGCCGTAATCGCCGAGCTGGCGCGGCGTGGCATCAACCTCAAACTCGTGTGCGGCTACTTTTACTGGAACCCATACATCGTGGATCAGGTTGCGGCCATGGCGAAAGCCGGCAGCAAGGAGTTCATGGCACTGGTGATGGCGCCGCAACAGAGCGCGATTTCGTGGGACGGATATCTAAGGCGCATCCAGGAAGGCTTGGAGGCGCTGCCCGGAGAGAAGCCGCAATTCAAAGCGGTGGTCGATCCGTTCTACGACAAGCCCGGTTTAATTGACGCCTGGGCCGACCACGCCCAGAAGGCCGCCAAGGGCATCGGCGCGGAATTCACCAAGGACGACACCGCGGTGATCTTCTCGGTGCACGCCGTACCGCAGGCGCTGGTGAAGACCTCTCCGTACGTGAAACAGGCCGAAACCACAGCCCAACTCGTGGCCGAGAAAATCAAAGCCAGACACTGGAAAATCGGCTACCAGAGCCAAAGCAGCGACAGCAAGATCAACTGGACCGAGCCCTCGCTGGAGCAAGCCATCACGGAGCTGGTGAAAGCCGGAGCCAAAAAGATCGTCGGCGTGCCCATCGGCTTCCTCTGCGACAACGTCGAAGTGCTCTACGATCTGGGCATCGAAGGCAAACACGAGGCCGAGAAAGCGGGCGCCAAGTTCGCCGCCGCCGAAGCGGTCAACACCCACCCCGCGTTCATCAAGATGCTGGCCGATGGCGTGGAAGCGAAGCTGAAGGACAAGTAGCCTTTTTGGCTACGGTCGACTAAGGGGGTTCGCATGCTCGATTCGCTGATTCCCGGTATTTACGACTTGCTGCAAGACCGCGACATCTCAAAGCTATGCAAAGCAGTGAAGCTCATGGCGGAGGAGATCGAGCGGTTGCATGGTGAAACTGCGAGACTCAACCAACAAATGCCAGGCATTGTCACCCATTTTGCAGACATCCTGCACCAGTTCGACTCACGCCTGAGAGCAATTGAAGTAGTGGTGGCCTCAAGTCAGTCCGAATCAAGAAGCAAAGCACAGATTCCTTTCCGGATGGTCGATGACGCCAAGACCGTTGTCGCAGAAGCAGTAAAGCGCACGGTGGAGGAAGGTGAAGCAGCCGCTGCTCGAAACGCAGAATTCGATTCGCTTCCAGAGACGCAGCGAATTTACGTCGAGTGCCGGAACTGTGGCAAGCGCTACACCAACACAAAAGTCAAAGTTCAAAGATTTCCTGCCTGTCAGACGTGTGGAGTGCGGCCTTTTGACTTTCATTACATCGCGAAGGCCGACTCCAATTCGTGACATGGCGGGCTGGAGACCGTCCTGAGAATCAAGCCAGCGAATTCCGGAGGTCAGGCGCACGTCCTCGACATGATGGCCGATCTCAATGCCATTGAGGGCATTCCGTTTTCGCGTCCGAAATTTGGGCGGGTGCTCAAACAGCTTCTGGCGGATTCTTCGCTGGGACTGGTGCCGCTGTTTCTGGTGAAGCGCGAGATCGTTGGCTATGCCGTGGTCACTTACAACTTCGATCTCGAATGGGGCGGGCGCGACGCTTTCATTACGGAGTTCTATATCAAGCCGGAGCATCGCGGACTGGGCTATGGCGCGCTTGCGATGGCTCTGCTTGAAAAGCTGGCTCGGCGCAACAAGGTGAAAGCTCTGCACCTTGGCGTGCGGCGCGAGAACGTTGCAGCCGCGCGGCTTTATGAGAAGGCCGGGTTCACGGATTGGACGCGGCGGGTAATGATGAAGGTGCTGTAGCACGGGGCTCCAGACTCGTGCTTACCCGCAACGCATCGGTCTGGAGCCCGATGCCACGCGCACCGAGAACTCCATGAGACAGCGCGTTGCTTACTCCCTGCTGCAAGCCTGGTACTGCATCATTGAGGGCGGGATCTTTGTGGTGCTCAATTTGCAGTTCTTCCTGGGCAAGAGCCAAACCTCATCGCGCGCGTGGCTGATTCCCTTGATGCTGATCCAGATTGCCGGCCTGGGCGTGGGCAACTTTGGCCTTTCGAAGCTGTGGCGGCTTGGGCCCTGGGCGGTGCTGGTGCACACGCTGGTCATGTGCGTGCTCGCCTTGGCGATCATGCCTTTCCAGCCCGGCACCAACGTGATCAGCATGGCCGTGCCGCTGTTGCTGCACGGCGGCCTGGCCTGGGGTGCGTGGCGCACGTTGAAAGTACCGCCTGATTCGTAACTAAGCAGAGCCTGATATCCGTATAATGCGGTAGCCGCGTCTTTGCGGCTGCTATGAGCCGAACTCTTACCTGGTTCTTGACGTTACGCGGGCGGCTGGTGCTGCTGGTGTGCATCGCCACGCTCCCGGCGATGCTGTTCACGTTCTATGCCGCCAACAACGAGCGCACGGCCGCTGCCAAGCGCATGGAGGAAGAGGCGCGGCATCTTGCTGTGCTGGCCTCGCGCGAGCACCGGCAGCAATTTGAGGGCGCGCAGAATCTGCTGCTTCAACTGGGCGAACGGCTGCGCAAGCAGGGAGACAGCGCGGCGTTCACGGGCAACCCGGAATTTCTGCCCGCGCTGCTTTCGGGGTTCCCGCAGTTTGCGAACATCGGCGTGCTTTCGGCGCAGGGCGATGTGCTGGGCAGCGCGTTGCCCATTGATCATGCGGCCTCATGGCGCGACAACCCGGCCTTTGCGCGCGCGCTGAAATCGAAAGAAGTGGAGACGGGCCAGTATGTCGTGGGCTTGATCGTGGGCCGGCCCGTGCTGCAACTGGCTTACGCCGTGCGCAATGCCTCGGGCGAGGTGCGCAGCGTGCTGTTTGTGGCCCTGGACCTGACATGGCTCGATCGTCTCGCGCACCAGGTGAAGCTGCCGCCGGATTACGCATTGATCATCACCGATCGCGATGCGCGCGTGCTGGCGCAGGGTGGAGAGCTGAGCAACGAACCGCTGACCGCGGGCACGAAAATCGGCGGCGTGGGCGACCTGCTTGACGGCGGCACGACAGGCCTCGTCAAGCTGAGCGAGAACGGCCCGCGCCGGCTGTTTGTGGGCGAACGCATGGAAGGCGTCACCGGCGTGACCGTGCTTGCCGGCCTGCCCTTTGAGCGCGTCGTGGTCGAAGCCGATTTCGCGTTTTACCGCACACTGGCCGCGCTGGCGCTCTTGACGTTGTTCACCGTGGGTGCCGCGCTGCTTGCCGCCGATGTCTCGGTGCTGCGCTCGCTGCGCGGGCTCTCGCGCGCGGCCAAGCGTTTTGGCGAGGGCGAACTGCAATCGCGCGCGCGTGTCTCGCGCGGCCGCGGCGAAATCCAGGACCTGGCGCTGGCCTTCAACTCCATGGCCGATGCGCTGGCCGCGCGCCACCGCGAAAGCGTTGCGGTGCAGGACCAGTTGCGCGCGCTTTCGCAGCGATTGCAACTGACGCGCGAAAACGAGGCGGGCCGCATCGCGCGCGAACTGCACGATGAGCTGGGACAGATGCTCACGGCGCTCAAGCTTGATCTCGCGGCGCTGCGCCGGCGCTGCGGCAAAGAAGGAAACTCCGAGTGCGTGGCGGCGCTTGACGGCGGCATCACCGAGCTGGGCTCGCGCATCGACAGCGCGATAGATTGTGTGCGCCGCGTGTCCTCGGAGCTGCGGCCGACGGTGCTCGATCGCCTGGGTCTGGCGGCGGCGCTGGAATGGCAGGCGCGCGAGATTGAAGGCCGCACTGACCTGACCGTGCTCGTGGACATCAAGGGCCTGGGCGATCAATTGCCCTGGCTGATCGCCGTGACGCTGTTCCGCATTGCGCAGGAGGCGCTCACCAACGTGGTGCGCCACGCGCAGGCCAAAACCGTCTGGCTCGAAATCAGCGGCGATGCCGATAACATTGAACTGGTCGTGCGCGACGACGGGCGCGGCATGGCCGCAGGCGACAACACGGCATCGCTGGGCGTGCTGGGCATGCGCGAGCGCGCCAACCTGGTGGGCGGCACGTTCAGCCTGGAATCAGACAGCGGCAAAGGCACAACCGTGCATGTGCACATCCCGCGTCACTTGAAGGAGGCCGAGCATGCGCTTCTTGCTGGCTGATGACCACGCGATTGTGCGTTCGGGCCTGCGCCAGATACTTGAGGAAGAGTTCCCCAAGTGCCACATCGGCGAGGCCGCCACTTGCCCCGAAGTGCTCGCGCGCGTGAAGGGCGACGAGTGGGACGCGCTGATTCTTGACGTGTCCATGGCGGGCCAGAACAGCCTGAACATCCTCGCTGATATCAAAACGGCGCGGCCGAAGATGCCGGTGATCGTGCTTTCGATGCACGGCGAGCGCCAGTTCGTGATCCGCGCGCTGCGCGAGGGCGCAAGCGCGTATTTGACCAAAGAGCGCGCGCCCGAAGAGCTGTTCCACGCGATTCGCACGGTGCTGGCGGGCAAGCGCTATATCGGCGAATCGCTCGCCGAGCAGATTGCCGATCACCTCGCGATCGGCTCCAAGCAGGAGCCGCACGAGGCGCTCTCGCCGCGCGAATATGAAATCCTGGTGCTGCTGGCGCGCGCCAAATCCGTGTCGGACATTGCCGCCGAATTGTGCCTGAGCGCAAAGACCGTCAGCACCTACCGCAGCCGCATCCTCGAAAAGATGGCGCTGCACTCCAACGCCGAACTCATGCAGTACGCCATTACACACGGGCTCGTGGACCTGGCGGCATAATGCCAGCAGCGCTGTAGGACAAACACCTACAGAGAGCGTAGTCACATCCTACACGCAAATCAGACAGGCACGGATGCCGCGCAAAAGGCCGCGCGCCGATACTGCGTGCATGGAAGCAGCCGCGACACAGTCCGCCTCTCTGCCCGTCAACGCGCTTGAATACGTCAAGCAGCGCCTGGCGCAGATGCATCCGGCCTATTTCGCAATGGCCATGGCCACGGGCATTGTCTCGCTGGCAGCCGACCAGCTCGGGCTTTCGGCCTTTGCGCGCCTGCTGCTGTGGCTGAACCTTCCCGCCTACTGTTTCATCTGGCTCGCTTTTGTGTTGCGCATCGCGCTGTTTCCATCGCGTGTTCTGGCGGATCTTTCCAGCCACCAGCGCGGCCCCGGTTTCTTTACGGCCGTGGCGGCGACTTCAGTCGTGGGAACGCAGATTGTGCTGTTGCTGGGCAACTGGCCGCTGGCGCTGGCGCTCTGGTGGCTGGCGCTGGTGCTGTGGTTTGGCCTGACCTGTGCGATTTTCGTGGGCCTGAGCGTTAAGGAAGAAAAGCCCACGCTGGCCGAGGGTATCAACGGCGGCTGGCTGCTGGCGGTGGTGGCGCCGCAGTCGGTGGTGGTGCTGGGTTGCGCGGTCGGTGCCGATCGCATACTGGGCCACGAAATCTCGCTTTTCATCCTGATGTCGCTGTGGCTTTGCGGCGGCATGCTCTACATCTGGATGATCTCGCTGATCTTCTTCCGCTACATGTTCTTCAAGTTCGTGCCTTCGGATCTCATGCCGCCCTACTGGATCAACATGGGCGCGGTCGCCATCTCCACGCTGGCGGGCGCGAGGCTGGCGCTTTCCGGCGGCGACGTGCCGCTGGTGGCTTCCATGCTGCCGTTCATCAAGGGCCTGACGCTGATGTTCTGGGCCACGGCCACGTGGTGGATTCCCATTCTCGTAATCCTGGGCGTGTGGCGCCATCGCGTGCGCGGCTTTGCGCTCAAGTACGACCCGCTCTACTGGGGACTGGTGTTCCCGCTGGGCATGTACTCGGTTTGCACGCTTCAGCTTTCGAAGGTGCTCGACGTTCCTTTTCTCGTCGGGTTGTCGCGCGTGTTTGTCGTGCTCGCACTTGTGGCATGGGTGTTGACGCTCTTCGGGCTGGCCACGCGGCTGCTTTATGTCGTGCTGCTGGCCATGCGCAGGAAGGAACCCGCATCAACCATGCCCGCTGTCTTGGCTAACCAACAAACAGGGAGACTGTCATGAATACGAAACTCGATGCCGCCGCTGTCAAGGTTGTGCCCGTCGTTGCTCACGCCGACGAAGCGCAGGATCAATGTGAAATTGAAATGCGCCGGGGACAGGTTCTCGTCATCCAGGGCATGATCATCACGGTGGTCAGCATCCTGGTTTATTGCGCCGTCAGCTTCCAGAGTGGCACAGACAAGGAACTCGCGGCCATCATGTTCGATGGCGGTTCGCCGATGCTGCTTGCCACGCTCGTGGGCATGGGCCTGGGCACGGTGCTGTGGCTGTTCGGGTGTGTGTTCTACCTGCGCGCGGCGATGGACGCCGATCCCTCCAAAGTGCCGGAATAGCTGCACTGTTGCAACGAGAGATTGCGTGCCGGCATCAGAGCCGGCGCACTGCCGCGTGCACAAGGCGCCTCACCCATGGACCATCACTCGCCCCACAAGCTGATTGAGGAAGTGCACGCCGCCAGCATCAAGAAGGCCGGCCTGGATGTGCGCAGCATGCTGCTCAAGGGCTGGCTTTCCGGGGCGCTGCTTGCGCTCTCTACGATGTTCGCGTTTCGCGCCTTTGACGGGCTGTCCGGCGGCGTGGCCAACATCGTGGCGGGCGTAACGTTCCCGGTTGGGTTTGCGATCATCGTGCTGCTGGGCCTTGAGCTGGTCACCGGCAATTTCGCGGTGCTGACGATGGGCGTGCTGGGCAAAAAGACAAAGATGTCGGCCCTGCTTCGCAACTGGTGCTGGGTTTATGTCGGCAATTTTCTGGGCAGCGTGTTCGTGGGCGGCCTGATGGCATTTGCCCTGACCAAGGGTTTCCTGCATGAGCCCGGCCCGATTGGCGATCGCATCGTGGAAGTCGCCTGCGCCAAGACCCTGACTTACCAGCATGACGGAGCCAATGGCTGGATGGCCGCGCTGGTCAAGGGCGTGCTGTGCAACTGGCTTGTCGCGCTGGGCACGATCCTGGGTCTGGTTTCGTCCTCGACCGTGGGCAAGGTGCTGGCGGTGTGGCTGCCCATCGCCACGTTCTTTGCGCTGGCGCTGGAGCACTCGGTGGTGAACATGTTCGTGATCCCCACGGGTATGTTTTTGGGCGCGGATATTTCCGTAGCGCAATGGCTGCTCTGGAACCAGTTGCCGGTCACGCTCGGAAACGTAATCGGCGGAGCCGTGTTCACCGGCGCGCTGCTGCACTACAGCCACAAACACCACCATCCTGCCTATTGACTGACAGTGGCGTTCCCGACCAAGGCAGCGAGACCGTCGCCAGATGTGTGACTTTTGGCGGGGCGGGTAACGCTTGCTGCTGCCTTCACTTGCAACTTTCTTTCGGAATTCTTTGGCAAACCTGTACCCGAAAGTTGCAGGGGTTGAAGGGCCGTATCGCGCGCAATTTCGTGCCGAGACCGGCCAATACCCATGTCCAACGCTCATTACCGTAACACGCAAGCCGCGCCGCAGGTCAAGGCGCCCCAAGCGCGCCAGCAGATGATCGAGCAACTCGAAGCCGGCGCGCGCCGGCGCAAGATGATCGATGATGCGATCTACCGCCTCTACCTCAAGCGCGATGGCGACCGCATCGAAGCCCTGCTCAAGGTCTTCGATATGGGCATTGCGATTGCGACGATCTGCCGCGCGGAGGAACTCAAGCGCGCCCAGGAAAAGGGCATTACGCTGCGCGAAAAAGGCGAGCGCCCGGTCTGCTCCAACAGTGAAACACGCCTGTTCTCGACGCGGCAATTGCAGCTCATGGACCGGCGCAATGAAATCAAGGCCTCATGCCGCGCCGAAGTGATGGATTGGATCGCGAAGTGGGGTCCGCAGGACGATGCGGCGCTGCGCGTGGCGCTGGATACGTGTTTGGGGGAGATCAGCGAGGAAACGCGGCATGCGGTGGAGACCAGCGAGGGGCCGCTGGGGGTGAGGCTGAATCGTCCGCCGACGCTGGAAGAAATCGACCGGATGCCGCTGCCGGAGGAGGAGCGCGAGTTTCTGCGCAAGGCGGAAACGCTCAAGCAGCAGTTGAAGCCCGAGGATTACAAGGCGCTCAACGATGCGCAGGCGCGCGGCGACACCGAAGCGGCGGATCAGGTGCTCGCGCGCCAGCCCATTGAGTGGATGCGCGAATTCGCCGAGGCCACGATGAAGCTGATGGAAAAGCGGAAGGGGAAGTAGCAGGGGCGGCAATCCAGAAGTCCGCTCCGCCTTGAGGTGGCGAAGACGAATCAGGGCTTGCGTCGCTTGGCCAGAGCATGCAGCAGAGCTTTGTTCCCGGCAATCAATGCCTCCTTCTTGGCCCGCGACCAACGCTTCCACTGGAGCTCGCGGTCGATCGATTCCTGCTCAGTGGCGAACTCTTCGAAGTAGGCCACCCGGACCGGCCGGCGTTTTGCGGTGAACCTGGCGCCGTCTCCCGCGTTGTGGCGGCGTTCCCTTTCGTCGATGTCGTGACAGTGGCCTACGTAGAAGGCCCCGTCGGCACAGTGGAGTATGTACGTGAACCAGCGCATTGGATGCGGTCGTTAGTGCTTGCTTTGGGAGTAAAGCGACGGGCCCTTCGACTCGCTTTGCTCGCTCCCCTCGACAAGCTCAGGGCAGGCAGGGCATTCGACTCGCGCGGAACTAAGTCGGCTGCCTTTACTCTGGCCTGCCATGAGCGAAGCGCGGTCGTCTGCCGCAGTGTATTCCGGGAGAGCCCTTCGACTCGCTGCGCTCGCTCAGGGCATTCGACTCGCTATCGAAAATTCGGATGTCTCACGATGCATCTGGCCTGCCATGAGCGAAGCGAGGTCGCCGTCAGGCGACCTCGCGAGTCGAATGGTAGGCGCTACAGGACTCGAACCTGTGACCCCTGCCGTGTGAAGACAGTGCTCTACCAACTGAGCTAAGCGCCCGAAAACCGGGTTGCGGGAAGTTCTTCCCCGCATTGCCCTTGCGGATTATTGTTGCCCCGCATGGGGCCGCGTATAGTAGGCTCGGCTTGGGCAACGTCAAGCAGCGGAGCGGGCATGGAAACCATCCTCATCGTTGAGGACGATCCTTCAATCCAGCGCGGCCTGGAACTCAACCTCCAGGTCGAAGGCTACTCAGTGTTCACAGCCGGCGATGGCGAAGCCGGCCTGCAGAAAGCTATTGAACACAAGCCCGATGTCATCCTGCTTGATGTGATGCTGCCCAAACTTTCGGGCTTCGATTTGTGCCGCCAGTTGCGCAAGCAGGGCATGACCATGCCCATCATCATGCTCACGGCGAAAACTCAGGAGATCGACAAAATCATGGGCCTTGAGCTGGGTGCCGATGATTACGTGACCAAGCCCTTTTCCATTGCCGAAGTCGTCGCGCGCGTCAACGCGCACCTGCGTCGCAGCAAGAAGTTTGAAACGGCCGAGGCCAACTACCTGTTTGGCCCCTTCACGCTCGACATCAAGGGCCAGGTGCTGCGCAAGGACGGCAAGGACCTCGAGCTTTCGCAGAAAGAGTTCCAGATGCTGAAGCTGTTTCTGGAGAACGAGGGCAAGGTGCTCTCGCGCCAGGAGATCCTCACCAAAGTGTGGGGCTTTGATTACTTCGGCACCGACCGCACGGTGGACAACTTCATCAACAAGCTGCGCCAGAAGATCGAGGACGACATCAACAACCCGATCCACATCCTGACCATGCGCGGCTCTGGCTACAAGTTCGTGCGGTAACTCTGGAGTGCGCCGGCTTGCCGGCGCTTTGTCGTTAACGCAGAGCGGCGAGGCAAGCCTCGCCGTCCAAAGCGGTGGCAAGCCACCGCAATCCAAAGTGCTACTTGCCCTTTTGATCGTCGAGCCATTTGCGCACGGCTTTGCCGTGTTCTTCGGCCATCTTGTTTGACAACTCCGTGAACTTGCGCTTGAACACTGCGTCAGACTTCTGCATGGCTTTGATCGCGGCGTCGAATTCCTTGTGGTCTTTATAGGTGGTGTTCTTGGCTTCCTTGATGGCGGTGTTCCAGTCGTCTTCCCAGTTGACCTGCTTGTTCTGCTTGATGTTTTCGAGCTTGATTTCGTAAACCTTCTTCCAGACGCGCTCAACGTCGTCAAACAGCTTCTTGCCCTCGGCGGACATCTCTTCTTCCCTGGGCTCTACGGGCTCTTCTTTCTTTTCCTCGGCCTTGGGTTTGTCGGGCTCCTTGGGCGTTTCCTGGGCAACCAGGGGTGCGCTCAAGGCCAAGGCGAAGAGTGCAGTCAGCAGATATTTCATAAGGCACCTCTTTACCCATTGTAACGCATCGCGACGCCTGCGGTTTCAAGATTCGGCATTGTGTCGCTACTGCCGGCTTTTGGGCAGCGTTCGTGGTCCGTGGCCCGTGTTTCGTGGCCCGGAACACGGACCACGATCCACGGAACACGAGTTACTTCACGTTCATCGTCAGCAGGAACTCCGCGTTGATCTGCGTCTTGCCGACCTTGTCCTTCAGCAGCTCCATGGCCTCGACGGGGTTCATGTCGTTCAAAATACGGCGCAGCACCCACATGCGCTTTTGCTCTTCGGGGTCGAGCAAGAGCTCTTCCTTGCGCGTGCCGCTGCGCGTGACGTCGAGTGCCGGGTAAACGCGGCGATCGGCGAGGCGGCGGTCGAGGTGCAATTCCATGTTGCCCGTGCCCTTGAACTCCTCGAAGATCACTTCGTCCATTCTGGAGCCCGTGTCAATCAGTGCCGAGGCGATGATCGTCAGCGAGCCGCCTTCTTCAATGTTGCGCGCGGCGCCAAAGAAGCGCTTGGGTTTCTGCAAGGCGCTGGCATCCACGCCGCCGGTCAGAATCTTGCCCGAGTGCGGCTGCTCACTGTTATAGGCGCGGCCCAGACGCGTGATCGAGTCGAGCAGGATCACCACGTCTTTGCCGTGCTCGACCATGCGCTTGGCCTTCTCAAGCACCATTTCCGTCACGGCCACGTGGCGGCTGGTGGGCTCGTCGAACGTTGACGAGATCACCTCGGCGTCCACATTGCGCTCCATGTCCGTCACTTCTTCGGGGCGCTCGTCGATCAGCAGCACAATCAGGCAGATGTTCGGGTGGTTGCGGCGGATCGCGTTGGCGATCTTCTGCAACAGCACCGTTTTACCCGTGCGCGGCGAGGCCACGATCAAGCCGCGCTGACCCATGCCGATGGGCGAAATCAGGTCAATGATGCGCAGGTCGAGGTCGCGCACTTTGCCGGTGCGGTCTTCAAGGAAGATGCGCCGGTTGGGATAGAGCGGGGTGAGGTCGTCGAAGTTGATGCGCTCGCCCAGCTTCATCGGGTCTTCGCCGTTGACGCGATCCACCTTCAAGAGAGCAAAGTAACGCTCGTTGTCCTTGGGCGGGCGAATCTGGCCGGCGACCACGTTGCCGCTCTTGATGCCGAAGCGGCGGATCTGCGAGGGCGAAACATAAATATCGTCGGGGCTGGGCAGGTAGTTGTAGCCGGGGCTGCGCAGGAAGCCAAAGCCCTCCTGCAGCACTTCCATCACGCCTTCGCCCACGATCTGTGCGCCCTGCTTGACCTTTTCCTTGAGCAGCAAGAACACCAGATCCTGCTTCTTGAGGCCCGTGACTTCCTGCAAGCCGAGCTGGCGGATCTCGCGCTGCAGGTTCTCCATCTTCGACTGCTGCAGCAGGTTGAGATTGATGATTTCCGATGAGCGCGGCATGTAGGGCTGCGCCGGAACCACGGGCGTTGCCGGCGTGCCATCGGCGTTGACCTGCGCCGGGGCAGGTGCCTGCGGTGCGGCGTCAACGCGAGGAGCCTCGTAGCGGGGCTGCTCGTGGCGCGGCTGGTGGTCGTGGCGCTGATGGCGATCATGGCGATCGTGCCGGTGCTCGTGGCGCGGGGGCGCCTCGTTCATCGGCGGCAAAGCCGGCGGCGGAGGTTGCGGAGCCTGCATCTGCGGCGCGGGCGGATCGATGCGTTGAGGCTGAGGCTCGGCAACGGCGGGTACGCCCACGTTGCCGGCGGCGGGTGCCTGACTGTTGCCCGGCGATGTGCCGGTCTCGGGCGCGCCGATTTCGGTCACGATCTCGCGGTCGGTTTCATCGGAATCCGAGCGTTCCACCATGGGGATGGGCGCCATGCGCTGCTCGCGCTCGAGACGCTGCTCATTACGGTGCGCTTCCTGCTGAGCCGTGAGCGTTGCGTGCATGGGGCTGCCCGGTTCTACTTTCGGCCTGCGACCGCCCCCGCCGCGACGCCGCATGCCTCCTCCGCCTCCGCCTCCGCCACCACCGGGTCTGCGAGGCCTGCGATTACGACCATTACCCGCCATATCGTCTGGCATTTCTATTCCTTGCGCCCTGGGGCGCGGCTTGCGCGGGGAGCCCGTTGATGGGGCGCCGAGCCGCGCGGTGTTGTAGGGGCGAGGCCATGCCTCGTCCTTACGGCTGCAAAGGCTTCATGCCTTTACATACTTCTGCCAGATGACCTTCACCTGGCGTTCGACATCGTCCATGGTTCCGTTGTTGTCCACGACCTCATTGGCCCTGGCGCGTTTTTCATCCAGCGGCATCTGGTGCTTCTGCCGCCGCGCCACCTCGCCGCGCACCCAGCCGCGCGTGAAAATCGCGCGCTCTTCGCGCGTGGCTTCGCTGCAATCGACGAATACGAGCACGTCGTACTTGCCATCGTAGTTCTTGCTTTCGAGCAGCAGGCTGACGTCAAGGATCACAGCCTTGAGGCCCGGTTGCCTAAGCGCGTCTTCGAGTTTCTGCCTGGTGCGCTCCTTGATGCGCGGGTGCGTAATCGTGTTCAGGCGCATCACGCGCGTCGGGCCTTCGAAGGCCAGCGCGCCCAGGCGCTTGCGGCTGACTTCGCCGTCTCTGTCGAGCACGTCGTCGCCAAACGCATCGACGAGCTCTTTCTTCACCTGCGCGTCCTTGAGCACCTCGTGGCCGGCGACATCGGCATCAATCACGCGCGCGCCGAGCTTCTCGAATGCCTTGGACACGGCGGACTTGCCGCTGGCCACACCGCCCACAAGCGCAAACACCACCGGGCGGTTGCCAAGGGGCGGGAGTCTTCCCGATGTAGCTGCCGGTCCGCTCATGAGCGCGTCCTTCGCAAGATCGAGGGGGAGGTCAGAGGTATGAGGTCAGAGGTCAGAAGTGAAAAGCAAAGGCCGCAGCCGCTGCGCGGCTTTGTAGATACTTCTGACTTCTGACCTCTGACCTCTGACTTCATTGCGGTTTCCATCCCGCGAGTTCATTAAGATCCGGCACGCTGTTGGCCACGGTGGCCGAGGGCTTGGCGCTCTTGAGCATTTCAAGGCAGGCATCGCGCAGCTTGCGCCGTGCTTCGCCCTCGATCACGCCGGAGCTGACAATCTCGACCGTGAGCAACTCGTTGCCCGTGGCGATCACGCACAGCGCGACCTGCTCGGCGCTGCGGTCTTTGTAATCAAAGGCGACCACAAAGGGCTCTTGCTCGCTCAAAGCGCGGCCCGCGCCAAAAAAGCCATCGGGGCGGGCTTTGCGGCGCGAGAAAACAGTGTCCGCGCCAACACGAGTTTTGAGTGAGCCGTTCTTGGGAGCCAGTTTGCGAATCAGGGCGAGGGGTTTAGCACCGCCGCCATGGATTTCAACGGTAGAGGAGCCGCCGGACTTGCGCAATTCCCAGCCTTCGGGAAGAGCCAGCTTCAAGCCGCCCTTCTCATAGGCCACGATTCCGGCCTTGAGGTCGTCAATCGTGCTCTTGCATTGATGCTTGGGCGAGCCTTCGAGCGCGAGCTCCAGATAGTTGGAAATGCCTTCGAGAATCTTTATCACGTGCATACAGCACATTCCGAAATCCTGCTGCTCACCTTCCTCGGCGCCCATGCCCTCGCAGAAGATCTGCATCTTGAAGGTGGCACCAGTTAACACTCGGACGCCGTAGCAATAGAAAGGTGATTTTTTTGCCTTGTCTTTCGAACTCACCGACCAAAGGCGCGTGCTTTTGCTTTCTGGGTTGGGTAAGACTTTTGAATCCGTGAAGTCCTTGCCAAGCTTTGCTTTCCGCTGCAGAGCCAAAGCCTGAACAAATTTGAATGGATCTTGCTCGGTATCGCTCGCCTCGGCAATCGCAACGGTGAATCCCCTAGCGTCCGGCAAGTCAATGGCCACACACTCCGTGCCGTACCAATCCACGGGCTTGATCTTCACGCCGGCGGGCAGGTTGAATTTCAATAGCACTTTGTTCGCGCCTTCGCGGGGGGCTAGCCGCGTGCGGCGGCGTTGGTCGGCGTCGAGGCCTTCGAAAAGTTCCGGATATTCGAGGAAGTCGTCGGGATAGAAAGACAACCACTGAACACCCGCGGCCGGGCCAAGCTCCAAAAAGTCGCTCTGCAACTCGCCCGTGATGATTTCCTGGTCCGGCTTGATCTCGGGCTCGTCTTTTGGATCGGGGTCGGTCTTCGTGGTCGTGCACGCAGCCATGAAAAGCGCGGCTGCGAGAACGGCGGCAATTCTGAATTCTGAATTCTGAATTCTGAATGAACTGCCAAAACGCCGACGATTGAGCGAGGGACTCTTCTTTTCATTCAGAACTAAGAATTCAGAATTCAGAATTGTCACTTTGCCTCCAACCAGTTGTCGCCGATGCCGACGTCAACGACCAGCGGCACGGAGAGTTTCATGGCCCCGCTCATCTTTTCCTTGGCGAACTCGGCGCACTTTTTGGCTTCTTTTTCAGGCGCTTCGAATACGAGTTCGTCGTGCACCTGCAGCAGCATCGCGTACGGCAGCTTCTTGGCTTCGACAGCCGCGTGCACGTTCAGCATCGCCTTCTTGATCAAGTCGGCGGCCGTGCCTTGCAGCACCGTGTTGAAGGCCTGGCGCTCGGCTTGCGAGCGCAGCATCGCGTTCTTGCTGGTGATCTCCGGCAGGTAGCGCTTGCGGCCCAGGAGCGTCGTTACGTAGCCGTCTTTGCGGCAGCCTTCGAGCACCTTCGTTTGCAGCTCTTTGACGTTCGGGTAGCCCGAGAAGTAATTCTCGATGAACTGCGTAGCCTCAGCGCGGCTTACATTCAATAGCTGCGAAAGACCAAAAGCGCTCTGGCCGTAGAGCACGGCGTAATTGACGGTCTTGGCGGTGTTGCGCTGCTCTTTCGTTACTTCCTTGAGCGCGATGCCGAACACCTTCGCGGCTACGGCCTTGTGAATGTCCTCGCCGTCGTGGAAAGCCTGCTTCAGGTGCGGGTCGTCGCTCACGTGGGCCAGCAGGCGCAGCTCGATTTGCGAGTAATCGGCGCTGATCAGCTTGTGGCCCTTCTCGGCGATGAACGCGCGACGAATCTTTTGGCCGAGTTCCGTGCGCACGGGGATGTTTTGCACGTTCGGGTCTTTGCTGCTCAGGCGGCCCGTGGCGACCGTTTGGCGATAGCTGGTGTGCACGCGGCCTTTTTCGTCGGCGAGCAACGGCAGCGCATCCACATACGTGCTCTTGAGTTTGGCCTGGTGGCGATACTCGACGACCTTGGCCGGCAGCGGGTGAAGGGGCGCGAGTTTTTCCAGCGTGCCCATGTCCGTGCTTCTGCCTGTTCCCTTGGCGGTTTTGCCCTGCACGGGCAGATTCAATTTGTCGAACAGGATCGCGCCCAGTTGCTTGGGTGAGTTGACCGTGAATTTAATATTGCCCGCCAGCTTGTGGATTTCACCTTCAAGGGCAGCAATCCGATCACCCATTTCAACAGACAGCTTCGCCAGATAGGGCTGGTCAATTTTGATGCCGCGCACTTCCATGTGGGCCAGCACCTGCACCAGCGGCAACTCGAGCTCGTGCGTCAGCTTCGTGAGATCCTGCTCTTTCAAATGAGGTTCAAGCACGCGAGAGACGCGCAAGGCGTAATCGGCGCACATGGCGCCATAGGCGCTAACACGCTTGGCGTCGGCATCGGCCAGTTTGCCGGGCCTGCGCTTTTCGCCTCCGGCGATGGTCTCAACGCCGGGGATATCGAGCCCGAGGTACTCGCGCGAGAGTGAATCAAGGCGCGCGTCTTCGCGCACTGTATCGAGCATGAATGCATCGAGTTTGGTGTCGCTTTCCGCGCCCGCCATATCGATGCCCTGCGCCAGCAAAAGCCGCATGTCGCGCTTGAGGTCATGGCCGCGCTTGTTGATTTTGGCGCTTTCGAGAACGGGCTTGAGCGCATCGAACGCGGCTGCGGGTTTGATGGCCGCATTGAGGGGCAGGTAACAGGCTTCGCCGGGTTCAAAGGCGAAAGCGATGCCGACGAGTGTCGCGGTCCGCGGTTCGCTGCTCGCGGCTCGCGGTTTGTCTTCTTCTTCATCGTCAGATTCTTCAAGCGGTGCCGGTTCGTCGGCGAGGCAATGCAGGGCGAAGGTTTTGGTTTTCTTGAGTCGATCGATCAGCTTTTTGAAGTCGTCGGGCGTGTCGATGGTGGCGTACTTCGCCTGGGCTTCGACCAGTTCTTTGGGTGGCGGCGGCGCGCTGGGTTTGGCGGGTGCGCTGCCGAACATGGATTTTTGCACGCCCTTAGGCGCACCCGTCTCCGCCTTCGGGGCAGCGTTCGTAGATTTCGACTCCGGACTCCGGACCCCGGACTCCGGACTCGAAGCAATGGCTTCCGCTTTCCAGCCCAGGTCTTCGACGATGGAATTGAAGTTGAGATCGACCAGCAGCGGAAGCAGTTTGGCTTTGCGTTCTTCGAGGTCGTGCACTTTAGCGGCGCTTTCGTCGAAGGGGACTTTTGCGGCCCATTCGCCGTCGGTGACAATCGCGGCAAGTTGACGCGAGAGCTTCGATTCCGGTTTGAACGCGATCAGATTCTCGCGCAGCTTGGGCTGCTTGATCGCTCCCGATTCGGCGGCGGTGAAGATTTTCTCCAGCGAGCCATGTTCGGCCAGCAGTTTCGCGGCGGTTTTTACGCCTACGCCTTTGGCGCCGGGGATGTTGTCCACGGAATCGCCGGCCAGCGCCAGCACTTCCAGGAATTGCTCGGGGCGCAGTCCGAACTCGGCTTGGAGTTCCGCGGGCCCGTAAGTGCTGTTTTCTTCTTCATTGAGCAGTTTGACGTGCTCGGTGAGCAGTTGCTTGAGGTCTTTGTCGCGCGAGATCAGCCGCACTTCGTAACCCCGCTTTTCGCCCAAGCGCGAGAGGACGCCGATGATGTCGTCGGCTTCAAGGCCCGGCACTTCGAGCACCGGGATTCCCATGGCTTCAAGGATGCTGCGCACCAGCGGCAGTTGTTCGGCCAGGTCTTCGGGCATGGCTTCGCGGCCGGCCTTGTATTCTTTGTAGATGTCGTCGCGGAAGGTCTTCTCTTTGGAATCAAAGGCGGCCACGAGGAAATCGGGCTTTTGCTTCTGGATCAGTGCCAGGCACATGCGTGCGAAAATGAACGCGGCGCCAACCGGCTTACCGCGCACGGAACGGCGGCGCGCGGCTGGGCTCCAGTAAGCGCGGAAGATCTGGGAAAAGGCATCAATGATGTAGAGAGACTTGCTCATGTAGAGCGCGCAAAAGCCCGCAAGATGGGATTCCCGTGCAAAGGTCGCAAAAGGTGCGCCAAGGGTCGCTTCAGGCCAACGAATACGCGTGAGCGTGAGAGGCTGGGCCGAAATGGCGATAACGATCGGGAAACCAAGTCGGCGAGACACTGCCTCCTTTGGTGTGCACAGCATGGGCGGATGACACAAAGGTGTCAAGTTTTTTGTGGGCCGATTATTGCGGGGGCGGGCTTTGGGGCTTATGCTTGGCCCTCCTGATCCCCCCGCAGAACCGTTTCAGTGCGACTTCGTCGCGGCGTGTGTCGTTGCGCGCCCCGGCTTCATTCATTGGAGTGGCTGCATGCACAACCTGAGAAATTCCAAGCGCGGCATGGTGGACCTGATCGTCATGATTCTGATGATCGTTCTGCTGCTGGGCGTGTCGGTGCTGGCTTTCATCGCCTTTGACCGCGCCAAGAAGGAAGAGCTTTACCTGGCCAAGATGCGCGAGTTGCCGGCGGCGCAGCGGGCAGAAATGGATGCGACGAAGGCCAAGTTCGCCCAGGTGAGCGGCCTGATTGGCTTCAAGGGCAACGCTGATTTCTCGTCGCCCGCAGCCATCAAGCAGATGCTGGAGAAGGGCGGCGCGCGCAACGGCATGCTGCAGAAGATCAGCTCGCAGAATCCTGAAAACGCGGATAACAGCGGCATCAAGAACGTGACATTCACGGAAAAGAAGCTGCCGCGCGTAGGCATGACGAAGGAAGAGCCGGTCAGCATTTACACTTACGCCGACGGCATCACGGTGCTGGAGGCCATCGCCAAACAGGACGCCCTGATCAACAGCCTGGTGAGCGAGTACATCCCCTCCATGGAGAAGCAGGTCAAGCTCCAGCGCAAGTGGCGCGATGATGCCAGCACCGAACGCAAGACGGTGGTGGACGCCGCGTTCACCCAACTCGAAAAAGACATTTACACGGAAAATGAAGCGCTCGAGGACAAGAACCAGAAGGCGATCGAGGCTGAAACCGAGGCAACCGCCGCTACCGTGCGCCAGCATGAAGCCTACGACAACCTCTTCGGCCAGGCCGTGATTGACGCCTACCGCACCAAGAACGAGGCCATGCGCGCGACGCTGCCCGCGCGCGAAGCGGCCCGTGAAATGGGCGAGGAATTCCAGAAGAAGGCCGCGCGTCGCATCATCGACGACTCGCGCGATCCAGACGGCTACGTGTTCCTCGTGGACAACGTCTCGGGCTGGGTGTGGATCAACATCGGCCAGAAGAGCGACGTGCGCCTGGACATGAGCTTCCAGGTGCTGCGCGCTGACCCCTCTCTGCCCTCGCTGATGCCCGTGGGTGAAATCCGCGTGAAGGAAATCCTGCGCGGCAACGTGGCCCGCTGCCGCATCGATGCGCTCGATGACCAGGGCGTGATGCCGCGCCAGGGCGATATTGTGCGCAACCCGAACTTCAACAACCGCCAGTACTATAGTTATTGCCTGGTGGGCAAGTTCGGCGGACGTTCATCGCGCTTCACTTACGAACAGTGGGTGACCAAGCTTTCCGAAATGGGTTTCCGTGTGGTGCAGCGCGTGAGCGGCAGCACCGACGTGGCAATCCTGGGTGAAGACTGGCGCAACGACCCTGCATACCTGAAGGCCCGTGAAGAGGGCCTGGAGTTCGAAACCATGACCGAGAAGGACTTGATGTGGTTCCTCGGTCTTGAGGGGCCGGAAGCCAAGTAGCTGCAGCAGCGGTCGTACTGGAACGAACCCACGGGCTCTGGCCCCAAAAGATAACGGATGCAAATCATGGCAAGAGAACAACAGAGAGTCGCAAGCTGGTACTGGATTGTTTCGGCGGCGCTGCTGCCGTTCATCATGCTGGCGGCGATTTTTGCGGCCTATGGTTTCTACAAGTCCAAGAGCAGCCGCTACGAAGCCGAGCAGATCGTGGCGCGCCTGGAAGAAGACCACAAGCGCTTTGAACCGCTGCGCAACCACATCAAGGAAGTGGCGGAGGTGACGGGCGCGTTCATCAAGGGCGACCCTGATCGCTTCATCGGTGAGTTCGCCGCCTCGACCAAGGCCCGCCCCGGCATCAAGGAAGAAGACGACAAGGGTGCGGACGCCAACGTGGTTTATCGCCGCTGGCGCGATGCCGAAGTCATGTATTACGGAGAAGGCTCCGCCGATAAGCCGGGCATGATGCAGCAGTACGTCTCAGCGCGGAAATTCCTGGACCTGCTCAACACCAACGTCGAACGCTGGGTGGCTTACAAGACCTACCAGGTGTACACGCTCAAGACGATCAACATTTACTCTTCCAGTGAAGCGGCAAGCACGCCCGCACCGGCTGATGCGTCAGGCACGCCGCCCGCCGGCACTGAGCCCGGCGCCACTCCGCCCGCGCAGCCGGCTGGCCGGGTCGTTGTGGCCGCAGGCGTCATTGCGCGCAAGGGCAGCGAGCGTGAAATCTCCCCGACTGAAATGCCCGGCAAGAAGGCCTATCTGCCGGCCGATGGCGAAATCGACTCCGCCCACGCCCGCTACAAAGCCAACGAGGTGCCCGCTGATCGCGCCATGCGGCCGCAGCGCACGATCACGCTCGAAGCCGTTCTGCGCCAGCAGATGCTTTTGATCGACGAGCTGGTCGCCGCCGACCTTCGGCAGTACGGCATTCTGGTGGGTGAGGTGACGGGCGACGAAGGCGGCGTTTACGTGGGGCGCGCCGCCGAGATCAAACGCAGGGAAGATATGAAGCGCGAAGTCGAGGCCAAGTCAATCGACGTCAAGTCGCGCGGCAACCGCGCCCAGGGCACGATTGACGGCACCAAGAACGCCGACGTGGAGCTGGGAAACCTCTCGGGCGAATTGCAGCGCCGCTTTGAGGACAACTTCAACATCCTGATCGGCAAGATCACGATTGAAGCCCAGAAGTTCGAGGCCGAGAAGCAGATGCACGAGGCCGACAAGAAAGCCTTCGTCGAGAACCTCAAGAAGATCACCAAGATCAAGGGCCAGGTCACGATCAAGCGCGCCGATGCCGATGGCCGCATCACCTACTCCGATGACGTGCGCAAGTCAATCCACATCGACCTTGGCCGCATGGACGGCGTCAAGGCCGGCCAGCGCTTTGAAGTCTGGCGTTACAGCGGCATTGACAAGGATCAGATGCTGGGCGTGATCGAAATTGTACGCACGCTCTCCGATTACACCAGCTTGTGCACCATCCTCGCGCTTTCAGATGACGCCGAACCGATCCGCAAGGGCGACGCGATTGTCAGCCGCGTCTGGCACGCGGGCAAGTTCCTGACCGTGGCGCTTCACGGCGATTTTGAGCCGCCGCAGCAGGCTTACACCAAAGCGCGCCTGACTGAGCTGCTCAAACAGGCCGGCGTGCGCGTAGTGGAAAAAGTCCAGCCCGGCACCGATCTCGTCATTACCGGCAGCAATCTGTTTGGCGACGAGTGGTATCGCAACGCCCGCAACGACCTGCGCTTCGAAATCCTCAAGGAAGAAGAAGTCAGGTTGTACGTCGATCCAAGGTAATTTCGGAGCCCATCGCGTAAGCGATGGTATTGAGTCGGAAGACCATCGAGCAACCCCGCCGCATGTCAGGCGGGGTTTTCGTTTGGAGGCGCGCGCGCGTTCAACCCATCGCTAACGCGATGGGCTCTGATACACTTTCAAATGAGCGGTCCGGACAGCCGCGCGCCGAAGCCTTTGGCGGAGGCGCGAGGAAAGTCCGGGCTCCATAGAGCAGGAGGGTTGCTAACGGCAACCGAGGGCGACCTCAGGGAAAGTGGCACAGAAAACAAACCGCCCCAGAGTATCGGGGTAAGGGTGAAAAGGTGCGGCAAGAGCGCACCGCGAGCCCTGGCGACAGGGCCGGCAGGCTAAACCCCCTCCGGAGCAAGGCCAAATAGGAGTCCAGGCGCTGCTCGCGCCGCCAGAAGTCAAAGACTCGGGTAGGCTGCTTGAGCCTGCCGGCAACGGCAGGCCTAGACGAATGGCTGTC
>JADLFN010000059.1 GCA_020845475.1 Planctomycetota bacterium
CAGAGACAACCATAACGCGCAGCGCACGCCCGGGGGCGGATGCGCCTGCGCGCGTTTTTCGCGGAAATGGGGCCAGGAAATGGGGTCAGGCTCCGCGCAGTTGCGGTGCCTGACCCCATTTCCCCGGGGCGGAGCCTGACCCTTTTTGCCTGACCCCATTTCCCCGGGGGCCCGCCGTTGACGGCGGCCAGACTTCTGGCAGCCCTATCGGGGGGCTTGCTTGCGGGGCACGATTGCCGTAACTTCTTGTTCCCGCGTTGGGGCCTAAAATCACTCTCTCAGGAAATCAGACATGACCAGAACGACACTGTGGACGATGTTCGCCTCGCTGTTTCTCATCCTCGCCGTGAGCGCCTGCGGCAACGAAAGCACTCGCGTTGATCCCAAGGACGACGAAGAAGACCCGATTCAGTCCTCGGGCCCCTATTCGAGCGACCTGATTGAAGTGACCGACGAGATTATCGCCCAGTTCAAGAAGCAGAAGATCAGCGAAAACTTCCGCGCGCGCTACAACGACGCGCCGATTATCGCCGTGATTCGCCCGCAGAACGACACGCGCTTCCCGGAAGTGACGCAGATCTTCCAGGAAAACCTGGTGGCCGAGCTGCTGGGCAAGACCACGCGCCAGGAATGCCGCTTCTCGCAGCGCGACAGCGACGTGCAGGCTGAAATCGCCCGCGAAAAGGGCGAGAAGGAAAGTGGCGAGCGCACGGATCGCACCGGTCGCCGCACCAAGCTGGGCGCCGACTACTTCCTCAAGGCCAAGTTCAGCACGCTGAGCGTGACCGACGGCGAGTACGAGAGCGACACCATCCTCTACACGTTCGAGCTGATCGACACGGAAACCGACGAACTCATCTTCAAGGGCAAGCACTTGATCAAGCGCGTCTCCGAGAAGAGCGCGGTTTACCGCTAAGCGGTTTGGATTATCGGGGCGCAGGGAGGCGCGGCTGCGCGCTCTGCGCCCCTTTGAATACCGAAACTGAAGGCAATCCACTTTGGTGCCAGCCGGCTGGAGTACAAGCGAGTGGTTTTCGGTACGCAGCCGCAAAACACCGTCTCATCTGTGCCAGCTGTGTATTCTGTGGATTGCAGTTGCCGTTTTTTGCGAGCGAGAGATGCCATGGCAAACACGAAATTCCTTTCAATCGTCGCGCTGTTTGTCGCGCTGGCTTGCCTCAGCGGCTGCGTGGGTGATACCTATAATGTAGCCGCGTCGATGCAGAAGGGCGGCTATCGCCAGGTGTTGATAGATACGGAGAAGCTGGAGGAGTTTCCTGAGCGCGACCACACACTGATCTTGAACTGGCGCGCGCACGCAAAGATGGGGCTGGGCTATCACCTTTCGGCACGCAACGACTTTCTCAAGTCGTGGAACATCATGAACAACAGCGCCGGCGGCAATGTGGCGGCGGCCTACATGTGGAACGAGAAGTCGAAGTATTACCTCGGCGAGCCCTATGAGCGCATGATGAACAGCTATTACCTCGGCCTTCTGTATTACCAGATGGGCAAGCCCGAGGACGCGATGGCCTGTTTCAAGAACGCGCTGTTTGTGGACACGGGCGACCTTGAGGCCAACGAATACGCGGCGGATTTCGTGCCCAACATGATCATGCGCACGCGCGTGTTCCTCGATCGCCGCGACGAAAAAGGCGCGCAGATGCAGCTTGATGAGTTGAGTCGCCTGCCGCGTGACGCGGCCAATTTCGACGCCAACTGTCCGTGGTTCTCGCTCGATGCGCAGAAGGACGCCAACACGTTGATCTGGGTGGAACTCGGCTGGGGCCCGTACATGACAGCCGAGGGCCGGCACGGCGAAGTGCGCGTGATCCGCGAGCCCAAGTACGACGAGCGCTACGCCGAGGTCTGGATTGACGGCCAGAACGCGGGCCGCACCTACAAGATCGGCGACACGCATTACCAGGCTACAACGCGAGGCGGCCGCCCGATGGATGAATACCTCAAGGCCAAGGGCATTGCCAAGGATGTAACCACCGCGGCCGGCGCGGCTGCGATTGGCGTGGGTGCCGGACTTGCGCGCTCAGGCCACGGTGCGGCAGGCGCGATTACCGCGGGCGTGGGTCTGGGCCTGCTGCTGTGGGGCGCGCTCTCAAGCGCCGAAGCTGATACCCGCTGCAACGTGCTGCTGCCGGGACAAATTCATTTGATGATGGCCAAGCTCGACCCCGGGCCGCACGAGATTGAGGTGCGCTACTTTGCCGATGGCGGCCGAGAGTTGGGCCGCATGAAGCAGCGCGCGATTCCACTCAGGGTGCCCGAGCGCGGCGATGCGGTGCTGGTCGTGCGCAGCGACCCGACCTACGAGATTCCGCGCAGCGCGGCCGAGCGCGACATGGACCCGTACTTCAAGACCGCCAAGCTTCGCTAGGCGGCATCTGGTGCGCGGCCTTGGCATCGGGTAAATTTGACGCCGGATTCTAATCTGCGTTCAAGCAGGCACGGGGCGGCGTCGCATGGCAGTCATCGAAATCACTTGCCCGCATTGCAGCGCGCGAACCTATGTCACGTTTGTGCGCCAGACCGGAAACGGCTCGTGCCCCGAGTGCGGCAACGAGATCACGGACGTCTTCCAGTACTCGAACAAGGCCGTCAGCGGCGAAGGCTCGCTGCTGACGGACACCTTCAATCCTGCGGGCGCCACGATCATTTCGGGGCTGGGAGATGGCCAGGATTTGTACGGCGACAACGTGCCAATTGAGACCTTGCCGGAAGTGGACGGCGGCTCGGTCTCCTTGCAGGGCAGCGCGCCGGCGCTGGATCCTTTCCTGAGCGGGCCTTCGCTCATGCCGATGCAGAGCTCACCCTCCCTTGAGCCCTCCAACAGCGGGCCATCGCTGATGCCCGTTGAGAGCGCGCCGATGCTGGTGCCCAGCAACACATCGCCCGGCGTTAAAGCGGAAGGCATGCTGCTGACGCCGCCGCCGCCGCGCCTGCGCCAATTCGCGGCCGAAGCCAGCCCCGCAAAATCGAACGCGCCGGAGAGTGAGGAAATCAACCTCGAGGAAATTGACCTCAGCGAGAAACCAGTTGTCGTCACCGGCGACGACGCGCCAACCCATCCCGTGCTGCCGACCATTTCGTTGGGTGCGCCGCCGGCAGCTCCGCAGACGCGCGCGGCCGTGCGCCGCCCAACGGGCGCCGTGGCGCCAAAACCGCCCACGGGCAGCATCGCCAAGCCGCCGGTGCGGCGGCCCACCGCGCCTGTCTCGCCGGCGCCGACGCGCAAGCCTACATCGGCGCTGCCGCCCAGGGCCGTCGCGACACGCCGCCCAACCGCACCCGTAGCCGCGCCGCGCAGAGCCACCGCGCCGATTCCCAAGAGCGCGGCTCCGCGTCCGCAGGAAGTGCTGTCGCCGGCCGATGAGCTTTCGCTGCTAACGCCGCCCCTGCCGCCCGCATCGCGCCGTCCCACCTCGGCCGTGGCCAAAAGTCCGACGCGCGCGCTGCCGCAGACGCCGCCCGAATCCGGCGGGCGCACCTATGCGCCCATTCGTGTTCCTGGGCCGCCCACACCGCCCTCGGTCACACGCCCGCCTGCGCCGCCCAAACGGCCGACGGCCAAGCTTTCGGTCGTGGGCCTGGGCGAAGCGCCGCGTCTTGCGCCGCCGGACAAACCCAAGGACTTCGCCAAGCCCAAGTTTGACCCCGGCCTGACGCGCCTGGGTTACACCATGCCCGGCAGCGATGTCTCCCACTTTGACGGCCTGCCCGAGCCCAGCCCCGTGCCACTGGGCAGCACGCTTGACGATGATTCGGCTGGCGAACCGCCGGCACCGCTGGCTCCCGGGCCGCGCCAGGGAACACGCGCCGCCATGCCCCGCCCCTCCGCGCCTGCGCCCAAAGAAGCGCCGCTGGAGGACTACGATGTCATGTCCGAAGAGCCAGGCCTGGACGTTCCCGCGGCCATGGTTTCCAAAGTTCAGATCAATGAGGACTGGGCGCCCGGCGGGCCAAACTCGGGCGTCGTGGACAAGATTGACATCCCCGATGAGCTTGGCGAAGGCATCGACGACAGCGCGGCTACAACCGTTCCGGAAAACGCCGATGACGTCGATGATGAAGTGGTCGAGGACGAGTTCGAAGCGCAAGCGCCGACGCGCCAGCTCCCGCAACCGGAAAAGGCCCCGCGCAAGTCGCCCACCAAGGCGCGGCCACCTGCTGATGAAGGGCCGCGCCCCGTTTACGCGTCGCGCGCGCACTTCGACTGGGAGACGTTCCGCTATCGCGCGTTTGTGGGCGCGATTTACACCGTTTGCGCGCTGGCGCTGATGGCGTTCGTGGCCGGCCTTTACCACGTTCACGTAGCGCCGCTTTTCTAGCGTTTACTCGAACTTGGATTTTCCCATGGCGCGTTCGAGCTTGTTGCAGGGTAGCGTGCCCAAGGGCTCGCTGCTGCTGACGATCAGGACTTTGTCGCCATCCTGCGTGTAGTGGACGGTCGTTCCCATCAGTGCCAGCGCCTCGCAGAATTCGTCGGCTTCGCTTTCGCTATCCCAGCTGGTGATCCTGAGTTTGAGCCAGGCTTGGGGCTTGTCGTCGCGCACCAGCGTGATTTCAAAGTCGCCGCCCCAACCGGCCGCCGCGTCTGCGGCCGCGCTGTAAGCGGCCTCGCTGGTCATGATCCACAGGCGCGTCTGCCATTCGCCGAGCGTATCAACGTCCTTGACTTTCCAGCCCTCGGGCAGCTCGGCCTTGATCGCATCAAAATCAGGCGTGATTTTGTGCGGCAGATCCAACTCGCCGAGGTACTTTTCCGGGTGCAGGATCTGCTCGCTGGAAACCGGCACGCGGCCAAAGGCCTTGTGTACGCCTGGGTAGCCCTCCGCGTTCTTCAGCAGGTGCTGAACGAACTTTGCGCCCATTGCGTAATAGAACACCGTGCTCCAGGCGTTGGGATTGTGCTTGTCGCTGGGTTCGCGCACTTCGGCTATTTTCGCTACGTGCGGGCTGAGGTCGGAGAGGCCGTCGATCATCACCTGCACGGCGTGGCCCTCGATCAGCGCGGTGAGCGCGTCGTCGGCATCACTGGTCTTGACGGACTCGTGCAGCTTGATGAGGTCAAAGTGCTGGTCCTGCAAAGCATGCGTGGCTTCGTGAACGCGCAGGCCAAAGCTGCGGTTGTTGCCCGCAACTTTCGGAACCAGGTAGAATGTCTTGGTGTCCGGACGATAAAAGCCCATCACGTTCTCGGGCACATATCCGTCGCCCCAGTCCTTCATTTCCTCGGTGAGATCCTCGGGCGTATAGATATACACGGGAATCGGCGTCTTGAACTTCAAGCCCGTGACGCGCTCGATGATGTCCAGCGCGCGCTTTTGCTCGGGTTCGGCGGGGTCTTCAAGTTTGCCGCGCTTGACTTGGGCGGCCTTCACTTCCGGCTTCTTCTCGGGTTCGGGCTGTTTGGTGGGACCCTCGACAACCTCGGGCTTCTTCTCCGGCTGGGGCTTTTCTTCCTTATTAGAGGGAGTCGGCTGCGAGCCGCGCTCCATGTCAGACACGGACGTGCGTTTGGGGCCTGAGCAGGCCGCAATCAAGAGCAGCGAAGCTGCGAGCAATGCGCGTTTCATGAGAGATCTCCCGAGTTACGGCATTCTAAGTGTTTGCGGCGGGCGCGAAAGTGCGTTCAGCGCTCGCCCAGAAACCAGCGGCGGCGCGGCTTCTTGTAGCTCAGGCCAAACTGAAGCGTGCCGGCCTGAGCGATGCGCGCCGCGGCCTCAGTGGGCGAATCCGTAACGATCAGGCGTTCAAGGTCGAGGGCGTCAATCGTTCGCTCGCGCACCATGGTGTCGCGCAGGAAATCGAGCATTGGCTGCCAGTAGTCGCGGCCCATGAGAATGACGGGAAAATTGTGAATCTTGCCTGTCTGCACCAGCGTGGCCGTCTCAAAGATCTCGTCCATGGTGCCCAGTCCTCCGGGCATGGCCACGAAGGCGTAGCTGTACTTCACCAGCATCATCTTGCGCACAAAGAAGTAGCGGAATTCGACGAAGCGATCGAGGTAAGGGTTGGGCGCCTGCTCCTTGGGCAGGATGATGTTGCAGCCCACGCTGGGCGCCTTGACATCGCGCGCGCCGCGATTGGCGGCCTCCATGATGCCGGGGCCGCCGCCGGTCATGATCGTGAAGCCGGCCCGGCCGATCTCGGCGGCGGTATCGCGCGCCAGCCTGTAATAGCGGTGGTCTTCGCCAAAGCGCGCCGAGCCGAAAATGGTCACGCACGGGCCCACAAAGTGCAGCGAGCGCAGGCCGCGAAAGACATCGGCCATAATGCGGAACATGCGCGCCAGTTCCGAGCCGCGCGATTGCGGGCCGCGCAGCAATTCAACATCGTCGGTGCGCAGGGGTTGTTTGCCCCACTGCGGCGGCGGAGGGCCGTCAAGGGGTTGCAGCGGCGAGGTGTCTTCTCTGGGCGGCAAGACTTACTCGAACTTGAGGGAGCTCAGCGTGGTCATCATGGTTTGCAAGTCCGTCATCGGAATGTGGCCAAGCACGCGCACCAGCATCGCGTCGAAATCAGGATCGATCTTCGCCAGGAGCTTGTGACCGGCGGCAGTCAGTTCAACGAGGTTCTTGCGCCGGTCGGTGTGGCCCTTGCGGTTAATCAGCTTGCGCTCCTCAAGCCTGTCCAGAATCCACGTGGTGTTGGCGCGGCTGGCGATCAGCCGATCCGCGAGGTCGGCCTGCGTGAGTTGTTCGTCTCGACGCTCGGCGCCGCGCAAGATACGCAGCGCGTTGTATTGGCTCTCAGTCAGCTTGTGTGTCTTGACGCATTGTGTGACTTCGCGAAAGAGCTTGTGAGCCGCGGCCACAATGCTAGCGATGGCCCGCGAACGCTGGATGAAGGTTTCGTCTGTGCTGTTCAAGGTTCCTGCCCGTGGAATGATTCGGATTCGATCTACGCCATATAGAACAAACCAGCCCATATATTTAGCGGCGTTCCTCCAGCAGCGAAGTCAAAAGTCCGATTTATCATGCGCCCATGGCCCAGGCCGCGACACAACCGTACTCCGCCAGGCGCTACGCACTGGACTACGCGCCGCTCAAGCGCGCGGTCAAAGGCCGCGTCGCCGATGACGACCTGACGCGCGCCCTGTATGCGTCGAGCGCCAGCATCGTCGAAGTCTGGCCCTCGTGGGTCGTCGAGCCCAAGGACGCGGCTGACGTGCTGGCGGTGGTGAACTTCGCGCGCGAAAAGGGCGTGCCGATCACGGCGCGCGGCGCGGGCAGCGGTGTCGCGGGGCAGAGCCTCGGGCAGGGCATCATTCTCGATTTCAGCGTGCACATGAATGCGCTGCTTGAGATCAACCCCCAGCAGGGATTTGCGCGCGTTCAGCCGGGCATCGTGAAGGATGACTTTGACGCCGAGCTGAAGACCTATGACATGTTCTTCCCACCCGATCCTTCGAGCAGCCCGTGGTGCACGGTGGGGGCGATGATCGCCAATAACTCCGGCGGCGCGCGCAGCATCCGCTATGGCACCACCAAGGATTATCTGCTCGAACTCGACGTGCTCACGATCGAAGGCGAACGCATCAAGCTGCGACCGTTGGAAGTGCTGCCCGAGGGCAAGCTGGTGTTCCCCGCCGATGCCACGCCGGGTGAAAAGCGCCTGGCCGAGAAGTGCCTCGCGCTGCTGCGAGACAACCGCAAGACGATCAAGAAAGGCAAGCCCGAATCGCCGCGCAACGCCGCGGGCTACAACGTGTTTGACCCGCTTCACAAGCCCGATGTGTTCGGCCCATGCGGCGAGCCGCCGCGTGATTACTGGAGCGACGACGACATCGGTGGGGGAGATGTCGGCGGCATTCTCGACATGCCGAAGTTGTTCTGCGGAAGCGAAGGGACCCTAGGGCTCCTGCTCGAAGCGCGCATTCGAATACTGAACCTGCCCAAGGTTCAGGCCGGCGCGGAGCTGTATTTCGAGAGCAACGACAAAATGGCCGAGGGCATTCTGGCGCTGAACGCGACGCGGCCCACCAAGCTCGAAGTGCTCGACCGCAGTTTCATCGACGTGGCGGCGAAATCCGACCCCAAGCTCGCGGCGGGCATTCCCGCGAAGCTGAAGTCGATGCTCATCGTCGAGTACTGGACCAACACCGAGGAAGATGCACGCAAGGCTGTTGATGGAGCTATTGCCGCTGTCAAAGGCAAGAGTGCCTTCGAGGCCAAGCCCGCTTACAACCCCGCCGACCTCGAACGCGCCTGGACCATTCGCAAAGTAGCCTCGCCGATTTTGTCGCGCGTCAAGGGCGACTTGAAACCAACGCGCTGGATCGAGGATTGCGCCGTGCCGCCCTGGCGCCTGCCGCAGTTCATCGATGGCTTCAAAACGATCTGCGACCGCCACGGATTCTCCGCTGCACTCTTCGGCCACGGTGGCGAGGGCAACCTGCACGTCAACCCGTTTGTGAACGTGAAAAATGCCGAGCACCGCGAGCGCATGCGCCAGGCCGCCGATGAGATTCTCGAGTTGATCCAGAAGTTGAAGGGAACCATCTCCGGCGAGCACGGCGACGGCATCATGCGCAGCCCGTACCTCGCGCAACAGTACGGCGACGTGTACCCGATCATGGTGAAGTTGAAAGAGATGTTCGACCCGCGCTACCTGCTCAACCCGCTGACGAAAATCGTCAACGAGCCGCGCGAAGTCACGGACTTCCTGCGCTGCGGTGAAGACTACGCGCGCGTTGCAACGGGCACATCGATCGATTCGCCCGCGATCCTCGAAGAAATCGAAAAATGCCACGGCTGCGGCAAGTGCAGAACCTATTGCCCACTGATGCGCGTGGGCAAAGATGAAAAGTACTCCGCACGCGCCAAGGCCAATCTGCTGCGCGCCGTCATCGGCGGGCGCATCGATGCGAGCTTTCTGGTTGATCAGGAATTCAAAGACAACATGGACCTGTGTATCTCCTGCGAGCAATGCCTCGTGGAGTGCCCCACGCAGGTCGACATTCCCGGCATCGCTATGGCGTTCCGCGAGCAATACGTCGATCGCAAGGGCCCCGGCGGCATCGTGGCCGATGTCATGGGCAAGCCCGACAAAATCGGCAAGGCGGGCAGCAAGCTCGCGGGCGTGACGAACATGCTTTTGAAAAACCGTTTCCTGCGCGGCATCGCCCAGCAGGTGACGGGCCTCGATGAAAGGCGCAAGCTGCCGCAGATGCAGCAGGCGCAGGGCGTGCGCAAGCTCGCGCCGCTGGAAGTGCCGCCCGAAGTGCGCGCGAAGCTCCCACACGAGGCCGTGGTGTTCCCCGGCTGCTTTGCCGAGTACTACGACCCCGACGGCGAGAAAAATACGCTGATTGAAATCCTCGGCGCACTCGGTATTGCCGTGCACGCGCCCGCACTCAACTGCTGCGGCATTTCGAAGATCACCAAGGGAGACTCACGCGGCGCGCGGAACGACCTGTTTGAGAACGTCGACAAACTCGAGAGCTACGTCGAACGCGGCGCCAAAGTGTTTTTCTCAGCGCCGAGCTGCATGCTTGCCGCCAAACGCGAGTGGCCCAAGATCGTAGGCGGCAGCGCGGCACAACGCGTCGCCGATGCCTGCATCGACGCGCACGAGTTCCTGCTGGCCGTGTTCTCCAACGAATCCATGCGCAAGCAGTTGAAACCGCTCGAAAAGAAGGTCGCCTACCACATGCCCTGCCACAGCAAAGTGATGGGCGTGGGTGCAGCGCCGATGAAACTCATGGATTTGATCGACGGCGGCAAAACCGTGAATCTCGATGCCGGCTGCTGCGGCCTCTCCGGCACGTTCGGCCTTATGGTGGACAACTACGAACTAAGCATGAAGATCGCCATGCCGCTCTACAACAAGATCAACCGAGCCAAGCCCGACGTAGTTACGTCAAGCTGCGGCGTATGCCAAACCCAGATCAAACAAGGCGTGCAGAACTACGACGGAACCAAAGTGAACGCCGACTCGCCCGACGTGGTGCACCCGCTGCGGCTGCTGTACGAAGCCCTGCCGAAGCGGTGATCTACTCCGCCTTTGTTTCCAGTATTCGACCTATCTGCTATCTTCGAGGATGGTTGAGCACGTTGCCGATTGTGAAGCAAACGTCCTCAACGTCAGCCGACTCGAAATGGATTCTGATTCGGCGCGCTTCAATGGGTAGTACATCAAGCCGCAGGACGAAGTAGAGCCTTGCTTGCTCCGGGAGGAAGTTGAAACAGCAGGGATCGTATTTCCTGATGCTTACCGTGAAGCGTTGCTCGTCGTAGTACTCTTCAGTGCCTGAGAGCCAAACCTCATCCACTATAGTGAATGTTCCGCGCAACTTTCCGACAAGACAAGGTATGTGCAAGCGATCGCGGCCTTCGCCTCCCGTCCCAGGGTAAGTGTTAAAAAGTACTGCGGCGCTCCGCTCTATTAGGTCACTTCGGGTGATGTCGACCTGTCGGCAAACCTGCTCGTCCGGGCTCTTGTCCAATCCATCAATGCGCTCCAGTTGAACCAACAGTGACTCTGCGGGCGATGGAGGTTTCGCAAGTCGCTGCCAATTCAACTGCACATCGGGGCGGGTGGTTCGAGAGCCTTGGTCATGTATGACGCAACAGGATTGACAGATGAGTGCGGCAGCAAAAAGCGACAAAATCGTGATTGGTGTTCGAGCGAGCATGTTTGGGATGCCTGCACATCAGCCGAGAAACTCTCTACGGCCCCGGCTGTTCGAGGAACTTCAGGCTCTGGTAGCGGATGTTGGCGTCGAGTTGGTCGGGGATCCAACTGTCGTTGAGCCACACCAGGCGCACGCGGTGGATGCCGCTTAGCTGGCCCAGGCTCATGCGGCCGAACTGCTCCGTCAGGGTGTTGGCCAGCACGTTGAGCGTGCCTTTCTCGACATCATCGACGTACACCTTCACCTGGAACTGGTAGTTGTTGTCCACAATGCCTTCGTTGCGGCAGCCGAGCACGACGTCAAAGAACCCGCCCTCGACTCCGGCTTCCGGTGCAGCTCCGAAATCAATCGTGTACTCGATCCAGAGGTTGCTCCAGTAGGTCCAGATGCCGGGATCCTGCGTGTTTTGCGTGTCAGAGTAATAGCGCGCCGCGTCCTGACAGGCGGTGTGGTCGCGTGGCCGCACCTCGAGTTTGCGGCCCGGGTTCATGTAGATGTTCCACTCGCCCGTTTGCTGGCTTTGAACTTTCACAGGGTCGAGCACGGTCAGCGGGAAGTAGCCGACCTTCTCGAGCGTGATGCTGGCCAGGAGCGTGTCCGACTTCACGTAGAACGCGCCGTTTTGCGAAGTCAGCTCTTTGACAATCGGTGCGGGCGTTTTGCTCTTTCCCGGCTGAAAGAGTTTGATGTTCACGCTGGTGATATCCATCTGCGTGAGCTGGTCGCGCAGGTGGAACGTGAGTACCGGCTTGCGGTCCTTGAACACGATGCGCACGGAACTCATGCCCGGTGTAACGTCTTTCTGGATTACCGTTATGAAGTCGTCGTGCGCGGCTGCCAGCAGCGTGGTCTTTTTCGGCGGCTTCTCGAATCTGAAGAAGCCCAGGCTGTCCGTCAGTTCCGTGGGATTCTCCGTGTCGCCCGCAGCAATAACAGTGGCGTTGGGTACACCCGCACCCTGAGAGTCCACGACTTGGCCGCTGATCTCGGCAAAGCCGCTGCTTTCAAACACGATCTTGTCGAAGGGCTCGGCCGTGTTGACCTGCTCGCCGCCGCTTTTCTGCGATTGAACTTTGGCGCGTACGCAACGCTTGGTCTGCAGTGGCCCGCCGGAACTCGTGAGGGTCATAAACGGCGGCACTTTGTCGTCCCAGTTGCCGAGCACTTTCACGCTTCGCGTCGGGTTTTTCTCCGTAGCCGCGCTCATGGCGAAGTGGGGGAAATAACTGAGGACCGGGCCGCGCTTGGGGCCGTACCAGCGCTGCGGATCGAGTTGCCCGGTGCAGACGACTTCAAGCGAGCCGCTGAACTGCGTGCCATCGCACTCCACGGAGAACGGGTTTTCCGGTGCCCAGAAAATGCCCAGTGAGTTGAGCTGGCCCACGTTGAACGTGCTCAGCGGCATGCCCGCGATCACGCGGTAGCTCTCGGCGCGCACGGTGATGGCGGCGCTGGTGTAATAGAAGGGCGGCTTGGGAGAAGCCGGAACTTCGCCCGCGAAGTTGCCTTGCGCATCGGCGATGAGCTCCGTGAGCACTGGCCAGATCTGTCCGCCGGGCTGGCCATTGACCGGGAAGAACGTGAGCAGGGCCACCACCGCGCCGGCGATGCCCTCACGTGCCTGCTGCGACATCACCTTGCCCGTTACTTGCGTGGGCACCATTTCGGGCGGCTCGATGCCTTCATCTTTCCATTGCTTGATCCACTCTTCCTGCTTGCTTGATTTCTTGAGCGCGGCATCGGCCTTGCCGTTGTCGGGCGCGGAAGCTTCTAGACGCGAGCGATAGGCGGCGCGCCCGCCGGCTTGCCTTGCGGCTTCTTCACGCTCGCTGGGTGTCGGATTGCGTTTGGCTGGGGGCGGAGTGGGTGTGTTGCCGCCGGAATTATTCGCGCCGCCGTTTCCAGCGCCGCCGGTTTGCGGCGAGCCGCTCTCAGCCTTGCCCGGTTGCGAACCTTGCTCGCGCTGCTCAGCGGCCTCGCGCGCGGCTTGCTTGTCGGCGTCAGGATTGGTGAGGATTTTGGTCGGAGCGGCTGTTGGCGCAGGGGCGCAGCATGCTGCGGCCCTACCGGTGTCAGTCGTCGCGCTGCAGGTTTCTCCGGGGCGTTTGGCGCGATGGGCGACCGGCGGATCGAGCACGACCCAAGCGGCTGCGGCGGCTGTAAGCAGCAGAAGCGACAGCGTTACGATTGTCAGTTTCTTGCGCACCAGCCATTCTCCTGCATCGAGACCAACGCAAGAACGGCACTGCACACTTGGTGTTAGCAAGAGCCCGCCGCTTACCCGACTTCGCCAAGGCTTCGTCGGGGAACCGCAGCGGGCTCTGATAAACCAATCATTTACTTCGATGCCACCAGCGTCTCCGCCACGTCCTGCGGCACGGCGGCACCTTTGTAGGCGTCGAAGGTATTTATCTTTTCCTTCTTTTCCTTTTCCAGTTTCACCATGTTGATGCTGCCGCCTTCGCCAAACTTGTTGCCTGTGGTGTTCACCTGGTCGAGCGCGTAGTTGAACTTGAATTCCTTGGCCACGACCTTGTCCGCGTACTCGCGCAGATGAATAAAATACGCGAGGTAGCTGACGGTCTGGAACAATGCGCTGGGTGCGCGCTTGAGCGTACCCCAGAGCATGCGCGTGGCAAACTTCGCGCGTGCGCCGTTACCATTGAAGTAATACTTGAAAATCTTGATCGTTTGCAGGGCCAAGAACGGCTTGAAGCGGCCGAGCGGCTTTTGCAGCCACTTGCGCAGCTTTGGCTTGATCTCCTTGCCGTCAGGGCCGGTTTTGCCCGGCTGCGTAAGGTAGTGGGCCTTCTTGCCCCATTGCTCCACGTTGGATAGCCAGCGGTCGCCGACGGCCTCCCAGGTGTAAAGCCGCGCGAAGAGTTCGCGGTAGCCGTTGATGAGATCCTCGTAGCTCATGCAGATCGGATCCACGTTCGTGAAGCTGAGCGTGTTGTTGCCCTGCGCGGCTGCGCGCAGGCGGCCGGCCTTTTCGAGGCGCTCGTAAAGCGGCGTGCGCGGAATGGCCTGCAACAGCCCAAGCATGACGATGGGAATGCCGGCCTTCTGCAGGAACTCGAACTGGTCGTTGAAGATCAGCGGGTCGTCGCTGTCAAAGCCGACAATCATGCCCGCCACTGTGACCATGCCGTAGCTCTGGATGATCTTGATGGCCGTGGCGAGGTCCGTCGCCACGTTCTGCATTTTCTTGGTTTCCTTGAGCGAAGTCATGCGCGGCGTCTCGATGCCCAAAAACGCCTCGCAGATGTTGGCGTGCTGCATCAGTTCAAGCAGTTCGGTATCCTTCACGCAGTCCACGCTCATCTCAACGTAAAAGCTCAGCGGCACCTTGCGCGCGCGGTTCCAGTCGCCCACGGCCTTGAGCATCTTCTTGGCGTAGATGCGGTCGCCCACGAGGTTGTCGTCGGCGATGGTAATGAAATCGACGCCGGCGTCGGCCCAGGCCTGCAACTCCTTGATCACGTTCTCGATCGGCTTGGCGCGCACCTTGCGCCCGTAGGTCACGATAATGTCGCAGAACTCGCAGGTGAACGGGCAGCCGCGCGTGGTCTGGATGCAGCCCAGGCGATAGGCTTTGTGCTTGAGCAGGCTGATGCGCGGCGGCGGGCTGTCGCGCATGTCGATTTTATCCACCTGCACGTAGCGATCTTTGTGCGCGCCCTTTTCCCATTCGCCCAGGAATTGCTTCCAGGTGTATTCGCCTTCGCCTTCGAAAAGCACGTCGCAATGGGGGCGGCAGCGCTCAGGCAGCACGTTGCAGATGGGCCCGCCCATGCACACCATCTTGCCGCGCTTGCGGAATTCATCCGCCACCTCAAACATGCGCTTCTCCTGGATGGCCATGCAGGAGATCACGATGATGTCGGCGTCGGTGTCAAAGCTCAGGTCTTCGATGTTCTCGTCACGCAGTTCGATGTCGTACTCAGGCGGCGTTAGCGCCGCCACGGTGCACAGGCCCAGCGGCGGCATCACGGTTTTGAAGCCGCCGATGTCCTTGATGAAGCCAAAGCTCCAGAAGGAGGGCGGGAATTTGGGGTGGACAAGCAGGATCTTCTTGCGTCGTTCCGTTGATGCAACCTTTGCCGGCGTCGATTCTTGCGTAGTCGCTGTCATGGAGCTGCCTTTTCTGGACTCGAATGGACGGCGCAGCATACCAAGTTTAGTGCGGCAATCCGGAGTAATTTGGACAAGTTTCGTCCAGCTTTCGTTGCTCGTACTGGCACATGGCGCGAACGCGGCTAAAACAGCCGCGTCCATTCCCGGGAGTGATCATGTCGGACCGCAAGAAGTTGATTTACGAAACGATTAAGAAAAACCCTTACGCCAAGCTGCCCACGATCTCCGTAGACATCAAGGCGCGTACAGGCACCGGCGTAGCCATTCCCAAGCTGATGCAATTGCGCGACGCGGTGGCGGCCGGAACTTTTGAGACTGTTTACGAAGCTCTCTTCAACCCTGCGCCGGTTCAAGCCAAGCGCGGGCCGGGCCGCCCGCGCAAAGTGGTTCCCCATGTTTCAGCGCCGATACACCAGGGCGACGTGGCGCCTTTGGGCGCTCCGGCAATTCCCCCCAAGCGCGGCCCTGGCCGCCCGCGCAAGGTAGGCGCAGACACGGGTTCAACTGTGGTCGAAGCCGCGCCTTCAAGCAAGAAACAGCGCGGGGATCGTCGCGCGAAGTATGAGCCGCGCGGCCGGCGCGATGCGGATTTGAACAAGATCCAACTCAACGATTTCAGTGAGCACCTCGTTGTGTATCGCAAAGACGGCGCGCTCGAACAGGCCACTTTCAAGTCGCGCGACCGCGCCGAGCAACTGGTGCGCGAACTGCTCAATGCCGGGCACGTCGCCACAGAAATTGCGTACTACAAACTCAACCCGATAAAGACCACCGTAACGGTCACGATTTAGCCGGTGAACTGCGATGGGCGCTTCGGAGCCACGACAGAGCCGGCTGTTCAAACCAAGATCGGCAATCCAAATGCGCGCACCGAACTTCAAGCACATGCAGAAGCTCACCGTCGAAGTCACGGCGGAAGCGGTCGGCGCGCGCCTGGACAAGTTCCTGTCCACGAATTGGCCGGATTACTCGCGCACGCTGTTGGCCACGCTCGTGCGTGATGGCGGCGTGAGCATTGAAGGCATCAAGCCCGCCAAGGTCAAACCCGCGCTGAAGCTGGAGGGCGGCGAGAAGATTTCCATCGAGCTGCCCGCCATCGAGGAAATGGATCTCGAGCCCGAGGACATCCCGCTCCAGATTCTGTTCGAGGATGACGCGATTGTCGTCATCAACAAGCAGGCCGCGCTGAGTTGCCATCCGCCGCGCACGGGCCAGGGCGGCACGCTGGCCAACGCGCTGCTGTTTCACTTCAACACGCTGTCGGGCAAGGGCTCGGTGCGGCCGGGCATCGTGCATCGCCTCGACGCTGACACTACGGGCGTGATTGTGTGCGCCAAAGACGACAGCGCACATTTCAAACTTTCGCGCCAGTTTGAGCAGCGCGAAGTGAAGAAGGAGTATCTCGCCCTGGTGCGCGGCGCCGTGAAGTTGAACCGCGACGTGATTGACAAGCCCATCGAGCGCGACCCCAACCACCGCGAAATGATGCGCGTGGGTGCCGGTGGTCGCAACGCCGTGACGGAGTACGAGGTTGTCGAGCGCTTTGCCGCGTTCACGCTGCTGCGCTGCAAGCCGCGCACGGGCCGCACGCACCAGATTCGCGTGCACCTGGCATGCATCGGCCACCCCGTGGTCAGCGACCGCCTCTACTCCAAGAAGAACTTCCTGACCTTGAGCGAGGTGCGCGGCACGCTGGCTGCGCCCGGCGAGCCGCCCTTGATTGCACGCCAGGCACTGCACGCGGCTTCTCTTAGTTTCACGCACCCCAACACGGGGCTGGCGGTGAAATACGAGGCGCCGTTGCCCGAGGACTTCGCGGCAACGCTGGACGCGCTGCGCGGTCGCAATGTCGCGGTCAATGCGAAGATTGTGGCGGCTGTTGTAGAGGAACCCGTCGAAGAAGATGAATAGCGTGAACGCGAGGGTTCGGCGCGTAAAGAACCGTTACACTTTAGTGAAAACGAAAAGAAACGATCAGGCTGGTGCGGTGCGGGGGTGCGCTCGTAAGCTGTTATCAATAAAAGGTTTACACTTTTGTCGTTGAGCTGTAATGGCAATGGCACGCTTCACGCTTTAGCTGAGCAGGTTATTGGGATCCCATATCCAGGTCAAAACTACGGAGTTACATAACATGAAGAAGTTCGCTCTGCTCCTCGTTGTCGTCGCTTTCGGTGCCTCTTTCGTCGTCGGTTGCCCGGGCAACAAGGCCCCCAACACCCCCGCTAACGGTGGCAACACCGCTTGCGCTCCGGCCAACAACGCTCCGGCCAAGTAGTTTCAGCTGAATTGAATTGCGGGAGGGCTTCGGCCCTCCCGCTTTCGTTTTTGGTGTGAGCTTTTGCGCTCGCGCCGCACTACCACCATTCCCAACCCCACGGCATTGAGGCCACTACGGAGAAATTGAATGAAGCTTGCGACCTATGCGAGTGCGCTGCTGGCACTGTTCATGTTCGGTTCGATGGCGATTGCACAGGACGCCAAACCGCAACCGAAGCCCGAAGAAAAGAAGGCCGAGGAGAAGTTTGACCGCGGCGATGAGAAGGCTGAAAAGGAACTCAAGAAGGCCTACACGCGCATCATCTCCGCCGAGGCCAAGGGCCTTGAGCGTTTCAAAGGTGACGCGAAGATCGTGATTGACATGTCCAGCTCCGGCCTTCCGATCAACGTGCCGCCGCAGGTTGGCACGCTGCTGTGGAAGAGCGGCAAGGCGCCGCACTTTGAACCCTCGGGCGAGGCTGAAAAGGGCCCGGGCGGCATGGACACCAGCGCCATGACGCGCCAGGCGTTTGCCCCGTTCATGAGCTTCGTATTCGGCGTTGAGGCCTGGGACACGCGCTTCAAAGAGGCGAACTTCAAGTTCGGCGAAGTGCCCGAAGCCGAAAAGGCCGAGAAAGACGCCAAGAAGAAAAAGACGTACATCGTCGTGAAATACAGAGATGCCGAGCAGCCTGCCGAGACCTATGCGCTGGCCGAGAACAAAGTCGTTGGCATGGCTGCCAAGCGCACCTTGCAGGGCCAAGAGCAGCTTGTGCAGTATTCGTTCGTGTACGAAGACAAGGGCAAGGAACTCAAGATCAAGGAAGTGCTGCTGACTTCCAAGATGACGATTCCGGCCGGCGCGCTGCCCGGCGCCGAGCCCGATCCCAAGCACCCCGAAGGCGAAAAGAAGGAAGGCGAGAAGGAAGGCGAAGGCGAAGAACAGCCCGCCGACGAAGAGGGCGGCATTGACATGAGCGTCAAGCTCACCGAGTTCGCCACCGTGGGCAAAGCAGAAATCTGCACCAAGCTCGAAGTGACCATTGACGTCAAGGCCGGCCCGATGCAACTCAGCATCCCGGCCAGCCTCGTGATCACCAACCCCAAGGGCAACAAGGACGTCAGCGATGATGACCTCAAGCCCCTGGACAACGCCCCCAAGGCGGACGGCACGGGCGGCGGCAGCGAGGATGAAGGCTTCTAGATTCCCAGTGCTGGGCACACTAACGACGCGGGACGGGCTTTGGCTCGTCCCGTTTCGTTTACTGTGGTCGCTGTAGTGCGCCGTGTTCTCGTGAGCGCGCAAGCCGCGATGCAAGCAGCGGACAAAGCGCCATGAATGCCAGGCCAAAGGCCATGAAGCCGCCCTGCATCGGATTGTAGTCCTGGGAAACTCGCTCCATCGAATAGCCCAGCAGAACGCCCAACCCGAACTCGAAGCCAAGTGTGAGAGCGGCCCAAAGCCCGCCAACGCACAATTGAACGCCGATGCTGCGGGCCTTGAGCCAGCGCGAAGTCAGCAGGGTTATCAAGAGGATGAGCGCGGCAGCGACGGGCAGCGCGGCTTGTCTCGAGCCAAGGTCGCCCAAGACCGGCGTGATCCAAAGAGTGCGCACGATGCCGTGGACAGTTTCCACGACCATGATCAAAGCCCAAACCGCCAGCGCGCGGAGCCAGAGCATGCGTTAGCGCGAGAACTCTTCTTCCTGTTCTTCGTCTTTCCCGGGCGCTTCCTTCTTGGGCTCCGGCTTCCTGGGTGTCTCGGGCGCCGGTTCATCTTTGCGCGGGATTCGATAGCGGCCATCGGGCCCCCTGGCCTCTTTGTTCGTGCCCTTGTAATCGGGGATTTCGTCGCTCTCGCTGACGCGCCAGGCAATCTCTGCGATCAAGCGCGTGGCTTCGCGCAGGCCTTCGTAATTGATCGTCTCGGGATCATCTTTGACCGAGTGCATCTCGGCGTTGTAGCCGCTGAAGGGAAACAGCACCGGCACGCCGGCCTTGTAGAACGCCCACATATCGGAAACGGGGCCCACGGGCTGCTCGATGAGCTTGAGCTTCAGCGCGGGAAACAGCGGCTCCACGGCGCGCACATGGCGCGAGAGCGCGGCACTGCTGGCCATGCCGTGCATCTCAAGGCGCTGGTTTCTAACGCGGCCAATCATGTCAATGTTGATCATGGCCAGCGTCTTTTCGTGCGGCACAAGCGGGTGGCGGCCGTACCACTCACTGCCAAGCAGGCCCTTTTCTTCACCCGTAAACGCAATGAACAGGAAGTTGCGCTTTGGCTTGTCATGCTTCGCAAATGCCTCCGCAATTTCCATGATCGCCGAAGTGCCCGAGGCGTTGTCATCGGCGCCGTTGTGCACCTGGCCCATGCCCGTGCGTGCATCGTTTGCGCCGAAATATCCAAGACCAATGTGGTCGTAATGGCCGCCGAGCACAACCCACTCGTCGCTCTGGCCCTCAATCTTGCCCAGCACGTTGCGGCCGGTTTTGACCACGCGCTGCGCCTTGGCTTCGACGCTGATCGTTCGGCCCTTGAAATCGAGCGCGCGTTCGCCCTTATCGAGTGCTTCTTGCAGCGCTTTGGTTTTGCCTTCTCCGCCCAGCAACCGGTCCACGGCCTTCAGGCTGGCCGTGAAGTAGGGCAAATCGCTGTTCGCGGCCACTTCTGAATCAGCGAGCGCCAGCGGCGGCGAGAGCTCTTCAGGGCTCGGCCCCTGGGAGACAGTCCAGTTGTCAATCCCGTTCGTGGAAGCCGGGCCCGTAACCATGATCGCCGCAGCCGCGCCCGCTTTCTTCAGCAGTGACTTCTTGGTCTCAATGAACGCGCTGCGCGACCAGCCGCGCGTGCTGCGCCACGAGCTGGGTTCAAAGCGGAACAGGAGCGCGACCTTGCCCTTGAGATCAAGGTCAGCGAAATCGTCCCAGTTCTTCGCCTTGTCCGTGATTGCATAGCCTGCAAAAGCCAGCGGCGCGTTCGGCACCGATGAAGCCGCGCCGTCCATGGCCGTGAAGTCCTGGCCGTAGGCCATTTCAAGCGCAGGCTGCGTTCCAGCGGCCTCAAACACTTTGATCGAGGGCTTTTCGGTGAACTCGGTGTAAGCGAACTTCGCGTTCTGGTACCAGCCGCCGTCCTCGCCCGCGGGCTTGAGCCCGGCCTTGCGAAAGCGGTTGGCGATGTAGGCCGAGGCGATATTGCTTTCTGTGGAGAGCGTGTCGCGGCCGCGCATCTCATCAGAGGCCAGGAAATAAACGTCGCCCTTGAGGTCTTCAACGCTGATGCTCTCAAGGTTCGGCGCCAGCAGTTCCTGAGCGTCTTGAGCTACAGAAAAACGGGCAATGACACACAGCGCCAACAGCGCGACGAGCAGCTTTCGCATGGAAACCCCTCTCACGGCCTTGTGAAACGCAAAACGGAATATGGAATAATACGCATCACCCCTCGCGCACTCCCGGCAAATCGCTTTGAAAACCCGGTGGATTATCCTGGCAGCGCTTGTGCTTTCGCTTGCCGCGTGCACGCAGCCGCAGCGCGTAGGCGTAAGCGTGGATCCCGTGAAGATGCCGCTCTGGACGCGCGACGGCAAACATCCTGATTTTCCAGCCTCGACTTACCTTGCCGCCTATGCGTCGGGCGACGACGCTCAGCGCGCGCGCGCCAACGCCGATGCGCTGCTTGAATCCACGATCGTTCGTTACGCACTTTCACTCGGCGAAAGGCAGCTCGCCAACACGCGCTTTGCCCAGATTGTCACCGGACAGGCCGATTGGATTACGCTCTCCGACTTCGGAAACTCCGTGGCCCGAGACGCGGCTTCCGATGGCTTCGAAACCGTGGCAGTTTCCGCCCTGAATATGGAGGAGTTGCGCTTTCGGTCGGTGCCGCTGCTGCAGCAGGCCAGGCTCAAGCTGCCATCGACGCTGGAGCCGCCGGAAGTGGACGACATCAACAAGCGCGTGGCTGCGTGGAGCGAGCGTTTTGTGCTTTCCGCGCGCGTGCTTGCGCTTTCGTTGTTGTGCGGCGAATTGGACCGCGACGCCCATGCGCTGGCCGAGCGCGCCGCCATCGAATTGAACGAGCTGGCGACGCACATGGATGTAACGCAAACGGGCGCGAATCAAGCCGCGCGGCTCATGGGCGGCGCGCAGCATGAATTGCAGCTTTCAGCCTTGTATCGCGGCCGCATGCCATCGAGCTTCAAGGTAGCCTGGTTTGTGGAAGCGCCATCAGTGGGCGTGCTCAGCGGTTTCACGGAGTTCAATCTGACAGGGCAGGCCTATTGCCGCGTGCTGTCGCTATCGTCAACAGGCCAGGAGTATGCGGCGGTGCATTGCGTGCCCGATCTCGATGCCATGGCCGGGCGTAAACTGGGCATAGCGGCAGCCGGCTGGCGCTGGCTGGTGGCGGTGCCCTCACGCAAGAACGTGTTGCTCAGTTTTGACGTGAAAGAACGCCTGGGTCCCAACGCGACCACCCCGGTGTTCAGCGAAGCGTGCGTGACATGGTCGCGGCTGAATGAGGTGTCATTGCACGATGACATCGCGCCCAAGGACCGCGCGCGTTTCCTGTATGCGGTGGCGATTGAGGGCTACATTGACGTCACAGTGCGAAGGCAGCGAGGCTTGAACGTCGCCCATGCGTCAGGCCAAGTGGTGCTGCGCGACGCGGGATCGAATGCGGTGCTTTTCCGTTACGCACCGTCCGTCATTATTGAAGGCGGCGACGACGCTGACACGAGCGAACTCGTTCTGCAGGCGCAGCGCGAAGCTGCGGGCGATGTTCTGCTTGAATTCGGGGCGCGCATCCTGGGCCTTTTTCCGCTGGCCCAGGAGCGCCCGTGATTACTCTTCTTCGTCGCGTGCCTTGCTTTTGCCGTGCAAGAAGCGCGACATGGAACCTGAAGGCGTGAAGTTCTCGATGCCCTGCAGTGCCAGCCAATCCACTGCGGATTGCGCGAGTGTGCGCCCGGCCTGCTTGCGCCAGGTCGAAGCAAGCTGGGGCTCTTTCTCCAGCAGTTTGGGGAAGCGGTCGAGCCCGGCTTTGAGGACTTCGTCGACCTGCTTCTGGTCCTTTGAATCGACAATCTTGCGGAAGTCGGTGATCAGCTTGCGCAAGGTGCGCGCGGGGATGGTGTCAATCAGCACCGTGCGACCTGAGCCGCTGTCCTCGTCGCTGCCGCGCAATACGCGGCGGCGCTTGGCATCCCAGTAGTGCGGCGTTTTGGTGTCAACGCGCGCTTCAATGATCGGGTCAATGTTGATCGTGATCAGCTTCTTGGCCATGGACAGGCTCTCGTGGACGCGCGCAAGGTAGCTTGCGAAGGCGCGCAATCAAGCGCCTGCAAGGGTGCCGCGAATCACGATGCATAGCGGGTGGGGTCGGCGATACTTGCCTCTTCAAAGCCGCGCCGCCGCAGCAGGCATGAGTCGCAGCGGCCGCAGGCCCTGCTTTCGATGGGGTCGTAGCACGAGTGCGTCAGGGAAAAATCGACGCCCAGCTTGGCGCCCAGCCGCACAATCTGCGCCTTTGAAAGTTCAATCAAGGGTGTGTGAATCTTGAGACCGGCGCCGTCCACGCCGGCTTTGGTGCCCAGTTTCGCCACGCGCTCAAAAGCCTTGATGAACTGCGGTCGGCAATCGGGGTAGCCAGAGTAATCCACGGCGTTCACGCCAATGAAAATGTCCTGCGCTTTGATCACCTCAGCCAGCGCCAGCGCGTAGGAAAGAAAAATGGTGTTGCGCGCCGGCACGTAAGTGACAGGAATGTCGCGCGCCATGCGCTTTGCGCTTCGCCCCTTGGGCACGTCAATATCGGCGGTAAGGGCGCTGCCGCCAATCGGGCGCAGGTCAACTTTCACCACGCGATGCGATACGGCCCCAAGTGCCCTGCAAACGCGCCTGGCTGCACGCAACTCTACGCGATGGCGCTGGCCGTAGTCGAAAGTAAGTGCGTGGCAGGAGTAGCCGCGCGAGAGTGCGTAGGCAAGCACCGTAGTGGAATCAAGCCCGCCGGATACAAGCACGACGGCACTCTTGAGTGTTGAGTTGTAAGCCTTGAGGGTCATACGACGTTACTAAAGAACGAAGCTCGCAAAACTCAAGCCCGCCCATCGCCTCGTTCACGGAAAAGCAGCACAATAGGCTTTCCACTGTAGTTGGTGCGGGTTTGTTCCCTGAACCCGAGCTTCTCGGCCAATTTGAACGATGGCAGGTTTTCTGGGTCGATCAGGCACACGGTGCGCGGAGTCGGCAGATGCATGTCGCCCCAGGCCATGGCCGCGCGCAGGCCTTCCGTGGCGTAGCCCTTGCCGTGCACATGGGAGCGCAGCGCCCAGCCCAGTTCGGGAATGCCGCGGATCGAAGGGGTGATTTCGCGGCGGAAATCCGCAAAGCCGAACTCGCCAACGAGCACGCCCGAGGTCCGTTCTTCCACGCACCAATAGCCATAACCCATCAATTGCCAATGACCGAGATAGTTCATCATGCGGCCCCAGGTCTGCTGCTCTGTCGATGGCTTGCCGCCGATGTAACGCACGACTTCAGGGTCCGTCCACATAGCCATGCTTGCTTCGATGTCCGAAACGCGGTGGGGGCGCAGAATCAGGCGCTCGGTGTGCAGCACCGGTATTTCCGCGACGCGATCATTCATGGCCGGCCCTGAAATGAACCGGAGCCCCGCGCGTGCGCTAAGGCTCCGGCGCTGAACTGAGACGTTGGCATTAGCCGTCGAAGTACCAGTCAATGTAAGTGCCGCCGGAATCCCTGGCGATGTGCTTGAGGCATTCTTTGTCGTGATTTCCGATGCCGATGCAGTGGATCACGATCTTGCGGAACAGGTTCTGGCGGGCGATTGCGGGCCAGATCTCCGGGCCGAGGATGTGCGTGCCATCGCCGATCTTGCCGGTGCCGCCGCGAGGATCATCCACTGTTTGCGCGTTGGAGTCATCGCTCCAGCTCGCCCAGCCGTCGGTCAAGAACACGATGCAATCCGCACCAGAGATGACGCAATCCGGGTCAACCGAAGGTTCGGCCGGCACGCCGTCTTTGTAGCCCTTGTCGCTTACACGCATGGCGCCCATCAGGCCGCCGTGCATATTGGTCAGGGCCACGGCTTCAATCTCCTTGGCGGCCTTGGACCACTTGGCCTTGGAAGCCGCGTCGGCCTTTACCCAGCCGCCGGTGATGCATTCCACTTCCGTGGACCAGAGCACGATGGCGAAAATGATCCCGTCTTCAAGTTCTGAAATTGCGCGCGCCAGTTCTTCGCGGGCAAGCTCAAGCTTGGTGCTGATCGTCTGCCACGGCAGTTTCTTGAGGGCGTCAATGCCGCGCTTTTTCTCGGCCTCGGCGATACGCTTGTCTTCTTCATCCTTGCGCTTTTGCTCTTCGGGGTCGGCGTCGTTCTTGCGGTTGCCGCTTTTCGGCGGCTGGGGAGGACGACGTTCAATTTCGGGCAGGTCAATCTTGAGCGGCATGTTCATGGACAGCGACATATCGAGGCTGAACACGAAACGTTTGCCCACCGGCGCCACATTGAACACCGGCGGTTTGGCTTTTGTCTGTTCCTGCTTCTTGGGCGCGTTGTCAATCTTGGGCGATCGGCCCAGCGTTTTCTTCTGCATCGCCCACCACTTCCAGAATTGCCACGACATGATGTCCGCGTGCTCGCCGCTTAGCGCTTTGAGCATTCGCCCCGCGAAGTAACGCACACGGTCGTCAACGACCACTTTGTCGTCCTCCCAGGTCTTTGCGAGGTCGGCGGTAGCCTCAACGGCCTTGACAGTGGCTTCGTTCTCGTCCGTCTGGGCGATTGCTTCGAGGCAGGCGAATACGTTGATCGGCACGATCTTCCATTTGGTCCACCACTCCTTGTTCTCCTCTTTCATGACTGCAACCACGCCATCAACGTAACGGCTGTCGCCGCCTTGGCGGATGGCCTCAAGCGCGGCGCACTTGATGTAAGGGTTGGCCGGCTTGCCCGCAAAGCTCAAGGCGTTGCTGACCACCTGCTGCGCCGGCGCGCTTTCTTTCATGCGCACCAGGGCCAACAGGAAATCAAATTGATCCAGGGCCGAGGCAGGATCTTTCAGGCTGTCGATCTTGAGCACCGCTTCACCGATCTTGCCGACGCTTTCGTCGTCCGTGAATGTGGACAGCGCCATCAGCAATTTCTTACGCACGTCTCCCGGCAGGCCCGGCTTCTTGTTCTTGCGGTCCTTTTGGTCTTCAGCCAGAAGCCCCAGCAGATGGTCGCGCGCCTCAGGCGTCTTGGCGGCGGCCATGTTTTCGATGGCGCGCCCCATTTTGGTTGCGCTGTTCTCCTTGCGCGCCGTATCGAACTCCTTTTTTGCGTCTTTGAAGGCGTCCTGCGCCACGATTGGCGCCTGCGCGAGCAGGAACAGCGTGGCCATCACCAGGATTGAAAGCAGTCGGGTTGAAGCTGAGCGCATTGAGTTCTCCGTTGCTGCTACCGGCGCGTAACCTGCGGCGCGCCATGGGTGCCTGGGGTAGCACTCCGCTATGACAGGGGCCCTCGCACATTCTACATCAAAGGACATGCCAAGGCGCGGCCTTCATGGGTGCGGTGTGCCACTGCCAGAATGCGGGCAGAGTGCTGCACTATCTAGGAACGAGGCGCGGCTTCACAGGTTCAACTGGTTTTCATGCCGCTTGTGCTTTAGGAATGCGTTCCAATAATGAGGCCCGATGACTATTGAACTCGACAAGCCCGCGCTTACCGGCGAAGACTACCGTGTGCTCAAGGAATTGGGCGAGGCGCACAAGTCTATTCGCGCCGAGCTTTCGCGCCGCATCATTGGCCAGGATGAGGTGGTCGAGCAAGTACTCACGGCGTTCTTCGCCGGCGGCCATGTGCTTTTGCTTGGCGTTCCGGGCCTGGGCAAAACGCTCTTGATTCGCTCGCTGGCCGAGATTCTGGGCCTCAAATTCAACCGCATCCAGTTTACGCCCGACCTCATGCCCAGCGACATCACGGGCAGCGACGTGCTGGCCAGCGAAGGCGGCGAGCGCACGTTCAAGTTTTTGGGCGGGCCGATTTTTACCAACTTTGTGCTGGCCGATGAAATCAACCGCACGCCGCCCAAGACTCAGGCGGCCATGCTCGAGGCCATGGAAGAATTCAGCGTGACCGTGGCCGGCCACAGTTACGCGCTTCCGCGCCCGTTCTTTGTGATGGCGACGCAAAACCCAATCGAGCAGGAGGGCACGTACATTCTGCCCGCTGCCGCGCTGGATCGCTTCCTGTTTACAGTGATCGTGGATTACCCAAGCCAGGTGGATGAGCTGAACATGCTGTTCGAGACAACGAGCCGGCTGGAGCAGCGTGTCAGCCGCATACTTGATGAGGAGAAGGTCAAGCGCATGCTCGATGTTGTTCGCCGCATCAACATGCGCGACGAGACCATGCATTATGCGCTCGATCTCGTGCGCGCAACGCGCCCGGCCGACACGCGAGATGAGTTGATTCGGGACATGGTGGAATGCGGTGGCTCACCACGTGCTACACAGGCGCTGATTCTGGGCGCCAAGGCGCGGGCCGCGCTGGAAGGCCGTGACGAGGCGACGCCGCGCGACGTGCGGGCAATAGCCATGCCCGCGCTGCACCACAGGATCCTCACGAACTTCCACGCCGACGCCGACAACGTGACAAGCCGCGACATCGTGCGCAAGCTGCTCAAGGAAGTGAAAAGGCCCGCAGGCGACGAGCCCTACGTGGACAAGATCGTGCGCGAAAACTGGGGCAAGAAGTTAATGCGCTGGCTGTTTGGCGAACCGCAGAAGTTTTCCAGCTCCGCGAGTTGATCTCCCCGTCGCGTTGAAAAGGCAAACCGCAGAGACGCTGAGAAAAGCCACCTCAAGACAGGCAGTGCCAACAAATGGACTCTAAAGCGTCTGATTCATTGGGCTGGATTCAGCGTTGGTATTCCTCTCAGTGCAATGGCTCGTGGGAGCACGAGCATGGTGTCACGCTAGAAACGCTGGATAACCCGGGTTGGCTGCTTGAAGTTTCGCTGGTCGGCACCGTTCTGTACGGTTCTGAATTGCCGCGTCATTTCATCCGGCGTTCGGAAAGTGATTGGCTGGACTGTCTTGTAGAAGATGGCATGTTCCGGTGTGCGGGCGGCCCAATGAATTTGGTCGAGTGCTTTGCAGCATTTCGCGTATTTGCCGGTGGGGTAGACCGCGCAAAACAGTTCTTGGCAAAGGCTGCCGTCACAAAACCAAAAGCCAAACGCGGTCGTACTTAGCGTTTCTCTGCGCCTCCGCGTCTCTGCGTTGAGCTTTTTCCGGTGTTCGCTGCAAGGAACGCCGCACAGCGGAAAAACTAGCGCCCGTACTTCAGGCGTTCAGCTAGGATTTCCGGCAGGCCAGCGTCGAGGATTTTGCGCGCGGTTGTTTCGATGTCGTATTCGACGCGATGGATTTTGACCTGTTCCTTCTCGCTGTCGTAAATCGCGAAACTTGACTTCGGGTTTTCGTCGCGCGGCTGGCCCACGCTGCCGACGTTCACCAGCGCCTTCTCGAAGCCCTTGAGATTAATCTCGTAGGACATCGAATAGCTCACCATCGGGCCCGAGAAGAACGTGACCGGCACGTGCGAATGGCCGAGAAAGCACACGCGCGTGTGCAGCTTCTCGAGTGAAAGCCGCGCGTCCTGGCTGGTCTGGATGTAGTCAAAAAGATCAGGAAAGTTCAGCGAACCGTGAACGAGCGTGATCTCTTCGTTCACCTCCTGGATCAGTGGCAGGTCTTTGAGGAACTGCATGTTCTCCTCTGAGAGATTGTCGCGCGTCCAGTAAACGGCCTGCTTGGCGTAGGTGTTGAAAAACTCGATCGAGAGTTTGCCGCACACAGCCCAGTCGTGGTTGCCGGCCACCACGGGGATTTTCATGGTGCGCACCATGTCGCAGCATTCTTGCGGGTTGGCGCCGTATCCGACGATGTCGCCTAAGCACAGGAACTTCTCTGCGCCCTGCTTCTTGGCGTACTCGAGCACGGAGTTCAGTGCTTCAAGATTCGCGTGGATGTCGCCAAAGATTGCGTAGCGCACGGCCGCCCCGAGCGTTGTTAAACAGAGAGCCGGCACAATGCCGACTCAGCTAGTCCAGATTGAATGCTATCGAATAAGGGTAAAAAGCCCAGCGTCCAGTGCAATGCTGGCTTGGCGCCTTCTATGCGGCGGACTTGAGTCGCAAATGCAGGGCGTCGGCTGATAGCCCGACGGCGGCCCAGCAAGCCCCGTGCAGGACGAGCCAGGGCAGCGCCGCCCCATTGTCGTCGCCCCATAGCCGCGCGGTCAGGTCATAGCGGGCGAAGTCGGGCAAGACACGCGCGACGGGCCCAAGGGCGGGCGCAGAAAAGCCGACGATGTAGATCAAAAGAAAGGCAATCGAGATTAGAAGCGGCCGGCGCGCACGCGCAATCGGTTGAGCAAAAGCCAGTATTACCGCCATGGTGAGCCATTGACCGAAAATGGGCGCGGCTAGAGAAAGGGACTCCGCCAGCACGGTGGTCTGGCCGCGATAGGAGAAGATTTGCGGCTCCGCCGCCGCAAACCACGCCAGCGCGCCGATGATGCCGCCAGTGCCGATTAGCAGCAGCACACTGATTACGAGCAGCCGCCCAAAGTAGAGGCCAAGCGTAAGCGTGTTGGCCGAAACCGGCTGCACCAGCATCAGGCCCTCGGCTTCGCCTTCGCTGTCGTCGCGCGGCAGGCAAAAAAGAAGCGCTGCCAGTGCACCGAAAATGCCAAGGGTGTAAACGCCAAGTTCCTTGAGCTGCACCAGTTCATAACCCAGGCCAAAGGCCGCGAAGTAGCGCAACGTCAGGATGAACAGTACGGAGGCCAGCGCAACCAAACGCGTGCTCGCGCGACGCCAGAGGTCGAGGGATGTGGCAAACGTGAGTGCGGCTAAAGCGTGCATGTGGCGATTGTCGATTGCCGATTGTCGATTGTCGAGGGCAGCGGGTAACCGGTGTCAGGTTTCGGGTATCAGGAAAAGGCGGCGTACGCAAGCCGTTTCTCCTGATCCCGTTTTGAGTTACAGCATCGTTGAACTGACTGGTCAGCGTACGAGCGGGTAGATGTCGCGGTAGAACACGCGCGTGTCACTGAACATGGGCGTGATCTGCTGCAACTGCGCGAGCTTGATCCAGCGGAATGCCTCAACCTCGCCCGGTTGCGGCTTCACATCGCGTTGGCCATCGAGGCGGCACAGCCACCAGTGCAGCACAAAGTGCGCGCCGCGCGTGACGCTTTCCCACAGCTTGCGCTCGGGGATCACTTTGAGGCCGACTTCTTCAGAGGCTTCGCGAATGCACGCGGCGCTTTGCGCCTCGCCCGCGTTCATCTCGCCCGTGACGTTGCTCCAGTAGCCGCCGTAGGTGTCTTCTTTGCCGCGCTCTATGAACAACATGTCGTCGCCATCTTCAATGATGGCGACGATGGCTTGGCGGAGCTGGGCTTGGCGCGGATCCGAAGGCATCACATGCCTCTCGCCCGGAACCATTGAGGGTCTACAGCGAACTCGACCACTCCGCATGCCGTGCAAACGCGGGCCTTCGTTGGAGCGCCTTGATCCATCAACCCGCCGAGAAACCCGCCACTCAAGCTCAGTATCCTCATACTGAAAACGAAAGTTGGATGGCCAGGAGCGGTCAATACGGCGTCGGCGCTGGCGGTCCCGCCACACTTTGCGCACTTCCAAACAGGCGATGTGTTGGTGGTGGCCAAGTAGTTTCCTATTGTCGCACGACACGCTCGATCAATGGCGGCAGTTCTTTCGGGTCCACTTTGCCCTTGAGCTTGCGCATGCATTGCCCGACCAGAAACTTCAGCGCGGCTTCTTTGCCTGCTAAATAGTCCTTCACGGCCGCGTCTTTGAATTCGGCGATGATGGCGGAGATCGCCTCAGCCACGGCCGGGTCTTCGGCGGCGCCGGCGGCCTCGATCAGCTTGCCCATGCGCTTGGCGACTTGCTCGGCGCTTTCATCGCTGGCGAGCATGGCGTGGAAGACTTCTTTGGCCGTCACGTTGTTCAGTTTGCGCGCTTCGAGCAGGTTCAACAGCTCGACAAGCTTTTCCGGTGACACTTTGAGATCGGACAGCGCGCAGCCGCGCTCGGCCATGGCGTGGTTCAGCTCGCCCGCGACCCAGGCGCCAATCTTGCGCGGCTGGTCGTAAAGCTTGACCGTGGCCTCGAAGAAATCGCCAAGCGGGCGCTCCGTGACAAGATACTCGGCTTCGGGCCGCGCGAGCTTGTAGTCATCAAGGAAGCGCAGGATGCGTTTTTCGGGCAACTCGGGCAGCGCCTTGCGCACGCTTTCCACCCACTCGCGGCTTATTTCGAAGGGCGCGAGGTCGGGCTCGGGGAAGTAGCGATAATCGTTTGCTTCTTCTTTGCTGCGCATGGGGCGCGTTTCGAGTTTGTCTTCGTCCCAGAGCAGGGTTTCCATGTGCAGCGTGCCGCCGGCTTTGGCGATGCGCTTTTGCCGCGCGATTTCAAAGTTGATCGCCGCCGCGACACTCTTGAAACTATTCATGTTCTTGACTTCGCAGCGCGTGCCGAACTTGGCCTGGCCCACGGGGCGAATGGAGATGTTCGCATCGCAGCGCAGAGAGCCCTTTTCCATCGAGAGTTCGCTGACGTCGAGGTAGCTCAGGTTGCGCTTGAGCGTGGTCAGATAAGCGTGGGCTTCCTCGGCGCTGCGCAAATCTGGCGCGCTGACGATTTCGACCAGCGGCGTGCCCGCACGATTGAGATCAACGAGCGTGCCGCCCTCGAGGTGGATGCTCTTGCCCGCATCTTCTTCCATGTGCGCGCGCGTGATGCGGCACACGCGCGGGTTGCCCTGCGCATCCTTGATGGGCAGCTCGAGCATGCCGTCGAAACAGAGCGGCGTGTTGTCCTGGCTGATCTGGTAGCCCTTGGGCAAATCGGGGTAGAAATAATTTTTGCGATGAAAGCGAATCGAATGCGCGATCTGGCAATTGAGCGCCAGACCCACGCGAATGCCGAATTCGAGCGCTTGGCGATTGACCACGGGCAACGCGCCGGGCAGGCCAAGGCAAACGGGGCAGGTCAACGAGTTCGCGGGCGCGCCGAATTTCACTTCGCACGAGCAGAACATCTTGGTGCGCGTTTTGAGCTGGACGTGCGTCTCGAGGCCGATGACGGCTTCGTATTCGACGGTGGATGGTGATGAGACGGTCATGGGTGAAAGAGTACAGGTGCTGGGTTTTGGGTTCTAGGTTCTGAAATAGCGTTTCAACAAGACTCGGTTTCCCAGAACCTCAAACCCAGCGCCCAGAACCTATGGTTTCGTGCGGTAAATCGTGCGCGGAAACGGAATCGCCTCGCGCACGTGATCGACGCCGGAGATCCATTGCACGCAGCGTTCCACGCCCATGCCAAACCCGCCGTGCGGCACCGTGCCGTAGCGACGCAGATCAACGAACCAGTCGATGCTGTCCATGGGCACGTTGTGTTTCTTGATCTGCGCCATGAGTTCGTCGTAGTTCTCTTCGCGCTGCGAGCCGCCGATGATCTCGCCCACGCCTTCGGGCGCGATTACGTCCACGCACATGGCGCGCTCGGCGTTCACGGGGTCCTTCTTCATATAGAAGGCTTTCACGTGGCGCGGGTAGCGGTGGATGCACACGCACTGCTTGAAGTGCATGCCCACGGCGGTTTCATCCGCGGCGCCAAGGTCATCGCCAAAGCCCTGCTTGAGGATGTCGCCGGAGAGCTTCACCAGTGCGGGGTCGCTGGACTTCGCGTATTCCTCTTTGAGCTTGGCGAGCAGTTTCTGGATTTCGTCGTAGCTCACGCGCGGGAACGGCTTTGTGACCTGTTCCAGCACACTGGTGTCGCGTTCGAGCGCCTTGAGGTCTTCTTTGCAGCGCTCGAGCGTGCGCGTGACCACGTAGCGAATCTGCTCCTCCGCCAAATCCATGATGCCGTCGAGCTCAAGGAACGCGACCTCCGGTTCCACCATCCAGAACTCGGTCAAATGGCGGCGCGTCTTGCTTTTCTCGGCGCGGAACGTGGGCCCGAAGACCACCACTTTGCCAAAGGCCATGCAGCCTGATTCACCGTAGAGCTGGCCACTCTGCGTGAGGTAAGCCTTCTCGTCGAAGTACGGCACCTCAAACAGCGTGCTCACGCCCTCGCAGCTTGCGGGTGTGAAGATCGGCGAGTCAAAAAGAACGTAGCCCTTGTTGTAGTAGAAATCGCGGATCGCCTGGATCACTTCACTGCGGATGCGCAGCGTGGCGTGGGGCCTCTTTGAGCGCAGCCACAGGTGGCGGCGGTCAAGCAGCCAGTCGATGTTGGGCACGTCCTCCGTGATCTGGATCGGGTAATCTTTGCTCTCGCCCAGAATCTTGAACTTGCGGCAGGTGAGTTCGACGCCGATGGGCGAGCGCGCATCCTCGCGCACTTCGCCTGTGATCTCGACGCTGGTTTCAATGCCGGCGGCCTTAGCTGCGTTGAATTCGGCTTCGCTCACATCCTGCTTGCCCATCACGGCCTGCACGAAGCCCGAGCCATCGCGCACTTGCAGAAACTGAATCTTGCCCGAGCCGCGCTTGTTGTAGAGCCAGCCGTGAATCTCGACGGTTTTGCCGGAGTGTTTTTTCAGGTCGCGAATGTCAACGAAAGCCATGGCATGTCCTCAACGAAGGGGCGGCATGATGCGCAACGCAGGCCATTCGCGCAAGCACAGGGCGTTCTATAGTGGACGCGATGGCAGTTAGCGACATCATCCTTGCCGAGCCCGCACGCCTATGGCTGGCGATGGGCTGCGGCTCTGCGGCCTTGCTGGCGGGGTTGGTGGCCGGCAAGAGGCACTGGCTTGGTGCAAGGGTTCTGGCGGGCGCGATTCGGTTTGCGGCGTTGTTTCTTGTTGGGATAGTACTGGCTTCGCCAAGCGTTGAAGCAACCAGCGAAACGCGCTTTGAACCGCAAGGGCATTGGCGGCTGTGGCTGTTCAACTCAACGCCCGTAGAGTCGCCCGATTTGTTCCATGAAAACCCGTACGCATTTGCATCGAGGGTTCGTAACGCGATTTCCGCTGGAAAGCCGCCAGCCAGAGTAACCGTGTCCGGCCCTCGCGATGTTGCGCTGATTGCACGCGCATTGGTCTTGGCACTAGGCGTCCCGTGCACAGCGGATTTTCAGCCGACTCCTCCAGGGCCGCAACAAGATGTTCTCGGAGAAATCAGGGCGCCCTCAATGCTGGCGCCGGGTGAGGCACTTGAGGGCATCATCGACGTGTTTGGCGGCACGTACATGATTGAATCGGGCAATGTCCAGTTCATGTTCCCACCGCTGCGGTTCAATGTTGATGGTCGCGAAGAAGCGCGATTGAAGCCTCTCGATCGCGGACCCTTGGCCTTGCCATCTACTCCCCTTCCGAGGGGCCGTCATGTGTTGACCGTGGAGTTGCTCAACAACGATGGCAAGGTCATCCAGCGCGTGGGCCACGTTGTTCGCGTCGGCGCACCGCCGCGCCTCCTGGCCGTTGGGCTGGATAGCGCGGCTTTCGAGCAACTGTCCGTGCTTGCGCCCAGTTTCACGCGCAAAGCCGTGGAGCCGCGTGAGATGACAACTTCGCTTTTGCGCGAGAGCGAAGTTGTGGTCATGCCCGTAAGTGCGGGTGTGCGCATCACGGCTGCGCAATCAAGTGAACTTGCTCAGTTCGTGGCTAATGGCGGCGGGCTTTACGTCACGGGCGATGGCGCGGCCCAGACCAATCAGGCCTACCTCGACAACCAGTTCCGCCAGTTGCTGCCCGTGCGCATGCTCAACCAGAAACAGGATCCTCCGCCGGATAACCCCATCAAGGAGGAAAAGGGCCAAAGCGATATCGCTGCTGTGAGCATGGTGTTCGTAATCGACCGCAGCAACAGCATGAACGCCGTTATCAAAGGCGGCGTCACTCGCTGGCAGGTGGCCGTGGAGAGCATCAAACAGGCGCTGACCAAACTGGACCCATGGGACCGCGCGGGCGTGCTCAGCTTCACGCTCGCGCAGAGCTGGCAAGTCAAGCCCAAGGTGATTGCCCCCTTTGACCGCGAGTTGATTGCCAAACGCCTGCTCGCGCTCAAGACGGACGATCAATATGACAAGTCCGGCTACAACACCGACATTTACAAGGCAACGCAGGAAGCGCTCAACGTGATTCACCAGGAGCGCAGCGCCGTCAAAGTGGTAGTCGTGCTCACTGATGGCGGCGACCGTGACAACGATGACGGCAGCGTGCGCGACCACCACAAACTGGCCGAAGAGGCCATGAGTAAAGGCATCAACATCTACACGCTTGGCATTGGCTCTGAATTCACCGGCGCAGACCACTACTCGCAGGCCGCCAAGAAAGTGGTGCGCTCCCTCGCGACGAAGGAAGAATTCTCCTACATCGCTCCGGATGAGGATGCCGCGGCTACGGCGCAGGTCGTCTTCGTGCGCGCCGTGGAATTCGCTTACAAGGCCTACGACGACAAAATGAAGGCGCGCGATAAAGAGCGCCGACCCATGGAGCCCAAGGATCCAAAGGTGGACGTTCTCGAAGGCAAGTTCGCGCTCTCACTCTCGCCTGTGGGGCGTCAGCTCTTTGGCATGCGCGATTTGCCCGAACCGGCGCCGCGCCTTTTGAAGTATGCGCGCTGCCAGTTGCGGCCGGACAGCGCGCTGGCGCTGGGCATCTCGCCTGGCGACGGCGAGGCTTCGCCTGTGGCGCTGGCGTTGGCCAGCAAGGGATTGGGGCGTGTGGGTTTCTGGGCCAGCGGCAGCGACCCGCAATCGCTGGGCGAAGTGGCAACGTGGGTGGAATACCCGCGCCTGATCGCGCAAACCCTGCGCTGGCTGATTCCGCGTGAGGATCCCCAGCCGCGTCTGGTTGGCGGCGCGACAACGTCGGGCATCGGGCTGATTGACCCCATCGAGGAAGCGCGTTACTCGCTGCGAACGCGTGAGCGCGTTGTCGGGCTGGTGCTGAGTGACGGTGTGTTGCGCGCGTCCTCGGGCGCACTGCCGGAAGGCGACGCCGAAATCGTGGAGCAACTGGGCGCGCAGGAACGCGTGATCGGAGATGTGTTCCTCGCCGAGATGCCCCAGATCGCTTCGCGCCAGACACCACAGGACAACGCGCCGGCATTGCCGGCACTCAAGCCCCAACCGCCCGAGGTCAACATTCGTCGAGAGCCGGCGCATGACGCGGCGGCGCTGTGCCTGCTGGTCATGCTCGTGTTGATGCCGGTCGAGCGCGTGATTCGCCGGCGCAATTGAGCGCGGGCGCGAAGTTGGTAAACTGACTCCATTGATTCCTGACTACATCCTGCGCAACAGCACCTTGGCCAACTACGACCCCATCGTTATCACCAGCGGCGATCCTTCCGGAATCGGCCCTGAAGTGACCCACAAGGCGCTTTGCAGGCTGATCCGCGCCAGGCGCATCCTTGACCAGCGGCCGATCCTGGTGATTGGTGATGCGCACCTGTACGCGCGCCACCTCGCGCGGCCGGCGGAGATGCACAAGTACCACATTCTTCCCTGCGAAGACACGCTTAGTGCCGTGGATTACTTCTTGAGCGAGTTCCACCCGCGCAAGGGGCACGCCTGGCGTCCCGTGTTCCTCGATTGTGGCCACCCGGACTTCAAACGGCCAAAAAAAGGCAAGGTCGGGCGCAAGGCGGGTGAGCGCGCGGCGCTTTATCTTGACGTGTCCATTGAGCTGGTGCTCAACGGGCACGCCGACACGGTGGTAACGGCGCCGATCTGCAAGGAGGCCGTGCACAAAGCCGGTTTCGACTATCCCGGCCAGACGGAGTTCTATGGAGAGTGTCTGGGCGTGCTTGAGCCCACCATGATGCTTGTGGGGGGCGGCTTGCGCGTTTCGCTGGTCACGATCCACGAACCGATTGCGCGTTTGCCGAAGTTGATTACCCCCCAGGCCGTACTGCAGACCGTGGGTGCCACGGCGCGCGCGCTGGTCCAGGATTTCGGCATCGGCAAGCCGCGCCTTGCGGTTTGCGGTCTGAACCCGCACGCGGGCGAAGCGGGGCACATCGGCAAGGAAGAACAGACTGCGATCATCCCCGCGCTCAAAGACTTGACGCGTCAAGGCCTGAACGTGAGCGGACCGCTGGCGGCCGACAGCGCATTTGCACTCGCTCGCAGGGGGCAGTTTGACGCCGTGGTAGCGATGTACCACGACCAGGGACTGGTGGCCGTCAAGACGCTGGCGTTTTCATCGGGTGTGAACGTCACGCTCGGTCTGCCGATTGTTCGCACCGCGCCAGACCACGGCACGGCCTTTGACATCGCCGGAAAGCTGGTGGCCGATGAAGGGGCGATGCTGGAAGCGATTGTTCTGGCCCACGAACTATCGCAGCGCAGAAGCGCGCCAGTGGCGCCTTCCAGCAAACGGAAAAGCGCGAAGTGACTTGACCCTCGCAGCGGCCAGCGTAGGGTTGGCGCTCGATTTGCGTTTTTGACCCGTAGGTCAAATTTCCTCAATTCAGGAGCATTCATGAATCTCTTGGCAAATACACGAATCAGGCTCGCCTGCCTTGCCGGCGTGGCCATGCTGGGCATGTTGCTTGGCGGTTGTAGCGGCGATGATGATGACAAAAAGGGCGGCGGCTTTGGCTTTTCCTATCCTGCCGTTCCCACCGATCGGCCCACCTTTACGGGCCTGTCACCGGCAATTGATACCCACGGCGGCGACGGCAGCACCGGAAACGATGGCGGTGCTGGCGGCGACATCAACCTGCGCGCTCTGCATGGTCGCATTTTGCACAACGACAACCGCTCAAGGCCGGCGGTCAACGCCAACGTTCTGACGAGCATCGAGCTGGGCGACAACATTGTCACCTATGCCGAGTTGCTGGCGCTCACGGGTGCCAACGTGCAGGTCGTGACGACGGGCGGCAACACAATTATTGACCTCTTTGGCAGCGACTTCTTCATTCCCGGCACGGCTACGCTGGATCTTTCAGGTACACCGGGCGGCATTGACGAAGTGGCAATTCGTGCCAACCTCGCGGGCGACGTGATCCGTATCGACGGCGCCATCAACGGCGTGCGCCTGACCGACGACTCGGTCAACCTGAGCCTGCTGAGCGAGACCACCACCGGTACCGCCATTTGCGTTGATGGCAACGTGGATTTGCGCGGCTATCCTTCCGCAGTGCTTTATGACGGCGGCGATTTCACAGCCTTTGCATACAGTGGTGCAGTGGTAGTGCGCGGTACGATCAACACCAGCGGCAACAGTGCTTCGGCGGATGACGGTGGTGACGGCGGCGACGTAACTCTGGCCAGCGACGAAGGCGACGTCGTTGCGCCATACGGTATTCTGCTCGCCGCTGGAGGCTTTGGCTCCACGGGCGGCGACGGCGGCGACATTGACGTTCAAGCCAGCGACACCGAGCGAATGGACTTTGACTGGGCCGTGCGCACGTTCGGCGGCGCAGCGTCATCTTTGGGCGGCAACGGAGGCGACTTTCTCGTCAACTACGACGGCCCGTTGAATATGTTCTGCATCTTCGAGTGCTTCGCAGGCAATGCAACTTCCGGCGGAGGCCAGTTCGGCGGAGACGTGAGCATCGCGGGCCTCACCACTCAGGGTGTCGTGCAGGGTTCCAGCAACGGTGGTAATGGCAGCACGGGCGGCAACGCCGGCAGCATTGACGTCGAAGGTGAAAGTGTGTTCGGCCTCGCGTATGAGGTAACGGCCAACGGCGGCACCGGCGGTACCAACAACGGCGGCGACGGCGGCAACATCAGCCTGTACTGCGGCGGCGCGGCTATGGTCAATGTTCTCGTCAACGCGGCATCGCGCGGCGGTGTTGGCGCGACCAGCGGCGGAAGCGGGGCGCGGATTCAGGTCGGCGGCTACGGCGAGACAGACAACCTCACTGCCACCGTTGACGCTAGCGGCGGTAATGGCGGAACCGGAACCGGCGGTTCAGGCGGCGAGGTCTCCTTCTACCAGGCCAGCGCCTACGGAGAGTCGATCGTCAACTCAAGCTTCACCGCCGTCACGAACGGAGGCAACGGTGTTTCGGGCGGAACCGGTGGCAGCTTCCGACGCTTTGGCGGCTCAGTCGGATTCAGCGGAGGCCAGCGGCACAACTTCACGCTGAATCTTACCGGCAATGGCGGCAATGGCACCAGTGCTGCCGGCGGCGCAGGCGGTACGGCACAGATGACGCTTTCTGACCTCGTTTCAATGACGTTGGCGCTGAACGCTTCTTTCAACGGCGGCTCCACAGCGACCGGCAACGGCACAGGCACGGGTGGTAGTTTCCTGATCACCATGAACGACCAGAATTCGCTCACGCTCAACGGCGGCACGGTTTCGCTGCGCGGCGGATTGAACAGCGGCCCCTCCGGCGGTGGACTTGGCGGTCGCGTGGACATTGCGGGCCAGTTCGGCTCCGTGCTTACGACCAACAACCTGACCTGGGATCTTCGCGGCGGCGACAGCAATGGTGGCATTGGCGGCGATGCTTTGAACCAAACCAACGCGGCTTTCACGATCAGCAACGTCGGTCAGGTTCTGCTCAATGGCGGCGCGATCAACGCCGTCGGTGGCCAAGGCTCGGTCACCAGCGGGTCGAACGGTGGCGGTGACGGCGGACGTGTCACGATCAACTCCCAGGCTCGCCTTCTCGTTGCCTCTCCTGTCAGCACAAGCGGTGGCACCGGTTCCACCAACGGCGCGGCTGGCGGTGCGGGCCCCGTGTTCATCGCAGGCAACGGTGCCTTGATTGACATCACGGCCAACATTACGGCCAACGGTCAGAACGGCACAACTGCGGGTGCAGCGGGCAACATCAGCATTGTCGGCGTGGCTACCTCGAACATTACGGTTTCCGCCGTGGTCGAGACACGTGGTGGCACCAGCACCTCGATCGCCGGCCCTGTGGGAGCAGTCGGTGGCAACATCGACATCGGTCAGGGAATAGAAGCCGCATTCACGCTGACGGCCACGGGCATCTTGCGCTCTGTGGGCGGCGGGCCGAATGCGAACTCGGGTTTCATCGACATTGACCTTGTTGGCACAGGTTTGGGGGGCATTGACGAGCAGACGGGCAGCCAGATCATTGCGCAGTCCGGCAGTGGTGCAGCTCAGGCGGGCAACATCGACCGCAACACCAACTAGCGATTCACACGTTTCGAAAGCAGGGGCGACCCAAGGGTCGCCCCTGCGCTTTTCCAAGCCCATTGATTACTGGACTACTTTTGTCCGCCTACTGGTCAGGTATGCGCGATGGGATATTCTTTTCTGTCCTCACAGGGGAATCACCATGGCGACCCAGCTCCAAGCCGCGCGCGACGGCAAGATCACGCCCGAAATGGCTTATGTGGCCGAGCAGGAAGAGCTCAAGCCGGAAGAAGTGCGCGAGCTGATCGCCAAGGGCCATCTCGTCATCCCCAAGAACCACAATCACGATTTTCAGCCGCGCGCCATCGGCGCGCGCACGCGCACCAAGGTCAACGCCAACCTCGGCATCAGCAGCGACCACGGCCGGCTGGAGGAAGAACTTGAGAAACTCAAAGTCAGCATCGAGTACGGCAGCGACAGCGTGATGGATTTAAGCAGCGGCTATCAGGACCTCGACCACATCCGCGAGCAAGTGATCAAGAATTCCTCCGTAATGGTCGGCACCGTTCCTATCTACGGCGCCATGAGCGATAACATTCTCAAGGGCGGCAGCTTTGCTGATTTCTCTGCGCGCCGCCTGCTCAATGAAATCGAAAAACAGGGCGAGCAGGGCGTCGATTACATCACCGTCCACTGCGGCATCACGCGCCAGACGCTTAAATATGTAGACGGCCGCCAGCGCATCGTCGGCATCGTTTCAAAGGGCGGCAGCGTGCACGCGGCTTGGATGCGCGCAACGGGCCAGGAAAACCCGCTCTACGAATTCTTCGACGAACTGTGCGAAATAGCCGCGCGCTACGACATGACGTTCTCGCTGGGCGACTCCCTTCGTCCGGGCGGCACCGGCGACGCGACTGACGCCGCGCAGATTCAGGAATTGCTGATCCTCGGCGAACTCACCAAGCGCGCGTGGCAAAAGGGCGTGCAGGTGATGATCGAAGGCCCCGGCCACGTGCCGATCAACGAAATCGCGGCCAACGTCCTCTTGCAGAAAAAACTCTGCCACGGAGCACCGTTCTACGTGCTCGGCCCGCTGACGATTGACACGGGCGCGGGCTACGACCACATCACAGGGGCCATCGGCGGGGCAGTGGCAAGCGCGGCCGGCGCCGACATGCTCTGCTACGTAACACCCGCCGAGCACCTGCGACTCCCGAATGCCGACGACGTGCGCCAGGGCGTAATCGCCACGCGCATCGCGGCGCAGAGCGGCGACCTCGGCAAAGGCATTCCGTATGCAAAACGCATCAACGACAAAATGAGCGCCGCCCGCAAAAAGCTCGACTGGGAAACCATGTTCGCGTGCGCGATCGATCCCAAAGAAGCCAGAAGGTTCCGCGAAACCAGCGAAGACTACGACTCCGACGTATGCACCATGTGCGGCGACCTCTGCGCCGTGCGCATGGACAATTTTACGGATCTAGGCAAGGGCAGAGCACCCGCTGACCTGACCAAGATGCCCAAGAGCACCGACCGCGAAGCCCTAAGAAAAAAGAAAGCCACCATCGCCGCCAAGAAAGCTCAAGAAGGCTTCTTCGACGATAACGGCCTGTGGGTAGCGCCAAGTAGCACGGGCCTCCCGGCCCGTGACGCAGAGCCCACCCGCGCCCCTCGCGGAGAAAGAGTCCTGCGGGATAAGAAGTAGGGGTACCGCAGATGAAGGTGGCATGGGAGAAAGAGCCCGTGTCACGCTCACTCAGTGGTCACTTCTTGTACTCCACAATGAACACGGACTTCTGCTCTACGCCTTTGAAGCGGGGCAGCTTCTCGCCGGGTTCGCGTTCCTCGAAGAACAGGCTTAGTTCCGGCTCGCTGGGGTCGTCGATTTGGGGCAGTTCGAGCACCAGATACGGCATCGTGTCGCGGGCGGGGCCTTCTTCGATGCCGCGCTCGAAGCGGAACACGAGCGTATTTGCGCCCATCAATACTTCGTACAACGCCAGCCGAGCGCCGTTTTGTGTTTTGCCTCCGAGGATCAGGATGCCCGCGCCGCCTTTTCTTTCCGGCGCGGCTTTGCCCGGTGCGAACTGCCGCCAGAGGTTGTCCAGGCCGTACGTGATCACCACTTCTGCTTTGCCTTCGGCGTCGCCAATGGCGCTGTCGTTGCCGCTGAATTGCTGCACGGGCCACCACGCGTGTTCTGGCAAGAGCGGCTTGTCGCTTTGCAGCACGGCCAGCGTTTCGAAGCGCGCGGGCACTTTCTTGTCGGGCCAGATGCGGTTTTCGACCACGATGGGCGCATCGAGCCTGGGCATCACGAACAACGCAAACGCGGCTTCGCCTGTTTGCTCGGACTCCGGGCCTAGCTCGAGATCCACGTAGTAGCGCCGGCCCTTGAGTGCCTGGTGAAACTCGGCGGGTTTGGATCGCCGCGCGCCGGAAAAAACAGCGAGCACCATTTCATTCGCGAAGTCAATTTTCGGCGCGGCTTCTACCCTATTGTGGCGCAGCCACAGTTCGAGCATAGCCGCACTTTCCGTGACGAGATGGACTTCGAGGGTCGTGATCGCGCTGTTGGTGCCGCCGATTGTGCGCAGCGGAACAATGGGCTCCATGAGCTGGCCGGAACCGGGCTCGACGTTCGGTGGCTCCGACGGAGGGGTATTCGCAGGCGGTGGCAGTTTGATCTTTACGCGATCGGGCTTGCGATCGTGGGTGTCGGTTTCTTGAGTGTCGTCGGATTTGAGGACAGGCTTGGTCGCGTCGCTCGCGCACGGTGGCTCATTGACTGGCTGTTGCCGCTCTCTCGCGCACGAGGCAAGCACGCCCGTCAGAGCTAGAGCGAAAAACATGCAGCCGAGTAGTCTCATCATCACGACGACTCCCGCGTTGGTGGTTTCTCGGGTATCATACTAACGGTGCGACTCGGCTGGCTGGCCATCGCCATCTCAGTAAGGAAACTCGCCATGGCCTTGAAATCCCACGATGTGCACTTTGGACGTGCGGCACCCACGATTCCCGTTCGCGACATTGCTATGGCGCTTGCTTTCTATTGCGACGTGCTTGGCTTCAAGAAGACCTTCGAGAACGGGAATCCGGTGGTCTTCGCCATTCTCGAACGCGACGACGCCGCAGTGCATTTGACGCTCCAGCCCGACCACCAGCCCTCGAGTTACAACGTGCTTCACCTGCTTGTTTCCGACGCCCAAGCGCTTCACGCTCATTTGGAAAATAGCGGCGCGCGGATCGTCAAAGGGCTGCGCGACCAGACCTACGGTTTGCGCGACTTCATCGTCGCTGATCCCGATGGCAACCGCCTCGACATCGGCCAGCCGCTGACTTAGCGACCGGCGCGGCTACACTTTGCGCATGTCCGATGCCTTCTCGCTGCCGCTGGCGCTTGATTACTCTGCGACCCTGATCTGGGCCGTTTCGGGCGCGCTCGTGGCCGCGCGGCGCAAGTATGATCTGGTGGGCTTGTGTGGTATGGCGCTGGTTTCAGCCACCGGTGGCGGCTTGGTTCGTGACGGACTTTTTCTCCAGCAGGGCCCGCCTGCGCTGGTTCAAACTCCGTGGTACATCGCGCTTTCGCTGGTGGGGGCGTTGTTCGTTTATTTTGTTGGCCGCAGGTTCTATGCGTCGCCGCGCTTCACGTTCACGATCGGCTTTGCCGACGCGCTCGGATTGGGCGCCTATGCCGTGATTGGCATGGGCAAGGCCCAGGCCGTGGGAATGAGCAATCTGGGCGTCATTCTCGTGGGGTTGGTCAATGCCGTCGGCGGCGGTGTACTGCGCGATCTTCTGGTCGGCCGCGAGCAGACCATTTTCAAACCGGGAACGCTCAACGTGATAGCCGCGCTGGCAGGTTGCGTGTTGTTTGTGGCGCTGGGGGAATGGACAAGCCTTGAAACAGCAGCGCGCGCGTGGGCAACAATAGCAGTGACGTTTGCGCTGCGCGCGGCCGCGATACGCTTCAACATCAAAACGGCGCCGACTGAGGGCTTTGACGATTCGAACTCGGCTCCCTGATCACGGAGCGTGACACGTTAATGCGTAAACCCGGATTCTCTGGCTGACTTAGCACAGCTGTTCGTATTCTGTGGTGTCCCCGAATGGGCGATGCCCCACGCCCCAATCCCTCTAAAGTGGAGACGAGCATGCTCATGGTTCGAACCTTGCTTTTGGCTGCAATCGCCGCAAGCCCGGCTTTGGTTGCGGGTGAAGTGAAGTTTGATGCGCCACAGAAACTTCTGGGCGGAGGCAAGGTCATTGACGTCGAGCAGCCGGGCTACGCCGCGCCCAGCCTCGCGGATATGGATGGCGACGGTGTGCCTGATTTGCTCGTGGGCCAGTTCAACAAGGGCAAGATTGGCGTTTACAAGGGCACGCGCTCCAAGGAAGGCAAGCTGAGCTTTGGCGAGCGCACCTGGCTGCAAGCGGAAGGCGCCGATGCCGTGATTCCCGGCGTTTGGTGATGCACCAGCTCAACTCCACAGGTTGTGGATCTGAACGCTGACGGTTTTGCCGACATTCTCTCGGGTTGCTATTCGCAAAGCGGCTACGACTTCATGGTGGGTTCGTTCTGGGTGCTCTACGGCAATAAGGAAGGCAAGTTCGCCAAGCCCGTTGAGTTGAAGGGCAGCGACGGCAAGCTGCTGATGATATTGAATGAAAAGGACGCGAAAGACACCAACATAGACGTCAAGAACATATGCACACGGCCCTATGCTGTAGACCTCAACGGAGATGGCAAACTGGACATTGTTTCAGGCAACTTTGAGGGTAGTTTCTTCGTTTTCACAGGCGAGGGCAAGGGAGCATTCGCTCCCATGGCCGCTGAACTCAAAGACGAATCCGGCAAGCCTCTGCGCGTGAACTCGGGGCACAGTGACCCGATCTTCGCGGACTGGGACGGCGACGGCGATTTGGATTTGCTAAGCGGCAGTTCCGGCGGCGAAATTGTGTGGGCGGAAAACAAGGCCACCAAGGGCGAAGCAACCATGCCGAAGTTCGCTGCGTTGGCGACGCTGATCGCGGCGAGTGGTCAGGGTGAAGAAGCCGCCGACGCGCCCGCACGCGCAGTGCGTATCCACGTTGCCGACATCAACGGAGACGGCAAACTCGACATATTGGCCGGCGACGCGCGTTCTTCCGGCGGCGAGCCGCGCAAGGACCTGACGGCGGAAGAGAAGAAGAAGCAGGCTGCACTTCAGGACGAGATTGAGAAACTGAGCAAGGAGTGGAGCGAAGTTTACGAGAATTTGTGGAAGGAATACGAGGCCGCAGTAGAAAAAGCGGGCAAAGAACTCACGGAAGAAGAGCAGGCCAAGCTCTACAAGGAGCTGGTAGAGGACAAGATCGAAAAGAACGAAGATCTGAAAGCCGCCCAGAAGCGCATGATGGAACTTCACGAGGAAATGGACAAGTACCTGACACCCTGGGTCAGCACAGGCAACGTTTGGGTTTACACGCAGAAATAGCGTTTTGTTGGGGCCTTGATCGGGGCCAAGTTGAACTTGCAGGGGCGCGCCAAGTGCGCGCCCTTGTGTTTTTGACCGCACGACGCAAAGCGTCTCTCGGACGATTCAAGTGCAAAGGATACGGGGCTAAGCCGAGCCATTTCTATTGAGAAGCGCGGCCTTCCTTTACATAGTGCCCGCCCTATTGATTGGCATTGCACGCGCGGCTTGGCGCTCCCCGTTGGGGCTCTACATGCCGCGCCCCAAATGAGGCTCGAGAACGATGGCAAAGCGCAAAGTAACCCTTATTCCCGGCGACGGTATTGGCCAGGAATGCACTGATGCTACCCGCAAGATCATTGACGCCACCGGCGTGCAGATTGAATGGGAAGTGCGTTACGCCGGCGAAAGTGTGTTTAAGCAGGGAGTGGCTTCGGGTGTGCCGCGCGAAACCATGGACAGCATCAAGGAAACGCGCCTTGTTCTCAAAGGCCCGCTGGGCACACCGATTGGCTACGGCGAGAAGAGCGCCAACGTAACGCTGCGCAAGCTGTATGAGACTTACGCCAACATCCGCCCCGTGCGCGAGTTCCCGGGCGTGACCACGCCGTACAGCGGGCGCGGCATCGACCTTGTGATCGTGCGCGAAAACGTGGAAGACCTCTACGCCGGCATCGAATACATGCAAACGCCGGGCGTGGCCGAAACGCTGAAGCTGATTTCACGCAAGGGCAGCGAAAAGATTATCCGCATGGCCTTTGAATTCGCGCGCAGCGAGGGGCGCAAGAAAGTGCACGTCGGCAGCAAAGCGAACATCATGAAGTTCAGTGAAGGCATGATGAAGCGCACGCTTGAAGACGTCGCCAAGGAATACCCGGATATCCAGAGCGAGCACATCATCGTTGACAACTGTGCGCACCAGCTTGTCAAGAAGCCCGAGCAGTTTGATGTCATCTGCCTCACGAACATGAACGGCGACATCCTTAGCGATCTCACTAGCGCGCTCGTGGGCGGCCTGGGCTTTGCACCGAGCGCGAATTTGGGCAACGAAGTTGCGATCTTCGAGGCCGTGCACGGTTCGGCGCCGAAGTACGCGGGCAAAAACGTTATTAACCCCACGGCGGTGCTTTTGTCGGGCGTGGCAATGCTGCGCTACATGGGAGAGTTCGAAGCCGCGAGCAAGATCGAGAACGCGGTCATGGTCACGCTGGAAAGCGGCTGCATCACGCGCGACATTCTGGGCGACGCCAAGGGCGTACCCACCACGAAGTACACTGACGCGATCATCGGAAACCTGGGCAAGAAGAGCGACAAGTGGAAAGTGCGCGAGTACAAGCCGATCAAGATGCCGCAGGTGGACCTGCGCCAGGATTTCGTTTCCGCCAAGTCGCGCAAGACCATTGGCGTTGATGTGTTCGTTGAGAGCGCCGACAAGCCCGAAAAGATGGGCAAGGCCATTGAAGCCGCGCTTGAGGGTGCGCCGCTGAATTTGAAGATGATCGACTCGCGCGGCACGAAAGTTTATCCGCCCACGGGCGCGATCACGGATAACACGGATGCGTTCCGCTGCCGCTTTTTCATGAAGGACGCCGCGGCTGAAATGAACGACGCTCAGTGCTTTGACGTGATCTCGCGCGTGGCGAAGAACTACAAGTGGACGCATATCGAGAAGCTCCACGAATTCGACGGCAAACCCGGCTACACCAAGGCGCAGGGTGAGGACTAGGCCATGACCCAACCACTCGTCGGCATCATCATGGGCAGCAAGTCGGACTGGGAAACCATGTCCCACGCTGCCGAAACTCTGGACAAACTCGGCGTGCCCCACGAGGTTCACGTCGTGAGCGCGCACCGTGCGCCCGATCTTCTCTTTGAATATGCCAGCGGCGCCGAAAAGCGCGGCCTGGAAGTCATCATCGCGGCTGCCGGCGGCGCTGCGCATCTGGCGGGTGTTACTGCAGCCAAGACGGTGCTGCCGGTGCTGGGTGTGCCCATCGAGAGCAAGCTGCAAGGGCTCGATTCTCTGCTGAGCACAGTGCAGATGCCGGGCGGAATTCCCGTGGGAACGCTCGCGATTGGCAAGGCCGGCGCGATTAATGCCGCACTCTTGGCCACAGCGATTCTGGGAACGCACATTCCCAAGTTCCGCGAGGCGATTCACAAGTTCCGCACCGAGCAAACCAAGAGCATCGTCGAGGCCTTTGAAAAGCCGCCCACAAGAGAAGGCAAGTAACGGCAATTGGCGTCTGGCATGGCGCCCGCTATCATCGCCGCCATGCCCGACCCCACGTTTGACCCAAAGACAGCTAATCGACATTTCGCGATCGCGCTCAACCAGCGTGCCTTTGAACTGATCGGCAAAGAGGTGCGCAGCGCCGCGGATGACGATGAGTTGCTCTACGCCGCCTACGGCAGCGCCTGGCACTGGGGCAAGGTGGGCGGCGAAGTGGAGCACGCGCGCGCGGAGTGGTTGATCTCGCGCGCGCATTGCGTTGCTGGCGACCCCATGGGCGGACTGCGCCACGCCAACCGCTACATGGGACTTTTGGAAAAACACCTGGAAGGTGAGCAGTTCAAAGCGGGCTCGGGCTTCAAGGATTTTGACCTGGCCTATGGCGCCGAGGCGCTGGCGCGGGCGTATGCATTGCTGGACAAACGCGAGGAGTCAGCGCAGTTCCAAAAACTGGCCAAAGCGCTGGGCGACGCCATCGCCGACCCTGAGGACAAGAAAATCTTCTCGGCCGACTTCGAGCACGGTCCCTGGAACCCGACAGGAGAGCGCTTCTAATGCCCATGACGGCTGAATTCCTGACGTACTTTCAGAGCATGGGTTTGAACCCAGCGTTCCGGCCGCGCATCGAACAAATCATCAACTACTTTGAGACGTGCGCCAATGAGTGGATGCCCGGCGCAGTAGTTGAGAACGTGTTTGTGCAGCCGGTCAAAGATGTCATGGGCAACGCTGCTTTCGAATTGACTGTTTTCGGCGCCGACGCACTGCTCTACGCCGGAGTTCTCTACCTGAAGCCGCCTATTGAGCATTCCGTAGTCTTCAGGTCATTACACAAGCGTGTCCAGAGCGTGCGCATGCGAGGTCGCAATTTCGACCCGATGACACCCGATGTTCCTGTAAGTGAAGCCGCGGAGTTCAGTGTGGAGTTCCAGGTTGTGGGAGAGGCTAAGAAGGACGAGTACCTTGCGCGTGGCCCGAGTTGCCGCCACCTCCACGGCGTGGTTTCGCGCCATGTACTTTCAAATCTGGCGTAGGCTTGCCGCCGGAAGCGCGGCTGATCTGATCGCACACCTAAAGAACTGCTATGGCCAAAAAGAAGGCAATCAAGAGCAAGGCTCGCAAGTCATCCCCGCGCAAGGCAAAGGCCGCCGTGCCCGGCGTCAGCGTCGGAATGATGAGTAAGGAGGAGTTCATCAGGAGCTGCGCCCATGAAATCCGCTGCATCAAGCACATCGCGACCAAGATTCCCGACAATCAGTACGATTACAGACCGACGCCCGTTCAGCGCAACATGACTGAGCTCTTGCGCTATCTGGCGTGTTGCGCGTCCTCGCCGCTGTGCAACATGCGCGACGGCAACTGGGACGCGGCTGAAGCGCTGGAGAAAGCGGTCGAAGACCTCGATGTACGCAAGGACTTTGCGGCGGCCATGGACAGACAGCAGGAGTTCATCGCCACGACGATCAACGCGTTCAAAGAAGGCGATTTTGCGAGTGTGGGTCGTGAAATGCCGTGGGGTGCGCCCTGCAAGCTAGGGCAAGGGTTGATCAACACCGTGCTCAAAGCTCTGGTAGCCTACCGCATGCAGCTGTTTCTCTACGTGAAGGCCAGCGGCCGTCATGATATCGGCCCGGCGCAGTGCTGGGTGGGCGTGGATCCAAAGCCGCAAACGGCGCAGGCGTAGCACGGGCCTCCCGGCCCGTGTCCACGGCCCGGGAGGGCCGTGCTACAGGAGACAACCATGATCGACAAGCAAATGATCCTCGATTCGATGCTCAAAGAGATCAACGTCGTCAAACACCTGGCCACGAAAGTGCCCGCCGGCAAAGAAGATTTCCGGCCCAGCGAAAAGCAGCGCAGCACGCTCGAACTTTTGCGCTATCTAAGCTACTGCGGCGTGAGCGGGCTCAAAGCCGCGCTGGCGACCGATTGGGAGATCGGCAAGAGAATGAGCGAGGCGGCAAACAAACTCACACTCAAAGACATCCCGGCGGCACTTGATCGCGAGGCCAGTGAGCTGAAGGATCTGTTCGCGCAGATCAAACCCGAGGACCTCGCCCAGAAGATGGTGGCGCGGCCCGGCCAGGATCCGATGCCGCTGGGCCGATTCATCCTCGACTCAGCGTTCAAGTATCTTCCTTCCTACAAGATGCAGTTGTTCCTGAATTTGAAGGCGAGCGGCAGGCCGGAACTGAGCACACCCAACCTCTGGCGCGGCGAGGACCCGAAGTAACGCGACCCGGGAGGGCCGTGCTACGGCGCAGCTAGCTTGCACCAATACATACCGTCGCTGTAGCCGGGCACGGGCAGCACGATGTTCTCTTCCTTCATTTCCCAACCGGCTTCTTCGCGTTGCGTGCCTTCGTGTTCGCTGCCGGGCTCGTCAGCGCCGACGCGCGCGGACAGGAACCAGCGCACAATATCGACGCCTTCTTCCATGAGCACGCTGCATACGCTGTACACAATCGTGCCGCCGGGTTTCAGGTTGCGGGCCGCATTTTCGAGGATCGCCATCTGCGTGCGCGTCAACTCGCTCAGCGCGGCTTCGTTGAGGCGATGCCGCGCTTCTGTGCGGCGGCCGAGCACGCCGGAGTTGCTGCACGGCGCGTCGATAAGTACGCGGTCGAACTTCTCGGGGAAGCGCACGTTGCGCGCGTCGGCGATCACGGTGGCTAGATTCGTGTAACCCATGCGCGCGATGTTTTCCTGCACGCGCTCGATTTTCTCGGGGCCCACGTCGCAGGCCAGCACTTTGGCGCGGTCGCCCGTGAGTTCTGCAATGTGGCTGGCCTTGCCGCCGGGTGCCGCGCACAGGTCGAGAATTGTTTCACCCGCCTTGGCGTCCAGCGCGGGCGCGATGCGCTGCGAGGTCAAATCCTGCACGTAGAATAAGCCGGCCTCGAAACCCGGCAGCGCCGTGATGTTCGTGCCGCGCGGCAGCTTGATCGCGTCGCCCACGATTTCGCTTTCCTGATTGTTAATCGTCCAGCGCCCGCGCAGTTCCGTGGCCGTCGTGCGCAGTTTGTTGGCGCGCAGCCAGGTGGGCGGTTCGTCTATAGAAGAAAGCGCCACTGCTGTCGCGCCCTGGGGCCCGTGCTGATCGAAGAGCTTGTCCACAAACCAACGCGGCAACGCGCACACCATGGCCAGATGGGCTGCAAGGTCTTTGGCCGGGTCAGGAAAAATCGGCAGTTTGGCGGTAACAAAGCGCCCCCGGCCAAGCCTGGCCTTGTCGCGCCAGAATTCGTGGTTGGTGGTTGGTGATTGGTGGCTGGTCTCGGCCCGTACGAACTCTCCAAGCCTTCGCACGCACGCATTCACGAAGCCGCGCGACGGGCTGCTTTCGCCCATGAGGTTGACGGCGGCCTGGCCATGGGCGTACACGGCCTGCGGGTCATCCAGCAGGTACCAGGCTAGGAACAGGTGCAGCGCCGCGCGGACGTCGCGGTCGAGTCTTTCGGGCGGGCGCGAAGCCACGTGCGCAATCAACGCGTCAAAGAGAATGGCAAATCGCGTGGCATCCTCGAGCATGGGCAGGACGCGGTGCGCAAGCGCCGCGTCGTAATGCTGCTGGCGCAATTCGGTGATCACGACGGGCTCTAGCAAATCGCCCTGCGGCAGGCGCGAGAGCACGGCAAAGGCCAGCTTGCGCGGGTCCAGTTCATGGTGCGTGCGCGAGTGTTTGGGCGGACGCGCGTTGGGAAACGGCTGGCCGCGCTGCGGTTTTGCGCCGAAGTTACGCTGCTGCTTGAAATGAGGCTTGGGCTGGCGGGCTTGGCCGCGTCCGCGATCGGGCATGGGGCCAGTTTGCAGTAGCCTGTTGCCGCTTGCCAGTAGGGGGAGGCAAGTAGCCAGTATTTAGTTGGCGGCGGCGAATCGGGGCAAAGTGCGAAAATCGAATTGGGTGTGCCTTGGTCAGGAACTGGTGACTGGCTACTGGCCACTTGCCACTACCGTGCTAATCTTCGCTATTCCCCTGTCGCCCTTGGATTTAGGGCAACTTCGCGGGGCGGTTTTCGTTTAAGAAAGCGCGCGCCCGCTTGGTTTGTTTGGCTCAAGACTAAGGCTCTGTGCTCATGAAGCGGACTTTGACTCTGGCCTTTGCGGCGCTGTGCTTCACCACCTCAATGTATGCAGGTGATTTCAAGAACTCCGTCTCGGAACTGGGCGACCCAGTCAAGCGTCCGGGCGCGGTGGCCAAGCTTGGCGAGGCCGGCGCTGACGCCTTTGACGACCTGCTCGAAGGATTGAAAACCGACGTTGACGCCGAGAAAGACGCGGTCAAGCAGGGCAACCTTCGCCAGGTTCGCATCACCTGTGCGCGCCTGCTGGGCGAGCTGCGCGATTCGCGCGCGACGGCAGATTTGCTCAAGCTACTGCGCGACGAAAAAGCGCGCGCATCAATTGACACCAGTGAATCCTGCGCGATTGCACTGGGCAAGATTGCCGCGTCCAAACCCGATGCTGCGGGCAGCGCAGACGCAGTGGCCGAAATCAGAAAACTGGCTGCCGATGAGAAATCAGGCCACAAGCTGCGTTGCGCAGCCCTGACGGCGCTTGCGGAACTCAAGCAGGGTGGCGAGATTGCATTGCCACTACTCAAAGAAGATGTCGATGCCGCCGTGCGATTTGCGGCCGTAATTGTGGTGGGGGCCTCAAAGCACGCAGCCGCCGCCGACGCACTCTTCGCCATCTGGGACCAGCAATTCAAGGACGCCGACACCAAGAAGCACAGCGATGCGCTGGGCATTGCTGCCTTGTTTGCTTTGGCCAGCTTCAGGGATGAGCGTTCGGTTCAGGCCCTGATTAATGTCGCTACGCTGCCGGAGTTTGAACTCAACGCCAGCTACCGTGACCTGGCCAAGGGTTACCTCAAGGAGCAATCGGCCAAGGCAATCCCGATCCTGGTCGAGATTTTCAAGGACGACACCAAGGGCGGCAGCTATGCCCCAACGGTTCGACTGCTGGCCGATTTTGGCCCCGATGGCGTGCGCGCTCTTGTTGCGCTGGCCAAGCTTGACGCGAATGAAATTGAAGCAAACCAGCTCACTCTCTGGGACGAAAACCGCGATGGCGGCGTATCACTTGACGAGTACAAGAAAAAGTACGCGCCCACCAAGGCGGAACTCGACAGCGAGTTTGCCGCGCGCGACAAGAACAAGAATTCAAAACTTGAGGCCGACGAAGTCGATGCCGCAGAACTCACGGCCTGGGACGTAAACAAAGACGGCGCCGTAGATGCAGCCGAGTTCAGCGCGGGCTTCAAGCTCGGGGAGGCCAAGCTCGCAGAGGCCTTTGCAAAGCTTGACGCCAACAAGGACAGCAAGCTGGAGCACGTCGTGAAATACACTTCGCGCGTGGAGGGCCAGCTCGGTTTGCTCATGGAAGACAATGCGCTGCAGGCCGTGATGGACGCCTGGCGTGCGATGCCCGCCGAAGACAGCGGCCGCAAGCTCCTGATGCGCAAGCTGCTGTTGCAGCGCCCGCGTATTGCGCTTGACCTGTTCCGCGAAGTTGCGGGTGACGAGAAAGTCGAAGCCGCGCAACGCGCGCAGGCCATTGACGCCTACGCCGAGGTAAAGGGAAAAGATTCCTTTGAAGACCTCAAGGCCTGGTCAGACGAAAAGAACCCGCCGGAAGTGCGTCGGGCCGCCACGCGCAACCTTGGGCGCGAGTTTGTACCGCTCTCGAAATCAGAGGAGCTGCTCAAGCTCAAGACCACCGACCCCGATGCCGAAACGCGCATGACCGCCCTGCGCGGCTTGCAGCGCAGCGACAAAAAGGAAAATGCCGAGGTGTTCGTCAAGCGCCTCGCGGAAGACAGCGAGGCATCGGTGCGCCGCGCCGCGCTCGAAGCGCTGGAGCAGTTCAATAACAACGCCAAGCTCGAGGGTGCCGGAATCTACGAGCCAGTGAAGAAGGCGTTCAACGAAGACAAAGACGCCACGGTGCGCGCCCAGGCACTGCGTCTGGCCGTGATCCTGGCCGAGCAGGCGGGCGACAACAACGCCACGAAATACATGGTGGCCAAGGCAATCAGCGACAGCGAGATGGTGGTTCGGACGCAGGTTTACACGCTGATGTACCGTCCCAACGTGAAGTCCCAGGTGGACGTCAAAAAGCTGCTTGAAGTCGTGCTCAGGGAGACCGAGTTCCAGGGCCGCGGCGATGCGGTGCAGGCGCTCAGTTACCTGGATGCCGACAAGTGGGCCGACAACACGCTGGACAGCAAGCAACTGGCGGCGGTGGTCGATCTGGCGCTGTCCGTACTCGCGGATCGGCGTTCACCTTTCACGGTGACCCTTCTGGGCAATTTTTCAAGCAAGGGCATTCAGTTCACGCGTATCAGCGAAAAGACGGTGGCCATGCTCAAGGAAGCGCTCAAGGGCTCTGCGGCTGACTTTGGTCGAGTCGCGTCTTGCCTAGAGGTGCTGACCAAGGTCAAGGTCAAAGACAAAGACAGCTTTGACCTGGCGCGACAGGCGGCAAAACTGGCCAGTTACGACGCGCGCCTTGCGGCCGTGCGTTTCATCCAGGAAAACGGTGACAAAGGCGACGTGGCGTTCCTGCGCGAACTCCAGAACATGGGCGACGCGACGTCATCATCAATGCGGCACATTATCGACGAGGCCATCAAGACGCTTGAGGCCCGATAGGCGGAGGCTGCCATGAGAGCGCGTCAGGTTTTCCAGCTTGCTGTGCTGGCAGGCGTGCTCTGTTGTTTTTCGCGCACGTCGGCGCAGGAGTCTGATGAGATTGTCAGCAACCCTGATGTGCAGCTGAGTCCCTCACGCGTCGATCGTTCGATTAATTTCAGCCTGCGCGAGGCGGCCAACTGGGAACGCCAGGCGCGCGAACTCACGCGCAAAGGCGAAGCGGAGAAGGCCGTTGATGCGTGGCGCGAGGCTTTTGCGCGCTATGAGGCCATGTGGCGCGACGAGCTCTCGCCAGACAAACCCACGGAAAAAGAACCCCTTGCGTGCGCGATAACGTTTCCGCCCGGCAAGGATCGCGACTTGTCTCCGCAGTACATTGAAAACTGGATCACGCTGCCGGATTACATCAACGGTCGCATGCGCCAGCCGGACTGGCCGCGCCAGTTCAAAGATCGCATGTCGCTGCGCCAGAGCGGCCCCGGCCAGGAAATGCTGTCGCGCGCGCTTGCCAACAACGACATGAAGTTGATGCGCCGCGTTGCGCGCTACTATCAGTTCAGCCCCTCCGGCATCAGGGCGTTGCGCACGTTGGCGGAAGTGGCGCTGGAGCGCGGCGACAGCCTGCTGGCGCAGCGCTGGCTCTTTGAACTGGGCGAAGCCCACCCCGACGAATACCGGCGCGATCCGTACTTGTGGGTGCAGCTCGTGCGCGCCTGCCGCGAATCGGACACACGCTTCTACCTTGCCAAGGCGCTGGCTGATTTTGAGCGCAATGCGCGCGATGCCACTGTGGATGTGGGCGGCGTGAAAGTGAACGCGCTGAAGTACGCCAAGGAGCTGGCGGAACAGCCCGTGCCCGGCGATCGTCGCGAGCTGGGATCTACGGGCTGGCGCACGTTGCAGGGTGAGTCCGGCCGCAACCGAGTGGCTCCGCCGGTTGAGAGCATCGGCGAAATGCTCGATTTCGCGCCGGCGGAAGGCGTGCAAGGTTTCCAGTTGACGACCGGCAGCCAGACGGATTCACGCGAGGATGAGTACCGCTATTACGGGCCGCAACCCAAGCAGGTTTCGCACCTGAATTTTCCCACGATCCACAGCAGTGGCATCTACATCCACCAGCTGGCAGCCAAGGCGAACAATACCGTTCGTTCGGAGCAGCTGTTGTTCTTTGGCCATGGCAGCGAAACGCGCGCCCAGCCCATGACGATCAAAGCCGGGCTGGAGTATCCGCAGCCCAAGGAGCAGAACAACGGTTACCGTTACTACTACATGGCCAGGGAGTCGCGCCCGCGTAACCGCGTGCTGGCCAGCACCATCGGTCGCCTGACGTGGGCTGTGGAACCCAAGGAGCATGACGTGCTGTTCGCAATCCTGGGCGAGGGTAATCCCAGCACCAGCGACGACGCCCTGCGCTCCGGAAACCAGATTCAGGCCTTTGACCTCACAGACGAAGGCAAGCTCCTCGTGACGCTGCCCAACGAGAAAATTGAAAGCCCCGACGATTGGAAGGTGCTCCAGAACATCGTGTTCAACGGCGCGCCGCTGATTCACAACAACAAGCTTTACGTAAGTGGTACGCGTGCGCAGCGCGGCTCAACCGAGTCCTGGGTGTTCTGTTTTGACGTGACACCCCGCGGCGATTTCTCTCGCGGTGAAGGCAAGTTGCAGTGGAAAACGATGATCTGCGCCAAGAAGTCGCAGGGTTCCATGGGTTGGGAAGAACTGCCTGCTGAAGCCATTGAAGTCTCCAGTCTCGCTGAGCAGGGCGGCATGCTTTACGTGTCCACGAACATGGGTGCCTGCGCGGGTCTTGATCGCGACACGGGTGAGTTGTGCTGGGCCGCAAAGTATGAGCGCCCCAGCCCGCGCAGCACCAGCGAACTCGGCTGGACTGGCAACGCGCCTGTTGCCTTTGGCGGCCTGGTGGTGATCGCGCCTGACGACTCGCGCTTTGCCTTCGTTCTTGACGGCCTGTGGGGCAAGAAGAACTTCGAACACCCCATGCACGGCCGCGGTGCCCCGGGCGAGTTCAACTACGTGCTGGGCGTCGTGGATAACGCTCTGATCATCCAGGGCCGGCGCAAGCTCTATTCTGTTTCGCTTACCAGTTTTCGTCGCGGAGGTGTCAAGCACAACGCAGCAGACTGGGGCAGCTTGAACTGGGAAACCGAGAACAAATTTGACGCCACTCCCTTCGGCCGCGGCGTTATCGCCGGAGACAAGATACTCGTGCCACTCAAAGGTTCTGTTGCGCTTTATGATGTTGCGACGGGCAAGCTGGACACGCGCATTCCCCTGCCTGACACGATCGAATTCGAAAAGGAACCCTACACGCTGAGTGTTTACTGTCGCGGCGAGGCCATCAAGGACCAGGATGGCGCCGTGCGAGGCTACCGGCCCGTGACGGTGACCGACTCCGCCACGGGTAGCGTTTACAGCGTGGAACACTTGCGCAACGGAGACACCTTCACGCTGCCGGGCTCAGGAAGAACAGAGACCGTGAAGAAGGAGACTTTCGTGGTCATGGCCAGCAGCAAATGGCTCTATGCCTTTGCCGCGTCTGACAAGAAGGAATAGGGTGGGTGCGCAGGAATTGCGTGCCGCTGGGCGTTGGGAATTCGTAGAACGATAACGCAAATCACAGGAACCTGATCATGGCCGGCCAAACCAGCAGCGAAGCAGAAGACCTGAAGACAGTGCAGCAACTGCGTGACGCCCACGACGCAATCATCAAAGAACTGCACAAGGTCGTCGTCGGCCAGGAAGATGTCATTGAGCAGTTGCTGATCGCTATCTTCGCGCGCGGCCACGCGCTCTTGGTTGGCGTACCCGGGCTGGCAAAAACGCTGCTGATCCGCACGCTGGCCGACACGATGTCATTGAAGTTCTCGCGCATCCAGTTCACGCCCGACCTGATGCCCTCCGACATCACCGGCACTGAAGTATTGCAAGAGGACAAGACCACGGGTCGCCGCGAGTTCCGCTTCCTGCCCGGCCCGATTTTCGCCAACATCATTCTTGCTGACGAAATCAACCGCACGCCGCCCAAGACGCAGGCGGCACTGCTCGAGGCCATGCAGGAAATCCAGGTGACGGCAGGCGGTCGCCGCCACCAGCTTGAGGCGCCATTCTTCGTGCTCGCAACGCAAAACCCCATTGAACAGGAAGGCACGTACCCTCTGCCGGAAGCACAGCAGGATCGCTTCATGTTCAACATCAAGGTCGAGTATCCCGCCGAAGAAGAAGAGCTGATGATCATGAAAATGACCACAGCGACTTACAAAGGTGCCGTCGAACACGTACTCGATGGCGCGATGATTATGCGCCTTCAGGAACTCGTGCGCAAAGTGCCGATCTCTGAGCACGTGATCAAGTACGCCATGCAGTTCTCGCGGCTCACACGCCTGAACAATCCGCAAGCCCCTGACTTCATCAAGCAATACCTTGCCTGGGGTGCGGGCCCGCGAGCCAGTCAGTTCCTTATTCTGGGCGCCAAGGCGCGCGCCGTGCTGCAGGGGCGCTACTACGCCAGCGGCGAGGACGTTCGCGCCGTCGCCCACCCGGTGCTGCGCCATCGCATTATTCCCAACTTCTCCGCCGAGGCTGAGGGCATTACCAGCGACGTGATCATCGACAAGCTGATTGAGCTGATCCCGCGCGCCGAGGCCGAGTCTCTCGCCGACAGGCGCTTGCCCAACGTCATGAAGTAAGGACGCATGCAGCATGCGGTTGGCGGATTGCCGTATCCGCATACCGCCAACCACGACCCGCGAACCCACATGGCTCTGAACCGCGACAAGAGCATTGAAGAGCGCAAACAGGAGATCGACGAAGAACTCGAGGAGTATGCATCGCGTGGCATCGTCAGCCCCAATGCGCTCAAAGCCGCGCGCTGGCTTTCGCGAATTCTCTGGCTGGCCATGTCCGCGCTGGTCGTGGTCATGCTGTACCAGATGAACACGCGCGTACCGGAGGCCGACTACAAGAAGCTGGAAAGGCAGGCAGGTGAACTGCAGGCAGAGCGCAAACGTCTGGAGTTGGAGTTGGACGCCATTAAGGGCCAGATTTCGGCGGAGGCATTGCGGCTGGGCGTTGTCAGCGTCGAAAACGTGAGCGACGCAGACAAAATGGAAATCCTGCGCGGCATCATTGACGAAGCGCGCCGGGCGCGATCGCGAGAGGATTCCGACGCTGTGGTGATTGCCGGGCTTGCCGCCTATCGGGCCATGCAGGAACAGAACGCGGGCGTACCGGCAGAAGATTACGTGAAGGCGGGGAAGGACAAAAAGGCCGTCGCCCTGGCGCGGCTGGCGTTGGAGGCGGGCAGCGACAGGTCAGAGTTTTTTCGGGGCGTGGCAATTGCGCAAGATGCTGCCGTAGCGGAACGTGTGATTGCGATTCGCTGGCTGGCCGCCAACGGCAGGGATGAAGCAAGCAGGCGAGTGCTGCTGCAACTGGCGCAGGATCCAAGGGCGCTGATCGCGACCGAGGCGAAGAAGGCGCAGTAGGGGAGCGCCAAAGCGGCGCTTGCGGGAAGGAATCATGGCAGAGCTGGTCGGAAAACAATACCTCGATCCAAAGGTGCTGAACCAGATTCAGCACCTTGAAATGACCGCGCGTAACGTGGTGGAGGGTTTCATTTCCGGCCTGCATAAGTCGCCCTACAAGGGTTTTTCGGTCGAGTTTGCACAGCACCGTGAATACGTTCCCGGCGACGATTTGCGTTACCTGGACTGGAAGGCCTACGGCAAATCTGACAAGTACTACATCAAGGAGTATGAGGAAGAGACGAACTTCCGCGCGCTGATCGCCGTCGATACCAGCGAGTCGATGCGCTACCAGAGCGGGGATCTGCCCAGCAAATTGGACTACGCCAAAGTGATGGCGGCGTCATTGGCTTACTTGATTCAGCGCCAGAGCGACTCGGCAGGACTCGCGCTGTTTGACGAGCGCGTTTATGACTTTGTGCCTAGTTCCACCAGCCAGGCCACACTGATGCGGATGTTGGCGACAATGCACAATCATCCGGCCGCCAAAAAGACCAACGTCGGCGAAGTGATGCACGACGTGGCCCAGCGGGCCGGGCGGCGCTCACTTGTAATCCTGATTTCCGACCTGTTCGACGACATCAAGCACCTGAAAAAGGGGCTTGAGCATCTGCGTGCGCGCCGCCACGACGTGATTGTGTTCAACGTGATGGACGAGCAGGAACTGAACTTCAACTTCGACCGTCTGACCGAATTCCGCGGCCTCGAGGGTTTCCCGAAGCTGCTTGTGGATCCGCGCACGCTGCGCGCGGCATATCTGGAAGAAGTCGCCAATTTCACAAGCGAAGCGCGGCGCCATTGCCTGCGCAACCGCACGGATTTCGTACAGGTCAACACGCAGTCACGCCTGGAAATGGTGCTTGAAGCGTATCTGGCCAAAAGAATGGGAAGCAGGTCAGCAGGATGAGCCCGGGCGCACTGATCGGACTTGGCATCGGAATTCCGCTCGCGGCGGCGAGCGTGCCCGTAATCATTCACCTGATCAACCTGACGCGCTACCGCAAGGTGGACTGGGCGGCGATGGAGTTCCTGCTGGCCGCTTACCGGAAGACGCGCCGCCGCCTTCAAATGGAATCGCTGATCATGCTGCTGCTGCGCGTGGCTGCAGTCATCTTCCTGGCGCTGGCGTTCTTTCCTTTTGCAGCGGAAGAGGTAAAGGCGCTGTTCAATTTTGAGCGCTCCTCCTTTGCGGCAAACGCGCCGCTCAATCTTGTCGTTGTGCTCGATAATAGCGGCTCGATGGCCTACACCCAGGAAGGCCAGAGCTCCTTTGACCGCGCCAAGAAGTACGCACTTGCCGCGGTGGACACGCTCAAGCCGGGCCGTGATCGCGTCACGATTGTGCGCATGAGCGACGTGTTTGTGCCGCGCGGCATTGGCGGCGCGGCCGCAAGCGACGAAGAACAGCAGAAACGGCGCAAGGAGCGCGTCAAGCTGCTGACGAACCTGGACCTGGAAACGGCACGGCGCGAGTTGGCAGCCACGACGGTCGCAGCGGTGGACACCAATATGCTCGTGGCGATGCGCGAGGCATACCGGCTGATGGATCTGACTCCGGCCAGCGATGCCGTGGGTCTGGTGGTGATTACCGATTTCGCCAACACCGGCTGGAGCACGCTCAGGAAGGACGGCGCCAATCAGCGTGAATTTGCCGATGTCATGGCCAAGATCAATGAGCGCATGGGCCAGGGCGGATCGCCGCTGTTTTACGATGCCGGTTTCGATGACAGCAACAATGTGGCCATAGTTTCAGTAAGTTGCAGCGATCGCGTGATTGGCGAAGGCATGGAAACCAGCTTGCAGGTGACCCTGGCAAACTACTCCGCGCGCAGCGAGGCGCGAGGCGTCAGCCTCGTCTATCGGATTGACGGGCACGAGACAAAATCTGCTTCGGGCAAGATTTCACTTCAACAAGGAAAAGCGACAGATCCGGTCGTGATCAAGCTCAAGGCCAATGAGCTCAAGTTGAACACTGAGCGTGAGAAAAAGACGGGCGCCTCGCGCCACATTGAAGTCGAGATCGTCGAGCCGGACGGCCTCAAAGCCGATAACCGCCGCAGCATCGTTCTCAACGTAGTGCCGGATGTGCCTATTCTGGTCGTCAATGGCGTGCCGGATAAACGAGCGGACTTGAACGAGACGCTTTATCTCGAGACCGCGCTTTCGATCTCGGACAACCGCGGCGATGATGTGCGCACCGGCTCGGAAACACGCGTGACGCCCAATCGCATTATCAGCATTACGCCCGCGCAGCTGACTGCACAGGAAACGTTTCTGGACTACCGCCTGGTGATTATCGCCAATGTTGCCACTTTACCTGAGAGCACAGTGTCGCGTCTGGAAGAATTTGTGGCGGCGGGCTTTGGCCTGATCATTTTTGATGGCGACCGCGTCGATCATCAACGCTACAACCGCGATTTGTTCAAGGAGGGCAAGGGTTTGCTGCCCTGCGAACTCAAGGGCCCCGAAGGCAGCGTAGATGTTGGCGCGCCCAACTACGGTATCGTGCCTCTTGAAATCTCGCACCCGGCGCTGTCCATTTTCATGCGCGACAAAGAGCAGACCGCGATTATCACGGATCCCAAGGCGATCAACAACTGGCGTGGTGTCGCACTGCCCCAAGGTTCGCAGATTGATCCGCTGCGTCCCACGCAGGTCATCCTCGGCATCAACAAGACGGGCACAGCGGAGCCGCGTCCTTTCATGCTTGAGCGGCCATTTGGGCGCGGGCGTGTGGTGTATTTCACAAGCACGGCCTCTGAGCGTTGGAACAAGCTCTGGCAGACGGCGGGCCTGCCACTGTTCCTCTATCATGAGACTGTAAGTTACCTGACCAACAGCGAGGCGCGTTATTCGAACCTGAGTATCGGTGAGCCCTATCGTCGAGTCTTGCGCGTGCGCGATATTGCACCTGTTTATCAGGTCAAGGATCCATCAGGAACGATCACTGAACTGCCTACTACCAGCGAAGAAGGCGTGCAGCTTGTCGAGTATTCCGGAACAGCGTTGCCGGGCGTTTATTCACTCACGGCACTCGATAAGGAAGGTGCGCAAACGAACCAGAAATGGCAGGAGCGTTTTGCGGTCAACGCCGACGCCGTTGAGAGCGATACCGCCAAGATCAGCGCGGATATCGGGCTTTCGCTCAAAGATGCGCTGGGTGAAATCAAGTTCGAATTCCAGAAGGCCGGCAGTGATGGCGAAGGGCGCGCACTCGTGGCTGACGATGAAGGCGGCGGCGTGTGGCTGTGGTGCGCGATCATTGCGGCAATATTTTTCCTGGCGGAGACTGGCTGGAGCCTGGTGATTTCCAAGCCGGAACAATGAGGTGGCTGTCAGTCAGCAGTACTCGGAATTCGGCAAGAGACTTGCGGCCAGGCATTGAATACCGACGACCGATGAACGAAGACTGACAACCGAGAAACAATGTCCAAAGGCCTTAAAATCCTGTTGTCACTTGCAGACCTTGCGCTGCTGCTGGTCATTGTGGCGGTGTTGTTTGCGGCCTTTGGTCTGGGCGACGTGATTTCAAAGATTGCCCAGGGCGCTGCTTTCTCTTGGGAAAACTTTGACCCGCTTTCGCGCGAGCCCGGCGCACTGGGCATCACGCCCTTGATCTGGACTGCGCTGGCAGCCGTTCCGCTGGCGGTTTTCCTGCCCGTGGCCGTTTATTGGTTTGAGAAGAAGCAAGTGCCTCTGGGCGTGCGCTTTGCCTTGATCCGCATCCGCGCCCTGACGCTGCTCGTGCTCTACCTGATCATTGCCGGGCCGGCGCTGGTGGACAGCGAGTTTTTCAAGGAGGGATCCAAAGTTGCCGTCCTTATTGACGACAGCCTATCTATGGGCGCGGAGTCACGCGAGTTCAGCGTGTTCAATGTGCTTGATGATCGCGAGTCCGCACAAGTTCGAACTCTGTCCCAGAAGCTGGAGTCGCTGGGCCTGACGATCGGCACGCCGGGCAGCAAGGGTTTTGTCACGCTCACTGATGACGAACTTGCGGTGCGCAACTTTGTGCGCAAGGCCGTGGCCGAGCGCGCCGAGCGTTTGCTCAAACGCCTGACTTCCCTGCACGGTTCGCGCTTCGAAATCGCCCAATGGCAGCGCAAGCAGGCTGAAGTCGAGACGTTGCAGCGCGAAGCCGATATCAAGCAAAGTGAACTTTCAGCCGAGCTCGCCAAAGATGAAACGTTGCAGGATCCCGGCACCCGCCGCCGCCTGGAGAGCGAACTCAAGGGCGTGCTTGACCGGCTCCAGAACTCGGAGCGCGGTTTTGCCGATCTGCTGGGCGGCGATGTCAAAGATCCGAAGGTCGCGCAAAAGCGCGCGTTGATCGAAAACCTGCTTGAGACTGTAAACGCGGAAGGGCCGCGTCGCTGGGACATCGCCTGTGAACTGATTGCTTCCGGCAACAGCCTCGCGGTTCCGACCGGCGACAAGGCTTCACTGCTGGATTTGGTAAAGGCGCGTGCGGCAGAAATCGAGGCAGGTGGCGACCCGAAGAAAATGAGCAAGCGCAGGCCCATGCCCGCCCTTCGCTATTTCGTGTTCTCCACCAAATACGGGCGCGGCCAGGCCACGGAAGAAGCGATCCTGGAAGTGCAGGCCGAAGAGCTCGATTTCCGCGCGCCGCGCGGCCGTTTGACTGAGCTCGACCAGGCCCTGGCGGAAGTGCGCCGCTACTACACGGCCGACGACGACCTCGCCACGATCATGGTATTGAGCGACGGCCGCGACACATCGGGCGAGCGTCAGGAGGAGTCTCGCCGCCATGCCGCAACCAACAAGCAATCGCGCCGCGCCCGCGCCACCGAAGTGGTTACGGTGTGCGTCGGCAATCCCAAGCCGGTGAAGGTGCTTGAGTTGCTGGCGGTGTCGGGCGACAAGGAAGTCCTCAAGGGTGACTTTGTCGATTTCAAGCTGAAGATCAGGGCCGACAAAGCGTATCGCGCCGACAAAGCCACGGGCCGCGCCGGGCAGCGCATCAAGGTGATCCTATGCGAGGATTCGCCGGGCAACGCGATTGCCTACGAAGAACTCAATGGAAGACCGGTCGTTGGGCCGGCGGATATGGAGTTTGAGCTGCCCGCCGAAGATCTTGCAGAGGCGCGTGTGCGCTTCAAGCCCAAGCTTGCGGGTAAGCACGTTTACTTCCTCAAGCTCAACGAGGATCGGCTGGCAGACGAAGACACCTATCGAAACAACGTGGCCGAGCATTACCTCGAAGTCATCGACCGCAAAATCAAGGTGCTGTACATCGAGCAAGGCTTCCGCCACGAGGCTCGCTGGCTGAATGACAACCTCAAGCGCGACAAGAAGCTGCTTTACCAGGGCTATTTCATCGAGGCCGACGAAGGCTGGCCACAGCCGATATCGCTTTACGATGAAGAGGTCAAAAAGCAGGTCTCACCATTGCGCGCACCGTTCTTTGACGGCAAGAAGATCATTCGTGAAAAGGACGAGTTCCTCAAGCTCAACTACGATGTACTCATCTTGGGCGACATCGACCCCGACGGCAGGGAATTCAAGATCGAGCACTGGGACTGGATTGAGGAATGGGTCTCCAAGAACCAGGGCGGCCTGATTTTGCTTTCCGGCATGCGCTATAACCCCAAGGCTTACGCTAACTTCGAACGCGCCAAGGCGCTCTACCCGGTCGAAATTGACAACCTGCCCAGCGACTACGACTCGCGCGTGGACACGCGCCGCCTCAAGTACTGGCGCCTGACGCCCGCGGGACGCGCCCATGAGGTGATGCGCCTTTCCAGCAATCCCGAGCGCAACGACGAGTTGCTCGGCAGTGTAGTTGACGGCAATTTCCGGCCGGGCCAGCTTGACGGGCTTTACTGGTACGCGCCCGGAGCCAACCTCAAGCCAGCGCCCGCGCAGGCCTTGGTGCGCGTGGTCAACGAAGGCAAGGTTACCAGCGAAGGTGACGTGCTCGTGGCCACACAACCCTATGGCAACGGCGTGGTGCTTTACGTTGGCACGGACGACGCCAACCGTTGGCGTCAGTTTGTTGGCGACATCTACTTCTACCGCTTCTGGCAGAACGCGATTCGATTCGTGGCCTCGCGCCGTCTTGCGGGCAAACAGCAGCGGGTCGATGTTTACACTGACAAAACCGAGTACCAGGTCGGCGACCAGGTCAAGGTGTACTGCGAACTGCTGGGCGACATCTACGGCGAAGTCGTGCAGAACCAGCTCAAGGAACTCAAAGAGCTGCCGCAACCTGAGGGCAGCGCGGAGCTGCGTCGCATCATCGTTGACGTGCAGGCGCGCACTGGCGGCAAGTTGACTTCGCGCCGCGTCATTCTCTCTGAGGTCAGTTGGCGGCCCGGGCAGTTTGAGGGCATCGTTGAAGCCAACGAACCCGGCCAATTCGACGTTTGGGTGCGCGGCTACGAAGAAAGCCGCAAGAAGCCGCACCGCTACACCGTGATTGCGCCGATTGCAGAACTGCGCGACCTGACTATGGATTTTGACGGGCTCAAAGCCCGTGCAACAGAACTGCCCAAGAACCGCGCACCAATGAGCTACCAGGACGGCAAGCGTGTTTACCTGATGCAGGACACAGGCCAGGCCGCCATCGACATGCGCGAGCGCCAGAACGAAGTGAAAGGGCTGTCGCAACTCGTATGGAATACCGAGGGAGAGCCCATGCTGCTGCGTTCGCTGCTGCTCGTGGCGTTCGTGCTGCTGCTCGCGGGCGAGTGGTTCGCGCGAAAGCTGGTGCGGCTGGTATAGCGCAGCGCGCAGTTCCCTGCGCCAGGCTCAGGATCGTACCGCAAATTGAGTGTTGCCACCTTGGATTCTGGAATGTGAATTGAAGCCTCATGGCCAAATCAATTCCCGCGCTCCAATATTTGCGCAAGCCAGAAGACCTGCCGGCTGCGCCCGTTTATGCCGTGTACGGCGACGAAGACTATCTGCGCCGGCGTGCGCTGAGCGTACTGTGCGATCACTTGAAAAAGCGCGGCTTGGAGATCAAGCGCGTGCATGACCTCGATTCCATCGCGCCGCTGCTGGATGAGCTTCGCTCGCCCAACATGTTCGGCGGTGCCGCGGCTTTTGTTGTCAGTAACCGGCGCGAAGGCCCGCGCCACGAAGCCTCGTCGCGCTTCAAAGAGGAATTCGCTGCCTACCTTGAGAAGCCGGGCAAGCGCAATGTTCTGGTGTTTGATGCTGCCACGTGGCAGCGCAATTTGACGGTTCCCAAGCGGCTTGAAGAGCGATTTCCAACGGTAGTGGCGGAAGAACTGAAGCCCTGGGACTTTTCCGCCTGGGATCAGATCGTTCAAATGCAGGCCGGCGTGCACGGCCTGACGCTCGAGCGAGACGCCATGGCGGCCCTGAAAGAGGCGGTTGGTTCAAGCCTCGCACGCGCCGAGTCGGAAATCGCGAAACTCGCGCTATTGGTAAAGGGCAAGCAAGTCAAAGCGGCCGATGTTGCTTTTGCGTGCGGCTACGAAGGCAACGACGTGACCTTTGCCTTATGTGACGCCATCATCACCGGTGATTCCAAATCCGCCCTGCTGCACGCATCCAAAATGGCTGGCAAAGCGGAGACGGGCTCTATACTCTCATTTCTTGGGCTCTTGAGGTTCCAGCTTGCGACATTGGGCCGCGTCGCTCTTGCGCTTGCGCAGGGCGCACCGGAGCAGACGGCGCTGTCATCGGCGCCGCGCCTTCGTGAAGCGCTCAAGCCGCGCCTGTTGAAAGTCGCGAAGGGATTGGGCCGGACAAGCTTGGTGCAGGCGCTTGGTGTGTTGCTGGCCGCAGATGAAGACATGAAGTCAGCCGCGCCGGATCCGGCGGCACTATTGATAAGTGTTGTGCATCGTCTTTGTGAAACGCTGCATGCAGGTCAAACCAAAGCGGTAAGTGTCCGTTAGAAGGCCCAGACAGCAGGAACCAACGTGCCACCCAAGCCAGCACCTCGCGATGATGATGAAGTTGTCGAAGACTATGAAGTCTTCGACGAGCAACCGTCGAACAAGCGGCCTGCAGCGAAATCCGGCGCGGGCCAGCCGGTGTTGCGCAAACAGCCTTCGGTAGCGGGCGGGAGAAAGCCAACGGCGCCCATGCGACCGGGCTCGGCGTCAAGGCAGGCGGTCGCGCCAGCCGTGCCTGAAATCGGGGGTGAAGGCGAAGCTGCGGAGTACGAACAGCCGCCGGCCTACGATCCCAACAAAGGAAAGATCTCGGCCAAGAGCGCCAAGCAGATCTGGTTTATCTGCATCGCGATTACCGTACTGGGTTTGGGTGCCGTGGGCGCCGACATTGCCTTTGACCCGCTGGGTCGCCGCAACAAGGGCCAGCAGATCAATTCCAACAACAAGGCCGGCAACACAGCCAAGAAGGACAATCGGCCCAAGGATCCTGTTTCTGAGTTGGCGGAGAATTTCAACCGTTCGGTCGGCATGGAAATGAGCCGTCTGCGCCAGAAGAAGCCCTTCAAGTTTTACCAGACCGCTTTCAACAAGTTTGTAGGCACGCGCTCCATGGCCTACGACGCCATGGCGGATGAGGGAACCAGCAAGGCCGCGAGAGAACAGGCCTGGGCCGAAGTCTACAACGATTATTATCAGGCCCAGTACGCCAAGAACCTGTTTATGTCGGTCTATCGTCAGGGCATGGAGGGCGTGGAGACCATTACCTTGAAGGACGAAGAAGCGCGCCTGCGCCTCGCAAAAGAAAAGGGCGACGCCATTCTCAAGGAAGACTTCGTACGTCTCCAGGCCGCGGCGACGCTCGTTGATGCCTGGTCATCTGAAGTCAACCAGTTCTGGACCAGCTACCGAAAATCCGACAAGTTCATTGGCGGCATCTTCGAGGACGATCGCTACAAGCCGGTGTTTAAGGCCTCGAAGGATAAGTTCGAAAAATCCGCAGGGGAGCCGCCGGCGTTTGATCCGGCAGACCTCGACGCAATCAAGGAATAACGAGCTAGCAATTCCGAACAAGGGACGCGCAGGCGCGCGTCCTTTTTCGTTACCGCTTGCGCGCCGCCTTCAAACGTGCTTGCTTGAAGGGGTCTGGGGACGCCTGCAAAGGAGAAGTCATGGCCAAGCTCGTCAAATTGATGGTTTACGTGTTCGCGTTCATCGGCGTGCTCGTTACGGCCGGCGGCGGCTACACCTATGTCACGAACAGCGAGTTGGTCAGTGAATTCTGGAGCGTCAAGGATGACTTCCGCGCAGTGGCGCCCGAACGCAAAAAGGAAGTAATTGCGGAGTTGCCCGCGCGTGTGAAATTTGAGCGCGAAGTTGGTGCTGAGATGGCGGTGTTGCCTGAGGAGCGCCAGAAGGAACTCTACGAGCAACTCGCCAAGAGCCGCGACGCCGTGTTTGAGAGTTTCAAGAAGCGCATCAAGGCTGAGGCGGACATTACCAAGGCGGCCAAGGACAAAGTGGAGGCCGCCAAGGAGATCGTCAACAAGCTGGGCAAGGTGGACGTCAGCGTCGATCTCGGCGGAGGCAAGAAGGTGGAAGCCCCCAAGGCCGATCCGCTGCAGGGCGTAATGGCAGCGCGCGACAAACTCGATGCCGCTGTTGCGAATTTCGGCGAGGTGCGCGACAGCACCACCGACACCAAGAAGCGCGTGGCCGTCGCTGTGGAAGGACTCAAGGCGCTCGACAAACTCGGAGATGAAATCGTCAAGGCGCGCAAACTCAGTCTTGGGAGCGACGACAAGTCACGCCTTTCCGGCGTGGTCGGCAGCGCCAAAGAAAGCTTCCAGATGTTCAAGGCGACGCCAGGCCTAGACGCGGACTCTTCGGCTAAACCGTTGCTGGCCGGCATCCCCAAGAAGCTGAACGGTTGAGCTATCAGTGAAAGTCGCGCGACTCGAGCTTCAGTTCGGTTTGTCTTTCATTGAGCGCTTCAACCCGGCTTACCATTACGTGGATCACGCCGTAGCGTTTTTGCAGTTTGCCGCGAGCGATCAGCATGGAGCTCATGGCCGCCTGTCGCTGCTTCTCAAATATCTCCGGCTTCATCATCAGGTTCATGATCGCCGTTTCGTCCTCTAGGGTAATGAAGATCATCGTGCCCTTGCCGGGGCGCTGCCGCGTAGTGACCCGTCCGGCCACGGCGACGCGCGCACCATCATTCAACTCCAGCAGCGCCTTGCCGGGCAGAATACCGCGTGCCGCAAGGTTCTCGCGCCAGAACTCCATCGGGTGGCGCTTGAGCGAAAGACCGGTGTTGTTGTAATCGGCGACCATCGATTGCTGATCACTCATGGCGGGCAACGCCACAGAGGGATCCTTGGGTTGCGCCTCGATGAACATCGCAGGAATCTCTGACCTCATGCCGCGTACTTTCCATAAGGCGTCTCTGCGTGAAACGCCCAGTGACGCAAAGGCGTCGGCGCGGGAGAGTCTGGCCAGCGCATCGCCCAGCGCCACGCCGGCCTTGGCCATGCGCACCTCGATATCACTCAAGTTGACAAAGCCCTTACCACGTTCTGCCACGATCGCGCGGGCAACATCCTCGCGCAACCCGCGCACCTGGCGCATGCCCAATCGCAGGGCGGGGCCTTTGCCCCAGAGTTCGGGCGGGTCAGCGAGGTTCGCGGCAGCATAGGGGGCGCTTTGTTCCAGGGTGCAGTCCCAGTCGCTGGCGTTGATATCCACGGGCAAAATCTGAACGCCGTGTTCGCGCGCGTCGCGCGCCAGGCTTGAAACCGAGTAAAAGCCCATGGGCTGCGCGTTGATCAGCGCGGCCGTCAACGCCGCCGGATAGAATCGCTTCAGGAAGCTGCTCACGTAAGTGATGATCGCAAAACTCGCCGCATGGCTCTGCGGAAAGCCGTACTCGCCAAAGCCGCGTATCTGCTTGAGAAGTTGCTGCGCATAATCTTCAGCGATGCCGTTGAGTTTCATGCCCTCAAGCAGCTTGTTGATGTACTTGTCAATGATGCCCGGCCGGCGCCAGGCACCCATCGCTTTGCGCAACTGATCGGCTTCTCCCGGCGTGAAGTGCGCAGCCACTACGGCGATGTTCATGGCCTGTTCCTGGAAGATAGGTACGCCAAAAGTCCGGCCCAGAAACGGTCGCAACGGCTCGTAGGGGATATCGGCGGGTTCTTCGCCTGCGCGGCGGCGCAGGTAGGGGTGCACCATGCCGCCCTGGATTGGGCCCGGGCGCACAATCGCAACTTCCACGACAAGATCAAAGAACTCGCGCGGCTTCAGTCGCGGCAGCATGCTCAGTTGCGCGCGTGACTCAACCTGGAACGTGCCCACGGCGTCGGCCTGCTGGAGCATGGCGTAAATCGCCTGGCAGCGCGGCGTTTGCTTGCCCGCAGGCGGCTCGGTGGCCATGACCGAATCGACGCTCAAATCCTCGCCCCCGTGCTGTTTCACGAGGTCAAAGGCTTTGTGTACCGCCGTGAGCATGCCCAGCGAGAGGCAATCCACCTTGAGAATGCCGAGTTCGTCGATGTCGTCCTTGTCCCACTCGATCACGGTGCGGTCTTTCATGGCCGCGTTCTCGATCGGCACGAGTTCATCGAGACGGCCGCGCGTCATGACCAGCCCGCCCACATGCTGGGAGAGATGGCGCGGAAAACCATAGAGCTCGCGCGCCAGCCGCAGCGCGTGCCTGACGCGTTGGTCGCGCGCGTCGATTCCGGTTTCGCGCAGTCGCTCGTCGCTGACGCCCGGGCCGTCGAACCACTGGCGCGCCTTGCTCAGTGAGTCCACCTGGTCTAGTGAAAGGCCAAGCGCCTTGCCCACATCGCGAATCGCGCTCTTGCTGCGGTAGGAAATGACTGTGGCACACATGCCCGCGCGCTCGCGACCATACTTCGCGTAAACGTACTGGATTACTTCTTCACGTCGTTCGTGTTCAAAGTCGATGTCTATGTCCGGCGGCTCGGCCCGCTCGCGTGATACAAAGCGTTCGAATAGCAGGTCAAAGTGCAGTGGATCCACGGCCGTGACGCCAAGGCAATAGCACACCGCGCTGTTGGCAGCAGAGCCGCGCCCCTGGCAGAGAATGTTGCGCGAGCGCGCAAAGCGCACAATGTCGTAAACCGTGAGAAAATAAGGCTCATAGCTCAGTTCCTCAATCAGCGCGAGTTCCTTTTCCAGCAGCTCGCGTACGCGCGGAGCAATGCGATCGCCGTACCGCAGGCGGGCACCCTCCCACGTCTGTTGTTTCAGGTACTCGCTCATGGTCATGCCGGCGGGCACGACTTCATCGGGGTACTCGTAGCGCAGTTCATCGAGCGAAAACGAGCAGGCGTCAGCAATTTCGACGCTTCGCGCCAGCGCTGCAACTTCATCGGCAAACAGGGCATGCATTTCACGGGGTGACTTGATCCGCCGTTCGGCGTTGGGGAACAGCAGACCCGCCGCGTTGTCGATGCTCACGCCATGGTGCACACAGGTCAGGACGTCCTGCAGCGGCTTGCGTTCGCGTTCGTGCATATGGACGTCATTGACTGCCACACACGCCACGTCAGTCTCGCGTGAAAGCCGTTTCCAGCCCTGCAAACGGAGATCGTCGTCTGGCTCGAGATGGCGCGAAATCGCCAAGCTGAGATGGGGGCCGAACACCGCTTTTGCACCTACCAGGAGGGCCGCGTCTGCGTCATGGGGGCACAGCGCAACGGCCCAAAGCCCCGCCGCGAACTCAGCGACATCGGCCATATACAGCTCGCAGTCTCCCTTGCGCGCGCGCCTTTTGCCGACGGTCAACAACCGGCACAGGTTTGCGTAACCCCTGCGATCGGAGCATAACAGGTTGAGCGCCGGCCCGTCGCGCGGCTCTATGCGGGCGCCAACAATGATTTTCAACCCTACGTCTTTAGCCGCGCCGTGAGCGCGCACCATACCCGCCAGTGTGTGCCGGTCCGTTATGGCCAGTGCGTGCAGGCCCATAGTCGCGGCGCGCTCGACAAGTTCTGCGCCGTGGCTTGCGCCGCGCAGAAAGCTGAAGTTGGTCGCGCACGCGAGCTCTGCATAGCGCGGGGCATTCAGGGTCGGGGGCGTGATGCGCAACAGCGGCGCCGGCTCCTTTCGCGTCTGCGGCCCATGAGTTTCCTTGAAGTGCGCCATCACCACGCCCCGCACGAAAACCAGCGACCGGCCTGGCGGAAAAAAAACAGGCGCGCGCCCTCAGCGCTTTCGACTTCAAAATAGTCGCGCGGCTCCTCGGCTTGGCCGTCCCACCAGCCAAACTCCACGCGCTGCGGCCCGCGGACAACTGACAGCGAGTGGGCGCGGCGGCCCTCATGCCAGGTGCGCGGAGCGCCTTCGTGCTCCTCGACGTCAATGGCCTGCGGTGGCCAGAGCACCGCGGGTGCAGTGTTTGGCGCTGCGGCGCTTTTTGCTTCCTGCAGAAACGGCGCAAACGCAACAGCGCACTCGGGCCGAGGGTCAGGAGTGATCACCGCGCGAGCCACGGCGGAGACGCCAAGGCGTCCGACCAGTTCATCAACGAGGCCGCGCAGGCCCGGCGAAAACACGTCACGCGCAGCGCTGAACAGGTCTTTCTGTCGTGAATTTACAGGCTGGCGCGCGGGAATGCAGACCTCCAGGCCGTCAAACCAGCGATCGTGCGTGTCCAGTGTTTCAAAACGCGCGAGCAAGAGCGTGGCCAGCGAGCGTGCGTCTCGTGTGGGTGCCGAGACATCAACGGCGAACTCGAGCGAAGCGCCATCGGCGGGAATCAACCTGGCTTGGATGCGCGAAGCGCCGGTGCCCAGCGCATCAAGCCGCTCGGCCAGGCGCGTTGCGATGTGGCGCAGCGCGAACATCATGGCGTCGCGGCGGTCGGTCGGGCCTTCAAAGTCAAGGCGCTCGCTGACGGTTTCAGGCAGCGAAAATGCCGGAAAGTCCTCGGGCAGATCGCCGCGCAACTGCCGCACGCGGCACACCAGCGCTTCATCAAAGCGCGATGGCAAGGTCGCGGGCGGAAGGGCAAGCAGCTCGCCGGCGCGAGAAATCCCCAGCGACCCCAAGTGTTCAAGCGAACGCGGATCAAGTCGTAGTGACGCCAGCGGCACGTCGTGGAGCGCGCTAACCGTATCCTCGCCAAGAATCGGCGTGGCTCGCCCGCCATCCAGTGCGAGCGCAATTGCGGTTGTGGGATTGCCGCAAAGAGCAGCATTCGCGGTGTAGCCAAGACGCGTAAACAGTTCGCGCGTGAGCTTGAGCAGCGATGGCTCGCCGCCGTGCACGCGCTCGCAGCCGGTTGCGTCGATGAGCAGCGTCTGTGGCGCGTGTAGAAAGATTCGCGGCGACAGCGCCAAGGCGCACGCGGCCAGTGAATGCAACTCCCATGTCTCGGCTTCAGAGTTGATGTTGCTTACAGCCAGGGATGGCAGGTGGGCGCGCGCAGCCGTCAGGGTCATGCCCGACGCAACACCGGCTGCCATGGCCAACGGATTGGCGGCAACGACCAGCGCCGTCTGACCGACCTCACGCACGACAGCCAGGGCTTCAGGCGGTCTTGGCGAGGCCCGCGAAATCCGCTCGGTGCGGAAGAACGGAAGATGCACGCACAGCCATCGTGCCATGTTCGATCTCGATCAGGATGGGCCTTGGCGCAAAACCGCCGCGTGCCCGCAGCGTTTGAACCACGATGCGCCGCTCGCTACCGGCAGGTTCGCTGGTGACGCGCAGGCGCAAAGCGCCCCAGCTTGCGCGTGAAAGCCGCTGCTCCTCGCGCAAAAGCAACAGCGCCTGGCCTGAAGATTCGGCGGCCAGTTGCAGGCGGCGCATTTCCGTCTCGCCCAGGCCCTCGATGTGCGCCAGCGTTGCACCCACGGATTTATCTTTGGCGATGCGCTCCAGCGCCCAGAGCGCCTGCCTGCGGTTGCTCTCGCGCAGCACCAGAAATCTTGACAGGTCAACACCCACGCTTGCCGCGCCCGGCGCGAAGAACGTGCCTGCGGGCTCAATAATTGCCACGGCCTTCTCATGCACGGCCGCCAGCGTTTTGAAACCCAGCCACCAGGCACCCTGGCCGATCTCGCCGAAAATTTCCGTCAGGGCCGAAGTGGGAATGCCTCCGCGCATTTCTTCGTCAAAGGCCGCAATGCCAAGCGCCAGTGCGGGCGAAGCGCTTTTCACCGCACTCAACGTGCGGGCGAGTTCCGGTGGCAGAAAATCAGCGATACGCGGCTTCATGTTATCCACACAGTTTCCACACTTGCTGCGGTTAGGCAAGACGTGAAACGCGCGGATTGTAACAGGCATTGCGACAGTCAGGCCATGTCGATGAACATGCGGGGAATACCGATCTCGGCCACCTTGACCGCGCCGCAGCAGGCGGGCCCCGCGTTCATGAAGAAACCCGGCTTGGGTGCCACAAACGTAAGCGTGACCGTGGCGCGAATCGCAAAGCCCAGCACGTGGCCGTTGTCGGCATCCAGCCCGCTGGGAATATCCACGGCCAGCACGGGTGCGCCGCTTTCATTCACATGCTGAACGAGGGCCAGATAGGGGTCTTCAAGCGCGCGGCCAAGGCCCGTTCCAAAGAGCGCATCCACAATCACGGGCGCTTCGGCCAGGCGTTCGCGCACGCCATCAATCTGCGCGGCACTGAAAATCTCGCCAATGCCTGCACCCATGCCGCGCAGAAGCTCGGCGTTCTTGCGCACATCGGCCGAGGCGTCGGCAAGTTTCTCGATGTCGCCTACGAAAAACGTCTCAACGGGATGCCCGCGATTTATGAGCGTGCGAGCAATCACCAGGCCGTCGCCGCCGTTATTGCCCGGCCCGCACAGCACAATGATGGGCGAGCGCGCTTTGCCCAGCCCGCTTTTCCAGGCGTCGAGTTCTTCCACGTTGCGCGGAATATCGTCGCGGCTTCCGCCCTGCGTCAGTTTGTCGAGCGCACGCGCCACACCGCCGGACAGCAGCATCTTTTCCACTTCGCTTGCGCAGGCGCGTCCGGCATTTTCCATAAGCACGATCGAGGAGATGCCATATTCGTCGATCGCCATGCGGTCGAGGCGGCGGCACTGCTCGCGTGTCAGTGTTTTCGGCGGGGCCATGGCGCCAGACTAATGAACACGAAGGAGCGAAGGAATGAAGAAAACCTATGGCCTTCGTTTCTTCACTCCCTCGTGTTAGATGTTGTGCATGCCATTTGAAACTGCCACCCGAGTGCGCTACGCCGAGACTGATCAGATGGGCGTGGTGTACCACTCCAATTACATTATCTATTTCGAAATCGGCCGCACCGAGGCCATGCGCTCGCTGGGCAGCGCCTACGCCGAACTTGAACGGCGTGGGCTCGTGCTCGCGATCACCGAAGTGTGCGCCAAGTACCACGCGCCCGCGCGCTACGATGACGTGCTCACGATCCGCACCTGGCTGCGCGAACTTTCCAAGGCGCGATTGCGCTTTGAGTACGAAATCTTGCGCGACGGCGCGCGGCTATGCACGGGCTTTACCGTGCTGGCATTCCTTGATCGCCACGCGGGCATGAAACCGGTGCGCTGCCCCGATGACGTTGAGCAAATGATGTTGCCGACCGTTGAGCCGAAGTAAGCTGGGCGAACTACCAACCAAGGAGAAATCATGCGCGCACTGTCACGCTCGTTCACGCTGGTGCTGGTCGCAATCGCATTCTGGTCTGTCAGTGCCTGCACGACCACGCCCGAGCCCGCGCTGGAGGTCAAAGAGGACGCTGCCTTTGCGCGACTCAAGGACCCGACCGTGGTCAAGGTCATGCCCGTAATTCTGCCCAAAACCATCGAGGGCTCAAAGGACCCCGGTGATGAGGACAAGTGGCGACTGGAGTGGCCATCGCGCGGCGCGAATATCGTCAGCGATGCGATTGTGGACGGCTCAAGCGGACGCGTGACATCGCGCCCGGTGAAGGACAAACCCGAAGAAGGTTGGTACGTAGAGGTCACCATCACCCAGCTTGACGTAGGCGACGCCGGCAAGCGCACGTCCTCCGCATTTTCCAGCGACAACAAGGATGGTTGGAGCCGCACCGTAGCCGAGTGCCGTATCATTGACGCCAAGACCGGCGAAGTGGCGGCACGCGTTACCATTGAACACCGCACGGGCAGTGTGGTGCAGTGGAGCGTTCCGTTCGAAAACGACATGGATGAAATCGGCGAGCGCCTTGGGGCGTGGCTGGATTCGAAGTAACTACTTACCGATGCAGAAGCGCGAGAAGATCAGGTCCAGCACTTCTCCAGGCGCCGATGCAAGCAGCGCCTCATCAAGCAGCGTCAGAGCCCTTCTCACCGCCCCGGCCAAAGCTTCGGGCGGTGCTTCGATTTTTACCTCTTGCACGGTTCTCAGTGCTTCAGCGGCGCGAACACGAAGCCGCGGCGTAGCCGCGCCACCCGCCGCCGCCGACAGTCGGGCAGCAATGGCGCCGGAAAGCGCATCCAATCCCGAGCCGGTGAGCGCGGACACGGAGACAGTCTCAAGTGCGTGGCTTGAGCCCGCCGGGTCAGGCGCGTCCGTTCGATCCGCCATCGTGTTGATCCAGATGGCGCGAGATGCCAAGTCGGAATCGCGAGCGAGCAGCGCCTCAAACTCGCGCTTCAGATCATTTGACTGACTTGGCGCACAGAGAAGCAGCAGCACATCGGCCCCCAAGGCTTCGCTGCGGGCCGTTTCGGCAAAGCGCCCGGCATCGGAATCCTCGGCTCCCACGCCGCTGAGGTCGCGCAGCTCGCACTCAAATCCGGCCAGAGAAAGTGTCGCGCGAACGGGATCGCGTGTGGTACCGGGAAGCTCGTTGACCAGTGAGCGGCGCTTGCCAAGAAGCGCGTTGAACAGCGATGATTTGCCCGCGTTTGGGGGCCCGAACAGCGCCACCACGGGCCTTTCGCGCGAGGGCCGGTGGGGGGCGCGGGCGCAGAACGACTCAAGCTCGGTTGCCAATGCCGCGAACTCCGCCCCCAGCCGTTCCAGAGGTGCCGCCTCGGGTTCATCTTCGCTGAAGTCAAACGCCACTTCGTAGCCGGCGCTCAAGCCACGAAAGCGCTCCGAGAGCACGGCTAGCGTGCGGGCGCTCGCACCTGAGAGGTCAGCCAGTGCCTGGCGGCGCTCAGCCTCGCTCTGTGCGTTGATCAGCGCGGCTACGGCTTCCGCGCGCGCGAGGTCGAGCTTTCCTGCCTCAAGTGCGCGACGCGTGAATTCGCCGGGCTCGGCCCGGCGCACACCCAGCGCGTCAAGGCGGGCCTCCAAGGAAGCAACAAGGCGGGAATTGCCGGGGAATCGCAGCTCGATCATGGGCTCGGCTGTGAGGGATCGAGGCGCCGTGAACATCCAGACTCTGCACGGCGTGAGGCCATTCCGTGTCCGTATGGATGCGCAAAAGGCGCTCGCGCGAAAGTCGCAACCAAGCAGCTCGTTAGCAAGTCGGACGCAAGCCGCGCCCGAAATGCGGATCAGAGCGACGGGAGAAGGTTGCAGGGATGTCGCGAGTGCGAAGATCGTTTCCACCGCGGAATTGTTGATTAACCCGCGCCTGTTGTCGATTGCCGGGCGGGAAGTCGCGCTGCCGAAAAGCCGGGTTTGCAAACCGAATCACTTCGAGCCACGGTACTCCGGCTTTGCGTCCGCGGCCAATTTCGGCTTGGGCGGATCGACGATGCCCCTGGCAATCAGGTGGCGCTTGATCAATTTGGTTTCGATCAGCGAGTAGATGCTGGAAACCATGAAGTAAAGCGCGAAGCCGGAGGCGTACGAATACAGCATCATGCCCATGACCGGGAAAATGCAGCCCATTTGCTTCTGCATGGCTGCCTGTTGCGGATCGTCGGGTTTGGGCTGCATCTTCATCTGAATCAGAGAGAGTGCAATCCATGCCAGCGGCAGCAAGTTGATGGTGAAGATGCCGTTGTGCGTTACGAAGCCGGAGATGAAGCCGGGCAGCCAGTGCAACTCCAAAGAGAACGGGATCGAAGCATCCGGCAGGCTCAGGTCGTGAATCCAAAGAAAGGTCTGGTGGCGCAGGAAGAACGCATTGGCGAACGTCTGGTACAGGCCAATGAAGATCGGCATCTGCAACAGCATCGGCAGGCAGCCGCCAAACGGGAAAAAACCCACGTTCTCGGCGCGCATGGCCTCGCGCGTCTCCTGCAGCATGGCGAGTTGCGAGTCACGATCCTTGCGATCCTGATACTTTTCCTTGATGGCGTCGAGCTTGGGTTTGACCACCTTCATTTTCTTCGTGTAAATGGCCATGGATTTCTGGCCCTTGAAACTGAGCGGGCTCAGCATCAAACGCACGATCAGCGTTAGCAAAATGATTGCCACACCGGTGTTGCCAAAATTGGACAGGTTGCGCAGCACCCACGCAAATGGAGCAGTTACGATGAACGGCCAGCCGGGCGGCGCGAGCTCAATCCAGTGGTTTGGAACTTCTTCGTCTTTGGGCGGAGCGGCGTCCCATGCGGCATCAAGCGACGCCTTGTCGCGCGGGCCCACATAGAAAACCAGGCGGGTCAGCGCGGACTTGCCGGGCGCGACCTCGAGTTTGGGCGTCACGAGTGAGCACGCAATCGTGCGTTCGTTGTTGATCGTCAGCGGCTTGATGTGGCCCGAATACTGGGTGCTCGGCTGGTCGATGTCCGCAGACAGCACAGCCAGGAAGTAGCGCGTACGCAGGCCGTGGGCCATCAGGTAGTAGCCTTCGCCAGTCTTGTCATCGAGCCATACTGTGTCCACGTAGGGCTCGGCCGGCTTGCTCTTTTCCTCGTCAAGGTATGCGTTGTACTTGCCCAGCTTCTTCTCGAACTCCGAAACAATGTCGCCGCTCTTGTCGGTGCTGTAGCGTTTGTTGAGCGTGCTGCCGTAAAGCGCAATGCGCGAGTAATCGCCCGAGCCGCGAATGCTGTCATTGGTGATTCCGGCCGCGCCCCATACGCCTGCAACTTTCTCGACCTTGTTCTCCCCGCGGTTCTCGATGCTCAGTGCCACGTCGATTCGGAAAGTGTCCTTGCGCAGCGTGAGCGTTTTGACAATGACGGTGCCATCGCTCTCAGTGCGCGGCGCAGGCGGGAATGTAAACGAAATGGACTTGTCCCCGCGCGCGTTGCTGGTGATCGCGCCGGCTTCCCAACGCGAGGTGTTGCGCATGGTGTCGTTGGCGTCGAGGCGAAGAGCCAGCGGCGCGATGCCGGTGGGTTCATCGCTCGGATTGATCAGTTGCAATGCGCGTGTCGGTTCAACTGTCGGATCGTCGGGCGTATGCAGAAAAACGTTTTCGCCCTTTTCGTTGATGAATGCCAGCGACTCAATGACACCACCCCGCTCGCTGAGGACCGCCGTCAGGTGTTCGTTGGCGAGCTTGATCTTCTTCGCGTTTGCCCGGGCGATGGGATCGAATCCGTGCTCTTTGTCGGCGGCCGTGGGCTCTGTCGCGCGTTGGGAGGCCGGCGTGACATCTTTGACCGTAGGCGGCTCTACAGTATTTGCCGCGGGCGTTGAAGAATTTCCATTCGGTGCGCGCTTGGGCAGCAGCCATGCCTGAATGGCGAAGAAGACGACCACGACAATCGCAATCGTGAAAATCATTTGTATCCACGACTTGCGATCCATGTTCGCTCCGGTCCTGCGCCAAGGGGGCAATGGTTTATTCCCCCGCTATACTTCCGTCAATGCAGAGAGACCTTCAAGTTGGGGATCTTGGGGCGACCTTCGTTGCGCCCGAAGGCGTGCGCGCCAGCGCGCTGCTGCTTCAAGGCAGCGGCGTTCACGACCGCAACGGCTCCATGCCCGCCTTCAACTTCCGCTCCAACCTCTATGAGCGGTTGGCACGCGAGCTGGCCGCGCGCGGCATTGCGAGCCTGCGCTACGACAAGCGAGGCTTCGACCTGCCCGCCGACGCGCCGCGTGATTATTCGCTCACGACAAGGCTGGCCGACGCGAGCGCGGCCCTGATGGTTCTGAAAGAGCAAGCCGAATTTGCAGGGCCAACGCTAATCATCGGCCACAGTGAGGGAGCATTGATTGCGGCCATGTTGGCTTGCACGGTCGGGGCGGGTCGCGGCGAGAGCCGGGATTGTCGCGTTGTCTCGCTGGCCGCGCCCTTTGGCAACGTGTTTGAGCTCAATCGTTTTCGGGCGCAGAAACTGGCGAACGGCCCCAACGTGGCTTTGCACGAGCGGGGTGCAATGTCCGCTGAGTTCTACTCAAGGCTGGAGGAGCGCTTTCGCGCAGGCCAGGCGCTTTCGCCGCGCGAGTTTCTGGAATTTGCCCAGCCGTATCGCGACTCGGGCTTTGCGGGCTGGGAGAGCTTTGCGTGGTTGCGCGAGCACTGGGAGGGCAAGGCGCAATGCGACCCGACGGCAATAGGTGTTCCCATGGTTGTAGTCCAAGGCGGACGCGACAATCGGCTTTGGGATGACAACGTTCAGCGCTGGCGCGTGTGGTGCGAGACGCGGCCACTGGCAAAGTTCGTCGAAATCCCCGACATGGGCCACGACCTCAATGACGCCCGCCGCAAGGCCTTCGTGCTCCATGAAACAGTTACTTCAAGCATCATGGATTGGCTCGTATAGCGGCCTTTCACGCTGTGGCAATTTGCCCAAAGCCGCGCTAAACAATCGCGACCTCTCGAGAGAACGACCATGCCCGAATTCCGAATTGAAAAAGACTCCATGGGTGAAATGCAGGTGCCGAAGGATGCGCTCTGGGGCGCTTCCACGGCGCGCGCCGTCGGCAATTTTCCCGTTAGCGGCATGACCGGGGCCACCCTGCCCGACCTGATCAAAGCCTATGGCTACCTGAAAAAGGCCTGCGCGATTGCCAACCGCGACGTCAACGCGCTCGATGCCAAGATCGCAGATGCGATTGCGCGCGCGGCTGACGAGATGATTGCCGGCAAGCACGACAAAGAGTTCGTCGTCGACGTGTTCCAGGCCGGCGCGGGCACGAGCATCAATATGAACGCGAACGAGGTGCTCGCCAATCGCGCCATGCAGCTTGAGCCCACGCTGAAAGTGAATCCCAACGATCACGTCAACTACGGCCAGAGCACGAACGACACGTTCCCCACGGTGCTGCACTTGAGCGCGTTGCTCGCCTACCCGCGGCTGGATGCAGGGCTCAAAGCCGCGCAGGACGCTTGCGAGAAGAAGGGCAAAGAGTGGGCGCGCGTGATCAAGAGTGGCCGCACGCACTTGCAGGACGCGGTGCCCATCACGCTGGGGCAGGAGTTCATGAGCTGGCGCAATTGCATTCGCCACGTGCGCCAGAATCTGAAGGAAGCCGCTGACAAGCTGCTCGAACTCGCGCTGGGCGGCAGCGCCATTGGCACGGGTTTGAACACCGCCGACGGCTACCGCCCCAAGGCCTACGCGAACCTGCGCGCATACACAGGCATCAAAGTGCGCGAGCCGGATGACCCCTTCGAGGTGACCAACTCGCGCTGGGCATTCTTGAATTTCTCAGGCGCGATTCGCGTGGCCGCCGTGGAACTCACGCGCATCACCAACGACATTCGCCTGCTCAGTTGCGGGCCGACCACCGGCCTCGACGAGTTCCGCCTCAAGCCGATCCAGCCCGGCTCAAGCATCATGCCCGGCAAGATCAACCCCAGTAATCCCGAGGCCATGAACCAGTTGCTGTACCAGGTGCTGGGTAACGACCACACGGTCTACCTGTGTGCGATGGCGGGTCAGTTGGATTTGAACGTGATGATGCCGACGATGTGTTGCACGACGCTCTGGAGCATGAACTGGCTGGCGAATTTCCTGCCCAAGTTCGCGGAAGACACGATCGCCGGCTGCACGCTCAACGCCGAGCGCTGCCAGAACTACCTCGAAACCAGCCAGGCGCTCGTCACGGTCCTCAACCCAATCATCGGCTACGCGGCTTCCGCCAAGATCGCCAAGGAAACGCTGACGACGGGCAAAACGCCCAAGCAACTCATCAAGGAACACAACATCCTCACGCCCGAGCAGGAGAAGAAGTACTACGACATCGACTATCTAACCAAGCGCTATCCGCAGGCTGGGTTTGATTCGTAACACGCGCCATGGAGGAATATGTCCCTTCCCTTCGAAACCGAATTAGTTGTGCGTGGTGTCGATGCTGTTGACGCGCTGAAGAGAAACCTGTCGCTGTTTCCGAAGACTGGGCTTTGGCCAATCATCTTGGGAGGACCACGCGATCTGGAGTGGATCGAAGAAAGTCGTGACCTGGCCAGAGATGAGGATGGCTTGGACCCGATTCAGGTTATGGAGGATTCGCGAGTTTTTGATGTGGAAAACTGGTTGGCCAATTGCGAGGCAGACAGAAACCTCAGTGATCCAGAGGTAATGGGTAAGTGGCCGTGGTTTCCGAGGCCAAACGACTAACTCGTAACCCACCTTGAACCCGGGACCAGCAATCCATTGGGGGAAGTTCACATTGGATTGTTCCGAGTGCAGAACTCGTGGGAAGTGTTGGCAAAGCTGCTCTGGATGGCAGTGAACTTCGGCATTGGTCCAGTCGAGCACACCGCCGTACACCGACATTGGGCCAGACTCTACGGGTCAATGGTGGTGAGTGTTACCGGCGATGTAATTCAGTGCTTCGTTGAGAGACCCCCCAAGACCAAGGATGAAGCGCTCTTCCTTGCGATCGAACAATTCAAATACTGCTCCGATATTGTCGACCAAGGAGTCGGCACAATTTGCAACTTGGCAGCAGAGCTATTAAATTCGCACACGTGGTACTTCTGGTGGGACTAACCCCAGCCACAACCGTTGCTACACTGTGCGCATGTCGCAAGAACACACAGGCACCAAGACTCCTCCGCCCGCGAATTCGCGGCGTGAGCGGCATGTAGCCGATCGCATATCGGTGCGTACGTTCCTTTCCACCAAGTGGCCAGAAAACGAGAAATGGGAACTGATTGACGGAGTCGCTCGAATGTCACCCAAGGGCATTGGTTCCCATCAAGTGCTAATCAGCGAGCTGGCTACCTATATTCGCGAATCTCTGAAAAAGCGCGGATACCTCGTTGCTCCTGAAGCCGACGTAAAGTTTTCAGCCCATGACAGTTGCCCTCAGCCGGACATTGCCGTTTTTGCACGCGGCGACGAATTGGATATCGACAAAACTCCATTTTCCGAGACTCCCGCATTGATCGTCGAGGTGCTTTCACCTGGTACGGCCAAATACGATCTTGGCGACAAGAAGAGAATCTACGCATTAGCAGGTGTGCCCGAGTATTGGGTTGTCGATCCGTTGACCGGGGCGCTGTCAATATTTGTGAAACCCAAAAAAGGCGAGTACGAACAACTTCCGGCTGATCCCGACGGTTACGTGCGCTCGCCTTTACTGAAGACGACTTTGCGCGTTTCGCGCGTGGGCAACGGCTTCAAGTTTCTCGAGAAGTAATGCGCACTGCCACAACGAAAAACGCACGCAACGTCACTATCGTTGAACTGAAGAAGTTCGATGAGCCGCTGAAATCCGTACCCAAGCCGCCCTTTGGTGCGCTGGTGGTTCTTCCCGGTGCCGAGCTGGGCCATTACAAGAAGCCGCAGATCAAGGCTTCGAAGATTCTGGCCACGCATCTGATGCAGTGCGGCTGCTCGTGGATCACGTTGCATGGCGGGCGGCAGACTGACGACATTCTGGCGCAGTTCGATGAGGCCGTCGTGGATTACCAGATGGACGCCCACCCCGATGCCGAGTGCGGCTCTTCCGGCGATCCGAACAACGACCTTGAAGAAAGCGTGCGCGACGCGGTGTTCTGGGGCAAGCCGCAATATGAGGGCGTGCTGGGGGATCTGCTTTGCGTGATCGTGGGCGATGACCCCGCTACCTGGGCTGACAAGGTGGAAGGTCTTGTCAAGTCAGTCGAAGACCTGTAACAACGGGCCATGGACTGGAGCGTCATTCTTCTGGCAGTGCTTGTGTTCGTGGCCCGCATGTGCGATGTGGCACTGGGCACGCTGCGCCACGCGCTGGTGCTTGGCGGGCACCGCGGCTTGGTGTGGATCATTGCTTTTCTTGAAGCTACGGTCTGGGTGTTCGCCATTTCAGGCGTGATCAAGAACATTACGGAGCCCGCGGTGGCGATCGCATTTGCGCTTGGCTTTGCGAGCGGCACCTTCGTGGGCATGACCATCGAGCGTTATTTCAAACTCGGCGAGCAGGTCGTGCGCATCTTCACGAACCAGGGTGACGAAGTTGCGCGGCGCTTGCGCGAGTTGGGACACCGCGTCACGCAGTTCGAGGGCAAAGGCCGTGACGGCCGCGTCGATCTGCTCTTCATCCAGATTGCGAGGCGCAAAGCGGCGCAGGCTGTTGAACACGCGAGGCAGGTTGACGGCGGCTGCTTCTATGTCATTGACGACATCCGCGCCGCCGCCGTGGGCAAGCCCGGCTCGGGCCCAACGTCAGCTGAAATGCAGAAGTAGCTATTTGGCGCGTGCGCGCCGTTTATCGAGCAGCGCATCAACCGAAAACGCGCCGGGGCCGGTGAAGAAAATGCACAGGAACATGCCCAGGTAAACCGCGGCTTTCTCGCCGTCGTCAGCCACGCGAAAGCCGTGCGAAAACGCCAGGGCCACAAACATCGTGAAAATGACCGGGATGGCCGAAATGCGCGTGAACGCGCCCGCTGCTACTGCCAGTGCAAACACGAACTCCGAAAGCGCGGCCCCAATCAAACTAATGTGCGGGCCAAGGCCGATCGGGTCGGCAAACGCAAAATCGCCTGCGAACACCTTCGACATCTTGCCTGCGCCGTGGGTGGCCATGAGAACGCCTGCCGTGATGCGCAGAATCAGCAAGCCTGAAGATCGGCCCGTTTCTCCCATCAATTTCGTCAGCATCGCATCTCCTTTTGTTGCCACGAATTATGCTCTAAAGCCCGGCGCCGGCAAAGTTCTAACTAGGCGGTTAGGCGAGACGAACTACACTTTCAACCCGACTTCCGACCCGAGAATGCCATGAAATACGGACTCCCGCTCCTCGTAGCAGCGCTTGCACTTTTTGCGCTTGCGCCCGCGAAAACCGTTCAAGCCGATCCCCACAAGCGCCCAAGCGCCGGCTCGCTTTCGGGCCGCCGCATTTTTGTTTCGCCCGGCCACGGCTGGTATTTGCATTCGACGCTGGGCTGGACCACACAGCGCGGCAACGTGAACTCGATGATCGAGGATTTCAGCAACGCGATTTTGGCCATCGACTACGTGATTCCCTACCTCACTAACGCCGGTGCGCAGGTGGTGTGCGCCCGCGAGCGCGGCTTCAACGCCGATGAGTTCTTTGGGGATAATGGGGACACGACCTACACGAGCACAGGCACCTGGACGAACAGTACCAACGTAAGCGGTTTCTACGGCACGAACTATCGCTGGGCGAGCACCAGCCTGACTGAAACGGCCGTCTCGCGCTGGACGATTGATACGACGCGCGAGGACCGCTACCCGGTTTACGTGCGTTACACAGCGGGCAGCGACCGCGCGACGGATGCGAAAGTTCGCATCTTTCACGCGGGCGGAACGAGCACCGTGACTGTAGATCAATCGCAGCAAGGCGGGCGCTGGCTATTTCTGGGCGAATTCGAGTTCAATGCCGCGAGCGATGCGATCATCGAGCTTTCAAACCAGAGCGCGACCACCGGCAAAGTGGTCGTGGCCGATGCCGTGCGCGTCGGCGGCGGCACGGGACAGAGCGGCAACCCGCGCTACGAAGAACAGAGCACCTATTGGGCCGAGATGGTGGGGGCGCCGAGCAGCGTTTACAACGCAGGCGACGTGAGCTGCAGGCCGCTGCATATGGAGTGGTGGGGCGGCTGCGATTTGTTTCTCAGCATGCACAGCAACGCCAGCGGCGCCACGCCTCCAAGCTCGGCGCGCGGCACCGTGACCTACACCTACAATAACGGCGGCAGCACGCAGCACTCGGCGGCGCTGCTGGCGCAGAGCGTGGCCTTCGCGCAGCTGATAAACGACCAGATTGTCGATGACATGCGCGCGCTGCACGACTCGACCTGGGTTGATCGGGGCCTGAACTCGGCCAATTTCGGCGAGTTGCGCAGCGCGACAAGTTGCCCCAGCGCGCTGGTTGAAACGGCTTTCCACGACAATATTGAGGACTCCGCGTGGCTGCGCAGCCCCAAGGGCAAACACACCATGGGCCGCGCGCTGTACAAGGCGATCGCGCGCTACTTCAACGCCGGCGCAACGATTCTGCCGCTGCCGCCCATCAACCTGAGAATGCGCAACACCGGCAGCGGACAGGTGACGCTCAACTGGGCTGCGCAGACTGACCCGCTTGAAGCCAGTGCCGTTCCGACGAGCTACAAGGTCTATCTCTCGAATGACGGTTTTGCGTTTGATGACGGCCACGTTTCGAGCGGCGCGACCAGCGACGTGATCTCGGGCCTCGCGCCTGGGCAGACGATTTTCGCCAAAGTCACGGCGCTGAACGCCGGCGGCGAAAGCCTCGCCAGCGAAGTGCTCTGCGCGCGCACGCCTGATGCGCAGGCCGGCTCGCTTGTTACACCTTTGCTGATTGTGAGCGGCTACGACCGCTTTGACGAATACACCTACTACCAGCAGGGCACCGGGCTTTCGAATGGCGATCTGCATGTGCGCAACACCTTTGACACAGTGCGCCGCCATGCGCTGAGCGCCGGCAAAGCCACGACCTCGGCCGGCGGCACCTGGCATTTTGATTCCGCCAGCAACGAAGCGGTGATCAACGGCAGCGTTTCGCTGGGAACTTACGCCGCCGTGGATTGGGTGCTGGGCAACGAGAGCACCGCCGATGAAACGTTTTCGGCTACGGAGCAATCGCTCGTGAGTGCGTTTCGCACCGGCGGAGGCGCGCTGTTTATCAGCGGCAGCGAAATCGGCTGGGATCTTGACCGGTCAAGCGGCCCTACCAGCGCCGACCGCGCTTTTTACAACAACGTGCTTAAGGCTGATTACGCTTCCGATGACAGCAATGATTACACCGTCGATGGAGTTGGCGGCAGCATCTTTGCCGGCCTGAGCAACGTCGAGTTCGACTCCGGCAACGGCTTCTCATACACCGTTGGCTATCCTGACGTTCTTGCCGTCAGCGGCGGCAGCACGGCTTGCCTGCAATACAGCGCGGGCGTGATTGCGGGCGTGCAGTTCGCCTCGCCGCCGCTCGTCAACCTTGGCTTCCCGATTGAGACGTTGAACAATTCCGCCACACGCGACGACATGATGCAGCGCATTCTGCGCTTTTTGACGCCGAGCTACACTGGGATCTCCGGCGGCGCGGGAGTAAGTGTAGTAACGACCACACTGCCCAACGGCACGGTGGGTCTCACCTACTCTCAAGCGCTGCAAGCCACAGGCGGCACTGCACCCTACACCTGGGACATCACCGCGGGCGCATTGCCGGGAGGTATCACTCTCAGTGCGGCTGGCATTCTCTCCGGTACGCCCTCGGCTGCGGGCACTTTCAACTTCACTGTTCGCGCGCGCGATACGGCGCTTGTCGCCGGAACGCGGCCCATGACGCTGATTGTCGATCCCAGCGGCTCGCCGGGTGGGCCGGTGGTCGTAAGCACCACAACGTTGCCCAATGGCATCGTCGGGCAGGTCTATTCGCAGGGTCTCAGCGCCAGCGGAGGGCAGCCACCTTACACATGGGCCATTACTGCAGGCAGTCTGCCCAGTGGTCTCACGCTTGGCTCCAATGGCGTCATTTCCGGTACACCCACGGCGGCCGTCGTCGCCAACTTTACCGCACGCGCCACCGACAGCGCGGCTACACCCCAGCAGGGCAGCGCAGCGCTGTCCCTGACAATAGACATTGCGGGCAGCGGGGTTTTTATTGTTACGAGTGGGCTGCCCGGCGCGAGCGCGGGCTCAAACTATTCGTCCACGCTGGCAGCTTCCGGCGGATCCACGCCCTATTCGTGGGATGTAACGGCGGGCTTCCTGCCGCCCGGGCTGACACTCAATCAGGCCACTGGCGAAATTTCCGGATCGCCGGGCACTTCGGGAGTCTACTCTTTCAGCATTACCGTTACGGATGCTTCGCTGGCGACGAATACGCGCGGGCTGAGTATTTCCGTTTCAAGTGGAAGCAAGAGTGATGATGGCGGCTGCACCAGCGGCATTGAGGTGGCGTTCGCCCCGCAGGTTCTGGTTCTTGCCTTTCTGCTTGCGCTGGGGTTGCGCGCCGCGCGCCGAAGGAGAGCCTGAACATGTTCACCGGAATCATCGAAGCCGCGCTGACGGTGGTTGAGATCGCGCCCGCCAAGGGCGTGACGCGCTTGACTCTTGACCTGTCAAGTCTCTCGGCTGCGGCCTCGATCAAGCTGGGCGACAGCATCGCGATCAATGGCTGCTGCCTGACGGTGGCAAAACTGGCCAAAGGTTGCGCCACCTTTGAGGCCATTCCTGAGACGCTCAAGCACACGAACCTGGGCGATTTGAAGCCCGGTTCGCTTGTGAACGTCGAGCGCGCGCTTCAAGCGGGCGCGCGACTTGACGGCCATCTGGTGCAAGGCCACGTCGATGGCGTGGGCAGCATCGAGTCAATCAAGGCCAACCAGGGCGAGCAGCGCGTGCGCGTACAATGCGGCGCGGATTTCGCCAGGCAGTGCATCATGAAGGGCAGCGTATGCCTTGACGGCATTTCGCTGACGATTGCCGAGCTGGGTGCGGACTGGTTCACGGTGGCAATCATCCCCCACACGTGGGAAGTCACGAACCTGCGCGCGCGCAATGCGGGCGACAAAGTCAACCTCGAAGCCGACGCGCTGGGCAAATACGTACTCGCGCACATGGCGCGCATGTTTCCACAGTCGAAGATCGACAAAAAGGCGCTGCGCAAGGCGGGCTGGTAACTACCCTGAAGAGCGAGGCTTGCCTCGCCGCCTGCAATCAAATGCAAAGCGCCGGCAAGCCGGCGCACTCCAGATTAGAGTACCCGCCACGGTGATGAGTACACGCTCAGCTGCCCGCCGATGGCCGTTGTGGCTATGCACAGGTAGCTGGCGTTGGCGAGTTCGATGGCCGCGTTGCTGGGCGGCGCCGCCGAGATCGCGAATGAAACGCCGGCGCGCGCGAGCCTTAGCGTGATCTGCTTGGTCAGGCCGAAATTGCACAGCGCGATGCGGTTGTCGGTCTTCACACCGCTCGCAATCAGTTCGCCCAGCGCGCGATAGACTGCGTTCACGCGGTGAAAGCCCTCGCCGTAGCTGAGGATTTCGTCGGATTGCGCAAATGCCGCGAGGTAGCACATTCTCTCGCTGCTCTTGAGGCTCAGGAACAGGCGCTTGAAGGCCGCCGCGAGTTTCTGGATGGCTTCTGGTTTGAGGCTCAGCGCTGAATCCACCTTGCGCGAAATTTCCGGTTCGGCCAAACGGCCGTAAGGGCCGAGAATTGCTCGCGCACCCAGCCGCTTTTCCGCCTCTTCGCTGACCGTGACGCGAATGAAATGATGGCGCAAGTCCGTGTCGATGGCGACAAACTCGCGCTCATGATCGAGCATGCCCTCGCCCACGAGGAAGCCTATCACAAGGCTCTTGACGCGGTGAGGGGCGCAATAGAGCGAAGTTTCAAACTCGCCATTCACGCAAACGGTGAACTCCTGCTCACTGGGAACGTATTCACCTGTTGCCACACTGTGGCCGGTTTCGTCGTAACGGATGACTTCGACCTTTGCGAGGCCGGCGCTGGTTTCGGTGTTCACGTGGACTCTCCCGGGCACTTGCCCGGGTGTTTATCGGACATTTGGGCGCGCGGCTTGAGTTCAAGTGCCTCGTTGCCGCCGCATCTTGAATGCGGGCCGACTGCAAACGCCTTGCTTGCCTAGCGCATGTGCTCCGGTTAGAAACATTGCATCCCGGGGGCTTCCATGGAATTCGAACCTTTCTCGTACATGCGGCATGCCAAGCGTCTCGAGTATGCCGACGGCATTTACATGGCGGGCAGCGGTATGTTTCCGCCCAAGGCTCAGGAGTTGAGCTTTTCCGGGCAGGACTTTGACCTCAACGCGCTGTGCAACAGTTATGGCGACCCGCGCAATATTGAGTGGCTTGCCACTCGCTACAAGTGCTCCGGGCAGAACGTGGTGCTCACAGCCGGCAGCAGCGAGGCGAACTTTCTGGCTTTCTCGGCTGTGCTTGAGCCCGGCGACAAAGTGCTGATCGAAACCCCCGGCTATGGTCAGTTCAACAGCCTGGCCACTTTCTGCGGTTGTCGCCCGGTCAAGCTAAAGCGGCGTGCGGAGAACGGCTTTGCGCCCGACCTGACGGAATTCAAGCGTCTGCTCGATGACAAGACGAAGCTCGTTGTACTTACCGACCTGCACAACCCCAGCATGGCCAAGCTGCCGGCTGATTTGCTCAAGGATATGGTCAAGGCGGCAGGCAAGAAGGGCGCCACCGTGCTCGTGGACGAAGTTTACATCGACCACCTGCCGCTCAACGAGCACGACGACACCAGCTTTCACTACGGCGACAACGTGATCGTGACCAGCAGCCTTACGAAAGTTTACGGCCTCTCTTCGCTTCGCTTTGGCTGGGCGCTCGCGCCGGTCAAGATTGCGGGCACCATGCTTGATCTTGCGGATGTCGTCGATCCCGAGATTTCGCCCATCTGTCAGAACATGGCCGTCAAAGCGCTCGCAAACCTGAGCCGCCTGCGTTCGCGCACGCGTGGCTTGCACGAGCGCAACTGGGGGATCGTGGCCGAGTGGCTCAAGACGCGCAAGGATATTGAGGCTTTCGTGCCGCCGGGTGGCGTCGTGTGCTGGATGCGAATCAAAGGGCTGGACGAAACCGGCAGCCTGGCCACAGTGCTGCGCAACGAATACGGGGTGCTGGTTGTGCCGGGCGAGTACTTCCAGTCTCCCGGCTGGCTGCGCGTGGGCTACAAGAACCCGCCCGCTGAACTGCGTGACGGCCTGGCGCGAATTGGCCGCGCGATTGACGACCTCAAGGCGCACAAGAAGGACTAACGTGTTCCTCGATAGCGGCGGCGAGACTCTTTACTACATCCGCCGCGTTGACGGCCACGATTCGCTGTTTGCTCATCAGCCCGACCACCCCCGGGGCGACTATCACGCGATGCTTCAGTCGTCGCCGGGTCGTTTGATGGCCTGGCGCACGAAGCAGTGCGTAGTCAGTTGCGACGGTTGGCCGCGCGTGCAGGGGAACTCCCTTACGTTTCGCTTTCTTTCTCAGGCGCGGCTGCGTGATGCGTTGCGCCGGCAGCCGCGCTCCGTGAACGAGCAGCTTACGGGTGTACCTTCGTTGGGGGAGTTCAGCTTTGAGGCGCGGCAGTTGCCGCCACAGATTTACGAATTGCTCGCGGGCGAAGCGCTTCATGTAGCCGGGTTTGCATCAGCGCAGGACGGCGTCATGGTGCCCGCGCTCTATGTGCTTGATGGTCGCGCCGCTGCGTACTTCGCGGTGCCGCTGCCCTTTCTTGAGAGCACCACCATTCCATCGGCTGCAGTAACGGAGCCATCGGGCAAGCGCCATTGGCTGACGGTGGGCGAGTCCAACCACCTGTTCGTGCTCAACGAAAAATACGAGTTGGCCTCCGATGTGCTTTGGCCCGCTGAAGAGCAGGGGCTGGCGCGTGTGGCGTTTGTTCCTCACCGCAACGAGGCTTGGGTCAGCGCCCACAGCAGTGTGTTTGTGTTTGATACAAGCAGCCATAAACTCGTCGGAGAAATCAATGCCGAGCCGGGCTTGCGCTGGCACCGCGGTGAACGTGTACGCGGCTTTGTGGGCGCCGTCGGCTTTAATGGTGCGGGCACTCGCGCCTATCTGGCGCGTCCGCTCAGCGGCGACGTGCTGGAACTGGACGTAGCTTCAAGAAAACAGACGGGGATCTTTCCCATGACGGTCGATCCGCTCGAGCTCGCGTGCGCACACGGCAAGGGCCGTGTTTACGTGCAGGGTTTGCGCAGCGGCGCCATATCCTGGTTTGCCTGCCATGACATCTGACAACAGCGCCCCTTCCTCAGAACCTGTCAGCGCGATCAAGCGTGAACTCGACAACGCCAACGTTCGCTACGAGAACGTATTCGTGCGCCGCGAGGAAATTGTGGTGGTGCTGCCCGGCCGCGGCGCCGAGCGCGAGGCCGCACGGGCAGCCGCCGCCAAAGCCGCGCTGCACGGCAAGCACTACGTAACGGTCATGGCCGAGGACGGTTTGCCTGCGGCGCTCAAGGCCGTGTTCGCGGCGCTGATTTTCGCGATCGGCGTGTTTGGTGTAGTTCTGATGCTCTGGGGATACATCGGCGCCGGGCGCGGCCAGAGTGAATCTCCGGAATCTGAGGCACCCGCTGCCAACGCAAGCCGTTAACATGACTGCGGCTTTGGGCGGCGGTACATGGCGCAAAACAGGACAACTTCACGCAAACTGCGCGGCGAGCGCGTGCGGCGCTTCATCGCCCTGCTGCCCGTGCCCACGCGCTGGGGCTGGTATTTTGTTTCGGCTTCCGCGGGCATGTACTTCGCGGCCGCGCATACCGGAGAGCATGCATTCATTCTGCTGGGTGCGCTGCCGCTTTCGCTGTTGATCATCAATGCGCTGCTGGTGTGGGCTTCCCTGCGCAAGATCGAAATCAAGCGCAAGATGCCCGGCGCGGCCCATGCCGGCGAATCCATCGAAATTGAGTTGCTGGTGCACAACCGCAAGCGCTGGCTGCCGTGTTTTGCGCTGGAGGTGGAAGACACTCAACTGCCTGACCTCGGGCGCGACATCGGGCGCCAACTAGTGATGGCGATAACGCCCGGTTATGTGGCGCGTGCTACCACGAGCGCAAGCTTTCGCCGGCGCGGCCAACAGCGCCTGCGAGAAATCCGGATTTCAACGGCGTTTCCCTTCGGGTTGTTCACGCTCTCGCGCGTGCTTGCCTTCCGCAGCGAGATTGTGGTTTACCCGCGGCCTATCCGTCTCTCGCGCGCGCTTGAAGAACGCCTCATGGATAACGCCCGCTATTTTGGCGAGTCGGCCTCGGCGCACCGCGGCGAAGAAGAAGTGTTTGGCGTGCGCGAGTACCGGCCCGGCGAGAACGTCAAACGAATCCATTGGCGCACCAGCGCACGCGCAGCCAAGCCCATGATCCTGGAAATGGAAGGACGGCGCGACGCCAGTTTCGTCATCGTGCTCAACACAGCGCCGGTAGGAGATCCCAACACGCTGCGCGAGCGCCTGGAGGCGCTGGTTGGGCTGTGTGCGGGGCTGACTTACTTCCTCACGCGCCAGAGCCTGCACTTCCGTTTTGCGCACTTCGGCCAGGATCTGCTGGTGACGCGGCCCGGTCGCGGAGACGCGCAATACCATGCGCTGATGGAGCGTCTGGCTCACGTCGGGCTTTCCGATATTGCGTTTGCGGACTGGGTCGATCAGGCCGGCTTGGGTGCTGCGCAGGAAGTGCCCATTGTGCTCACATTGGGCCCCAAGGAGCACGCCGAGGCGCGTGTGCCTGCCGGCCTCAACGCGATAGTGATTGGCGCAGCGGACGCGGACTTCCGCGAGAATCTATCCTTCGACATTCTGGGCCGGCGCAGTGTGACCACCGCCGAGCTCGCGCCGATCAAGAGTGAGGAGGCCGCGCCATGATCCCCGCGCCTTCCTCTCTGGTTTACCGAACCATATTGCGCGTGATTGGCATTGCCTTGTGCGTAACGGGAGTGCTGTTTCACCGGCGCGGGGTTATGGACTGGCGCGAGCCCGCCTTTGTGGTGACGTGCGTTCTGTTGCAGGAGGCGTTTTTGGCGCTGCCGTTTCTCAAGCGGCTGCGCCCGGTTCTACTCGGCTTTTACCTGATGCTGCCCGCGCTGTTCGTGCTGGGCAGCCTGGAGCGCATTGAGCCCCATCGAGGCGATGCGATTGCGCTGGCGTTGCAGTCGCCGTTGCCACTGGTGCTGTTGCCGATTCAGCTGATGGTGCTCTACACACGCGAGGCGCCCAAGCTGGCGGGCCTGGTGCTGGTACTCGCCCTGTTTTTTGTCGTCGCCGGGTTGCGCCGGCAGGTGGACGACCTGGTCTGGCCCTGGCTGCTGGCTGTCGGCACGCTTGCCTCGGTTTACATGGCTATGGCCTATCCGGCGCGGGTGCACATGAACTTGTTTCCTGTGTTTGACGGCCGCCATACCGCGCCGCCCGTAGCCTCCCCGGCGGGCCTGATGCGCGGTTCCTATTTTGTTGTGCTCTGGTGCGCAGTCGCCTTTTCCATGGTGTTGACTGGAACCTTGTTCGTGATGGCGCCGCGTATTCGCATCAACCAGGAGTCAAGCGCCGCGCGTCCTGAAGTTCCGCAGTCTGGCGGGCGCAATACTCCCGGTGGCGGTTCGCAGCAATCACCGCCGCGCCATCTTTCCAGCGTGTCCTCACTTTCAGACAAAGTGGAACTGGGCGATTTCGGCGAGATCAAAAAGTCGAGCGCCAAGGCTTTGGAACTGCGTTCCATGCGGCCCGAGACGCCGCGCCAGACCGCCAAGCCCGTCTATCTGCGCACCTACACTTTCGGATTGTTCAACGGCCAGACCTGGAGCCCGCTGCCAACCGCAGGCCAGGACTCACGCCTTCTGCCGGTCGCGCGCGATCGCAAGCGGCCGCTGTCCAATGCGCGCGCGGCAAAGCCGATCTGGCGCGTGGGCAGCTACGTTGTGCTCGTCCTCGATGGCGGCACGGGCGCCAAGGGCGAGCTTCCCGTCTCTGCCGAGCCGACTGCGCTAGTTGATTACTCCGGCGAGGCTGCCTGGGATGCGCGCTCGGGCGTGCTGCGCGCTCCCGGCGCGCGGCATGGCAGCGAATACGGCTTTGAGTGCAGGGAGTTCGATTTTGATTACGTCGCGCTCGAAGAACTTGTTGCCGGCACCACGCCCATGACTGCGCCCGGCGAGAGCGCGGCTCGCTCAGCCAACGCGCCGACGGTGCCCTACTGGACGATGCCGCCCGCGCTTTTGGCCAAACTAAAGGACTTGCCCCTGGTGCAGGAAGTTAAAGAGAGAGCCTGGAGCAAAACGTCCGGCGTCACGAAGCTGCACAGCCCCGTGGCAGCCGCGCGCTGGCTTGAGAGCTACTTCAAAAACCAGACGCGCGCGCCGGGGGTGAAGTTCCGCTACTCGCTGGTGCAGCGCCCCGAGCCCGGTGACGATTGCATCTACCGCTTCCTGACCAGCGAGCGCATCGGCCATTGCGAGTACTACGCCAGTGCGATGTGCATGGTGTTGCGTACTGCGGGCGTGCCGTGCCGGCTGGCGGCGGGTTTTCACGCCTCGCGCTTCAATGAAACGCGTAACGTTTACGAGGTTTCGGCCTCGGAGGCGCACGCATGGGTGGAAATCTACGTGCGCGATTATGGCTGGATACCCTTTGATCCCACGCCGGCTGCCGACAATGAAACAAGCGAGCCCGAGCCGCCGACCCAGCCCGAGCCGCCCACGCAGCCGCAACCTGAGCCGCAGCCTCAACCGGACGCCTCGCCACCGACGCCAGAGACCGGCTCGGAAGAGCCCGCGCAAGGCGATCCGGTGGTCAATTTCGACAACCAAGCTCAGCAGCAGTTGCTTCAGGACATCATGGATTCTGCGCAGGATGCGGTTGCGAGCGCCGAGGATGCGTTGCGCCCGCTCACAGACTGGTTGCCCTCGCAGCTTCCAAAGTCTCCGCTGGCTCGCGTGCTCATGCTGGTTTTGCCTTTAGGCGCGATCGGGGCATTTCTGCTGTGGCGGCGGCGCAAACGCCGCAGGCTGGAAAAGCGTGTGCTGGATGAAATGGGCGCTGAAACACTGCGCGGGGTGACGAAGCGGCAGCGCAGTCTTTACTTGAGCCTGTTGCTTGAACTGGCGCGCCTGGGCTATCACAAACGGCCCCATGAAACCCCGCGCGAATTCGCGTGGCGCGTGGCAAAGGCCGGCGGCTCCCCGCTTGCGCCGGCGCGTGAATTGACCGAGATATTCTACCGAATCCGCTTTGGGTCTGACCCGCGCGGAGAAGAGGTGAACTTCAAGCGCCTGCTTTCCGCTTTCGCAGCGCGGTTACGCCGCGAGAAGTCTTTGCCGCCCGCTCCGGCTGAGCCTGGAGCGGGAAACGCCGCCTGAACCAGAACCAGTCAAAGAGCAGCAGCGCCAGCCCCGCAAGCGCCAGCCAGGGCCGAAGGTCGTAATCGGTTCGCGCGCTCTCGGCGGATTGCGTGAAGGCCGCCAGTTGTTCGGCCAGCTGGTCGGGCGCGTAGGCATCATCGGCGGTGAATGCTGTGTTGCTCTCCAGCGGATCAAGCAGGCTTACGCCTACGAGCGGCTCGTTTGTTTCGCCAAGTGACGTGAAGCGGTAAAGGCCGATGCGATCCATGGCCAGCACGTCGCCGGGCAACGCGACCTGGCGGCCCTCCCCTCCGATGCGCTCGTAGCTGAACTCGCCACGGCCTTCAATCTTGACAACTTCCGTGGCCTGCGTTGTGCGCACCGCACCCACGGGCAAAGGCTCAAGGAGCGAGCGCACGTGCTCAAACCAATTTGACCACAGGATCACGAACGCATACTTCGACTTGAAATTGTTCATCTCGTGGTCAAGGTCGAAACCGAGCACAAGGTCAGCCAGTTCTGTCTGCGCACGCGGCGCGAGCCCCATGCATGTGCCATTGCCGGCTTCAAGCAGCGGGAGCAGAAACTCGCGCGTTTCGATATCGCAGGCCGCGCCCAGCCTGATATCCGGCACGCCCGCGCCGCGCCACAGGAAGCTGCGCGATGGCCGCGCCGCAAAGTCCGATGCGTCATAGGGTTTCGAATAATTCAGGCCCGGCAGAGTCGCCGTGGGCCCAAGCAGCGCCGCAGGCAGCCGCGGCAGGGCCGCAGGAGGCTGCGAGTAAACAAACGCCGTGCGCGCGATATCGGCACTTGACGCGTCAACAGTCTTCAGGAAGTCGATCGCGGCTACCAGTTCCTGCAGGGCCTTTGGCGCTTGGCCCATAAACGCGACCGGAAGTTTCTCGGCCGAAACGTGGCGCAGGAAGGCCGTGTTGTCAGCGGCCAGGGCGTCGTCCTGCTCAATCCGGGCGCGATACAGGCCCGCGCGCGTGACGCGAAAAGATGCGCCGCTGCGCTGGCCCTGCGCGAGCGCTACGTCGCGCACGTCGGCCAGCTCAAAGCCCGGCTGCTCGCCGGCGTCAAGGACTCGCTCCAGTTTCAATGTCACGCGTTGACGCTCGGCACCGTGCAACTCAAGGCCAAAGAACAAGTCGGCCGCACCCGAGCCGGCGTCCGTGACACCGGCCGCCACAATACCCGCGTTGGCGGCCGGCGCGCCCGCAGGCACGAACACGTATTCCGCCTGAGTCGAACCGGGCTTGTGATCGGCGACAAGCGCCACGCGCTGTTGGCGCTTGGTTTCAAAGTGCGGCTTGAGCGCAAGCAGCAGCGCTTCGTCGCTGGCTCCGTGGTCAGACGCAGCCACCTTCCGAAGCGCCGCTTTGGCCACGCTGGGTTCGCAATCGGCGGGTGCGGCCAGCAGCAGCGAGCCATTCCACGCGAGAAGGGTAATCGGGCAGTCTCCGGCGGCATCGATCAGTTCAGCCGCGCGCGTTTTGGCCACGTCAAGCCTTGAGCCGTCAAGCGTCGCCGTTTGCATGGATGCGGTGGTGTCAATGACGACGACGAGGGGCAGACCGCGCGTCCGGGCGTTGGGTATGCGCAGGCCGGCAAGAGCCAGTACAAGGCAAAGCAGCAACAGCAACATCAGAAGCAGCGACAGGGATTTGCGCAGGCGTGAAAACGGCGAAGTGGCGACATTGAGTTGAGCCGCGCCGGCCCAGAGCAGCGTGGTCGGCACGCGCTTGACCACGGGTTTATGGCGCAGCATGAACAACAGAATGACCGGGCCGGCAAGAAGGCCGAGCCACAGGAACGAGGGACTGGAGAACCAATCGAGCATTTACAGGCAGAACGCTAAACGCAAAACGCCAAACGAAAAGAAGGAAGTCGTTTTTACATCCAGCGGTTGGCGATTTGCGGCTGCGAATTTCAGTGTGGCTGAAAAAGAACGAGCGGCGGGAAACCCGCCGCTCGCGAACATTGAACGAATGATTACCGCCTCAGGCTCATAACGATCACCGTGCCGCCCTTGGGATGCGGACGCATGGCGAGGTCGGGCATAATCTGCGCGGCCATGGGAAAGTAAGGCCGTGGATCACCCTGCAGCGTGGGCCCGTTGACGATGAACTTGATCTGGAGATTACGGCGCGCGGGCAGGAAGGCGACCGCGAATGACTCATAGATGCGGCCCTGATAACAATTCTGGAGTACGCCAAGCAGAATCTGCTCCATGGCCTGGCGCATCTGGTTGTTGTCCTGCTCGTTGTAGCCGCTGCGCCGCATCATCGCGCCGAGATACAGGTAGAAGCCGTCCTTGCACTCAGGCGTAAACGCGAGCGTGAGCTGGCTGGTTGCCGGAGCAAGCTCGACGCCGTTTTGCGGATCGACGACGAACGCCGTCGTGCAACTTGGGCACTTGTAGCGGCCCGTCTGGCTGACCTTGAACGATGCGCCGCAGTTGGGGCAGCTCACGACCTGCGGGTTCTCACGAGACGGCGGAATCCAGCCGGGCGGCGGGCCGTACTGCGGCTGGCGCGGCTGCTGGAACTGGCCCGTCGGCGGGCGCTGCGCCGGCTGCTGCGGGGCGCCATATTGCGGCTGGGCCTGGCGCGGCTGCTGGAACTGGCCCGTGGGCGGACGCTGCGCGGGCGCGGGCTGTCCCCAGCCCGGTTGCTGCGCCGGTTGAGCGGGAGCGCGCTGGGCAGGCGGCTGCGCCTGCACTGGGCGCGTCTGGCCCTTGGGCGGAGCGGCCGGCTGTGCCGGTGCACGCTGCTGCGGCGCGGGCGCTGCGGGCGGCGCTTCTGCACCACCGCCGCGCGAAGCCAGGAACCCGACGGCTTCTTCTTCGTTCGTGAAAATGCGGAAGAACGAATTGAGGCCAAGCATGTCGAAGACGACCTTGACCTTGGGGTGAACCTTGATCAGGGCCAAGCCGCCTCCAACCTTTTCAAGGTTGTCCGCAGTGGCTACCAGCGAGCCAAGGCCCGTGGAGTTCACGTACTTGATGCCCTGCATGTCGAGCACGAAGTTGCAGTATCCATCCTCCTGCAACTGCTTGAGCTGCGACTCGAAGGAGATGACGGTGGTTGCGTCAATGGCGCCCTCCACCACAACTCGGGCGGTGTTCGCCAAGGCGTCAATAGGCGTGATATCAAAGCGCAGGTCGGTCAAGCTGGGTCCTCCGACGGCTCAAAGGCATCAACGAGGATAACGAAACAATCCCCGAGCCTTCCATGAAGTGTGTTAGTTTCCAGTGCAGAGTAGAACTAATGGTTGATTGGTGATACAACACCATTGCTCTAGCGTCAAGCGCAAACGAGAGTTAGGGCAAATGCGCTGAAAGCAAAAGGCGCTTTTTCTTGTGCGTTTGCTTTTCGTGTTTAGCATCCCGCCGTTTTGGCGCTTGTTTGGCGCCGAGGCAGCTTGACGACGAAGAAGACAGGTTCCAATGGCTCTTCCACCTCCGCGACGTCCCGAAGGCAACAATCCCCAGAAGCCCGCGCCCAAGGCGCCCTTGGGCAAACTACCGCCATTGCCCAAAGTTGACATTCCGCAGGCTGAGCCTGAGACGACTTCTCAGGCAGCCGCGCCGCAAAAGCGCCCGCCCACGGGCGAGCAACGCGCGCCCGCGCCTCGGCCGCAGGCGCCCCAGGGCCCCTCGGGCAAGCGCAACACGCAGATGCTTTCTCTTGAGCCGCCCAAGCGGCAGGATGGCCCGCGACTGGCGCCCGGCGCTCGTATGGACGGCATCGGCGCGCGCATGCGCAGCAAGACTGGCCCGACCTTCAGCAACACGCGCATGGTCAAGGGCAAAGACGACAAAGCCGACCTCTTTGGCCGCAAGAAAACAGATGAACTGGCCAAGCGCCCGCCCACGGGCGAAATGGGCAGCCTCGGCGGCTCCTCCTACGATCCCAATGAGATGATGGCGCGCCGCAAGGGCACGCGCCGTGTTCCCAAACCCGGCGGCGGCGTCATGGGCGACAATAATCGCGCCCTCGACAGCATGACATCTGATCGCAGGCCGGCCGTTCCGCCGCCGCCTTCCGCCCAGGTCATGCCGCCAGTCAGTGCTTTGGCCAAGGGACCCGATGTCGCCAAGCGACCGGACATGCCGCCTCCACCGCCGTCTGTTCGCGGCAGCACTCTGGCCGGCGTCAGCGCTGAAGAGTTGCTCGGCGCTGAAGGCAAAGCCCTGATGGATCAAGTCAAACGTCGCGAGCACGAGCGCCGCGGCATGGACTACGACACCCGCAAGGTCAAGCAGGGCACCTACGGCGAAGTCGGCGCGTCGCGCACGCCCACCACACCGCAGCAGCGCGGCCCGATTGCCCCGATCCCGATTTCACCGCTTCCGCCCATGAGCGCGGCTCCGGTTCTGCCCATCCCGGTTCAGCCGCAGCCTTACGTGGCGCAGCCCGCATATGTTCCGCCGCCGCCCCAGTTTCCAGAGGCGCAGACTTACGCGCCGCCTGCACCCCAGGCCGCGCCGCCATCCGATGATCTGGGTTACGAAAAGCCCGTGGACTTCGGCACTGAAGAAGGTGCGGCTGAAAGCAGCGGTGGCGAAACGGTGTATGAGGAAGATGAAGTCAGCGCCGCAGACCTTGCAGACGACCATCAGCAGGCGCGTGAATCGGCGGCCCACGAAGAAATGGAGCAGTTGGTGGGCTACATGCTCTGGCTGCAGGGTGTGATCACCGTGGAGGAAGTTGAAGAGGCGCTGAAAAGCGCCGACCCGAAGGAAGCGCGCGAAGAAATCATGTCGCTGTTGAACAACTCGGGGTTCACCGGGCAGGAGTCGCTTTACCGCTTCCTGGCCCGCCACGAAAGCGTCGCGCCCGTGGATCTGGGCAGCGTTATTCCCACGGAGTCGGCGCTTGGTACTTTGCGGCCGGCCGTGGCTCGCGCCTATCGCGTGATTCCCATTTCCGTGCTGGGCAAGATTCTTCTGGTGGCTGCGGCTATGCCTTTTGAGCCGCAGCGCTTGCTCGAGTTGCGCAGCCTGACGGGCCGCAAGGTCAAGGTATTCGTGACCTCGTCTGATGAAATTGATGCCGCGCTCAAGAAGTATTATCCCGGCGGCCAGAAAGCCGCGTCCGGCAGGCAGGGTGCGGTTGCTGAGACCACCTCCGAGATTCCCAAGCCGGTGGCACCCGGCGAAAAGCTGGAGCAGGGTTACGATCCCACGGTCGCCGGCCATGACTCGGGGCTTTACGCCCCCGTCAGCGACAAAGCAGATGCACCGGAAAAAAGCGCTAACGTGGCGCTTGAAGAGCAACCCGGAACCACGCCGGTCACTACATCAGGCGGGTTTTCCGCCACGGACAGCACCGCCGTTGCGCGCGAAGACGCCGCTGCCAGGGGCGACCTGGACGAAAGCACGCTCGGCTCCACACCCGATCCGCTGGGCGACGACAACGAACTCAAGCTGGGTGAAGACGCGGCAACGGGCGTGAGCGAGAAAAAGCCCGGTGCGCCGATTGATTCAGGCCCCGAAGACCTCGACCCCTTTGGCGACTAAGGCTTGGCCGCGGGCGTTGGGTATTCTGAAAAGTTGCGGTAGCATTGCGTAATCAGAGTGGGGCCATTGGCGGGAAGACATGTCCAGGGATACCGGCAGCAACGACTTCTTCAAGCACCTGGAACAGCCGGCGCAGGCGCCGCAGCCCCGTAAACTGCGCGCCCCCAACGATGCCACGCGCCCCGTGGCCCCCGTCGGCAAAGCCACCGACAAAACGCGCGGCCCGGGCCTGAGCCCGGGCATGCCCGTAATCGAGCGCCCCGGCGCAGGCGCCGCGCCTGAAGCGCGCCCGCGCAGTGGTGTGGTGCTGACGCCGGGCGGCATCCTGCGCACCGATGAAGTGCCGCAGGCGCCGCCCCCAGTGCCCGAAGAAGCCGAGCCGGAAGATGAACTGGCCGAGAGCCGCAAGAACACGACCGATGCCGAGCACGTGGGCTGGGAGGAGTACGCAGCGACGGATTTCCCCGCGCTGCCCGCTGAAGATCTGGGCGTCAAAACCAAGATGACCGACAGCGGGCGCGTCGTGCCTGTGGCCGTGCGCGCGGACCTCACGGATGAAGCGCTCAAGGGCAAGTCGATCAAAGACAGAGGCGGTGCGGGCAAGGCCGGGCGTGCGCCAAGATCAGCCAAGGCGCCCGCGGCGAAAACCACCGCGCCGCGCTCCTGGATGGGCAAGATCGGGCACTCGTTGCGCATGAAATTGATGGGCGGCACCGTCGTCGAAGAAGACGAAGAGATTGACGAATGGACTGAGCAGCAGCTTGAGGACGAAACCAAAGGCTTTGCGCGTTCAGGCAGCCTCAAGGACAAAAAAAGCAAGCGCAAGGCTTCGCCGATGACCATGGTGAAGAATCTGGTGGTCGAGGTCATCAAGCTGGTGTTACTGGTGTTGCTGTTACGCGCCTACGTGCTGCAAGTGAGCGAAGTGAACGGCCCGAGCATGGAGCCAACGCTCAAGGGCGGCGCCGAGGATCCCCAGGGCGCCAAGGATCCCTCCGATCGCCTGGTGGTCGAGCGCGTCACGGCGCATCTTGCGAATCTCGATGGCCGCTGGACGAACTGGCTGCCGGAGTTCATGCACCCGCGCTTTGCGCGCGGCGACATTATTGTGGTGCGCAGCCCCGAGAATCCAGGAAGCGAGCTGGTCAAGCGCCTGATTGCGCTGCCGGGCGACGTGATCAAGCTCGACAAGGGCAAGCTCTGGATCAAGATTGACGGACAGGGTGAATTCAAGGAAGTCGATGAACATTACCTTGGCGAACAGGACGGCAAGCCGCGCAAGTCCTACGACAGCGGCCCGCTGCCGGACGTGCTCGAGGAAGGGCGTGAGCTGACGGTGCCCGACCAACGCATATTCGTGATGGGCGACAACCGCAGCCATTCCAACGACAGCCGCAAGTGGCTCGACATCGAAGTCGGCAAGAGCGAAGCCAAGTACGGCGGATCGCCGCAGAATCTCTCCGGCCACAACAAGCTGTGGCTGCACATGAGTTCAATCGAAGGCCGCGTGCTGTTCCGCATCTACCCCTTCGACCGCCTCGGCAAACCCTGAACCGCTCAACTGCCGATGGCTTTGTGCACCACGGCCAGTGTTTCATCTAGCAGCGTCCTCGCTTCGCCTTCGTAGGCATCGGCGAGTTTGCTGAAGCGTGCCTTGAAATCGGCGTCTTCAATGCCGGGCAGGTTGATTTTCATATTCAGCACGGCGGCGTTGATGCACGCAAAGAGCGAAAGCGCGCCTACACCACAATCTGAAATCGCGTGCTTGTTGCCCACCTTCGCAATCGCCGCCACGTGCTTGAATGCCTCCACGCCAAGCCGCGCGGTTTTTTCGGGCGATTCGGTGGCGCCCTTCAAAGCGGCCTGCATGGCGGCTTTGCGCGCGACTTTCTGCTCTTCGGTCTCTTTGGGCATGGCGCCGGCTTTGCCAAAGCCGTCAAAGGCCTGCGCGTCGAGAATGAACATCTCGAGCACTTTCGGGCGCAGGTTTTCCAGCGCGGCGAGGTCGTTCTTCACCTGCTCCTGAACGTCGGCGTATTTCTTTTTGCCCACGGTGAGATTGGCGACCATCTCGCCCAACGCGCAGCCTGTGGCGCCAAGCACGGCCGCTGCCGCGCCGCCGCCGGGTGTGGGTGCCGCAGAGGCGAGGTCGTCAAGGAAACGGGCCACGTCGCGCAGGTAAGAGAAACGCTCCTGCGGCGCGGGCTGAAAGTCAGCGAGTTTGAGTTCGATGATCTGCTCCTGTGGTGCGAATTCTCTGAGCTTGAGGGTTTCGGCTGCGAACTGGTTAAGCCACACCTGGCCGGCGTTTTCCATGCCTTGCAGGTTTTTCATCTGCATGGTCTGGCGCGCGCACAGCTCCAGTGCTTCCTGCGGCAAGAGGCCGATGATTTCGCTTTCGCGGATCTGCACGCCTTCGGCGGCGGCCAGCTCGGCGATGCGCGCGAAGGCTTGTGCGGGCGATGTCTGGCGGTAGTCCACGAGGTTCATGGAAACCTGCACGCAGCCGAGGTCCTTGAGTTCAAGACCCAGCGCGCGCACGCCCTTCATGCCGCCGTCTTTTTCGCGGATCGCCTTAGCGATGCGTTTGGCCAGCTTCAGGTCGCGCGATTCAAGGTTGACGTTATACGCGATCAAGAAGAAGCGCGCGCCCACGGCCGTCGCGCCGGCGCTGGCGTGCATCTGGTGGGGGCCGAATTCGGGCGTTTTTGCGGGGTCTTTGCCAATGAGCTCTCGCAGGCCTTCAAACTCGCCCTCGCGCACGTTGGCCAGGTTCTTGCGCTCATCGCGCGTGGCCGCTTCGCCATAGAGAAAGGCCGGGATGCCCAGTTCATCGCCAATGCGCCGTGCACAGCGCCGCGCCAGCTCCACGCACGCGGGCATGTCGATGCCCTCGATCGGCACAAAGGGAATCACGTCTGTGGCGCCCATGCGCGGGTGCTCGCCCGAGTGGTTGCGCAGGTCAATCAGCTCGGCGGCCTTTTTCGCGCAGGCCACGGCGGCATCCACCACGGCAGCGGGCTCGCCGGCAAATGTGAGCACGCAGCGATTGTGGTCGGCGTCGCGCTCCATGCCCAGCACCCGCACACCCGGCACCTCGCGCGCGGCTTGCTCAATGGCCGCAACGACTTCCGGGCGGCGGCCTTCACTGAAATTGGGAACACATTCGACGGTGGGCATGGTGTGAATCCTCGCGGGTCTCTGCGCGGATTGTGGGATGGCGAACGCGGCTTGAAAAGCCGCAACCGGTATGACATGGCGCAATTCAGCGGCGGGGTTTCCGGAATGTGCATTCGCACTGTGCAATCTGCCGCTTTTGTTCCGCGCTTGCGCTACATACACTAGGAACATCAGGGAGCGCGCAGCGTGATTCCGCAGATCTGGCAAGAGTTCTTTGGTGCACAACGCAAACAGGCCGCATCCGACAACGTCGGTCGCAAGCTGCGCCTGTTGCGCCATCAGGCGGCCGGCCGCGTGCTGGCCGGTTCGCAGGAGCTGGTCAACTTTTCAAGCAACGATTACCTCGGCCTCGCGGGCGATTTGCGCATTGCCGAGGCTGCGGCGCGCGCCGCAGGCCGCTACGGGTGGGGGGCGGGAGCCTCGCGAATCGTCACGGGCACGAGCATCGTTCACAACGAGCTTGAGAACGCGGTGGCCAAGTTCCGAGGCAGTGATGCCGCGCTGGCCTTTGGCTCCGGGTATCAAACGAACCTGGGCGTGATTTCGGCGCTGGCGGGCGCGGGCGACACGGTGTTTTCAGACGCGATGAACCACGCCAGCATCATAGCCGCGTGCCGCCTCAGCGGCGCGGAAGTGCGCGTGTACAAACATCTCGGCTACGATGAACTGGAGCGCCAGCTTGCGGCTTCGCCGGCGACCGGCAAACGCCTGATCGTCAGCGACACGCTGTTTTCCGTGGAAGGCGACGTGCTGGATTGCGCGCGCGTGATGCAGCTGGCGGAACGCTTTGATGCGCTGCTGGTGCTGGACGACGCACACGCCAACGGCGTGCTGGGAAAACGCGGCCGCGGCGTGGCCGAACTCCAGAATATCTCGGCGCGAACTGATGTCGTGACCGGGTCATTCTCCAAGGCGCTGGGCAGCTTCGGCGGTTTTGTGGCCTGCACGCGCGAGCTGCGGGAGTTCCTGATCAATTCATCGCGCCCTTTCATTTACACTACGGCCATGCCGATCACCTTGGCCGCGGCAAACATCGAAGCTCTGCGTATCGTCAGCGCCGAAGGCGAGGCTATGCGCCAGAAGCTGGCAGGGCTCGTGCGCACGCTGCGCACCAAGCTTGGCGCCGCCGGCTTTGAGCCCAAGGGTGAACACCACATCGTGCCGATCATGGTCGGCGATGAAAGCAAGGCGCTGCAATACTCCGAGATTCTTGAGAACCAGGGCATGCTTGTGCATCCCATGCGTTATCCCACCGTGCCCAAGGGCAAGGCCATGCTGCGCGTCTCCGTGAGCGCGGCTCACACCGACGACGACGTCTATCGTCTGGTGAATGCGCTCAAAGTGGCGCGCGACAAGGTATCCGGCAAAGGCACGGGCAAAGTGACGCGCCGCGAAACCAAGCGGCCCGAGGAAGCCGTGGAAGTGCACGACGATTCCACGATGTCGGGGCTGAATTTTGATGAGGTCAAGGCGCTCGTCGCCGAGGCCATGTCGGAGCCGAAATCTGAAAGAGTCACCGACAAGCTCCCCACAGACGACAAGCAGGACGACCCGACCAGCGTTGCCCCTGAAAAGCCGCCCGAAAAGGCCACGGCGCCCTTGCTCTCAGCGGAGCTGGCTCCTGCGGGCGATGAGTTGCCCGACCCCACCATTGAAGATCCCCTCAAGAAGACCAAGACCATCAAGCGCCAGACTCGCATTCACAAGAAGGTCTGACTGCCGCATTTCCGGCAGCGCCCCCGCGCCCCTTGACGTATGCCCCGCAAGTGCGAACCTTAGGCGGGGCGCAGGAGGTCGTCATGTTCAAACGCATCGCCATGGCAAGTTGCGCAGCCGCGCTGAGCCTGCTGGTTTCATCCACACAAATCGCGCAGGAAGCCCCGAGGGGCGAGCCGGAACTCGAGGCGCCCAAGGAGTTTGATTCCTATAACGTCATATTCGAGTGTTTCGCCAAGCGCTACGAAATCGAGCAGACCAAGCTCGACCGCCTCGCCAGGGATGCGCAATCCAAACCCGAGGACCGGCAGGCGATTTTCACCGCGATAAAGAAAATCGATCTTGAGTACGTCGAAGTGCTGCGCAAATACCTCGACAAGTTTCCCAACGCCAAAGACCTCGAGCCCGCGCGTTACGAAATCGTGCTTACGCTTTCGCGCCACGAGGAGAAATTCGACGACGCCGTGAAGGCCGCCGACAGCTACCTCAAGGAGCACGCCGGCAGCGAGCGCGCCAAAGACATTCACTTCGCGCGAGCCCAAACGCTTGCGCGCATGGCCGGTCGCGAGGATGAAGCCCTGCTCGCGCTCGACACCTTTATCAAGCAGTTTCCCGGCAGCGACGAAGCCGATTTCGCCCGCACCCTGCGCGTGCGCGTGCTGCTGTTCATCGACAAAACGCAGGAAGCCGAGGAAGCCCTCAACGCGATCCTGAAAATGGAGAAAGTGCGCAAGAACGCCGAGGCCAAGCAATACATCGAGCGCCAGCTCGACGATCTGGACTGGATCGGCCGTGAGATGCCGCGCTTTGCGCTCGCCACGCTCGATGGCAGGGCAATTGCCAACTCCGACTTCGAGGGCAAGCCGATGCTGCTCTTCGTGTGGGACTCCAACAGCGGCGTGTGCCTGGAAGAGCTGGGCTATGTCAAAGCCGTCAACGACAAGCTCAAGGATCGCGGCTTCACCGTGCTGGCGCTGAGCGTGAACGAAAGCAAACCCGCGCTCGAACAGTGGCTCAAGCGCAACCCGCTTGGCACAACCGTGGCCTGGGAAGACCGCGAGGCCGAGGGCACACTGATCAAGCGCCTCGACATCAACGCGATTCCGTTTGGCATACTCGTTGATTCCAAGGGCAAGATTTACCGCTACGACGTGCGCAGCGACGAACTCATGCGTTACGCGACGCGCATGGTGGAGCAAGGCAAGTAGCTGGTCGCGGGGCCGCGCGCATGACCATGATGGTGCCAAAATCGCTCAAGTGCCCGCTGTGCGTTCGAGAGTTCGAGTCGCAGATGGTCACGAGTTTCTCGGTAGGCGAGAAAGAGTCCGATTTCTGCCCGCGCTACCTTGGCGCCAACCCTCTGCCCGCGTTCCTTCACGTTTGCCCCGGGTGCGGCTTTGTTGGCTTCGAGGCCGACTACCGGAATCTTGATCCCGCCAAGGCCGAAAGCGTCAAGCGCGTGCTTGCAGGTTTGCAGTGGCAGGAAGGCCAGAGGCTGGGCGGCCCCGAGCGTTACAGGCGTGCGGCCCTGATTGCCATGTATAGCGGCAAAAAGAGCGCGCAGATCGCCGACCTGTACTTGCAGGCAACGTGGTGCTCGCGCATGGACGGCGAGCCCGAAGAAGAAGAAAAGAGCGCCCGCAAAAAGGCCGTCAAATACTTCGAGCTGGCCCTGGCCGCCCAGGAATTCGACACCGCCGACTTGCCGGTGGTCCATTACCTGCTGGGCGAACTCTACCGAAGGCTGGGCGAATCCAAGAGAGCCCGCGAACACTTCGAAAGACTCGACGAATTCCAAGGCGTCGAGCCATGGCTCATCGACTGGCGCGACAAGCAGCTCAAGCAGTGTTAATTCACTTCCGGTTCGTCGTTGACTCTTATGCGTTTGTTGCGGGCGGGTGACATGCGGGCTTCGAGTTCGGCGATAACGTGGGCGGTTCTTCCCAGCACGTTGGGGTTGGCGAGTTGCACCAGCTTGAAATCGACGCTAAACGGCATGTAGGCGCTGATCTGATCCACGAGCGCGCTCAGGTCGTTTTCATCGGTGATCAGTTGCCTGAACTTCTCGCCGCCTTCGCGCAGGGCATGCAGCGCCAGTGCTTTCAACTCCGTCGCCAGGCCGTTGCGCCAGCTTGCCACGCTGGCGATGGTTTCTTCGACCCACTCCATCACAAACTCACGATAGGGCCTGCCATTCTCGATTTCTTTCACTAGCCGCGCACGGCCGAGGCCTTGCAGAATCACGAGATAGCGGCCATCTGGCAGCTTGTTGAAATCGACCATGCGGCCGAGGCCCACAATGTTGAAAACGGGCGGCTCACCCAGCGTTTCGGCGTTGGCTTCGGGCATTTGCGTGCCCATGGCCAGCAGGCGTTCGCGCGGTTGTTGCTCAACGATATCCTCGATCATCCTGCGATAGCGCGCCTCAAAAATATGCAGGGGCAGGTGCGCGTGGGGAAACAGCACGACATCCGGCAGCGGGAACACCGGGATTGCGCGTGAAATATCCGGCAGCCTGATGGATTTCTCGTTCATGGCCGACCTGCAAGGCAACGGCGCGCTACTCCTTGGCTTTAATATACAACGTGCGGGACTTCTTGGAGACTTCGCACAGGCCCAGTTTTTCGAGCAGCGGCGGGAAATAGCTGGCCAGGTTCCCGTTGGTCGAGAAAGTGCGCAGAAAGGCCTCAAGGGAGTCGGGATCGGGAAAGGTCTCCTCGCGGCACGGGCCCAGCTTCACTTCGCCTTGTGCCTTGATGAAAGCATAGGCCTCGCGAATCACGCGGTCGCGCTCCCAGAAAATGACGTTCGCTTCTTCCTCAAAGTTCGCCATCTTGTTGCGGAAGCCCACAAAGCAATGAATGTCGCCATTGCGTTCTTCAACGTGGAAGGGTTTCTTCAGGCCGCAAGTCTGGTAATCACCGCCAAGCGGTTGTTTCAGCGCGGCTTCGAGGTCAGGCATGTGTTCACCGTGTAAGGAGCGACATGAAACGCCCACTAAGCCAAAATAGAGGCCGCTGTCAAACGGGAGCGTGCATGAGACAAGTGGCGATCTTGGCAGGGCTTTGTGTGGCGTTGCTTGCGCTCAGGCCGTCGTGCGAAGCCCAGCCGGCGGCAAAGGATCCCATTTTGGTTGGCGTGATGTTGCCGCTTTCTGGATCGATTGCCGATTTTGGCAAGTCGGCGCATCAGGGCGTGCTGCTCGCGGCAGAACAGATCAACGCGGCGGGTGGCATCAAGGGCGCGCAAATCAAGCTCAAGGTCATCGACACTCGCAGCGACCCGGCCAAAGTTGAAGCCGCGGCCAAGAAATTGATTAACGAAGACAAAGTATGTGCGGCCATCGGCGACGTGGCATCGGGCCACACCCTGGTTGCGGCGCGGCTGTTCAAGGACGCCAAGCTTCCGCTGATTACGCCCTGTTCTACGAACGACACGTTGACCGAGGGCAATCCGTGGTTGTTCCGGGCCTGCTTCGCAGACAAACAACAGGGTGAGGCCTGCGCCGTGTTCGCTCGCCAGCGCCTGCAGAAAAGCAAGATTGCCGTCCTCACTGAGAGAGACAGCGCCTACTCCAAGGCGCTGGCCGAGAGTTTCAAGAAAAGGGCCAAAGAGCTGAGTGGCGAGATCGTCGCCGAGAACAACTATGGATCAGGCACCAACGACTGGGCGCCCGTGGTTGAGGCACTGGGCGACCTTTCCAAGCTCGACCTGGTTTTTGCGCCCGTGTATTACTCCGATGCCGCGATGATCACACAGGAGTTGCGCCAGCAGGGCTACACCGGCACGATTCTGGGCGGCGACGGTTGGGACTCCGATCAGATCGTGAAGCTTGGCGGCAAAGCCCTCGATGGCGCATACTGGGTTGGTCACTTCAACGCAGCCTCCGACGACGCCAAAGAATTCGTAGCAGCCTTTCGAAAAAAGCATGATGCGCAACCTGACAGCCTGGCGGCACTCGGCTATGACGCGCTGATGATGCTGAAGAAGGCGTTCATGGACGCCAAGACGACCACCGGTAAAGAAGTGGCGGACGCGCTGGCGTCGCTGAAAGAATTCAAGGGCGCAACGGGCCTCATGAGCATGGACGAAAAGCGCGTCACGAAAAAGAGCGTGTTCTTTTTCCGTGCCAAAGGCGAAGCGATAACGTTCGATCGCGAACTGAAAGCCGAGGACGTGGCCAAGGCGAAATAACGTAACAAGCCTGAAGACTCTTGAGGCAGCGCGCAAGCCAGCTATTCTTGCCGCCCGTCACAACTCAAACCTGTCGCACCCGAACGGAGATCCGCAATGCAGAGGATATTCGCATTTGCCTCAATCATGCTGGCTACGGTGGCATTGTTCTATCTCGCCGGCTGCAAAGACAAAGGCAACGACGCCGGCGGCGGCGGTGATGGCAAGGGAGGGGGCGAAGTCAAGGTGGGCGTATTCCTTGAACTGAGCGGTGGTGTCGCTGAATTTGGCAAGGCCACTAACCGCGGGATCGAGTTGGCCGCAGAGGAGATCAATGCCAAGGGCGGCATCAGCGGCAATACGATCAAGCTCATTACCTACGACATCAAGAGCGATTCAGGCGAGTCAACAACGGCCGCCAAGAAGCTGGCGACGGACGACAAGGTGAACGTAGCCGTTGGAGCTGTTGCCAGCAGTCTCTCCAAGGCGGCCGCCCCGACATTCCAGCAGAACGGCATTCCCATGGTCACTCCGTCTTCGACGAATCCGACAGTCACGGAGATTGGCGACCGCATTTTCCGCGTGTGTTTTATTGACGACTTTCAAGGTGCGGCCTGCGCCGAGTTTGCAATCAAGGACATGAAGTCGAAAACGGCCGTTGTGGTTCTTGAAAAAGGCAGCGCCTACAGCCAGGGCCTGGGGCGGTTCTTCAAGGCGCGCTTCGAGAAGTTAGGCGGCAAGTGCATCCCCGATCAGGAATGGCCCCCGGGCGAGAAGGACTTCAGCACGATCGTCAGCAACATCGCGAAGTCTGAGGCGAAAGTGGATCTCGTGTACATGCCTTTCTATTACGAAGAAGTGGCGGCCATGGCCAAGGAATTGCGCAAGCAGGGCGTTGATGCGCAGATGCTTGGCGGCGACGGTTGGGAAAGCCCCACACTGGTGCCGCTTTCTGACGGCAAACTTGAGGGCTGCTACTTCGGCAACCACTACAATCCCAAGACTGACAACGCAAAGACCAAGTCGTTCGTAGAGGCATACACGAAGAAGTTCGGCCATGAGCCAAACAGCCTTGCGGCGCTGGGCTATGACGCCATCTACGCCATCAAGCAGGCCGCCGAGGCCAAGGGCGGCGTCTCGCGCGACCAGATCACGCAGGGGCTGGCTGCGCTTAAGGACTTCAAAGGTGCCACGGGTACGTTTGATCTCGACGCCAAGCGTAACCCGCGCAAGAACATTGTAATGTTGAAAATCGTGGGCAAGAACTTCGAGCAGGTTCGAGAGATCAAGCCTGGCGACGTCGAGTAATGGCAGTCATCTAA
>JADLFN010000060.1 GCA_020845475.1 Planctomycetota bacterium
GCCGACCAGCGGCGCGAAGTCGCCGGCCGGCAAGGCTGAACGAATCCAGATGTCCAGGATCAAGAGGCGCTGCTGCGCGGTGAACGTCGTGCGCGGCTGGGGGAGATGCAATGCGCGCGGCTTGGGCTTGCCGATCAGCGGCGCGTTATGGCGGGGATCATTCGGGGGAAACTTGCGACGCTGCGGAGTGCGCGGCGCAGTCGAGTCACCGGCTTGTGACGCAGATTCGCGGGCGCGGCTTTGCGCAAGCTCTTCGTAGATGCTGACCACAGATTCGGAGGGAACACTCTCGTACTCGCGCCCCAGGTTTTCTTCGTCCTCGAATTCCCTGCCAAGCTCTTCATGGGGTGTGTCAGCGAAGTCCTGACTCGGCTGCTCACAAACCTCTTCCGCTGCGTCACCATTAATTGGACTCCGTTGGCCAGCCAACGAGTCGCGGCCATGCAGCCCGGGCCCATGTTCTCCATCTCTCCCTTCAACACCTTTCGAAACTCCACTCATGACTTCTTCCCCTCCGCGGCCAGCAGCCGCATTGAGGAAGAGGCATTTTCTCCACCCAATTAATCACTTACCCACGCCGACATTTCCGCAAATAGGACAGGGCCTGATCCAGCTCAAACCTGATAATTCACGATCGAACTAGTTTCGTGGGGCTGCCATGAAGAAACCGCTTGTTGCCTGTCTGGCCTTTGGGATCACGGTGGGCCTTGTTGCCACTTGGATCGTGCTTACCCAGCCTGCGCATGAGCGGGTACCGATGGCAAGAGTAGAGGTTGTCGATGCGGCGCCCAAGTCCTGGCGCGACCGCGTGATCGACCCCACAAGCAAGATGACGCCCGCTGAACTCGCCGACTATGAAATGAACAATCTGCGCGACGCTGGCGAGCGCAGGGAGTTGATTGAGTGGGCCGCATCACAGCCCTGGGCCGACCACAAAACGCCCGTGCTGCGCAAGGCCATGATTGCAGATGCCAGCGAGGACGTTCAGCTGCTGGCGCTCGACAAGAGCGTGGGGCTGGCTGCGAAGAGCGGCGCGGCTGCGCTTGCAGAGGTGATCCGTGCGGGTATCGGTGCGGGAAATCCGCGCGTGGTCCAACAGTCGCTGCGCGAGGCGCGCAAACACCCGTTGCCCGAGTTGGTTCCCGACCTGATCGAAGTCGCCGACAGCAAGGCCGCGTACCGGTTCTTGGCCGTGGATGCGTTGGCTTTCACCGACGATGATCGCGCCCGCGCCAAGGTCATCGAAGTGGCGTCGCGCGAAGACGGCGAGAAATCCGAGCGAATCCGCGCTATTGCGCTGCTCTCAAAGGTCAAGGACGAACGCGCGCTTCAGCTGCTTGGCCAGCTAGCCGGCAGCCTGGATGAAGAGATCCGCAAAGTCGCCCTTGAAGCCTTGGCTGCGCGCAGCCAGTGATCGTGCACGATGTTCAAATACGTCCCCTCTGCCTTTCGCACAGCTAACCCCAAACGCCGGGACAAGACGACCGTGCATAAGGCCGCGGATGGCCGGTATGACGTTTACATCGGTGAGCAGATTCTGGGTGCCGATCACATCGCCGAGCGCTTTCGCTCACCTTGGGAAAATCCGTTTACGGAGAACCTGCGCAGCCGGCCGGAACAGGCGCAACTGGTTTTCGCTTCGTTCCTTCGGAAGCGGCTTTCGACCCACTCGCCTGCATGGCGTCACCGCATCCGCATGCTCAAGGGGCTTCGTTTGGGTTGTTCCTGCGACGGAAAGCACTGCCATGGCCGTGTGCTCGCCATTCTTGCTGATGGGCTGCCCGAAGAGCCTGAACTCCAAGCTCTCGCTCTGCAGAGTGGCTTGTGGTTTCGGAAGTTCGTCGGTCTGTTTGTAGATCGGCTTCTTCAGGAATCGACGTAGCCAATGGGCGCCCCGCAAATCCGGCAGTGAGTTCATCATCTCTTAACCTGCCAACCCCACGGGCGACAAAGCCAGACGGGACTTGCGGTCGCCTCAGTTCAAAGAGGCAGCAAACTTAGGTGGCCGGTTCATTTTCATTGTGAGTTTTGGTTATTACTCATATTCGCGCTACCCGGCGCGCCACCGTTGGAAAAACGAAAAAAGGCCCGCGGGGCGGATTTCTCCGCTTCACGGGCCGTGGTTTCTTTGGGCGTGTCGTTTTGGGGTTAAATGAAAAGAGGGCGCGTGGCCGTTTTGCCGCGCGCCCTCTCTTTCCTTTCTGCGCCTGCTTACCAGCCGAACGTCACCCTTCGACAGGCTCAGGGTCACCAACCAAAGGTGACCTGGTTCTTGTCGAGCCCGTAGCCGAGTTGTGCGGCCGTTTCGAGGTGCTCTTCCTCGTGGGAACAGCTCTCGGTCGGCTGCAGTGTCGGCGCAGGCGCCGCCTTGCCTGCGCTGAGCGCAGTCGAAGCGGGGGCGGGTGCAACCGGGGCCTTGCCTGCCTTGAGCGAAGCCGAAAGGGCTTTCGCCTTGGGCTTCTCGACTACGTTGGCGGTGAGGGCCTGTTCCTTCAATTGCTCCAGCGTCGGTGCCGGCGCAAGCGTGGTGCCGATGGCCGGCTCGTGGGCAGGGCGCGGGAAGAATTCTCCCGGCTTCTGCTCCTCGAGCAAGTCGTCGGCGTCTTTGCGCATGCGCTTGCTGATGCGCCACTGCTCAAGCTCGATGCGCCAGGCGGCGAGTTTCTTTTCGTACTCGCGCATGGCTTCTTCGTGCTGAGCCTTGGCCTGTGCCTTCTCCTCGGGCGTGAGCTGA
>JADLFN010000061.1 GCA_020845475.1 Planctomycetota bacterium
ATCCGGCGAAGAACAGACGCCGGGCCGAACGCCGGCAACATATTCCGCCGGGCCGGATTCACTGGATTGGACGAAGACGTAGGGGCGACCCAGGGGTCGCCCCTGCGGTGCACGCCACGTGTGGCTCTTATTCGCGGCAGTTCGCGAACAAGGGCCCGAACCCCATTGCCAACCGGAAAAGAGCGGAGGGCCAAGCCGATCAATTCGAGAGTGCGTGTGGCCTCGGCTGCCGAAGCCCGCAGGATACTGCCCTTCGACTCCCTGCGCTTGCTCAGGACATTTAGAAAGCGCGCCTTCTAAATGGCTGGCCCACCTGGACTCGAACCAGGAAAACCAGAACCAAAATCTGGTGTGTTACCAATTACACCATGGGCCAGTGGCGGGAAGGCTAACACACACTGGCCAGCCCGCAAGCAGCTGAAGCCGCGCGCGGCCCGTAATTGCGGGAATTGAAGGCATTGCGCCGTGCTTTCCAATCGACAATCGCCAATCGTCAATCGACAATCGAGAACATGAAAGCGGTCACGATCAAACTGGATGAGAAGGGGCTCGAAACCTTGCTCAAGCGCATCCGTGCCGCGCAGGAGCTGGGCTTTGAGAACTTCGATTTCACGATTGAAAACCCGCAGGCGCCGCTGGGGCGCTTCGTCAAGGCGTTCACTGATCATCGCGTGAAGCTTTGCGCCGTGCGGCTGGCCGAGCCGCGCCAGAAGGCCGTGGTTTTCCGCCGGCCCGGCTACGCGAAAATGGGCGCGCTCTCGCGTGAAATCAGCGACGCTTCGGCGCGCATGGTGCTCGAAACGGCCGAGCAATTGGCGCCCGCCAGGCCCAGCCACCTGGTGCTGACGGGCGGCTATGTCGAATTCCCGACGCTGGTGGAGCGCCAGATCCAGCTTGATGAACACCTCGACCGCGAGGAGCGCAACGCGCCGTTGCCCAAAGACCTGCTGCAAACGCCCGAGGCCAAAGCGGACGACCAGCTCGAGAACCTGTGCCGCGCGCTGCATAGCCTGAACGCGAAGTTGCCCGGACTTGCAATCTGCCTGATGCCGCCTTCGTCGCCCTTTGGCCTGCTGACGCCCGAGCGCATGCAGCATGTATTTGACGACCTGCGCGAGAAGAACCTGGGCTATTGGCATTCCACGAGCAATGCCGCGCTGCTCGAAAAGCTGGGCATCGTGAAGCAGGACGTATGGCTGGCGAAGTTCGGTCCGCGTCTCAAGGGCGTGTATCTGGCCGATAACCTGGGCGCGCACGGCGAACAGGCGCCGGGGCTGGGCGAGATTGATTTTTCCAAACTCGCGCCCGAACTGGCCAAAAGCACGATCCGCGTGCTCGTGACCGACGACGCCTCGGGAACCAAGATGCGCTTTGGCAGCGACTACCTGGCCAGAGTGGGAATTTTCTAGGGTCGGCGCTTGGGGTAATCTCCGCGCGAGAGGCCGTGGCGCATGCCGGATATCCGCACATTCTGGAACAGCGTTGAGCGCGGCCTGCCCGTGGCCGGCGAGCCCTGGCTCGAGGCGCTGTCGCGGGCGGCGCTGGCGGAAGCGGCCTTTGACATCCCCGCCGCGCGCATGGCTCTTGACGCGTCAACACCCACTGACGCGGCTTGGCAGGCGGTGCGCGAGCTGCTCGATGTCCGTGTGACGCTGCGAGAGGGCCAGGCGCTGGCCTATGGCGAACTCGGACGGCGCCTTGCAACGCTGCGCGCGCTTGATCTCGAGGAGGCCACACGCGCGCGCGCCTGGCATACTTCAGGCGTTCTGCACATCCGCCGTGATGAGCCCGAATCGGCCCAGGCGGCGCTGCTGGAAGCGCTGCGGCTGATCGATGACTCGCCCTCGCGCCTTTGGATCCTGGATTCGCTGGGGCAGGTGTATCAGGCCGAGGGCGCGTGGGTCGAGGCGCGCCGCGTGCTGCGCGCAGTGGCCGCGCAGAAAGAGGCGGCAGGCGACCAGCTGGGCACCGCGATTTCCGTGGGCAACCTGGCGCTGCTTGAAATCGGCCTGGGCAACAAGGCCGGGGCGGAGTCGCTGCTGCTGGAAGTGCTCGAACGCCTGGGCCCGAAACTGCCGATGCTATCCGTGCTGCGCCTGCGCACCCTGCTGGTGCAGGCTGTGCTCGGCACCGGGCGCGAGCTGGTGCACTCGATGGCGCTGGAAGCGGCGCTGCAGGACGCCGGCGAAGGCAGCCATCACCTGAAAGGATTTGCGCGGCTGGCACTGGCGCGCGCGCGGCCCGACGAAGCCGCGCAATGGCTCGAGCACGCCGAGCGCGACTTCAGCTCGCCCAGCGACCTTGCGCTGGTCAACTACTGGCGCATGCGGCTTCTGCCAAGGGGCGGCGACGAAGCGCGGCAGGTGGCGCAGACGCGCGCCCTGATCAAGCGCGCCGGCGGCGCCAGCGAGGCCGAACTGCTCACCCTGCTGCTGTTTGCCGAACGCGCCCGCGATGCCAATGAACGCCAACAGCAGCTTGAGGCCGCCTTTGAGTATGCGAGGAAGGCCAATAACCCGCTGTGGGTTGCGCGCGTCGATCGCATGTATGAGCGCCTCGATCCGCGGGGATTCTCGCGGCGGGTGTCGGAACGCTTCTCGGGCCGCAGCGCCGAGGAGCTGGAAAAGACCGCGCTCGAAGACGCGACGAGCATCTTCGCCGATCTCGTCGGTTTCACCTCACGTTCGCAGGAACTGAGCCCCGAAGAAACGATGGAAACGGTGCGCTCGCTGTTTGAACTCGCGGTGCCGCTGTTTGTGCGCTTCAAGGTGCGACCGCTGCAATACCAGGGAGACGGGCTGCTGGCGGTGTGCCAGGGCGAAGGCCACGCCAGTCGCGGGCTCGGGTTTGCGCGCGCGCTGGTGGCCAAAACGCTGCGCGTCACGGAGGTGCGCAAGGCGCTGGGCGACAAATGGGGCCTGACCGTGCGCGCCGGCGTTGCTTCCGGCCCGACCGTGCTGGGCGTGCTGGGCAGCCACTACAAGCTTGAGTTCCAGGCCATCGGGCGCACCGTCAACCTGGCGTCACGCCTGCAAGGCCAGGCCGAGCCCGGCCAGGTATGCGCGGCATGGGCCACGGTCGAGGCGGCAGGTATTGACGTGTCAATACTCAAGGCCGAGCAGGCGCCGCTCAAGGGTTTCAACGCGCCCGAGAGGTTCGCCCGGCTGGCGTCGAGCGCGCGCGACTTTGACTGAAGCGCCACGCGCCTTCAGGTGGCGACGGGCTGCCTCACCGCCGCCCCTGTGAAATCCCGCACCTGCGCTTTGCAATGACGACTGGGGGTACCCATGCGCCGCGCGTTGCTTATCGCTTTGCTTTTGTCCGGTTGTGTGGCGGCCTACCAGCTTATGCCGCGCGACACTGTGGCATCGCCGGAGCTGGCGGCGCGGCTTGAGGCATCAGCCATCGAAGTGGACGGGGTCAAGGTCGCCATCGACAATGGCGATGCCTGGCGCAAAGACGGCGACCAGTGGGTGTGGCACTCTCACCTGTTCGAGCCCGATTGGTACGAGCGCCATTATCGTGAACGCGACGGCAAGGTGCTGCGCGTGGCCGACGATGGCGCGGAATACCCCGTGCGGTACGCTTTTTCCTCCGGGTTTGAGGATGCCGCCGCGCTGCCGGGACTGATTGGCATTGAGCCGGGCTGGACGGCCTTCACGCTGCTCTCGCCCCGCGCGCCTGAAATCGCCGATTACGTCCGCCTGCGCAAATCGATCCTCAAGGGCGAGGGCGACTTCCTCGACAACCGCATCGAGCCGGTCACACAGCGCGCCCACGGCGGAAGGCAGAGCCTGCGCTGCGAAGCCGTCGCCCCCGCGCGCGGCATGGTCACCAGCAAGGCCTCGATTCATACGGAGCTGATTCACTTCAAGCGCAACGATTGTGTGCATTTCTCGGCCTGGTACTGGTTTGATCAACCACTGGAGTGGGCGACCCTGATGGACCTTGAAACGGCCTGGATTGACCAGCACCCCGGGCCGCGCATTGTCGTCAACAGCGGCGCGCTGGAATTGGAAATGAAGTGGGCCGCCAAGCCAAAGTGGCGGCAGGCAAGACCCCTGACTCTGCCCACGGGCCAATGGGTGCACATCGAGGCCGAGTTCTTCCTGCATGAAAGCGACGGCCGAGTGCGCCTATGGCAGGACGACCGGCTGCTGATCGACGGCGCCGGGCAAACGCTGCCACTGGCGGATTCCATCTTGAACGATCTCGAGGTGGGCCTCAGCGCCACGGCCGCTGCCGCCACCATCTACGTGGACGACGTCAGCATCGAGCGCCGGCCCTGAACTCGAACTCGAGCAAGCCCGCCAAAGACACTGAAAGCGCCGCCGCGAATTTGGGCGGCATGGTGGGCCCGCCGGGACTCGAACCCGGAACCAAAGGATTATGAGTCCCCGAATGATGTTAAACGCCAAACCCGTCAAATCGGGGTTTTCGCCTTGAAAGGCTTATTTCTAGGCGTTTGAGCGTGTTTTGGCTTGTCGTGGCTTGCCACGCCTTAACGCCGGTTATGCTGGATTTCTGATACATTTCTGATACAGTAACTTTAAGCTCAATCCTGCCGCATTTCAGCCTGGAGACCGCCAATGGGCCGCTATCGAGGAAGACCACGCCTGAAGCGATGGCGCGGCCAACCCTACATCTACTGGACCGACTACTCCTGCAACCCGCCCAAACTTCGGCGTACTTCTTGCCATGCCCGAGATGCGCACGATCGCGATGAACAGTCGACCCTGCTCAACGAGTTCCTTGTCCGCGAAAAACTTCATTCGGCAGAAGCGGTCAAACTAGGTGCTGCATTCGACTACGAACACCCAATGCTCGCTGCAATCAAGGAATATCGCAGCTATGTCCAGGAACGTCAAAAGACAAAGCAACAGAATCCAAACGCGCTCGAAGGCCTGAGCATCTCCTCGGTCGCCAGCATCGAATTCACTCTCGATTCGATGGTGGATTGGTTTGAGCAATCGGGGAAGAACAGTCTGACCACGGGAAGGCTTGACGGATCCACGCTCGGACAGTTCTTCACTTGGCTGGCTCGTGGCCGCACCAAGCATGGCAACAAGAGCGTGGTCCGTTCGGCCGCCACTCTCAACAAACACAAACGAAACGTGAAAGCATGCCTCAAGTTCCTCAACAACCGTCGCCCCAAGCTGTTCCCTGATTTCGACATCCTGCGCGACGCGTTGAAGGCGCAGGCCCAGGACTTGGGACCGCCTGCGAGTTTTTCTGCGGCTGAGCTTTCCAATTTCCTAAACGAAGCCATCGAGTACGAGAAGGGCCCGCTTGAGTTCTCTATCGAGCGTCGCAAGAAGGGTCGCAAGAGTATCGAGCGCTTCCGGCAGGCCCGGTCGAGCTTTACTGCAACGCCTGTTACTCGGGTCTTTCTGCTACTCGCCCTGACTGGATGGCGAAAAGAAGAAGTGGTTCAGCTTCGATGGGAACATGTTCGCTTCGACACAGGCCAGATTCAGATATGGGATCCAAAGCGCCGAGGCATGAAGCACAAGCTTGTCCCGCTCAAAGGAGCATTGGAGGGCGACGTTGCGCCGACTCTGCTCAGGCTTCTTCAGCACTGGCACAAGGAAGCTGGGAACGACCCTTGGGTGCTGCCGCATCGAGGCCTGCCAAACCCGGTGTTCCCAGCGCATGCCTGGAAAGAGATCAACCAGCGGATCGGCCAAAGGCGGATTGGCCCGCAGAGTCTGCGCCAGAATTTCTGCTCATACGCCGCGGCGTTGGGAGTCCCACCATCAATCGCAGCCCTATGGCAGGGCCATTCGGCCGCAGTGGCAGAACGCTACTACCGATCGCATGTGCAGGGTGTCATGCGTGGCCGCTCAATCGAAGAGGCTATGGGGCTGAAGCCGCTCATGCTTCAGCTGCTTCGTGACAAAAAGTGAGGAGCCCTTTTGGTTCCGCACCAACAGTTCTCGTAAAGATTGGATCGCAGGTACGACTCTCGCAGAGCGTACCACCTTCAGTTGGACGGCTACCAAGCCGCTGGACACATTGCCCTTTGCGGCAAGCCAAGAGCTTTGAGTGCTGTTCGAAGCGCGACCACCAGCCACGTCAACTCATAACGGCGAAAGTCCAAGTCGTCGCTGCGCGTTCGGCTTCATCACATGCGACGAAGAAGTCTGCACTTTCTACTAACATATTTGCGTAATGTTAAAGGCTTGATCTACTCGCTTAGGGGTAGTTTCCGGAACAGGATCGCCAGCATGACGATCGCCGCGCCGGATGTGACTATGCGAGTATCAGGCCTGTCCGCAGCGAGCGGTGGGTCAATGGTCGCGCACCCTCCAGATTCTGGGCTGTTTTGGGTTTGTCCTTCGCTCACGCCTCTGACGTACACACAAGTCTGGAAACGATTTAGCGCGGCCCAGCAACTCCGATACAACCAGTTGACCGCATTACATTTCGCCGAACTGATCTCGGGATTTGAAGCCGGTGGGTCGCGCGCATTGGCCATTCTGGTGGCTCGCGGTGACACTACGTCCAGCCTTGCCGAGAAACTGCGCGGGTTCATCGAAGACGAGGCGAACCACATCGCGCGATGGCGCGAGTTGCTCATTCTCGGAGATCCTCTTTGGCGTGCCAACAAGTCCGGCCGTGGCATTCTTGGCTGCTTGGTCGGAATGCTTGCCAGGCGCAGGAATCTCATGCCACTGCTGTTCTGGCTCATGCTTGCACTCGAAGAACACGGTGTGGAGATCTCTCGCCGATGTGTGCAGATGCCGCGCGGGGCGCTTGATGGATTGTTCGATGCCGCGTTCCGCGACCACCTTCGAGATGAAGTCCGGCATGTGCAACTGGACGTGCACTTGATCGAGCAGTTCTACGCGCCGCTGTCTGCGTTCTGGCGTCGTGTGATTGCCTGGACATTCAAGCAGTTGCTCTCGCGAGTGCTGTTGGCACCACGCAAAGCGTCCAAGCACGTCATTGCGCGCCTAATCGCGGAGCACCCGGAACTCGTCGGAATGAAGCCGGAGATCGTGACACAACTCGTCGCGCTTGGACTCGATTCGAACTACCAGGAAATGATGTACTCGCGCAAATCCACACCCCAGCTCTTTGCGATGTTCGACCGGTTTCCGGAGATGCACGCGATTTCAAGCGTGCTATCCAGCTACGAGCCGCCTCGCCATGGTTGACGCAAACACAATTCCCGCACGCATTCCGGCCACACTGAACGTGGCCATCATGGCTGCACAGGTCGCGGCTTGCGCCGGCATCTTTGTGGCACTCTCGCGAGTGGACAGCGCGTGGCAAGTTGGATTGCTGGCGCTCGCATTCGCAATCGTTGGCAATTCGATTTACGCAATCATGCACGAGGCGATGCATGGCGTTCTGTTGCCAAACGCCAAAGCCAACGCCGTGTGTGGCTCATTGATGGCGCTGTTGTTCCCAGCGTCTTTTCACCTGCTGCGCCAGGCGCACCTGTTGCATCACATGCGCAATCGTTCCGACGACGAAGCATTCGAATATTGGTTCGATGGCGAGAGCCCCGTTTGGAAGTGGATGCAGCTCTATTGCATCCTGACGGGCGTTTACTGGCTGATCATCGTCGTCTCGAATTTCGTTGTTCTGGTTTTCCCGTTCATTCTGCGCAAACGCTTCTTCAAATTTGACCGCCCTACCGCGGGACTGATGGAGTCTTTCAACCCGCGATATTGGCGCGTTATCCGTATCGAGGCGCTACTGGCGATTGCGCTGCACACAGGTGTCGTTTTGGGACTTGGCGTTCCCTTGCTGCGCTATTGTCTCGTTTACGCGGCATTTGGGTTTGTCTGGTCGGCCATGCAATACACCCACCACTTTGACACACGCCGCGATGTCATCGAGGGTTCGCGCAACGTGTGGGTTTTCCCGTTGGTCGATACTCTTTGGCTCAATCACGACTGGCATCGCGTTCATCATCGGCACCCCACACTGCCGTGGAACTATCTCGCCAAGCTGGGCCGCGTTGAGGATGGCCAGCGCAGCTTTGCGCTCTGGCATTACCTGAGAATGTGGCGCGGTCCGCGCCGGGCAGTTGAACACGTGGAGAATCATTATGCAGGACGCCTCATCCGTTGAACTCGCGCCATCGACTTTGCCAGTGCTCGACATTCGCCCGCTGGCCCGATTGTTGATGGTTGTCCTCGGTTACATCCCGCTGTTGCACTGCGTGCTCGTTGGCGCATGCATAGCCGCGCCTGTTGTTGGTTGGTGGCCACTGTGGACACTGTGTTTCGCGCCAGCGGCGTTGCTTCTGCTACCACCGTTGATGGCGCGGCTTGCCAGCGGTCGCGGCGAAGGGACGTTCGAGATTGGCAGCGCGGTGTACTTTCGCTGGTGGTTCTGCGCGCAATGGCAGGTGGTTTTCAACCGCCTGCCGTTTATTGAAGAGACAATTCGGTTGGTGCCGGGACTTTACTCGACTTGGCTCAGGTTGTGGGGCGCGCGGCTTGGCGCACTTATTTATTGGTCACCCGGCTGTGTGGTACTTGACCGGCAACTCGTCGAAATTGGTGGACAAACCGTGCTGGGTGCGGGCGCGCGGCTACATCCGCACCTGATTGCGCGAGGCAGCGACGGCGTGACGCGCCTGGTGCTTGCGCCGATTCGCATTGGCGAAGGTGCGCTGATTGGCGGACTCTCTGTGCTCACTGCGGGTAACGAGATAGGTGCGGGCGAGATGACGCCGGCTACAAAGGCGTTGCCGCCTTTCTCAATCTGGCGCAACGGCAAGCGCGTGCGGGGGACAAATGGCTGAGCGTGCCATACCCCTGACATCGCGCTTGCGCGCGCAATTCGGCCTGAAACTCGGGCTCACGGTGGTGCTCTGGTTTGGTTTTTGCATTCCGTACTTTTCAATTCAGCTGCTCCGGTTGTTCCCGTCGCATGAAGTGCCAATCACGGTCATTGATCGCACGATCGCGTTCAATCCTGATTGGGTATTTGCCTATCAATCGATTTATCTGCTCATGCCGCTTTTGCCATGGTTGTGCACCCGGCGAGACGAGCTCTTTTCATACGCACTTGGGTTCTTTGCGATGTGTCTGCCCGGCTTCGTGTGCTTCCTGTTCTTCCCGGTGATGGGACCAAGGCCCGAAGCGGCGCCAAGCCATGCGGCCTATGCGATGCTCGTGGGTTACGACGGCAGCGGCAACGCTTGGCCGTCTCTGCACGTGGGCCTGGCGCTATATACGTTTCTGTTCGGGTGGCGCTTGATTCGCGACGAGCTCTCGCAGTTCGGGCGCGCGGCCTACGTGTTTGCGGCGGCCTCGTGGACGCTTCTCATTGCTTACTCGACTCTGGCCACGAAGCAGCATTGGTTGGTCGATCTTCCGCCGGGGCTGATGCTTGCATGCCTTGGCGATTTAGTTGCCCGGAAGTTTGCACCCTTTGGGCCTCGCTCGGCCCTTCCTGTTCACGGAGAACAATATGCGATGGCTCCTGCTGCTTCTGTTGCTGGCCGCGCCGCTTTCAGCGGAAACAGAAGCTGACCACGAAGCGTTGCGCAACCTCAAGACGCTGTATGAGCGCGCCGCTGCAGAAGGCAAACCCGACGCGCTCAAGCCCTTTCTCGCCGAGAAGTTCACCGGCGTGATGGTGACGGGCGATGAAGTCAGCAGTTTTGACAGCCTCGATGCTTACTTCAAGAAGATCAAAGACCTGCTCGGTGATGGCGGCAAGTACAGCGTGACAGTAAATCCCGCGGAAAAGGCCCGTTTCTTTGGCGATCTCGCTATTGCCTACGGCTCGACTGACGACGTTGCTACCACGGGCAGCGGGCGCGAATACAAGTTCACGAGCTCCTGGACGGCCGTGTGCGTGAAAGAGGGCGGGCAATGGAAGATCCTGCGCGTGCAGGGCTCCATGGACCCGGTTGCCAACGTGTTCGTGAAAGAAGCGATTTCCGGTGCCGGCTGGCTTGCCGGGATCGGCGGCGCCGTGGGCGGGTTGGTACTCGGACTCTGCGGCGGTTTGGCCATCGCGATGCTGAAGAAGAAAAAGACCGCGCCAGCGGCTTGAAATTATAGCATGACAGTATATAAGAACATGATGTAATTACGGGAGGCGCCATGATTGCGGCTGCATTACCTAAATTCTCCGCCAAGCGGCCTATTCGGCTGGCACTGGTATCGCCCAAGGGGCCGCTTTATCGCCATCGTGGCGGCGTGTTCAAACGTTCGCTTCGCTATGCGCCGCTGACGCTGACAACTCTCGCGGCGCTCATTCCCGACGATTTACCGGTGAAGTTGACGATTCTGGACGAGGGCATTCAGGAATTGCCTGAGACCCTCGACGCCGACCTTGTCGCAATGACGGTCATTACCGGCACCGCTCCGCGCGCCTACGAGCTGGCCGCACGCTTTCGCAAGCAGGGCATTGCGGTTGTTCTGGGTGGTCCGCACGTGAGCCTCATCCCGGACGACGCGCGGCCACACGCCGATGCTATCGCAGTTGGCTACGCCGAGGATTCATGGCCTCAACTGCTGCGAGATTTCGCCGCCGGCACGCTCAAGGCCCGCTATGACCAGGCTCCTGGCCTGAGCCTTGCCAATCGCCCTTTTGCCCGGCGCGAACTGTTGCCGAAAAATCGCTATATCACCAACAACGTATTCGAGACACAGCGTGGCTGCATTCATCGCTGCGAGTTCTGCGTCGTACCGTTCACGTCGGGCAAAACACTGCTGCAAAAGCCCGTGGCGGACGTGATTGCGGATATCCGCCAGCACGGTGCGCGAAAACTGATTTTCGTAGATGCCAATCTAATCAGCGACCGCGACTACGCACTCGAACTGTTCAATGCGCTGACGCCGCTGAGAGTGCAATGGTACGGCCTCACGACAACGCTGCTTGCGGACGACCTGCCGTTGCTCGAAGCTTGCGCGAGGAGCGGCTGTCGGGGCCTGTTGATGGGCCTGGAATCCATCAGCGAGGCCAACCTGCGCCAGACGCGCAAAGGTTTCAACGAGCCCTCGCGCTACATCGAATTGACGAAACTGCTTCACGAACATGGTATTTCGCTCAATGGCTGCTTCGTGACCGGATTTGACGAGGACACTCCAGAGTCAATCAGGCAAACCGCAGAGTTGGCGGTAGAGGCTCGCATTGATCTCCCGCGTTTTGCGGTGCTTACACCCTTCCCCGGTACCGACTTGTTCCGGCGTCTTGAACAACAAGGCCGCATCCTCACCAGAAACTGGGAACTCTACGACAGCCAGCACGTCGTGTTTCAACCTGCGCGCATGAGCGTAAAAGAGCTCCAGCTGGGAACGGAGCAGGCGTGGCGCCACGCTTACAGCTATACGTCCATCGCGCGCCGCCTGTGGCATTCACCCGCGCCATGGGCCGTGCGCATCGGCGCGAACCTGGCTTACCGTTACTACGGCTATCACCTGCACAAGTTCTACAACTGCGACTGGGTCATTGGCTCAAGCGGCTTTGCCCAGCCCGCTATGGCGGGGGCGTAACGTGCCGCAATTCGCCAAATTCGCGAGTTTCGATTGCACCGCGCAAAGCTGGTACGCCGCGCTGCGTTCCCGCGCGCTAAAGCCCGGCCGCGTCCAGACCTGCGAAGTGGCCGGACGCGGCCTTGTTCTATGGCGAGACGCCAGTGGCGCGCCGCGAGCATTTGACGCCCGTTGCCCGCACCTCGGCGCGGACCTTGGCCGCGGCAGCATCGCTGACGGGAACTTGCGCTGCCCTTTCCATGGCTGGTGTTTTGATGCCAGCGGCGCCTGCGTGCATGTGCCCGGCGCCACGCCGCGCACCGACCGTCCGGCAAGTTCATTCCCCGCAGAAGAACGCCACGGGATCATTTGGGTATACAACGGCGCTTCTCCGCTTTTCGGCATTCCCACGCCGCAAGAGGTCACGCGCATGTGGACGCTCGCGCCGAGAGGCCAGACGCTGGCTTGCCACCCACACTTGATTATCGGCAACGGCCTTGATGTCTCGCACTATGAGCCGCTTCACGGGTTGGCTTTCACGCGTGAACCCAAACTAAACGTTGAAACTACTTCCGTAAGAGTCGAATTCGCCGCGCGGCCGAAGAGTCGCCTGTGGCGCGTGCTCACGGGCACGACGCGCCGCGACATTGAAGCAACGTTCACATCGAGTGGTGGAAACCTTGCACTCGCTGAGGTGTTCCAACCACTTCGATTCTCTGTGCTGTTCGCCGCGCAACCTGTGAAGCCCCGCCACGCGCGTACGCAAACCGTGTTCTTCTTTCCGCGCGGCTATGCGCTGCGGCTGATTCGCGCGGGTTTTGTGATGGCGAACCTACTGCGCGACGACCGGCGCGTGCTGGAAAGCCTCAAATTCAGACCTGAGTTCACGCCCGCTGATGCCGCGCTTGAGGCCTTTGCGAAGTCGGTTGAAGCCTTACCCGTGGGGGATGCATGGTAATCAAAGCGCCCAATGTGGATTACCCCGGCGTGTCACCACCTGCGCGGGTTACGCCGCTGCGCCTGACTATCATTCATCCGTGCATCGGTCGGTTCGCTGGCGATCGCAGTTACATTCGCACATGGCAGATGGAGCCGTTGCCGGCCGCCACACTTGCCGGTCTGACGCCGGCCGGCGTGACCATTCGTTTTTACGATGACCGCATGGAGGAGATTCCGTACGACGAGCCAACGGACCTGGTTGCCATCAGCATCGAAACGTACACGGCGCGCCGCGCTTACCAGATTGCGAGCGAGTATCGCCGCCGCAAAATTCCCGTGGTCATGGGCGGGTTTCACGCATCACTTATGCCTGATGAAGTTGCGCGACACGCTGAATCAGTGGTGATCGGCGAGGCCGAGGTGCTCTGGCCGCGCGTGATTGACGACGCGAGACACGGAACGCTCCAGAAGTTCTATCGCACGGAGGGCCGGCCAGCGCTTTCTGGCATCCGTCCTGACCGCGCGATTTTCCAAGGCAAGCGCTATCTCAAGGTCGGCTTGATTGAGTCCGGACGGGGCTGCCATTTCAAATGCGACTTTTGCGCGGTGCAGACTGTGTTCAAGCAAACACAGAACCGGCGGCCGATTGACGACATTCTCGACGAAGTGCGCAGAGTCAAGGAATACGCCAAGCTGATCTTCTTCGTCGATGACAACATCACCTCAAACATGGCGCAGGCCAAGGAGTTCTATCGCGCGCTCATTCCGCTAAAGGTGCGTTGGGTGAGCCAATCGAGCATCAACGCTGCACACGACGAAGAGTTCCTCACGTTGCTCAAACAAAGCGGCTGCCAGGGCGTTCTAATTGGCTTTGAAAGCATGGAGGCCGCAAACCTCAAAGCGATGGATAAGGGCTTCAATCTGATGCGCGGCGGTTTTGAGCGCGCCATGGAAAACCTGCATCGCCATGCGATTCGTGTCTATGGCACCTTCGTGTTCGGCTACGACCACGACACGCCGGACAGCTTCGACAGCGCAGTGCGTTTTGCCAAAGAACAAGGCATGTACATCGCGGCGTTCAATCACCTGACTCCGTTTCCTGGTACGCCACTCTACGCGCGGCTTCAGGCCGAAAATCGCCTGTTGTATGAATCCTGGTGGCTTGATGACGAGTACCGCTACAACCGCATCCCGTTCGTGCCGCGCTGCATGAGTGCCGAGGATTTGCAGCGGCATTGCCTCGATGCGCGCCGCAGGTTCTATAGCTGGGGCAGCATCCTGCGCCGCTCGATGCATCGCGTGAACCGTGAGAATGGGTTCATGTGGCGTAACTTCTTTCTCATTAACGCACTTCACCGCGCCGACGTGAGCGGTCGCGATGGCTACCCGCTGGGCGACCTCGGCCACGCAAAGGATCTGGTGGAGGCATGTTGATCGCGCCGGATACCCAAAGCCTTGCAGGCGGGATTGCCTTCCGCGCGGCAACAAGAGCCGACGACGCCGGCCTGCGAAATCTTTTGCGTGAGAACGAAATCCCGGGCGCGGTCAGCGTAACGCTGGAGCGCGAGCCTTCGTTCTTTCACGCCACTGAAATTGAGGGCGACCGCCACCAGCTCCTCGTTGCGTGCGATGTCAACGGCGAGATTATTGCCTCGGGCGCGCGGGCTTCGCGCGTGTTGTTCGTAAACGGACAGGAGCAACGAGTCGGGTACCTGGGCCAACTGCGCATCGCACGCGCGCACCGCAAGCGGCGCGGCTTGTTATTCGAGGGCTATGCGGCGCTGCGCCAGCTGCGCGGCGATGACGGCATGCCCTTCGACATCACAAGCATCATGGCCGACAACGACGTGGCCATGCGCCTGCTCACGCGCGGGCTACGGGGATTGCCGCGCTATGCGCCAATCGCGCGCGTTGTCACGCTCGTGATTCCGACTCGCGGCCGCGCGAAAGTTGAGGCGGCGCGAGATATCGAAATTGTGCCCGGCAGTACCGAGAGTTTGCCGGAAATCGCCGACTGCCTGCAGCGCAATCTCAGGCGTTTTCAATTCGCACCGCGCTGGACTTCCGAGGATCTGCGCGATCCTGCTCGCTGCCGCGGACTTATCCCCGGCGACTTCCTCCTCGCGCAACGCGGCGGCCAAGTGGTGGGCTGCGTCGCTATCTGGAACCAGCGCGCATTCAAGCAGGTCGTCGTGCGCGGCTATTCCCCGTGGGTGCGGCGCTTGCGCCCGTTCTTGAATGCAGCGAGCCCCTGGCTGAGTGTGCCGCATCTACCGGCTCCCGGCATGTCTCTGGAGCATGCGTTCCTAAGCCACGTCGCCATTGACGGCGACGATGGGCGCATTTTCCACTCGCTCGTAGCGAGGGCGAGAGAGACCGCGCACATGCGCGGGCTGAGCGCTTTGTTGTGCGGACTTACAGAAGGCAACCCGATGCTCGCTGGTCTGCGTGCGTTATTTGGCAAACACGCGCTGACCAACGTGCTTCATTCCGTGGACTGGGGTGAGGGTCAAGCCGCGCTTGCGGCGCTGGACTCGCGCCCGGTGCATGTGGAGGTGGCGGTGTTATGAACGACAGACTGGTTTCCCTCGCGGAGCTTTCAGCCACAGACGAAGAAGCGATGTTCGAGTTGCTCTGCAAACACTTTAACGGGGTGTCACGCACACAATTCGCCGAAGACCTTGCGGGCAAGAATTGGGTGTTGTTGCTCGATAGCTCCGAAAGACGGTTGCTGGGTTTCTCGACGATGCACCTTGGCCCGGCGGTTGTGGCCGGTTCTACGGTGAATGTTGTGTTCTCCGGCGACACCATTGTTGACCCTTCTGCATGGGGCACGCCGTCCCTGTTTGAGTCCTGGATCAGCGCTGTGTTCCGCCTGAATGAGGCCACGCCGCAAACGCCGCTTTACTGGCTGCTGATTGTTTCCGGCTTCCGAACTTACCGCTTGCTGCCCCTTTTCTGGCGCGAGTTCTGGCCCCGCCACGATCGCGCCATAACTCCACGCGCAAAGTTGCTGCTCGACGGGCTCGCGCAAGAGCGGTTTGGCGGAGACTTTGACGCCGCCACGGGAATCGTGCGGTTCTCGCGACCTCAGGTTCTTCGTGAGGAACTTCGAGCAGTGCCCCAAGGTCGGCTGGAAAATCCGCACATCAGATATTTTCTGACTCGCAATTCCGGACACGTCCGCGGCGATGAACTTGTGTGCCTGTGCGAACTTTCGGAAACGAACCTTTCGTCTGCCGGCAAGCGCATGGTCCAGCTTGGCGCACGCCGCAACGCGGTGGAAACCTGATGAATTTTCTGTGCACAGCGGCGAACTCGGCGTGGGTGGCAGCATCGCTGCCCAAGCTCGCGCGTTTCCGGCGGGCGTTGGCCAACCCGAAATGTGAGCAGGAACAAATCTTGCGCAAGCTGTTGGGCAGCAATGCCGAGACAGCTTTCGGTCGCGAGCACGGGTTTGCCAAAATCCGCAGCCCCGAAGAGTATCGGCAACGCGTGCCGGTGCGCAGTTACGACGACTTTGCACCGTGGATAGAACGAATTCGACTTGGCGAATCAAACGTGCTTACGGCCGAGCGGGTGCTGCGCCTGATTCCATCGAGCGGGTCCACCAGCGCACGTAAATTGATTCCATACACCGCTTCACTGCAGCGTGAATTCGGCGCGGCTATAGCGCCCTGGGTCGCGCGGATGTATCTGGACAAGCCGTCGCTTGCGACGGGCCCGGCATACTGGAGCGTGAGCCCCGTGGCCGAGTTTCAACCGCCGGCAGGTTCTCAGGTGCCGGTCGGATTCGAAGTAGACACTGAATACCTGGGCGGCTTCTTTAAGTTTCTGGTGGACGCAACTCTGGCAGTGCCGGGCAGCGTTCGCAAACTTCGCGACATCGGCGAATTTCGCTATGCCACTGTCCTGCACCTTTTGCGACAACCGGATCTCAGGCTGGTTTCGGTTTGGCATCCTTCGTTCTTGATGCTTCTCCTGACGCCCCTCTTTACGAACTGGGAACGGCTGGTCGACGACATCAAGAAAGTCGATCGCCGCCGCGCAAATGAAATCCGGCGCATCGGGCCGCTACCGGAAAAACTTTGGCCGAAACTTGGCTTGATCAGTTGCTGGGCAGACAGCCATGCCGCGCTATCCGTGGGCGAAATCCGTCGCGAGTTTCCAGGAGCAAACATCCAGCCCAAGGGGCTGATCGCGACCGAGGGCTTCGTTTCATTGCCATTTGGAGACCAACGCCCCGTTGCTGCCTGCTCTCACTACTTTGAGTTCATCAACGAGCAGGGCCAAGCGCGCGGCCTTCACGAACTTGATGCGGCGCAGGAATACAGCGTTGTTCTCTCAACAGGAGGAGGTCTCTATCGATACGCTCTGCGCGATCAAGTGCGCGTGACCGGATTCCTGGGACGTACGCCAACAATCGAATTCGTAGGCAAACAGGATGGCACGTCCGACCTATTTGGCGAAAAGCTCAGCCAGGGATTTGTCGCAAGCGTTCTGGCCCGATTAGTCGCAAGGAATCGGATCGAAGCCGACTTCTGCATGCTTTCGCCGGAACAACAAGAACGACCGGCGAAGTACGTCTTGTTCATCAACGCTCCAATTACCCCAGCAGAAATGAGCATCGAACTAGAAGGGCTGCTGCAAGAGAACCCGCACTATCGCTACTGCGTAGAGTTGGGCCAACTCGGAAGAGCCAAGGTAGTGCAGGCGTCGCCTGACGCATTTGCAAAGTACGTGGAAGCCAAGCAAATCCGCGGTCAACGAATCGGCGACATCAAACCCGCTCCGCTAGATCCAAACGGCAACTGGCTCAAACATCTGGTCAGCCAACCTGCCTGCATGAGTTCAGCATAACCGTACAGGTTTCGACGTTCGACCAGACCAAAGACCTGCTTCTTCGTCAGACA
>JADLFN010000062.1 GCA_020845475.1 Planctomycetota bacterium
ATCCGGCGAAGAACAGACGCCGGGCCGAACGCCGGCAACATATTCCGCCGGGCCGGATTCACTGGATTGGACGAAGACGTAGGGGCGACCCAGGGGTCGCCCCTGCGGTGCACGCCACGTGTGGCTCGACACCGGGGGACAGGAACCCTGCGGGCGCCAGACCCCGTTTTGCCGGGCTCTTGCGCATTGGCTTGCGCGGCTACGTTCGCTATCGTGGGTGCACCATTGGGGGGAACTCGCATGTCGCTCTGGGAAACGATGAACTTTACGCCGCGCGGCACGGATCGTGATCTGGCCTCGATGGCCGAGGAAATCGACCATCTTTCGATGCTGGTCAAAGCCCTGGCCACGCTCTGCCATCAGCATGGCGTGTTCAATGAAAAGCAGTTCGAGGAAATGCGCGATTTCATTGACCTTCAAGACGGCGTGCTCGACGGCAAGACCAAGAGCGAGTTCAAGGCGCGCGTTTGCCCCAAATGCAAGAAGAAGGTCAGCCCCAGCGCCAAGAAGTGCATGTGGTGCGAGACGGCTTTGTAAGACCTTTCCGCTGCTTCGGGCCTCTGGTGAAGCAGCTCAGGCCAAGGCGGCAAAGCTGCGCCGGAATTTGGCGTAAGCGATGTTCTATGTGGTACACTAACCGGAGCCAGTCCCCGACGGACGCCCCTTGCGAACCGTCAACCATGCGTAGAACTTTCTTCCTGCTGTGCCTGCCCGTTTTTGGGTGTTCGTTGTTATTCCTTGTGCCGCAAGGCGCGCGGATTTCCGCTGACGACAAAAAGCCCGGCACCAAAGAAGCGCCCAAAGCGCCCACGATTGATGCCGCTGATCTGTCCGAGGCCAACAAGGCACTGAGCGCGTTGAGCGATGCCGAGTACGCAGCGCTTTGTGCGACGCACTACCTGATGCGGCCCAGCATCGAGGGCAGACTTTTTGAGGGCAAGGCGCGCAACCTCTGCCCGCTTGAACCTCTGGAAAAGCAGGGCTCGGGAGATCTTTCAACGTCCGAAACACTGCGCCTGTGGGTCCTGCTTGATGCCGGTGTTCCGGACAGCGAGCCCTTGCAGCGGGCCATGACGCGCCTGTTGCGCACTTCGCCTCGCAGCCGCGAAACCAATCTCGCGCGGCAGGGCGTGCATATGCTGGCGCTGAGCGCGGTGCTCAAACGGATGCCCGCGAACAAGGCGGAAAGCCATCTCTTTGACGCGCGACTGATTGTGGCCAGCGCCGAGCGCCATGAGATCTGTTCCGATGACGCGGCTTCCTTTGCGCCCCAGAACATTCGAATGGAGTGGTTCTCAAACCAGTTCTGGCGCGGTGTGATCAACCGCTGCGCGCTGGACCTGGGCCTGAAGGTGAATGCCAAGCGCTGGGGCAACGACCTGGCGCTGCTTGACAAAGTGTTCGTTGCTGGCGCGGGCTGGACGACGCGCCAGGGCGGCGCCGCCAGCGCCTACGAGTCAGAGCGTCTCGATCAGGACCTGCACGCCAACCTGCTGGCGCTGAGCGCAGTCAGCCTCGCGAACGGACTGACCGAGGTCGAGTTTTCAAAGGAAAACGCCAAGGCCATCATTGCTTGCGCGGCGCGCGCCCCGGAGCTGCTGAGCAAGCTGATCGCGGACTTTGAAGGATTGCCGCTCAATGGCGCGCGCCTGCTGCTGATTCTGGCTTCGAAGTGCGCGCCCAAAGGCAAAGACCCGATTCTCTGGCGCGACGCGATTATCGGCGCCCACGCCGGCGAGTATCGGGAGGCCGAACGGTCTTCGACTTACAGTTCGATGCCGCGCTGTCTGGGCCTGGCAAACGCGCCCGAAGACAGCTCCGTTGAGGACATTGCCGAGGTATGCCTCGGCGCGGTGGGAATCAGCGGCGGGTTGTTCCGCGCACAGGCCGGCGCTTTTGCCGCGCGCAGCCACGCGGAGCTGGCGCGGCTATTGTGGGCGCGAACGATCAAGGAGGCCGCTCAGGCGCCTGAACTTGCGGCGATTGTGGGGCACTCGCTGCCGGAGGCTCAGCCAATCTCGCCGTTTATGGAAAGCGGCCTTGGCTATCTGGTCAAGATGCAGGACAAATCGGGCGGCTGGAGCGGCCAGTACTTCGGAGGCGGCAAACAGGGTGAGCAGGCAGCCGATCCGGCCACGACGGCGTTTTGCGCGCTGGCATTGATGCGGATGGGCAATACTACCCAAAGCGGCCCGCAGCAGGAGGCGCTCAAACGAGCTCTCGAGTACATTCTTGAAACCGTGGAGAAAGCGCTTGAAGACGGCCCAAGCATCACGACCGCTTCAAACACCCAGCCGCAGCGCAAGCTTGGCCCGTTGATTGACACCGCAATGGCCACGCAGTTTCTGGCGCGTGTGCTCAGCCAGCTCAGCGCGCAGCCGGCACTGGAAAGCCGCGCCCAGCGCGCGCTGGACAAGTGCATCCGCAAGATTGAGCAGTCGCAGGATGAAGACGGCACGTGGAACAAGAACGGCGGCTGGGCACCGGTGCTGCAATCGGCGATGATGAACCAGGCGCTTGAACTGAGCGAGCTTTCAGGGCGCAAGGTGAACAAGACCGTGCTGGAAAGATCGCGCGGGCACTACGCGGAAGACCCAAGCGCAACCGTGGTGGGCAAGGGCCGCGGCCGCGATGCGGGCGTCAACCTTTACAGCGGCGCCACAGCGCAGCGCGTAACGGCCAAAGACGTGCGCGAGGCGCGCGACGGAATTATGGTCGCGGTGCAGATGGGCAAGCTGGGCAAAGGCTCGCGCGTAAGTGAGTCCAACCTGGTTCAAGCCGGCTTCACCCGGCAACAGGCAAGAGTGAAGTCAAACGCCTACGCGCGTTTTGAAGCTGAGAACAAGAAGCTGGATGACCCGAACTATTTGAAAGGATTCGGCAATAACGGCGGCGAGGAGTTCATCAGCTTTATGCTGTGCAGCGAATCACTGGTGATCTCAGGCGGCGACAACTGGAAAAAGTGGACAGAGCAGATGCACGACACGTTCAAAGGCATCCAGAACGCAGATGGAAGCTGGAGCGGCCACCACTGCATCAGCAGCCCGATCGTGTGCACGGCGGCAACGCTTCTTTGCCTGACGGCCGACCGCGAAGTTCACGTGAAAATCGAACCCGCGCCGCTGCTGCGAAAGAGCATCGAGTCGGAAACAGCGCCACCGGAGAAAGCGCCGAAAAAGGAAGGCCCGATCACAGGGAACTGATGCGTGGTTGGGCGCATGCAAGCAAGACGCGCGGCCTGCACTTCCGCACGTGCCAGTCTTGCCGCAGTTGGGAGGTAATTCTACAGGTAGCCCTTGGCTTTGAGCGCCCCCACCACTTTGGCGACGCTTTGTTCGAGTGATTCTTTGTCGGTGTCGCAGACTACTTCGGCGTTAACGGGTTCTTCGTAGGGGTCATCGACTCCGGTGAAGCCTTTGATTTCGCCTTTGAGGGCTTTTTCGTAAAGGCCCTTGGGGTCGCGGTCTTTGAGCACCGGGATGGGGCAACGGGTGAACACTTCGATGAAACTGCCAATGCGCTTGCGGTTTTCGTCGCGCACATCGCGATAGGGGCTGATCGCCGCGCAGATGCAGAACACACCGTTGCGCGTGAGAAGTTGCGCCACAAAGCCGATGCGCCTGATGTTCGTGTCGCGGTCTTCCTTAGAGAAGCCGAGGCCCTTTGAAAGGTTCGTACGCACAACGTCGCCGTCAAGCACTTCCACTTTCTTACCGGCCTTTCTGAGGGTCTCTTCGACCACGTGCGCAATGGTCGTTTTCCCGGCTCCGCTCAGTCCCGTGAACCAGATGGTGCAGGCTTTGTCTGTCATGTTTGCTCCCCTGAAGGCGCAAAGGGTGCGTTTGCCATAGCTGGCGGTCAAGGGTGGGGCGAAGCCGGGGTATGGTGTCTTGGGTATTGGTTCTTGGAAAAGCTTTGGTTCAAACCCACAACCCCAGACCCTGAACCCCGCTGTTAACAAAGTTACCACTTTCCCTTGACGCCGTGACGCTTGCGGTTTCAATTGGGGCCCATGCCATTCCTGGTTGTCGAAGAAAAGGGCAATTCCCGACACTACCCCATCCGGGGTCGGCAGGTGGCCATTGGCCGCGCGCCGGACAACGACATTATGCTCGCTGATGAAAAGGCGAGCCGCCATCATTGCGTGCTTACGCTCTCTCCCGACAACACACTGACGCTGCGCGACCTGCAATCGCGCAATGGCACGTTCATGCGCGGCGAGAAAGTGCTCGAACGACCGATCGAAGTCGGCGAGAATTTCCAGATTGGCCAAGCCAGGATTTTCGTCTACAGCGAAGAATCTTCGGCCTTTGAAACGCACAACGCTATGGAGGCAATTTCGGCCACCATCGCGCCCTCGGCGCCGCCTGTGGCGGTGGGCATCAACGAAGCGCTGGGCTCGCTTGCTTACGCCTGCGCCGAGGACACCCCTAAATCGTTCCTTGATTCCGCCGCGCAGTTTGTGGGGCGCATCATTCCCGGCATGCGCGTTTGCATTGCCACTGCCAACAAAGAAGGCGCGGCTGAAGCGCGTGCGTTCTTCAACTTCATCAGTGGTACGCCCAGCGACGAACTGCCCGTGTTCTTCAGGGCCACCGCCAACCGCCTCGTGCAGGGCAAGGCCAAAACGCAAGTGAAGCCGCGCTCGGGCGACTATCCGCCCTGCGTGTTTATCCCGTTGAAATGCGGCGAGCGCGCTCTGGGCGTGCTGTATGTTGAGCGCGAACACAAAGATGCCGAGATCAACGACACACAGGTGCGCCTGCTTGAAAACGCGAGCCTTGTCGCTGCCGCCATGATGGGTGCCGCGGAAAGCAGGCAAGCAGAAAACTATCTCGACGAAAAGCTCGAAGAATCGCAGCGCCAGCTTGAGGAATTGCGCAAGGAGCTGGAAGCGCGCCTTGACCTGCAAACGGCGGAACTCACGGCCATTCGTCTCGAAGCGCAAAACCGCTCGGGCCCGGTGCACAAGTTCGATTACAGCGAGATCATTGGCAACAGCGCTGGCATGCACGAAGTGTTCCGCATGCTCGACAAGGTCACGGATCTGCCTGTGCCCGTGCTGATCCTGGGCGAAAGCGGCACGGGCAAAGAGCTGATCGCGCGTGCGCTGCACTTCAACTCAGGACGCGCGGCTAAGGGCCGATTCGTGGCTGAGAATTGCGCCGCGCTGCCGGAAACACTGCTGGAAAGCGAACTCTTTGGCTACACCAAAGGCAGCTTCACCGGCGCCGATCGCGACAAAGAAGGCCTGTTCGGAATGGCCAACGGCGGCACGATTTTTCTCGACGAGATCGGCGAAATCTCGCTCGCCATGCAGGCCAAGCTCTTGCGCGTGCTGGAAGAAGGCGAAGTGCGGCCCATCGGCGCCAAGCAGAGCAAGAAAGTTGATTTCCGCCTCGTAGCCGCGACCAATAAAGACCTGGCCGAGGAAGTGCGCGCCGGCAAGTTCCGGCAGGATCTGTACTTCCGAATCAACGTGGTCACGATCAAGCTGCCGCCGCTGCGCGAGCGCAAGGAAGACATTCCCATTCTCGTCGATCACTTCCTCAAGCGCGCCTCGGACGAAAGCCATATGCAGCCGCCCAAGCTCGACCGCGGCGTGCTTCGCGCCCTGATGACTTACACCTGGCCAGGCAACGTGCGTGAGCTTGAGAATGAAATCAAAAAGGTAGTGGCGCTCAGCGACGGCAAGAAGGTCGAACCCAGCGCGCTCTCGCCGCAATTACGCCAAGTGGCTGAAGAAGAAAGCCTGAGCGAGGTCAGCGGCTCGCTCAAGGATGTCGTCGAGAACATCGAGAAGCGCAAGATTGTCGAAGCGCTTGACCGCACCAAGGGCAACAAATCGCGCGCGGCTGAGCTGCTCGGGCTTTCACGCCTTGGGTTGCGCAAAAAGATGGAACGCTACGGCATCAACCAGTAAGCGCGGAATTTCGGTGTAAGCCAGTCCGGTTTTGATTCACTGACTGGTAACCAAGCCGAGATTGCCCATGCGCCGATTGATCCCTGCCCTGCTGCTGATGCCGCTGCTGTTCTGCGCCGTCAGCGCTGAAGACCTTACCGAGAAGAACTACAAGCAGATCCGCGACAGCATTCTGCCCCAGCCGGAAGAAGTGGAGTGGCGCGCCATTGGCTGGCGCAACACGCTCTGGGACGGCGTGATTGATGCGCAAAAAGAGGACAAGCCCGTCCTGCTCTACGCCATGAACGGCCATCCCTTTGGCTGTGTTTGAAATAACGGCGTGCGTGCCAGACGGTCTGTCTGGTCGGATGAAGAAGTGCAGAAGCTGCTCAAGGAGTTCGTTCCCTGCGCCGACGAAGTCTGGCGCCTGCAGAACCGCCAGGATCCCGATTGCAAGTTCTTCATGAGCTGGTGCGACGAGGGCGGGCAGCTCAACGGCGACGGCGAGCAAACCACGCGCCAGGGCACTTATATCGTCACGCCCAGCGGCAAGTTCCTGGGCTCGAACAACGAGAACAACAACCCGCCGCGCATGCTGCAACTCATGCGCAAAGCGCTGGACGACTACAAGAAGCTCGACAAGAAAGTGCGCCTGCGCAGCGACGACCCCAAGGAAATCGCCAAGCAGATCAACCGTGGCGAAAGCCAGTATCCGGCTGATGGCCTGGTGCTGCGCTGCCACTCCCGCGACCTGCCGCGCGAAAAGCCCGTGGCGGCCGAGGAATGGGCGCAAAAGGCGCTCAACGTGGATTACTGCTGGTTCAAGAAGGAAGAAGCCCTGCGCTTCATGCCCAAGGAGCCGGTCAAGAAGCTCGAATTTGACGTGCCGCAGGAACTCGTCACGCGCATGGCCCGCTTCAACATGGTCGACAACGTGCGCGGCCAGACCGAAAGCTACTCCGCCGAAGCGGTCAAGGAAGCCACGCTCAAGGGCACGATCAAGGACATCAAGAAGGGCATCATTTACGTGACGTTCAAGGGCGCCGTGAAGATGGAGCAGGGCACGCGCAGCATGAACTTGCAGTTGCTGGGCGAAGCCGAGTGGGACGCCAAGAAGAACGCCTGGGGCAAGTTCGAAATCGTGTGCGCGGGCACGCGCGCAGGCCGCACGCAATTCAATTTCCGCGAGCGCGACGAAGGCCCCGCGCCAATCGGCTTTGTGTTCGTGATCGCGGGAGACACCCCGCCCGACAAAATCGCCCCGGCGTTTCTCTGGCAATACGGCTGGCGCTAGACCTTGCGCCCGATGAACGTGCGGTAATCCGTGATGCGGTCTTTCCATTGCTCCCACACACCGCGCGTGTAACGCGGGTCGTAGAGCAGCACGTCGCGCACGATGTGCGCCTTCACACCGCATTCCGCAAGCACCTGCTCGATGCGCGCCCATTCGATGTGATCGTCCGGCCACACGTGTATGTCGCCCTCCGGCATCCAGCGCGGCCATAGCGCGCGTTTTGCGCGCCGCCAATACGTGGCCGGTTTCAAAAAGCGCGTCCACGACAGGCGCGGGCGCGGCGCGGCTTGCGCCAAGAATTGCGCCCGCTCGGCGGATGTCCAGGATTCATCGGTGCGTTCGTGGTCGAGGTAAACCACGCCACCCTTGCGCACCACGCGCGCCATCTCGCGCACCAGTGCGAGGTAATCAGGCACGTGGTGCAGCACGGAATAGCACGCCGCAAGTTCAAAGGAGCCATCCGTAAAGGCGCGCAAGCCGCGTCCGTCAAGGACAACCGTCTTCGCGCCCGGCAGTTTTTCGCGCAGCACAGCGAGGCTTTGCGGCGAAAGATCAGCGGCGGTAACACCCGCGCCGCAGTTCAACAGGTGTGCGCTGAGATTGCCCGTGCCGGCGCCAACATCGAGCGCACGGATGCCAGAGCCGCCCGCAGCAATCACGGCCTCGCGCACGGAGCGCGCAAGCCGCGCTTGCTCAACGGGGTTGTAGATTTCCAGGTGGCTGGAATCGTAGGTTGCGGCGACGCGATCATGGGCGTCGCGATTGAACTCGATGGCCTGGCGCTCTTGCACGGCTGCAGCTTAGCAATGCTCCCGTTACTGTGTTTCGCCGCTGAAAAAGGAGCGGGGACGACATGACAGTCGCCCCCGCGTTCAGGCTTCGCCACGCATCAACGCGCGATGCGGCGCCGCAATGACAGCGATGCAGCCACCGCCAGCAAGGCCAGCGCTGCCAGCCATGCCGCGCCGGCGTCGTTGGCTTCGCAGCCGCTGCCGCCTCCGCCGCCGCCACCGCCGCCGGTGCCAATGATGCTTCCGCCGGCGTAGTCAAAAGTCTGCGTCAGCGTCTTTGCACCCAATGCGCCGTTGCTGAGCACAATCACTTTGTTTGTACCCGTGCCCGGAGGAACCGTCAGGCCCGTGATCTGGGTTCCGCCGGCGCCGATCACCGCTGTGCCGGGGCAAACTGCGCCGCCAATCGTCAGCGTGACCGGCGACAGGAAGCCCGAGCCCGTGATGGTGATAGCCGCGCCGCCAGTCTGCATATCAAAGGCGGGCACAAAGGTGGTCACGAAGAACATGACCACGCTCGTCGTATTGCTGGTGGGTGCCGGGGTGCCCAGCAGCGCCGTGGCGCCGGTAACACTGATGTCTGCGGCGTTGGCGATGCTGACGGCGAAGGTCTCCGGGACGCTCGCACCCGCCGTGGCGGAGAAGCCCAGGCGCACCCAGATGCTCACGGTAGCGCCGTTGGCAATGTTCACGGCGCTGGTGAAAGTGCAGGCGATGGTCGGCGTTGCACCCGCACCGGTGAAGATCAGTGTGTCGGCCACGTCGTACACGCCGTTGCCGTCGTCCTGGTAAATCTCGACCGTGGGCACATCGACGTTCCAGGTGCCCGTGCCGCTGGTGGTCAATGTGATGCCGTTGAGCACCGAGGGGTTGTTGCTGGCGGTGAACGCAAACTGCGCGGCTGTATGCGTCTGGGCCGTTCCGCCTTCAAGCATGGTGCCCGCGGGTGCGGCGCCGCCGTTGAAGGCGCTGAGCACAGGGCTGTCGATAATCAGGGCCGTGGATGTGGCGGTAGGAATGGTGGTAACAGTACCGCCCGAGGGCGGCGTGGTAGTTGAGCCGGTGAGCTGGGCATTGAGTGTCTGGCCTGTCGTGGCCGTGCCCGCAAGCCTGCCCACAAGGAAGAAGCGACGCGTGGTGGTGCCGGGGAAGCTGGAATTGACCAGCGTGGCCGTGTACTGGTTAGAGCCATTGAAAGCTACGCCCGCGCTGCCAACGGCAAGCGTATCGCCGGCGTCATAACCGCCCGAAGAGTTGCCGTCAAAATAGAGCGCCAGATAGTTGTAGGCCGTCTGGTGGTTGGCCGTACCCTGCGCTGTGAACGTAAGGTCCGTGACCGTCCAAGCCGCGGCAATGGTTTGCAGCGAGAAGTCAAACAAGACGCGGCCAATACCGCCGGTGCCCTGATCGTTGTTGTTGACCGTGGTAGCAGCGCCGGGGCCGTTGAAAGTAACGATCAGGTTGTTGGCAAGCAGGAGCAAACCGGCTGTGGGGCCGGAAGCCGGCGCGGGCGTGCCAGAGGCCGTGGCACCAAGTCCCATGTTGGATGCAGCTGTCACCAGGCTTTGGAACGTGGTGTTGTTAGTGCCGTTCATGTTGAACGCGGCAATGACATAGTAGCGCTTTGTCTGCGCGGCCGTGAACTGCGCTTCGGCACCGGCGAGAGTAAAGTTCAGCGTGCCGTTGTCGGCGCCAAAGGCTGCAACCGTGTCAACCAGCGTATCGACTGCGACGTCGTATGAGGTGTTGGCGTTGCTTTCGCGATACAGGCGAACCGAAGAATAGTCGCTAAGGTCGTTGCCGCTGCCAGCCGCGGTCAGCGTGATCGTTCCAATCGTGTTGTTGGGGCCCACGGGGTAATTCACCTCGAACACCTGAAGTACGAAATCGCCGCCGCCAAGATAGGCGTTTGTCTGTGACGCAGGGCTGGCGTCAGCAAAGGCGAAACTCAGCTGCCCGATCGTTGCGCCTGCGGTGAATCCGGCTGTCGGATGCGGCAGGTTGCCCGTTGTGCTCGTATAGTTTCCGGTAACAGCAGTGATGCGAGTCTGGAAAGTCTGGTTTGCTGTCGGAGTTGCATTGAACGCTACTACGACAAAGTAGCGCCTTGAAGCACCGCCCGCCGTAAACGTATTGCTGCCACTGAGCGTCAATGCGGCCGTTCCGTTGTCGGCCGAAAATGATGCGGCCGTAGCAACCTGCGTGTCACCGCCGGTGTAGCTTCCGCTGCTGTCAGTGTCAAAATACAGGTCGATGCTCGCGTAAGCCGTAGAGTCATTGCCGCTTCCCTGCGCGGTAAGAGTTACCGTTGCGAGCGTGGTGTCAGGTCCCGCCGTGTAGCTCACCGTAAAATCCTGGAGGAGGTAGCCGCCGGTAGTCGGATATGCAGTTACCGCTGTGGCGGAGGTGTTGTCGGTAAAGGTCAAGGTCGCAGGCGAAATCGTCAAACCTGCCATAGTGGTTGAAGGCACTCCGGCCTTGTAGTTGCCGGTGCCAACTGAAATGTCGTTCACCTGATACATGAAAGTGAGGCCCGAATTAGGCAGAGGCGTGCCATTCAACTTGACGACGACAAAGTACCGTCGCATCTGACTGACAGAAAAAGTCTGTGACTGCGAGAAGACGATACTGCCGTTGTCAGCCGGGAATGCAGTTGAAGCAGTGCCATAAAGCGTGTCGTTGGCGTACTCAAAGGCCGATGAATTGTTCGTGTCCTCGTAAAGCGCGACCTGCGTGTAAGCGGTGTTGTCGGCGCCGGTTCCTGAAGCAGCGATCGTTATGCTGTTGAGCGTCGATGCGCCTGATGCGTTGTTAGTGATCGTGAACAGGCCGGCTTGAATGCCGTTGTTACCCGTTCCTGTGCTGTTCGCAAAAGTGCCCTGTGCTGAACCTGCAGTTGCAGCAACAGTCAAAGTGGGTCCGGAGGGGCCGTAAACCTGCCACTCCTTGATTGTGGGGTTGCTGGATTGAGTGCCGACGGTTTCAAGGCTGTAGAGCCGCAGCTGAGTTGTTGTGCGCTGCGTCGTAAGATTAATCGTGTAGGGCGTCGTGTATGAGGACAAGAGATAAGTCTGATCCGCCGCCCAAGCTGAGCCTGTCCAGTACTCAATCGTCGCGCGGCGAAGGAAGCGAGTCGTTGTTGCATCTGGATGAACAACGATCGAAGAAATCGTCTGAGCCGACGACCATGTGTATTGAGCCCACGCTGTGTTCGGATAACTCGACGCGGAAACCCAGCAGTAAACACCCGCCGTAGTCACGTTATCATTCATTGCGGCTGGCCCGTACGAACCTGAACCGCCACCGGATGTTGAACCTGTAGCCGTAAGCGCAAGATTGGTCTGCGCGCAAAGAGCACTGCCCAGAAACAGAATTGCCAGCACGAAAAGGGGTTGAATCCGCATCTTCCATTCCTCCGAGGTCATGCAAGGGGACTGCGTGCCTTGATTTCAACACAACCGGCCCACCTGTCTCAGTGAGCGGCAGCCACAAGCTTTGTCTCCTACGCGTACCCTTATTCTAATCCATAAACTGCACGCAGGCAACAAATCTATGACGTGCCGATGACATTGTTTTTTGCACATTCGCACCAATTGCGCGAGAATCCGCGCACACATTCCGTTCAATCTCTCCTTGGGCTGTTGCTTCATTAACGTTTGCCGGCAGCTTGCGCTTCGTCTTCGCCCATGTCGCGGAGAAGTTGCCAGTTCACACCTGAAATGCGCCACGTAAGCCCCGGTAAGCCGCGCTGCGCTCGCGCGTGATTTCAGCCGCGCCGAACGCGTTGATAAAGGTGTAGAAGTTTTTCTACCCGCTGGTAAAAGTCTGCGTCCGACAGATCAGGTGTGTCAGTACATGATGCCGCTCGCAATCATTGCCGATGTTATCGCCGAGAAATTGGGCAAGCCCATTGCCGATCCCGGCCTCGTGGACTTCATCAATTACGGCGAGTTCCTGAGCATCTGGATGCTTTCGGTGCTCGGGTTTATTTCCGTGCTGGGCTTGATGGCGATCTGGGGCGAGCGCAAGGTTTCCGCCTACATGCAGTCGCGCCTTGGCCCCATGCGCGTGGGCCCCGTGGGGCTTTTGCAAACGCTTGCCGACGGCGTGAAGCTGCTGACGAAGGAAGACACTACACCCACAAGCGCCGACCGGCCGTTGTTTGTGCTCGCGCCGATGTTCGTGTTCGCCAGCGCCTTTGTCATGTTCGTGGTCGTGCCCTTTTTCCCGTGGGGCGATAACACCACGCCCATTGGAGTGCCCGCGGCCATGAACACCGGTTTGTTCTACGTGCTCTCGGCGGGCGCGATTTCCGTTGTGGGCGTGGTCATTGCCGGCTGGGCGAGCAACAACAAGTGGTCGCTCTACGGCGGCATGCGCGAAGGCGCGCAGATGGTGAGCTACGAAATTCCCATGGGGCTCGCGGCGTTGTGCGTTGCGACGGCCTGCATGAGCCTGAATCTCGTACACATTTGCGATATGCAGATGGTGGGCTACACGTTTGTGGGCGTGCCCGATGCTTTCCAACACGCAGGGCGCCTTACGACGGACATCGATGTAACGCAATTCGGCGGGTTCCTGAGCTGGAACGTGTTCAAGTATCCGCTGCTGATTCCTGTTGCGCTGATGTTCTATATCGGCGTGCTGGCGCACACCAAGCGCGCGCCGTTTGATTTGCCTGAGGCGGAGTCCGAGCTGATTGCCGGCTTTTTGACCGAGTACTCCGGCATGCGCTGGTCGCTGTTTTTCCTCGCCGAGTACGGCGAAATGTACGCCATGAGTGCGGTGTGCGTGGTGCTGTTCTTTGGCGGCTGGGCAAGCCCGATTCCCGTGCTGGATGGCTTGATTTTCCACTGGGCCTATGACAGCGGCAGCGCAGAGTTCAGCATCGGCAAACTGATCTACGCGCTGTGGGGCGGCGCGTGGATGATTGGCAAGGGCCTGTTCCTGATCTTCGTGATGATGTGGCTGCGCTGGACGCTGCCGCGCATCCGTCTGGACCAGGTCATGTATCTCTGCATGAAGGTGCTGCTGCCGATGACGCTCGCTATTCTGGTTCTGCAAAGCGCTTGGACTCTCTTGTTTGGAAACATCCTGGGGTTTGGACTCTAAATGTCGCGCGGCTATTTCGAAAACATTGCGTATCACCTGAAGTCCACGGCCGTGGGCATGGGCGTGACGCTGAAGCACCTGTTCCAGACGGGAAAGGGCGCCGAGAAGCACTCGCTTTACTGTTACCAGTATCCCGACGAAGGCGTGGAGCGCATGCGCGAGGAAGTCAGCGAGCGCCATCGCGGCATCCACTTCCTTGAGCCCAGCAAGTGCATCATGTGCCTGATGTGCAGCAAGGTTTGCCCGGTGCAGTGCATCGTCATTGAAGGCGTGCGTCTGGGCAAGGACCAGTTGCTTTCGCGCTTCACGATCGATTACTCCAAGTGTCTTTTCTGCGGGCTGTGCACCGAGCCCTGCCCGAGCGATTGCATTCACCACGGCCGCGAGTGGGATTATTCGGGTTTCTCGCGCACCACGCTCGTCAAGGACATGCTGCGCAACCGCGTTTACACGCCTGCGGCACACGAGGAATATCTCGCGGCCCATGAAGAAGCCAAGTTGATCGAGGCCGAGTTCAAGAAGATTGCAGCGGCCGAAAAAGCCAAGGCAGCCGCGCTTGCGCCCAAACCTGCGGCGCCGGCACCGGCGGCCAAACCGGCGACGCCGCCCGCAGTAGTTGCACCGGCGGCTGCCAAGCCGGTTGCGCCGGCAGCGCCCGCACCAGTGCAAGCGGCAATTGCCCCCGTACAACCTGCGCCTGCTGCCGCGCCTACACCCAAAGTTGAGCCGCCGGTCGTGCAACAGAAGGCTCCAGAGCTTGGCGCGCGCACTGAAGCGGTGCCGATTCCACCCACGCTGGCCACGCCCGAGCAGCGGCGAGTCACCGAAAAATTGCCGCAGCGCGATGTGCCGCGTCCCGCTGCTCCCCAGAGCCTTAATCCTGCGCCGCTGTCGCTTGAGCCTGAGCTGGCGCCAGAGCCCGAGCTTGATCCCGAGTCCGACGAGGAGAAGCTGAACTGATGCTCGCCTCAACGTTCACTGAATGGGTTCACGTCGGCGCCTTTGTGGCTGTTTTCGTGGTTACGTTGATTTCGGCTGTCTGGGTCATGCTCGCCAAGGAAGTCGCACGCGCGGCTGTGTCGCTCTTCGTTTGCCTGAGTGGCGTGGCAGGAATTTATTTCTTCCTGGATGCGCAGTTCCTGGGCGTGGTGCAGATCATGGTTTACGTCGGCGGCACCACGGTGCTGCTTTTGTTTGGCGTCATGCTCACCAACCGCCAGCCGCAGCTCACCAGCAAAAAGCACATCGATCGCACCCTCTGGGGTTGCCTGGCTATGGGTCTGGTGCTGGGCCCTTTGCTGGCAGTGCTGCTGCTGCGCCCCATGCAGGACGGAGTCGAAGCCAAGCAGGCCAACGGCTGGGTCTTGATGCAGGGTGAGGCCAAGCCGGCCCAGACCGATGTTGTGCACCTGGGCGATCTGCTGCTGACCAACTACCTGTTGCCCTTTGAAATTGCCTCGATTGTGCTGCTGGTTGCACTGGTGGGCGCGGCCTATCTCGCGCGGCGCAGACCCGAAGACGCAGAGCCGGAGAAGCTATGATCGGCGGAATCCAGGTGGGCTCGCTGAACTTTGAAGTCGGCACGAACGCGTTTCTGCTGCTCTCGGTGGCCATGTTTGCGCTGGGCGTGGGCTGCATTGTCTCGCGGCGCAATGCTGTCGCGATTTTGATGGGCGTTGAACTCATGCTCAACGCGGCAGCGATCAATTTCGTGGCCTTTGGCGCCCGTGGCGGTTCGCTGGATGGCCAGATTTTCGCCGTGTTCATCATTATTCTCGCCGCCGCTGAAGCGGCCGTAGGTCTGGCCATTGTGCTCAACCTGTTTGGCCTGTTCAAAACCATCGACGTTGACCACCCTGATTTGCTAAAGGGCTAGCGGGAATTACTGCCCGGCATGACAATGCCGGGCGCCGTGCAAATACATCATTCACAAATAGTCCGGGGGGGGGTGAGGATTGGATCCCCCGCTCTGGATTCGATACGTGCAAGTGCACACCTCCCGGCATTGTCATGCCGGGCTGGCGATTAATCGCATAATCAGCGTGAAACCGTCGGACCCCCGTCCGTGAACCATGTGTGAGCACCTTGGTGTTGGAAAGCGACTTCGATCAGGGCTTCACGAAGCTGGTGCGCGAGCAGTTTGCGCGCGCGGTGCGTTATTGCTCGCGCATGCTCGGCGACATCAGCGAAGGAGAAGAAGTCGCGCAGCAGGCCTTCGTGAAATTGCTCGAGAAGCGCAAGAACCTCGAGCAAACCCGCGAGTCCCTGCCCTACCTTTACCGGGTGCTACGCAACGCCTGCGTTGACCACATCCGCGCCCGCAAGCGCGAATCGGTCGAACTGGCTGAAGAGCACGCAGCCTGGCTCGGGAGAGATCTTGGCAACGCTGAACGCGCCGAGGTCAGCCAGGCGGTGCTCGAAGCCGTAGGCACGCTGGATGAAGCTCAGCGCGAAGTGGTTTTGCTGCGCTTTTACGAGGGGCTGGAGCTGCAGGAAGTCGCGGAAGCAACAGGCCAAAGCATGGGGGCCGTGGCCATGAAGCTTTCGCGCGCGAAGTTGAAGCTCAAGGAAAAGCTGGGCCGTCTTCCCGTCTTCGCCGATTACGCGAAGGAGCCAGAGTGAACACTCAAGAAGCCAGATACCTGTTCGCAGCCGCGCTGAATGATTCCTTGAATCTTCCGCAGCGCACGGCCTTTGAACAGGCGCTCAAAGCCGACGCGAAGCTGCGCGCCCAGTTCGAAGCCTACGCCGATGCGCAGGCCGGCGACGTCGCCAACGTGACCGCGTGGCTTGCGCACAGCGGCGAGGCTTCGCGCCGCGGTGCCAGCCCGGTGGATGCCCGCGTGGTCAATGAGCTCGTGGCCCGTGTTGACTCGCGCCGCCGCAGCGCGCGCATCGTTCAGTTCACGCTCGCCGGCACCGGCATCGCGGCCGCAGCCGCGCTCGTGGCGGTGCTGTTTTTCCCACCTTCCACGAGTACGCCCCAACCGGGCACGGAAGGCGTAAGCACGGCACTGGCGCTGGCCGACAAGCAGGGTCAGCAGGTCTATTCTGACGGCACGCACTACGCCGCCACGACAACGCGCGGCGAAAGCAAGGATGGCTCGGTAATCGAGCTTTCGGCGGGCTGTGTCTATCGCATGGAAAAGGGCGCGTTGGTCGTGATTGACGGCGTGGCCAGGTTGAAACTTGCACAGGGCTCGCTGCGTGTTCGCGCCGGCGGCGCGGAGATTCGCGCCGAAGCTCCGGCTGAATTCAAGGTCGTGGCCCAGGCCACGGCGCCTTCAGACAATTTTGAGGAGTCTCTTGTGGATTACGACAAGCTGCAACGCCCGCGCAGGCTCGCGCGTTTTGGCGCGGCTTCTTTGACGCTGACTGTCAGCGTGCTGGCGGGTTCGGTAACTGTGGATGCCCAGGGCGGTGCAAAAACGCTCAACGCGAACGAAAGCTACGGCCCCACGCTGCTTCAGGCCCAGCCGCAACCGCCCAAGCCGCAGCCCGGACAACCCGGCCAGCCGCCCAAGGCCGAGGACGTGTTTGAACACCTCGACGCCAACGACGACAACCACCTCGATGAAACCGAGTTCGGCGATCCCGGCCACACGGATTTCGACGACAACAAAGACGGCAAGATCAGCCTCGGCGAGTTCAAGAAGCACTTCAAGCCCATGGGCCCCAAAGCGCCCAAGCCCGAAGACGAGTTCGCCAAGCTCGACAAGAACAAGGACGGCTCGCTCGACGACACCGAGACCAACAAGAAAATGGTCGATGACTTCGACGACAACAAGGACGGCAAGGTCAGCCTCGATGAATTCAAGGCGCACTGGCGTCCGCCCATGCCTATGCACGGCCCGGAGGAGGAATTCAAGCGCCTCGACAAGAACGATGACGGCAAGCTCGACGACGTGGAGATCGAACAAAAGCGCCTAGACGAGCTCGACGCGAACAAGGACGGAAAGGTCGATCTCGACGAGTGGCGCGAGTTCCACAGACCGGAAAACGTGTTCAAGCGCCTCGACAAGAACAGTGATGGCAAGCTCGATGACACCGAGGCCGAGAAGCGCATGATCGACGACCTCGACAAGAATAAGGACGGCAAGGTTGATCTGGATGAGTTCAAGTCGGGAGGGCCGCGTCAGCGTGGCCCGGGCCAACCTCCGCAAGGCGGTCAGCCCCCGCAGGGCGGAGGGCAACCGCCCCGCGGGCCCGGAGGTCCTGGCGGTGGCCCAGGCCGTGGCCCGGGCGGTCCTGGCGGTCCTGGCGGCGGTCCCGGCGGCGGTCCCGGTCGCCCTCCAAAATAGAAAACAGCCCCCGCAAGGGGGCTGCTTCTTTGGGCGCAAGACTCAAGCACACGCCCGCAGCGCTCGGGAACCAGCGCCAAGAAACTCTCAGCCGGCAAGCGGAAAACTACAATTCGTCAACGATCGCCTCGATCACGTCCTTGCCGACACGCGTGAACGCCTTGGACAACTCCGTGTGCAGGTCGCCCGTTCCGTGCTTGATCTGCATCTTGATGATGTGGCACACCAGCTTCACGGGCTCGGCGTGCTCATTCCACTTAGCCTCGAAAGACGCCTTGGCGCGCGTCTTGATCCCTGCCTTGTCGCGAATGTTCATGGCTGCTCCCTCCCCCTGTCAAAACCAGCGCACCTTGAAACGAAGAAGCCCGCACAAGGGCGGGCTTCTTCTTGGTTCCAACTGTCTTGCCCGATCTAGCGCCCGCCCGCACCGCCGCCCTGCGCGTAGCAGCGGAAAACGTAGCCATCGAGCGTGGCAAGGTAGAGAGCCCGGTCGCGTTCCTGCATGCTGCCCACGATGAAAGCAAAGTCGCCCATGTTGAACAGCCAGTCCGGACGCATCAGTTTGCCGGTCTTGACATCGTTGATGCGCAGCGTGCGCGAAAGCGTGCGCATCTCTTCATCCTTGCGCACGATGCGGCCTTCCGACTTCAGCTTGGAAAGCTCACGCGTGCCAAAGGCTTCTTCTTTTTGTTCATAGAGCATGTACAGGTGATCGCCGTTCTTCATCAAGACCTTCTGGCCTACGTCGGGTTCCGTCCACATCGGGTCAGCAACCCAGGGCGTGCTCGGGTCGCCGTCAACGATGGTCAGAACCGGGCGGTCGCCGGGAACATCAACGTACTTGTATTGATAGGCGCAGAACCAGCCCGGACGGGTGTCGGCGCGCAACCGCGTGCCCTTGCCGTCATCTGTCGGCACTTCCTTGTCATAGACCTCGAGCGTGCGCACGAAAATCCAGTGGTCTTCCACGAAAATGTCGCCGTAGGGAAGGCCGGGCGTGGGCACCGTGAATGCCGCTTCGCCTGACTTGAGGAAGCCGAACAACTGCCCGCGGTCCGTGCCTACAAACACCAGGTCATCGTGGATCACGGGCGGCGTGCGGCTATCGCGCTCGAGGTCAGGGCTGGCGCGGAACTCGCCGCTTTGCGAGTCCACCATGTAAAGCAGGTTGTTGTTGTTCACAAAGACCACGGTCTCGCCATCGGCGGCGGGCTTGAGCGCAATCTGCTCAAAGCGGCGCGCGCTGCTCGAACCGGAAGCGGGATAGCTCCAGCTTTCGGCACCCACACCGCGTGCGTTTGAGATCAGCGAAACACCGCGCATGGAGTTGGAGTTGGTGGCGGGAATGAAAATATGCGTGTCGTTGAAGGCGGGTTCGGCGCTGGGGAAGAGATCCCCTTCGAAGCGGCCCTTGGCCACGAGACGCGAGAACTCCTCACGCGGGCCGGTCAGGCGGTCATAGGCCTGGTAGGTGCCGTCGGTGTCCATGAGCACCACGTAATTACGTGTGGCCATGGGATCGTAGGCGACGCGCTTTTCCAATGGCGTGCGCCAGTGCAGCGTGAAGTTGTTGGGATCAAGGCTCCACATGTGCGGGCCGTTGTCGTTGTCGATGACCAGAATTTCGTCGCGCACGTCATCGTGAATGACGTGAAGCTGGCGCACGACAACCGGGTCGCGGCGCTGCACGCCCGCAAGGTCATAGAACTTCATGCGCAGCGGCAACTCTGCCAGTTGCGCCTGATAGTAACTGACCGGCTGGCGCGAGGTGGGATCGGCGGCCACGCCCGACTTCGCCTGCGGGCGAGCCTGCGATGTGCTGCACGAGGCAACCAGCGCGCAAAGACACGCAAGACCCGCAAAGCGGGCGGCATAGAAACGGTTGGGCTTCTTCACGTACTTCTCCCCTAAGGAGGGTATGGAGGACGCGCCCGGGGGGACAGGCGTCAAGACTCGGCGGTCTTGTAGTCCTGCAGGTTGATCTTGTGTTTCTGTTCGTAACTGCGCAACTTCTCTATACGTTTGAGGTCTTCCTCAATGCGGTTCACGAGCTTGAAAATATACGGCCTGCCCTTGAGGCGATTCCTCAGGTCTTCGTCCATCTTGTCCCACGAGCCACTGTACAACTCATCCCGCAGGATCAGCAGCATGCGCTCTTCTTCAGAGAGCGTGGCATAGTACTTCTTGTGCTCGTCGTCGGCCATGCCGCCTCTTTAATGTTTTGGCAACAGTTCTGCATCGCGAGTAAACGAGGTGACAGGGCATTTCGTCAAGTGCAAAACGTAAACGACGCTTCCCTTGGGCAGTTGCGCCCCTCGCTAAGCCGCGCTGCTTTACGGCTAACCGCGTACAGCATACCGCAAACCATTTGCTACATTGCCCCCATGAATCAGCCATTGCCCCCACACCACACGCAACCCTTTGGCATGCCCCAGTTTTCGCCCGAAGCCGCGCAAAAGCGGCGCGGGCGTGGCTTGGCCAAGGCCATTGGCGTGGTGCTGCTGGTCATAGCCATTTTCGGCATGGCAAACCACCTGCTGACGATTTCCATGGTGTTTGGCGGCAACACGATGTCGATGGATTGGCTGCCCGGCATGACGCCTCAATTGAAGAAAGAAATCGAGCGCATGCAGCAGGAGCAGATCGAGTTCATTCTTGCGCGCTGGAGTTTCTGGGCGTTCGCGGCCGTGGAGTTCGCGATTTCGCTCGTCAGCCTTTGGGCCGGCATCAAGCTTCTGCGCAGCCGCCTCAGCGGCATCTTCTGGGCGAAACTGCGCGCGATTGCGGTCCTCGTAACACTGCCGCTTTGGGGCTACGAAAGTTTCGCGCTCATTGACCTCAGCTTCCAGCAGCAGGAACGCATGATGGAAGTGCAATTGCGCGCCCAGCCCGGAGTTGATCCCGCGCGCTCACGCGAAGCCATGGACAAAATGAAACCCGTCATGCGCGCGACCAGTTACGGCGGCATGATCCTCGGCGGCATCTTCATTGTGGTTGTCAACGGCGTGCTGCTGCTGCTCATCACCCGGCCGCAGGTGCGCGAGTACCTGGAGCTGGCCGAGACCGGCGGCGACAACGACCTGCCCGTGCACTTCGACGCGGCTATGGGCCTGCCGATGATGCCGCCCTCAGGCTGGGGTCAAGGCCCGGGCGGCGAAACGGTGCACATGCCGCCGCCAGCAATGGGGCCGGCTGCACGCTCGGCGGAGATCCCGCCGGACAAGAAAACATACTGATTACAGACGTGACCGCGCGGCGGACTCTTTCAAGCCCTGCAGCAGATCCGCCGGAACTTTGAATCCCCCACCGGCACCGCTTCCAAGGCTGACTTCGGGCTTGGTTACGCCGCCGTGGAAGTCCGCGCCGCCGGTGACGACGAGGCCAAGACGCTTGGCGATTTCGATGCACCGCGCGCGGAACTCTGGCGGGTGATCGCTGTACACGCACTCGACGCCCATCAGCCCCATGTCGCGCAGCTCGGCGAGATATTTTTCGAGATCGGCCAGATTCTCGCGGTTGAGCCAAAGCGGGTGCGCCATCACCGGCACGCCGCCGCACTTGCGCACGTGCTCGATGGCTTCGCGCGGCCCGAACGTTTCTTTCTCGAAGTAGCAGGGCTTGCCGTCGCCCAGCCATTGGTCGAATGCCTCTTGCGTGGACTTCACGTAGCCGCGCTTGAGCAGCACGCGCGCGATGTGTGGGCGGCCGGTGACGGCCTCGCCGGCTTCTTCGCGGATTTCTTCGTAAGTCACGGGCATGCCGAACTCGGCGAGCTTGCCCACGATCTTCTTGTTGCGCTTGTGGCGGTTCTCGGCGATTTCGTCCAGCTTGGCGGTGAACACCGTATTCTCGGGCGCAATGAAATACGCAAGCAGGTGAAACGTGCCCTGGCTGTAGGCCACACTGATTTCGCAGCCGGGAATGACTTCAATGCCCAACTTTGCGCCTTCATCGATCGCACGGCGCACGCCACGCATGGTGTCGTGGTCGGTCAAGGCGATGGCCTGAAGGCCCAGCTTGTGCGCCCAGCGCACCAGAAACTCCGGCTCGAACGCGCCGTCACTGCATGTACTGTGCATGTGCAGGTCGATGCAGCCGTGAACGTCGGCAGGCGGGCCATCGAAATCGCTCGGCAGCGGAAAGCCGTCAGCGCCCATAGGACGCGGCTTGACATTCACCTCTCGGTTACCTTTGCCACTGCGCATTTTCGGATTGTCGATTGCCAACTGCCGATTGTCGATTGTTATCGCCGACGCAGCGCATAACCGCCAAGCAAGCACGCGCTGGCCAGCAGGGCCGCCAGCCAGGAAAGGTTGACATGGCCCCGTCCGCCCCGCATTGCGGGCTTCCAGTCCCCCAGTGAACTAACCACGCGGATGCCGCGCTGCTGCGCGACAGCGAAGAACACTTCGTCATCGCCCGTCAGTGCCAGCTCGCGCGACGGCATCTGGATCAAGGCCATGCGCTGGAGCAGGCGCTGGCCCGCGTAAACAAGCAACTCGTCTGATTGCGGGTATTCCGTAATTTCCCACCGCCCCGCTGATACCAGCCGCGCACGTGTTCCATCGCCCAGTCGCAGGTCTTCATCGGGCGCAGTGCCTGGCCCGACCCAGATCAACTCGGCGGCCTCGCCGCGCGTATTGAGTTGCAGGTTGGCGCGTTCGGCTCCGGAAAGCAAAAAGCCTAGTGCATCGGAGAGCGCGTTCACGAAGCCGACATCGCGCCAGATCTCGCCCGACGTGGTCGTGCACAGCGCGAGGGTTCGCCCGGTCATTTCACGTCGCGCCAACAAGGGCCACTGGCCCTGCTTCCAGTCGCCCTGTGGTGTACGCGCCACAAGCACCATGTCGCCGGGCCGAAGGTCTTTACGGGGCGCAGTGCGGCACAGCTGGGCAAGCTGTGCCTTCACGCCGGCAATCTGAAACCCTCCGTGGCGAATGCCATCGTCGAGCAATCCCTCTTCGGCTGACGCCAACGCGACGTCGAGCGCCCTGAGAATTTCGCCAAAGCCACCCGCGCCAACGCTCGCGCTTGCGCCCCTGGCGCCGCCTGCGCGCAGGAGCTTCACCCATGCACGCTCTACGTTCTCTGTCAGCACCACATCCAGCGCGCAGCGCGTGGCGGCCTGCGCTCCAAGCGCACGCCAGTCTTCTTCGGTCGCGGCCTCGTTGTTTTCGCCGTCGGTAATGAGCATCACGCGCCAGTGCTCGACGCTGCCTTGGGGGATGGCGCCCAGCGTCGCGCCCAGCGCCGATTTGATGCGCGTTGCGTTACGCGGCGCAAGCGCGTCAATGCGGCGCTCAAGCTCGGCTCGTGAACTCACCGGCGAAAACTCGAGCGCGTCGGCCGTGTCAGAAAAGCCCACAATGGCCACAAAGTCACGGCTCGATAGCGAGCCAACCAAACGCCGCGCCGCCTGCTTGAGCAAATCGAGGCGCGTTTGGCCGCCGACGGCAGCGCGCATCGAATCCGAGCAATCAAGCAACAGCGCAACATGCCTTGCCGCGTCGTCGTCCGGTCGAAACGTGACAGGCATAAGGTCTTCGATCGCCGAGCCGCGCCAGCCGCCGGGCCCAAAGGCATATCGCGCGCCTGCCATCATCAGGCGGCCGCCTTCACGCACCCAGCGCGCAAGCGGCTCAAGGCCCTCGCGCGTGACCCCGCTTTGCGAAAGGGCCAGGTCATTGGTCACAACCGCGCTCACGCCCTCAAGCTCGGCGGCGGCGACAGGCAACCTGCTTTGCACGCGCAGTTCATTGAGAGCATCGCTTCCGAGCAGCGCCGCCAGGGCGTCGCTGCCCTCCGGAATTGCGGCGCCGCGACAATAGAGAATGACGCGCTTGCCGCCGGTCGCCACGGCCAGGCTGGCGACGTCGTTGCGCGGCTCGCGGTCGTTGGCGCAGTCAATAACCAAGCGCAGCCGCAACAGCCCGGAAGCGGGGGCGACAAAACCGTAGCTTACGTTTTGCGCCACGCCGGCCTTGAGCGACAACGCTCCGTTTGCAACTTCGCCCTGAGCGCCCAGGATACGCCAACGCACGGAGGCGTCGCGGTCGCAACGTACTTCGGCGCTCAGACTCCCGCTGGCACCAGGCAGTAGAAATCCCGGCCCGCGCAGTGAAACAACAGCGGCATCAGGCGCCACAGCAGGCGGCGCGCGCAAAAGTGTCACGCTTGAGGGGTCAAGAGCGGACAACAGTTCTTCAAGACGCCCACGCCCGTCGGTCAACAGCACGCATTCCGACCCTGAACTCACCTCCTGACGCAGCGCCGAAAGTGCTGCGAAGTTCGTGCGGCCGCCTGCCGGGTCGCCTGAATTGCGCAAGGTGTCCGAGAGCTGGCGGGTATTGAAGGCCGCGCCGCTGCGCGTGAGTTCCTGATCAAGCATCGGGCGCGCCTGCGCCAGTCGCGGCTCCATGGATCCGCTGACATCCAGCACGGCAACATGAATGGTTTCTTCACCCGCCACCATCACCGGCTGCGCAGCCACCACGCAGAAAAGCGCGGCCGCAACGCAGAAGAGCGGGGGCGAAGGCTTGCGCCGTGCCCACAACACGCCCCCCGCAAGCAGCAAAAGCGCGGCTGCGCCAAAGATGAACACCGGCTGGAGAAAGCTAAAGCCCAAGGCGGCAACCGTCCGATAGTCGAATGATGTTCCGCATTCTGTCTGCGCCCGACGATAAGGCGCAATGCGAAAGCAAGCCAACAAGGAAAGAAAGATGGCCGCAACAAAGAGAATGCTCCTGCTCGCGCTTGTGACCCTCCCCGCTCTCTTCACTATTGCCTGCGCCAACAAGCAGGTAGAGCCCAACCCGGCGCTTCTGACTGAATTTCCGGCCTATGGCGCTGCTCCCGTCGTGCGTGTGCTGCTGGCGGAAGCCAGCCAGCGCTCCACGTTGAAGATCGAATCCAGGGAGGCGCGCGTTATCGTGGACGGTCGCCCCGTGGATGCCTCCGAGACCATGACCGTTGCGCGTGGCGAAACCGGTGCGCTGTGGGAGCTGGTTCCGACTGCCGCGCCGCAGGCGTTTTCGCTCGATGGCCGCACCTATCGCGGAAAGCTCCGCATCGTGGCCACTGATCAGGGCTGGCAAGTGCTCAACATTGTGGATCTTGAGCAATATGTGGCCGGGGTGATTGGCTGGGAGATGATGCGCAACTGGCCCGTGGAGGCGCTGGCTGTCCAGGCCGTAGCCTCGCGCACTTACGCACTCTTTTGCATTCAGGAGCGGCGTAACAGTGGCGATGCCTGGGATATCGACGACTCCACACGCTTTCAGGTCTATGGCGGCGTTGGGCCCAGCAACTCGCCAAACCTGTGGCGTGAATCCGAGAACGTGCTCAAGGCGCGCGAACTCACCAGCGGACAGGTGCTCACTTACAAGGGCAAAGGATTCAAAGCGTTTTTTCACTCCACGAGCGGCGGAGTTACCACCAGCCCGGAGGCAGCCTTTGACATGCAGGGCGGCCTGGAACCGCTCAACGGCAGCAACCTGGGCGAGTTCTGCAAGGACAGTCCGAAGTTCAACTGGAACGTGCGTCTGGGCAAAGGCGAAGTGAATGCGCGCCTGATTGAGTGGCGCGTGGGTATCTCGGACTGCATCCGCATCAGCGTGAAGCAGAGTGCGCCCAGTGGACACGCCATGACGCTGCGCCTGTTCTCGCGCGATGGCAAGTCGGTCGAGGTGCGCGCAATTGACTTCCGGTTCAAGATGGGCCTGCCCAGCACGAACTTTGAGTCCGCGCGTGAAGGCAATGAATGGGTCTTCACCGGCAAGGGCTACGGGCACGGGTGCGGCATGTGCCAGTGGAGCGCGCACGGCATGGCCAAGGCCGGCTGGAACCACGACAAGATCCTGCGCGCGATGTATCCCGGCGCCGAGGTTGAAACTCTGTACTAGCGATTCTCCTCAAGAGACGTGAAGAAACGCAACTCAAAGCGCTGGCTCCACTGCTTTTCGGTGTTGTCGCGCGGGTCAATCGCTTTCCAAAACACCGTAATCGCCCACTGCCCCGCGCCCGGGCTGTCGCCTTGAATGGTGCGATTGCTGTAGCTGAACCCTTCGGGCAGGCCTTCCACCCATTCCGCCGTCGTGTGAGTAAAGAAGTCGCTGCGGATGTCCACGACCGACGAAAAGTGCCCGTAGGCCAGACCATCGGTACGCGAAAGCACGGCGTACGTCGAGTAATTCGGGCCGCTGGGCGTGTTGACCTCTTGCGTGTCAGCGCAGGCCAGAACCATCGCCGCCATCAGACACAGCAATAGCGGCGCTCTAAACGGTCTCTCCGTTATCGGATTCATGGCCACTCTCACGAAATTGTAGAAGCGATCATACCTATGGCAGCGAAAGCCTGCTACACGCCCGCGGGCAGGAACGGGTGCTTCGAGTAGAACTCGACCACAAGCCTGCGAACCTTGCCCGCGTCTGCCTGGCTGTCCGCAAGCTCCCCGGCAGCGTCCACGAAGGCAAGTCTGGGCGTGGGATCTTTGAGATCTTCCGCGACCCAGATTCCTCCCGGCGAGGCGCAATGCTCATTCAACTGTTCGAGCAGCGGCTGCCACGACGGCCTGGGATAATTACCGCGCGCGGGCAGATCAAACCAGGAGAAAGTGAGCAAACGCAGCTCGAAGCGATGAGCGCCACTCTCGCGCGATTCGATCGTCAGGATGCGGTCAGCCCAGGCCGCAGTGTTCACGGCCATGATGTGCAGGGGCCGATCCGTCTGCACCACACTCATGTCAAGCGCGGCATAGTGCTCAAAGGTGGCCTCTTCTTCGCGCAGCGCACGAAGATCGGCGTGGATATGTCGGTGTTCATCCTTCCACCACGCATAGCGCAGATCGGGCTTGTCGATCAACTGCGGAATCAGCTCAAAGGCATATTCATACTGCGCCTGCCGACGTTCACGTTCATCGCTGAACTTGCCGGAGTGCACGGGGCTTTCCGGGTGCTTGGTCAGAGCCGTAAGCGTGAGCTCAAGCTTGGTGCCTTCGGGCGTCGTGTAGAGTGTCATGTCGCCGCTGAGCGCTGCAGAAAGCAGCACGTCGGCGTGGCGGAGCGCCTCTATGGGGTGGCACAACGTGTAGGCCGCCAGCACACCGTCGGTGTCGTAGTGGGTGTTCGTCACCGTCGTGGCCTTGGCGAGATAACCCAGCCGCTCGGGCGAACTCATGAACTTCAGGCAGATGCCCGTGCTCAAATCATGTTTGAACTGCGGCGGCGTTGAATTGCCCGGCCAGTGCGAAAGCTGCAGTAATCCCGGCGCGTTGCCGTCCACGCTGATGCACACGCGCGGGTCAAGGTCTGGGGCATAGTGGCGGTAGGCAAGCGGCACTACTTCTTCCATTCCACAGCGCCTTGCGGCAGCAGATAAAAGATCAACATCGTGCCGCCCCGGACGCTGGGCACGTGCTCGCTGCCGGGTGCGAACACCGCCCAGCCGGGTTCGTGGCCGCAGAATTTCGGCGCGCCCTCGATGGCAACACAGTAGTTCACTTCTCCCTGGGTGTGCCTGTGCCACGGCCCTTCCGCGGATAACAGTACTGCGTCAATCGAGAACCCCATGGCCTTTTCGGGCTTGGCCACGCGCGAGAACTTGCTGCCGGCTGCACCTTTATCGCAGAGCCAGCCCTCACGCAGGCCGATTTCCCCCAAGTTGCGCAGATGTTTGATCGGCGTGCTCTCGAAGCCGAACTCATGCGCCAGTATTTCGCGCGCGGCATCGGGTGTTGACAGGTCAAGATTCTTGAGGCGCTGAAGCACAGGCCCCAGCGCGCCGATGATCACTTCGTTGGACATGCTCTAGGTTTCCCCGCTCTGGTCCTGGTCGCCGAAACTTCCCAGCGGCTTGCTTGGATCGGCAATGCGGAACTTGCCGATGTCTTTGGGCGGCGGGCTGTATTCGGTTGCGCCGCTGAGCGCATCGTACTTTGGCTGGCGTCCGGACCCTGGCCTGGCAGCCGGCGGCTCATCGTAGGCTTCCTCGCCGGGCGGAAGTTGCTCGGCCTGTTCGCCTCCGATGTTGCCGCCCAGGGTCGAAAGCCTGAGTTCTGGCCCCGCCTCCTGGGGCTCGCCCTCGATGAACTCGCTTCCTTCACCCTTGTCGTTCTGGGCTGCGATGATGTTGCCACTGGCGTCGGTCTTGATCACTTTGGTGTTCTTGCCCATAGCCGCGCCGGCGACTTCCTTCTTGGGGAAGTCCTTGAACATCGGCTTGCCCACCTTGAGCGCTCGGAAGACCTCCTCGCGCGTTGCACGGTCGGTGGCAATGGCCGGCGCAAAGGGCACCATCAGATGAAAGAAGATGAAGTCCTTGGGCGCAATCGCGTGGTACCAGACGATGTCGCCGCGCTGGCATTGCCGCACGGCTTCCCAATCGACGCCTACCAGTTCAGGCCCTGCGCCGCGATCGAGCAAGAGCGCAACTACTTCGGGCGCGCCCGCCGCGTGGGCTGACTTGTCGAATACGAAATTCAAAATGCCCTTGCCGCTGCCGCGAATCTTCGTGGCGTTGATGCCGGCCACTCCCGCCGGCCCGGCATATTTCGTGAATGATTGCGTTGAGCCGTAACATAGCACCGCAGGAAAGAACGTCTTGCTCTTGTATTGCGCCAAGCGCCCGGACTCGACGACATAAATGCCCAGGCTGACCAACACCAATAGCCCGCCCAGGCTCGCCATTCCCATGCGCAGAACGTTCAACTCCGCGCTGAACACCACAAAGCCCACCACAATCAGCACTACGCCCAAAGCCACGCCGCCCAGCAGCGCCATCATGGCTGTCTTGGCGCGCGGCTGCGGATCGCGCGGCGTGGAGATGGGCGGGCGCGGGACCGTTATGTCGCCACTGGCCACCATGCCGCCGCCGTCCGGCTTGAGCACCTCGGGCAACTTGTCGTCGGAGGGCAGCCTGTACTCGCCTTCAGGCGTGACGGACTTGCGGTCCGACTTGCGCGAAGACGCCTTGGCCGAACTCTGTTCCCACGGTGCGATGTCGTCGCTCATGGCCGCCTCTTGTGTGCACTCGCATCATAGAACGGGCCGCGCCAATAGAAACTCCGGCGCGCGGCCGGAGTCTCCGAATACCTTGCAATCGCTCTAAAGCACGGATTCCACAGGCGTGTACGTCATGCCAAAGGCCTCGGCTACGGCCTTGTAAACCACTTTGCCCCCCACCACGTTCAGGCCCGTGCGCACTTCGAGGTGCTTCTTCGAAGCGGCTTTCCAGCCGTTGTTGGCAATCTCCAGCGCAAAGCGTGACGTTGCGTTCGTGAGTGCAAACGTGCTGGTGCGGCCCACCGCGCCGGGCATGTTCGCCACGCAGTAGTGAACGACACCATCCACGATATAAGTGGGATTCTTGTGCGTCGTGGGCTTGGCCGTCTCCACGCAGCCGCCCTGGTCGATGGCCACGTCCACGATCACTGCGCCCTGCTTCATGTAACTGAGGTCGGCGCGCGTAACCAGCTTGGGCGCCTTGGCGCCAGGGATCAGGACTGCGCCAACCACCAGATCGGCCGTGCGAATCTGCTCGCGAATGTTGAACGGATTGGAATGCAGCTCGGTCACGTTGGCCGGCAGCACATCATCGAGATAGCGCAGGCGATCAAGCGAGATATCCAGAATCGTAACCTGCGCGCCCGTGCCCGCCGCCATTTTGGCCGCGTTCGTGCCCACCACGCCGCCGCCGAGGATCACGACTTTGCCGGGCTCCACGCCGGGAACGCCGCCGAGCAGGATGCCGCGCCCTTCGTTCGGACGCTCAAGATACTTGGCGCCCTCCTGAATGCTCATGCGGCCGGCCACTTCACTCATGGGCGTAAGCAGCGGCAGCGTGCGCTTGGCATCCTCCATGGTTTCGTAGGCGATGCAAACGGCGCCCGTGGCAATCATGGCGTCGGTGAGTTCCTTGGCTGCTGCGAAGTGGAAGTAGGTGTAGACAATCTGGTCCTTGCGGATCAGCTTGTACTCCGCAGCCAGCGGCTCCTTCACTTTCACGATCATCTCGGCCTTGTCGTAGATTTCCTTGGCCGTGGCGGTGAGCTTGGCACCAACCTTTTCATATTCTTCGTCGTTGATGCCCGAGCCCAAACCCGCGCTTACCTCAACGAGCACGGTGTGGCCCTGTTGCACGAGCGAATAAACCGTTGCGGGCACCATGCCAACACGATACTCACTGTCCTTGATTTCACGCGGTACGCCGATAATCATGGCTGTTTCCTTGAGGGATGCAAACGGGCACGAAGCCCCTGCCGGTCCCAGGTTGGGAATTAGTCGATATCCGTGGTGATTTCGATGTCGCCGCAAACCTCGGCCTGGCAAGCAAGCCGGACGTGCGGGTTTGTTCCGAACAACTTGCGGTTTTCAATCTCCGTTCGGTCTGTCAGCCCCGCCGGATTGCTCTCTAGGCGCACCAAGCATGTGCCGCACATGCCGTGACCATGGCAGTTCAAGAAGCGGCTCATCCCTTTGTATAGCTTCGCCCTGTTATTGAGCATGGCCGTGCGCAGGTTCGCGCCGGGCTCACACTTGAACTCAAGATCCTGGTCTTTGACAAAGACTTTCGGCACGGCGCGCCCCCTGAATTGACGCGGCTTTATAGCAACGGGCAATGCCTCGCTCCAGCCTCCAGCTTGCGGCGAACCAACAACAGGCCGCAGATCGCCAGTACGCCTATGAACCACACGCCCGAGCCGCCGGTCGCCGTGCAGCCACTTCCGCCCTCTTCTTCATCGTCATTGCCCGCCGGCGGCGGCCCGCCGCCGGTGCCCTGAGCCCGTGCCAAGATCGGCACATTCTGCGCCGCAATGGCCTGTGAATTCGCCGTTGCACTCACGCTGGCCGTGCCGGGCGTCGTGCCTGCCTTGAGCGTCACCTTGAACATGCCTGTCGCAGGATCAAACACCGCCGGCACCGTAGCCCCCTGTGTTGTTCCGTTATCCAGTGTGCCGAGACTGGTGGAGACGCTTACCGTGGCCGCGCTATCGGGGCGAAGGTTGTTGCTTCCGTCGCGCAGGGCAACGTAGACGGCGCTTTTGTCGTAGCCATTGGCGTTGAGGCTGGTCTCTTCGATTATGATGCGGCTGTTGGCCGCGCTGAACGTGCCGTAGTGGCTGACATTGACGGTCTGGCCCATATCAACCGAGTTCACACGCGCACCGTAAATCTTGCTCGCAGGCGCAGCCAGTGCCGTCACCGTGAAATTGAACGGTGCGCTGGCGGACGTGATCGTCTGCATCACCGTAGGCGTGCCGGTGCGGTCGACGAGTTCAACAGTGAACGTGCTGGGCGCCCCCAGCGTGCGGCCAAAGGCATTGCGCACATCAACATTGATCGTGAAGGTGGTCGTTCCGTCCGCTGGCACTCCGGCAACACTGGAAGTGATGCGCGTAGCCACGTCATCGGCCGTCGTGCTCGCTCCTTGAATCTCAATTGTCGTGAGATATTGCCCCGCCGTGATTCCGGCGCGGCTGGCCACGGCATAGAAATACGTGCCGGCGGTGGTGAAGGTGTGCGTGATCTCTGCGTCGTAATCGACGCCCTGGGCATCGTAGGCGCTCTCGTGGCGGTCATTGGCGCTGCTCTGGTATTGCGGGCTCGAGGACAGCGGGCTGACGAGTACCGTCGTGCCATTGGTATCCAGCAGTGTCAGTGTCGGGTTGAGGTTTAACCCAAAGGCGTCACTGAGCACGCGGATGGTCACGGATTGCCCTGCGGTCACCGTGAACTTGAAAAAATCCACGTCGGCAGCGGGCGCAACCTGCGCAACCGCAACCTGGCCATCGGCAATGGTTGTGGCCTGCGCGCTCGTGCCGTTGGGTTCAAAGGGATTGGCGCCGGCCGTGGGCAGCTGCAAGTTCACGCCCGTCACGGCACCGCCCGGCGCGACTTTCACCAATGTGGGCGCACCAATCGTGCTCACCGCCACGCCACGCACAACGGGAAAGAAAGTGGTGACTGCGCCCGCGTAATAGGAACCCAGTTGCGATGTCTGAATCGGCAGCGCAAAGGCCACGTAATTGCCGGGAGGCACGCTCTTGATCGTGAACGAGCCGTCGGCTGCGACGGGCATTTTCTCCGAGACGTGCCCGACAACGTTCTTTCCTGTCGCGATATCCACCAGCACGACGCCCGCGCCGAAAACGCCCTGGCTCATGGAATTCGTGATCGTGCCGCTGACACTGCCCAAGCTTGAGTTGGTCAGCGTGGGGTGAGGATAATCGCTGACGATCAGCGCCACGTCGTCGCGCTCCAGCGATGCCTGCGCAATCACGCCCGCCGACGACGCGTAGAACAAGGTGCTTTGGGCGTTCATCGGATGATCCAGCCCTACGAAATGCCCGATCTCGTGCGTGACGACGTTTTCAATGATCGCGCGCCCGGGCGTACCCGCGGTTCCCGTGGGGCCAAGCGTGTCCCAGGTGAAATCGCGGTCGTTGAGCTCCATGTCGGCGTCGGTGATCTCGCCCGTGGTCGTATCGAACGTCGTGATCGTGATCGCGAATACGCCGGTGCTGATGTTGCTGCCCACAAAGCGCAGCGTGTTGATGTTGTCGTTGGCGTTGGTTACGCCCGGAGCGACGGGCCCCGTGAATTCAAAGTCGAGGTTGCTTTCACGGATCGCGCGCCAGCGCGCAAAACTGTCCTGGATGGCCTCGAACTCCGTCGTTGAACTCGTGAAGATTGCCGCGTCGGCACAGCCCGAGTCGTCGATCTTGTAAAGCACTCGCCCGTTGGCCACTGTCGTGCTCGTAGAAGACAAGTTCCAGCGCACCGGTAAGCCCACAGCCGCCGGCACGCTGCTTGAGGGCACACGGATGCTCATGTAGCCGCGCGCGGCTTGGGGATCGAGCGCCAGCAGCAGCAATGCTGCCAGAAGAAACAGGCAGAAACGGAGGCGGCTCATTTCGCCTCCGCTTTGATGCGCGCGCTGACTTTCTCTTGGAGGTCGGCGTAGCTGAAATCCAGCGGGGCTTTGTCGGCATCCGGCAGCGGCTTGAGATCCTTGTTCACGAGCGTGAGCCCGGCAAACGAGCCGACGGCGCGCTCGACACCGTCAACTTCCTTGATGCGTAGCGCGCCCTGCACCATGCCCACGAGCTGCAGATTCTTGTCCTCATCGCGCCAGAGAAACAGCACGTACTCCTCGCCCGTGGAGAAACTGCCGCTGCCCGCCACGTGCTGGCCCTTGTTGCCGACCACGCCGCCGCGAGTCAGAAACGTGACGTTGGCCTTGGCGTCGCCCTTGAGCGTGCTGCTGACCGTACAGGCATGATGCGTCCAGATGGCGGTGTTGGCCGCGTTCCAGCGTGCATCAACGGTGTCGATTTTCACGCGCACAATAACTTCGGCTTTGTCGGTCAGCGTTTCGAGGTCGAGCTTGAGCGCCACCGTGGCCGATAGCGCAGGCGCAAATAACATAAGCAGCAGAAGCAGTCGCATGTCGATCTCCCGGGTATGTATGTAACGCACGAGATCGAAAAACGCCAAAGCGGCGATGACCGGGTTACCCCAACGCGCCACCAGACCAGTGCCGCGCGAACCAGGGTGAGCCGCCGTCATCGCCGCCGTGAAACTGGCGTCAACCAACTCTCGTAAAATACCCCATACGCCAAAAGCGTCAAATCACAGCTATTGATTAATTGCAACTACACGCGGGCGGCGACGCGCTTCTTGATGTCCTCGAGGTCGGAGTGCGGAATCGCGTCGGTGAGTTTCTTGGTGTAGGCGTGCTTGGGGTTGGCGTAAATGTCGTCGGAACTCGCGTACTCCACTATGTGCCCGCCGCGCTCGAAATCTTCGGGATTGATGCCCTCCTGCTTGCCAGAATCCCAGAGCTCCTTGAGCGTCGGGCCGGGGCACATGACGGCAATTTCATCGCTGATGAATTTCACGACGCTTAGGTCGTGGCTGATGAAAATGTAAGTCAGGCCGAACTCATCCTGCAGATCGAGCAACAGGTTCAACACGCCGGCCTGAACGCTTACGTCAAGCGCGCTCACGCTTTCGTCGCACACGATGAACTCGGGTTCCACAGCAAGCGTGCGTGCAATGCCGACGCGCTGGCGCTGGCCGCCCGAGAACTCGTGCGGGTAGCGGCGCAAATGTTCGGCGGGCAGGCCCACTTTTTCGAGCAGGTACACGGCGCGGTCTTCTCGCTCGCGCGCGCTCTTGAACAGGCCGTGCACCTTCATGGGCTCCATGATCGCGGCGCCAATCGTCATGCGCGGGTTCAGGCTTGAATACGGGTCCTGGAAAATGATCTGCATCTTGCGGCGCATCTGGCGCAGCTCGGCCTGGCTCATGGCCGTTACGTCGCGGCCATCATAGAGAACCTGGCCCGCCGTGGGCTCAATCAATCGCAAAATGGTGCGGCCCAGCGTGGTCTTGCCACAGCCCGACTCCCCCACCAGTCCCACGGTCTTGCCTTTACACACGGTGAGCGTGACGTCGTCAACGGCCTTGACGTGGCCCACGGTGCGGCGCAACACACCCTTCTTGATCGGGAAGTATTGCTTGACGCTCTTAATCTCGAGCAGCGGCTTGCCGAAATCCGTCATCTGCTCGCGGCGCTTCTTGATCATGCGCGTGCGATCGATTTGCAAATTCGCGTCGCTGGCATCAAGCGTGATGCCGTCGCGGTCGGCATCGAGGAAGTCCTGAATCGTTGGCAAGCGCTCGGCTTTGGTCGTCAACTTCGGACGACAGGCAATCAAGCCCTTGGTGTACGGGTGCTGCGGGTTGGCGAAGATGTCGAGCACGCGGCCGTACTCCACAATCTTGCCGCGATACATCACGGCCACTTTGTCGGTCACTTCAGCCACGACACCGAGGTCGTGCGTAATGAAGATGACAGCCATGCCGTGCTTGGCTTGCAGCTCGCGGATCAGCCGCAGGATGTCCTTCTGGATCGTTACGTCGAGCGCGGTCGTGGGCTCGTCGCAGATCAACATGCGCGGGTTGCACGAAAGCGCCATGGCAATCATCACGCGCTGCTTCATGCCGCCCGAAAGCTCAAACGGATACTGTTTGGCGCGCACTTCGGGCTTGGGAATGCTGACTTCGTCAAAGAGCCGGATTGTCTCCTGCCATGCCTCCGCCTTGCTCATGCCGCGGTGCAGGCGCAGAGCCTCAACCACTTGCGCGCCACACGTGAACACGGGATTAAGCGAAGTCATCGGCTCCTGGAAGATCATCGAGATTTCTTTGCCGCGGATCTTGCGCAAATCACTCTCAGACATGTGTGCCAAGTCGGTGTCCGAACCGTCTTCTTGTCGCCACAGGATCCTGCCGCCTTCAATACGGCCCGCCTGCGAGGGCAACAGCTTCAGCATGCTGTATGCCGTCATCGACTTGCCCGAGCCGGACTCACCCACCACACCCAGCGTTTCACCCTTGCCCACTTTGAGCGAGATGCCGTCAATGGCTTTGACCACGCCGTTGTCAGTGTGGAAATACGTCTTGAGGTCGTTGATCTCGAGCAGCGGCTGCGCAACGATTTCATCTTTGACCGAGTCGTGGATCACGATCGGGCGTTTGTCGAGCCCGAGGATTTCCGTCTTCCCACGATTGAGCGTGTTGGTGCGTGCGTCGGTCAAGGCAATCTCCGCTGGTGCAAACAATATAACGAACGAAGGGAACTTAGGGGCACCTCAAAGGAACGTCAAGCTCAGGATAGTGGTCGGCGGCTGGTGGCAATGGGTCAAGTCCCACCTCCAACAACCCGCCACCAACCACTAGCCACCACATTGAAAGTTGCTACCTTTCGCCACGCACTGCGCAGGTGGTGGAATTGGCAGACACGCTAGCTTGAGGTGCTAGAGCCCGAAAGGGTGTGCGGGTTCAAGTCCCGCCCTGCGCACCAGACTTCGCGACCCCGGAACAACCGGGGTCGCTTCGTCTGGCGAGCCAACGATTTCACTTGAACGGCAACAGCGCGACACCAAGTTCGCGAAGAACAGCCAAGACAGACGGCTCGGGCACTTGCGCCATTTCGAAGACGCCAAACCAAGGCCTGGAAGCCTTTGCCGCTAATCCAATGGCTCTAATCCTGCCAATCCTGTTCATCCCTGCGCCGCAGCCGTTCTTTGCGAACTTCGCGACTTCGCGTCGCAACCAATTCAGTTTCTGACAACTGTGGGCAACTTGCCGCCTTGATGCGCAAGTGTCCGTGGCTCACCTACTTGCACACAACGCCCTTGCTAAAACATTGTGAATAGCCTGTGAATCGGCCTCCCAAGCGGGTTTGGCGTTGGCATGCGCAAAAACATTGCTAACTTCCCAGTCCCGTTCGGGGATCACACCCAGAATAAAAGCTTGCGCGATGGAGGCCGCCTGTGGCGGCGCCGCTGCAGCTTTTGACCGCTTGGAGATTTCCATGGCTTATGATCCACTTTGTCCCAAAGGCAAAACCATTGAAGACGTGCTGCAGTTTGCGCGTACGCACGGCTGCACCATGCTCGACATCCGCTTCATGGATTTGCCGGGCCTCTGGCAGCACTACACGTTTCCTATCCGCCGCCTGGACGTCGAATGCTTCACGGAAGGCTTTGCCTTTGACGGCAGCAGCCTTCGCGGCTGGCAGAAAATCAACGAGTCGGACATGCTCGCTCTGCCCGACCCTGCGACGGCGTTCCTCGACCCGTTCATGAAAGAACGCACGCTCGTGATGATCGCGAACATCGTCGATCCCATCGAGCGCACACCTTACCCGCGCGACCCGCGCAACGTGGCACGCCGCGTGGAGACCTATCTCAAGAGCACCGGCATCGGCGACACAATTTTCGTGGGCCCCGAAGCTGAGTTCTTTATTTTCGACAACGTGCGCTTCAAGACCGGCATCAACGAGAGCTACTACTTCCTCGACTCCAAAGAAGGCGCGTGGAACACCGGCCGCGAAGAAGAGGGCGGAAACCTGGCCTACAAGCCGCGCGTCAAGGGTGGATACTTCCCCGTGCCGCCGATGGACAGCCTGCACGACATCCGCACGGAAATGCTGCTGACGCTGGGGCAACTTGGCATGGTGCCTGAACTGCACCACCACGAAGTGGCGACCGGCGGCCAGTGCGAGCTGAGCATGAAGTTCGACACGCTCGTGCGCGCGGCTGACAACATCATGATTTACAAGTATGTGGTCAAGAACATCGCGAGAAAACACGGCAAGACGGCCACGTTCATGCCCAAGCCGCTGTTTGGCGACAACGGCAGCGGCATGCACTGCCACAGCTCGATCTGGAAAGACAAAAAGAATACGTACGCTGGCGACGGCTACGCGGGCCTTTCGCAAACCGCGCTCTACGCCATCGGCGGCATTCTGAAACATGCAAATGCGCTGTGCGCGATTACGAACCCGACGATGAACAGCTATCACCGCCTCGTACCCGGTTACGAAGCGCCGGTGAACCTGGCCTATTCGTCGCGCAACCGTTCGGCCTGTGTGCGCATTCCGCTCTCGGGCGAGAGTGCCGCGGCCAAGCGCTTTGAGTACCGCATCCCCGATCCGAGCTGCAACCCGTACCTCGCGTTTGCGGCGATCACGATGGCCGCGCTCGATGGCATCCAGAGCAAGATCGACCCCGGCAAGCCGATGGACAAGGACCTGTACGACCTGCCGCCGGAAGAACTCAAGGAGATCCCGCAGGCACCGGGCAGCCTCGAACAGTCATTGCGCGCGCTCGAAAAGGACCACGCGTTCCTGCTCAAGGGCGACGTGTTCAGCCAGGACGTAATCAACGAGTGGATCAGCTACAAGATGAAGAACGAAGTAGACGCCATGCGCTTCCGCCCCCACCCCCACGAGTTCGAACTGTATTTCGACATCTAGTAGCACGGCCCTCCCGGGCCGTGACGCTTGCAGCCATCAGAGCCCCCTCGGTAACGAGGGGGCCTCCCTTTTGACCGCTTGAGGAAGTGGGACAGCTTTTCAATGCTGGTAACAGCTTTCTTTTGTTTGGGCTGACTCTTGCCCTCAGTGTACCGGCCGAGGCCACCGAGGGCTTCTAGCAACGCAACCATCTTTTTGTGTCCACTCGTTCGAGAGAAATCGAGTGGGGTCCAGTCGTGATAATCCACGGGGCTAACGTTTGCCCCCTGCTGGGCCAGGAATTTGACCAATTCATACCTCTGGAATGTTACGCCATGGAAAAGTGCTGTTCGACGGTTCGCGTCCCCGAGTTCAATCCCGGCGCCTCTGCTGAGTAATAGTTGCGCGACCTGCACGTGGCCTTTTCTACCAGTCCACATAAGGCCGGTTAGGCCGTACTTGTCCCGCGCATCTGGGTCAACGCCGTTATCAAGGAATCCCTTGACGACTTCGAGCTTTCCCGTGCTACATGCTGAGAAGAACTTCTGACTTACCATGATTTGTCCCTAGGGCTTGCCTTGACGCACACTGCTTGGGACTTCGGAGTTGCTGTACAACTTTCGCTCATAAGCCGAATCGAAGCAGGCTGGCCGCGCGCTGGCACTTGCGGCATTGGCTACACCCGCCCGAATCGCCCGCTGACATCGCGCTTCGTTTCTTCGCTCTCGGTGAGCGAGAGCCATTTCTGGCCCGTCTGGTCCCACTCCACTACGTCGCCGTTTTCGATTTCGTACACCCAGCCGTGCATCTTCAGTTTTCCCGCGCGCATGCGCTCTTCGATGCACGGGAACGTCGCCAGATGCTCCAGTTGGAGCTTCACATTTTCCGCGATAGCCGCGCGCAGGTGGCGGTCGAACACTTTGGTTTCGGCCTTGTCGATGCGCTGCTTGGCCTCGCGCGCGAACTTGACCCAGTTCTGCACTGCCGGCATGTCCGCCGAAAGCTCCGGCTTCAACAGCGCGGCCATCGCGCCGCAGTGCGTGTGGCCGCAGACAATTACGTGCTCAATGGGCAAGGCCATGACCGCGAATTCGACACTCGCCGTCACGCCTCCCATGTAAGCGCCATAGCGCGGCACGATGTTCCCCGCGTTGCGCACGATGAACAGTTCACCCGGGCCGCGGCCCGTCAGCGTTTCAAAAGCCACGCGCGAATCGCTGCAGCCAATCATCAAGACGCGCGGCTTCTGGCCGGTGCTCACGAGCCGATCGTAAAGGGGCTTGAGCAGCGGATAAGTATCGCGGCGGAACTTGCGGATGCCTTCAACGATTTCGTCCATGCGCCGAAGGTACACAGGACTGCGCAAGTCCGCATTAACGAATCACAGCCAGGTTACCCTGGCTGTGTTCGGCGTAGAAAACGGCTTGGGGGCCGGTCTTCCGCTTGAGGTAAAGCAACCCCCATGCCAATCGCCGAGTTTCATAACTCCTTGCAATACATGAGTTACCCCGATTCCAAACCGTAACGTGCGATTTTTTGCGTGTATAAATTTTGCGCAAAGGTGGTAACTCGGCGCTCTGGCTAACCAGCATACTCCTCATCCTGCGTGATGATCGCCAGCACCCAATCAAAGGCTCCTGAGATTACTTTGCCGCCGCAGTATTCGCACACGCCGGCCATGTTGACTTTATCCAGCGGTGCTCCGCAGTTGGGGCACTTGCTGGGGTCGCCGCTGGCTTTGCCGGCCGCTTCGACCCTTCTCACCAGCGTCCAGTATTCGCTGAAGCGGCGCGTTTGTTTGGGGTTGCCGCCGATCACTTTGCCGGTCTTGTCTTTGTACCAGTCCTTCATGCCGGCGTAGATGCGCAGCGTCACGGCGTCAAAGAACGCGTCGTGCTCGATTTTGGCCAGTTGCATGCGCTCGATTTTCACATCTTCAAGCACGTTGCGCTTGCCCTCTTCCTTGAAGCGCGTGAGCCAATAGCGGTGCGCGTCAAACAACGTGTCCGTCTCATAGGGGCGCAAGCGCGCTTCGTTGACTTCGCTCCAGCCCGCCTGGATCTCCATGAACATGTGGCGCGCGCGGTTCGTCAGCGCCTCAAGCGTAAAGGCCGCGTCGCGCATCTTGAGCTGGCGCAGCGCGGGCTGCAGATCGGGCGCGACGACCGTGGGCGCGCCCGTGCCCTCTTCCACGCCGCCGCTGGTCACCAGCGGCTCAAGCACGCTCTGGTAGCGCAACGTTTCAACCTGCTTCACCTGCCATTGCATCTGGCCGCGCGCCGTCACGGTGCCGCAACTGGGGCATTTGCCGTCCTGGCGCGGCTCTTCAGGCGAGCCGCACTGCGGGCAGCCGAGCGAAAGCGTTTTCTCCGGCGCGGCTGTGGTCACGCCGCGCGGGCGCACGAAAACCAGGCGCTGCTCAATGAGCTTGCGCGTGGCGTTGCCGCCGCTGGTTTCGAGCACGTTGGCCTTGATGCGCACGCCGATGCGCTGGCGATCGCCGTCGGCGCTGCCGCTGACAATGCTCAACGCGCCGACAACGACGTTGCTCACGCGCACAGCCTCTTTGCGCAGGTTGGCGCGCAGTTCAGGCGCGAGATAGGGCGCAACGGCCGAGGCCTCGGGGTTGCCGCCGCGCGACTCCTGCATTTTGGTGAACACGAGGTGCGCGAAATCCAAAAACAGCACGCGCGAAAAGTTCGGGTCGGCGTTGCGCACATCGGCCAGGCCCTTGTCGCGCCGGGCATCAAAGCGCGGCGCGGCTGAGCTGCGATAGACACGGCCCTCGATCTCGGCGGCCTTGAGCTTGTTCTTGTTCTTCATCCAGAAGTAGCCGGCGACTGCAAGGCCGGCGACAATCACAACGCAGGCAATTTTGCCCGGCACGCCGCCATCCACCCAGAGAATCACGAGCAGGCGAATGAGCTGGATAATGAGGTAAATGATCGCGCCGGCATCGCCGCCTCCGCCTCCGCCACCGCCGCCTGAGCCGCCACCGCCGGAGAACGAATCGCCGCCGCCCGCGCGCGCCGCAAGCTCGACGGCGCACAGGCCCGCGAGGGCCTGCAGTGCGAACACCCAGAAAAGGCGCAGGCGCGTCATCCGCGGAACTCCTCGTCCTGGTCGATCTGCGCCAATACCCAGTCAAAGTTGCCGCTGACAATCTTGGCGTTGCAGTAGCCGCACACGCCGGCCATGTTGATTTTGTCGAGCGGCGCGCCGCAACTTGGGCATTTGCCGGCGTCGTGCGAGCCAGAAACGCCGCTGCGCCGCAGGAACGTCCAGTATTCGCTGTAGTCACGCTTGCTCTTGTTGTCGCCCTTGAACAGTTCGCCCTGGGCATCGAGCGCGTAATCAACCATGGTGCAGAACATGCGAACGGTAATCGCGTCATAGAACGCGTCGTGCTCGATGCGCGCGACCTCGAACTTGTAGATGTTGATATCGGCGCAAACGTATTGCAGGCGCAGATCGTCGTTGCGCGTCAGCGCAAAGCGCACACTGTTGAACAGGCCGTCCGTCAAATGCGGGCGCAGGCGCGCCACGTCGCGCGCGGCCCAGCCCTCCTGCAGCTCTCTGAAGATGTGCTCTGCGCGCCGGCGGAATGCCTCAAGGCTGAAAGCCGTGTCGCGCGCGTGAAGTTCGCGCAAAGCCGCGCCAAGGTTGCCGTCGAAGATCGTGGGCTTATCAAGGCCGCGATTGAAATGGCCGATGCGGCGCTGCTCGGGGCCTTTGACCTCGCGTTTGATTTGCGCGGCTGCAATCACCTGCCAGCCTTTCTCGGCGTCGGCGCTGGCGCCGCAGCTTTTGCAGCGGCCATCGAGCGCGAGTTCCTCAGGGCTGCCGCACTTGGGGCAGCCCAGCGCCATGAGCTTGTCGGGCGCGGGCGTCTGGTAGTTGGGAGGCGCGGCAAAGGTCAGCGCCTGCTCCACGAACGTGCGCGTGCGCGCGCCGCCGACGATCTCGAATACATTGGCGCGGAAAATGACCGTCACAAATGCCCCACCGGAATCGTAGCCCGCACCTTTGACAGCGCGCCCTCCAACCACAACGCCGTCCACGCTGGTGCTGTCATTCATCACCGTCTGGCGCAGACTCTTGCCGAGGTAGGGCAGTATCATCTCGCGCTTGCCCTGCTTGCCGCGCGCTTCGTGGTATTTCACGAATACGAGGTTGGCGAAATCCATGAACAGCACACGCGAGAAGTTGGGATCCGTTGCGCGAATGGGCTCGGCCCAATCGGGGGCCGGCGCCGCTTGCTCCGCCTGCGCGGCTTTGTAGCGCACCCTGGCTGAAATCGACTGAGAGATAATCGAGCCGCCACAGATGACCAGGATGACGACCACGGTAATGCCCAGCCAGATCGCGTCTTCGCTTGTGAACTCGCCGCTGCCGCCGCCGCTGGAGCCGTAATCGCTGCTCGATGAACTGCCCCAGTCGCTGCTCGATGACGACGAGCTGCCCCAATCGCTGCTGCTGGAACTGCTCGAGCCATCGCTGCTGCCGCCGCTGTAATCGCCGCCGTCGCCGAAATCAGCGAACAACGCGGGCGCAAGCGCCGCGAGCGCAAACAGGATGAGCGCGAGGCGTCTCATGGCAGGCGGATCACCGGCTTGTCAGGAAGTTCGTTCACGTCGCCCGCGGCCCGCGGGTAGTGCTTGGCGCCGAGTTCGCCCAGCTTCGCCAGCGCCTGCTCGATCAGCGAAGCACCGTCGCCGTCGCTCGCCGCGTTCAGCGCGGCCTGGATTTCGTTCAGGTTGGCCTCGCCCGCTTTCTGCTGCAGGCCGAGGTCGCCCAGCAAACGCGCTTCGCCCTCCATCACGCTGATGTAAAGCAGCGCCGCGTTGTGGTCCTTCGTCCAGGCCACTTTCTGCTCGTGGAACGCGGCACTGGCCGCCTGCGAAACAAACAGGCTTTGCGTGATGCGCCGCGCCAGCAGCCGCCGCAGGGGTGCTAGGCGCGCAAAAGCCCAGGTGACAAGCGCGCCCATGGCCACGGATTCGGCCAGCAGATAAAGCGCATCGGGCCGCACGTTCATGGCAATGCGCGTGAACCAGTAGATCACAACAAACGTCAGCACCGCAGCCAGCGCGCCCACGCGCATGGCCGTGCCCTCGTAGCGGCTCGACGCCGGCGCGAGCACCACCACGAACTCGCAGCTCGTTTTCGCCTCGGCCTGCGCAACCGCCGCCTCGATGCGCGAGAGCGCGTCTTGGTCCAGCAGCGTGCTTTTCTGAAGTGGCTTGCCCATGGTTCCCCCGCGCGAGCTTACGTTGCGCCCGCGCGCCGGAAGTTACAAAACGCGGCTCCCGTTGGTAATCACGCGCTGGCGGCACACCCAAGCGCGGCTATTGTTACGCCATGGCAAAGCAGTACCACAAGCTGCTCGATCGCATCCTGATTCGCCGTGCGGGCGAGCGCGAATCGCTCGAGCGCCAACTGGGCGAAAACCGCCCCACGCCCAAGATCATGCTGGGTTTGTTCTGCGTGCTGCTGGCGGGCCTATTTGCGTTGTTCTTTCTGCCCTTGGCGCTGCTGATTGCGCTGGGCGCGCTGATTGCGTTCTATGACGCCTTTCGCGCCTGGCGGCAGGCGGCCACGGTGGAAGCCGCGCTGAACGTGGAGACGCGCGAGGAAGAATACCGGCGCTATCTGCTGGGCAAGCTCGGGCCACAGAGGTTTGACCAGCTTGCGGGTGCGGTGGAATCGGGCGGCAGCGAGCAGAGTATCCACGGCTGGCTCAAACCGCAGGGTTTTGACGCACAGGACATCGAATATCTGCTCTGGCTGGCGGAAAGCATCGTGGCCGAGGTCAGCGACGGCATCGCGCAAGTCGGCGGCTACGCCGCCAAGCGCCCACCCATCAAAACGCCGCCCGTGGAGCCAACGAAGCCAATCGAGCCAACGGAGGGAGCGGCTTACGTAAGTAAGCCGCCAATTGAGCCAGCGCAGACCGGGCAACCTGAACCTCAAACAGGCGAAGGCGCCCGCGCCACGAGCAACCTTAGTCCCGAGGAAATTGAGAAATTCCGCAAGCTCGCGGCGCAGCGCAAGGCGGAGTACGAGCAATGGGCCGCGCAGGGCGGCGGGCGGCAGGGCTCGCCCGATGACCCGCTGGGCAAGCTGGAAAAATACACGCCCGCGCAAATCGAAGAACTCAAACGCAAAGCGCAGGAGCGCCGCAAGAAGGGCGAGGCGCCCCAAAGCCAGGCACCCGCACCCGCGGCTACTGATCACCCCGAGAAATTCAGCGAGCAGGAGCTGCGCGAACTCGAGGCCAAGGCGCTGCGCCGCTTCGAGCCGCGCCCCAAGGTGGCCGAAAAGAGCAAAGAAGAAGTGCTGGGAGAAGTGTTCAGCGAAGAAGACATCAAGGCACTGGCCGCCAAAGCCGAGCGCCAGGAGCGCGAAAAACGCGAGCACAGCGAGAACCGCAAAGCCCTGCCACCCGCCGAAGACCATGACCCCGAATTCGGGGAGGAAAGGTCGTAGGCGCGGCACATAGAAGAAGGCTGACAATGTGAGAAGTGTTCTGACGCCATCCGCTTCGGGCTGCCCGCATTATCGAGGTACATGAACAACATGAACTTCACGGGGGGCCACAGCCTTCTTGAATTTGTTTATGTCGTCGCTGGAAATGTAACAGTTGTCGACCCAGAGCTGATTGACTTTCTTCAATCCGGCCAGCTTCGCAAAACCACCCCCGGTGCACTTGGTGCCGACAATGTTCAGGAACTCCAGATCCGGAAAGAACTCAATGACGTCTTCTAACTGCTTGTTGGCAACCCAATCGCACCCGCATAGGCTGAGGAGCTGAAGTTGCGCATTGTAACCAGCCAGCTCAAGCACTCTTGGAGTCAATTGAGAATTGTCGTCTAAAACAAGCGTGCGAAGTTCCACCAGATCCAGCAACCACTTGAGCCCTGCCGAAGTTAATCTCTCGCAATTGGCCAGCGCCAAATGCCTTAGTCTGCCACACTTCGACAGGAACGCCAGATTTTCACCAGTAACTCCGGGCGAGGACTTGAAGTTGACAGTTTCTAGATTGGGAATCGATCCAAGTACCGAAAGTGATGATCCGTCAAGATCCTTGTTTCGACTTAGTTCCACTCTCTCTAGGCAGGGGTGCTCTTGCAACTCGGAAAGAACACTGCCCTTGATGGCAGTGCCACTGATCGTGAGATTCCTTAACGCGGCCAACGAACCTATGCCCTTCAAACGGCTGTCATCAGCGCGCGCAATACTCAGATTCAGCTTCATCAATAGCTTGCAACGCCAGATGTTCGCGTAGCCGTCGGGCTTCAGATCCCCGGAGTCAACTGAAAGCTCGGTAAGCGAAGCACATCGAGGCAGAGATGAAAGCGACATTGCCGCTATGCCACTGGGGCGGGGCTCGCGCGCCCCGATCACTTGTGCCCACCCCTGAAACAGCGACAGAATCTCCAGTCCCCGAATTGACGACCAAGATTCGAGCAGGTTGTCGTCAACGAACTCACAGTTGGTCAGCGAAATCGCATTGATCGAATTACCAGCCAGCTTGCGCCACTTCGAATCGTCATTGCAATGAGGTGACCATACTTTGAGTAGTTTCAATGTCCGGTCTTTGCCCACTATCGACAGGTCGTACTTACTGACATCGCACTCAATGAACTCAATCCCGACCAGACGGGGATGCTTGCACACATACTCAAACTCGGCGGCTGTGAGGCTGCTCTCCGGCTCAAAGATTGCGATGAAACCTTCGTCTTCGTCGAGAGTTGACTCACCGCCAGTTTGCGCGATCCCTCGAAAACCGCGCGGAGCAATTAGCTCTGTCGCCGTCGCAGCGAGTTTTACCGGGAGGACTGCCACCCAGCAGCCTTCAGGCAACTTGACATCACGGGTGACAGGCACAGGCGGCTCGGCAAAAGCGGACGCGGAGAAGATGAGGCAAAGGAGCACACACAAGAACTTGGTATGCATAGAATTCCTACCAATCGCGCGGCATTTGGACACTGCAGCATCCCGGCGGACCTATGTTGCATTTTATCAACTGCGGCCTTCACCGCGCGAGGTACCATCACAAGGACAAGCTAGGCGAAAACCGGGGCAGGCTCTCTCACATTTGCATTCCAGAGCCATTTGCGGGAATGCGCCCGGAAACAGCCCCGCGTGTCAACGCGGGGTGCATTTCAAACCGGGCCACGGACACACCGGCCTCCCTCCAGAAAACGGCATGCGTCTTAGGGTTCGCGCCCCTTGGTCGCCATGCGGGGGGCCATGCCTTAAACCGCCAAACAAACCGCCCCGCGTTTCCCCGACTTCGCCAAGGCTTCGTCGGGGAACCACGCGGGGCTGTTGGGATTACGCTGCGCCTGTTGCTGGGCGCTTAGGCCATCAGGTCTTCGCGGATCTTTTCTAGCTGGCGCTTGAGGCGGAAGACGATGCGGTGGTGAATCTGGCAGACGCGGCTTTCGCTGAGGTCGAGCACGAGGCCGATTTCCTTCATCGTCAGTTCTTCGAGGTAATACAGCACCACGACCAGCTTCTCGTTGCGTGACAGGCCGCGCGTGGCGAGCTCGATCAGTTCCTTCTTTTCGAGCGCACCCAGGGGCGAGGTGCTCTTGAAATCTTCGATGGTGTCGATCTGGCGAACCTCTTTGCCCTCGCTGTCGCTTTCGCAGGTGGCGCGGTCGAGGCTGACGATGCTGGCGCTGTTGATCTCGCGCATCCAGCGGTCGAACTCTTCGAGCGAGATCCCGAGGCGGTCGGCGATGTTCTGGGGCTCGGGAATCGCGCCCTTTTCGGCTTCGAGTTCTTTCACCACGCGCTCGAGGCGGTGGCTGTGGGTGCGCACCAGGCGCGGGGCGAAATCCTGCTCGCGCAAATCGTCGAGGATCGCGCCGCCGATGCGCTGCTTGCAGTAGGCCTCAAACTTGACGCCGCGCTCGGGGTCAAAGCCGTCAATGGCATCCATCAAGCCGAACACGCCGGCCTGGATGAGTTCGTCCACGTCAACGTGGCTGGGCAGCTTGTTGTGCATGCGCTCGGCGACGACGCGCACCAGCGGCAGATAGCATTCGATGATGGCGTTACGCAGGCGGTCGCCGCCTTCGCTTTTGTAGCGACGCCAGAGGTTCTCGACGTCCGTATCCGACAGCTTTGCAAGTTGAGACGCAACGACATAAGCCTTGGGCAGCAAAGCAGATGCGCGCGAGTTTGAGGAGCGTTGGCGAACGGGGGCGGGTGCAATGGCGGGCATGGAGACTCCAAGGAGGTTTCGTAATTTACAAATCATAAAGTACACCCTCAAGACGCTGCCGTCAAATCGTGCAAGACGCTTTTTGCAATTTTTTTTGCGGCCCTTGGCTCGGGTTTTGGCGGGCGCTGATTTCGGACTTGGGCGGGCTTCGTTGCGTTCCGGCTGCGCTTCATCGCTGTTACAATCCTGGCGATGGGCCCGCCTCACAGTTCGTGGCCCCAACGGCCCGATGAACGCAATGATGCGAACCGCTCTACTCTCGATCCTGTTGCTTTCAGCCGCGCTTGGCGCTGCGGAGTTTGAGGCGCAGGAGTTCTACGGGTTGGCGCACTTCACACAGGGCGAAGGTTTGTCTGGCCGCCTCGCGCTCAAGTTGGATCAAGACGGAGTGCCATCTTTTGTGGAACCGAACAACTCCGATGAAGGGCCTGCGGCATCGTGCTTTGAGTTCACGCAGACTGGCGCGGTGTTCAAACCGGCGGGAGAGAAGGCCAGTTGCGCACTGAGCCTTGATGCGGGCGTGGTAGCAATCAAGGCGACGATCAGCCTCGTCGAACTCGATGTGGGCGCGAGCGCGGGCTTTCACATCGTCGACCTCGAGAACGAACGCCAGTACATCGTTGAAGTTCGGCGCGGCCAGAATGAAACAACGCTGCGCATTGCCAAGCGCACGCGCAACGGAATGGTGCCGATGGGAACTGGAGTTGTTCAGGTTACCGCTGCGGACTTCAAGCAGGCGCAGAAGCTTTCGATGCAGGCTGATGCGGGCGCCATCAGGGCTGACTTCGCCGGCGCCAAAGTGGAGTTTCTGGCTCGCGGCGAAGGCGCGCTGCACGCCATCTCGCTGGGAATCGTCGGCAGCGACGGTCGCTCGCGCGTAGCCGATTTTGACGCCACCCTGACCTTTGACGCAGCTTGGGCCTTAGACGCCCAGGCCCGCCTTGAGGCGCGCCGGGCATTGGCCCGCCTCAAGGAATATTCTACGCAAAGCCTGCTCGCGGGCATCGCACGCCACGCTCACCCGAACCAGGAAGCGGACCTCAAGCTCTACTCTGAGCTCGAGCTCAAGGCGCGCAGCGATGCGCTGGCGGACGCCTCGCCGGCATCGCGTTTTCGCGCGCTGGATGATCTGGCCGGGGCGAAGAATCGCTGCGCGCTCGCACTCTATGAGGCGGGCATCAGCGCGCTGCTCGCCGGCTACCCCGCAGCCTCGCGCGACCGCCTTGAGGCGTCACTGAAGGCCCACGAATGCGGCATCGCGCGGCTTGGATTGGCCGAGGCCTTTCGGCGTTTGCGGCTGTTCGATGAGGCCCAGGCAAACCTGGACAAATCAAAGCCCGGGCTCGCGGCTGAACTTCTGGCGGACGTGGAACTTCTGCATGGCAGGCTGCTGGCGGCTCGCGGCGAAGTTTCCAGGGCATACCGCGTTCTTGACAGCGCCCAGTTGCTCTGGAGCAAACACGAGCAGCTCAAGGCGTTTGCCGAATCCGCCAGTGAACTGCTTGCCAGCGACACCTTGGGGCCGCCCCACGGTGAAATTCTCGGGCCTTTTGGACTGACACTTCGCAGCGATCTTGATGACGCAGTGTTACTCAAGGTGCTCAAACGACTTGAGCCATTTGCCGCCAAGATTGCCTACTGGCTGCCGGACCTCGCTGCGAAGCTCGACGGCGTCATCGCCATCTACAGCACGCCGACGGACTACCTGCGCGCCGCGCTGATCGTGGCCGGCGACAGCCTCGACAACGTTGCGGGAATGTTCCTGCCCGTCGGCTTTGGCGGCAAACGCAGCGTGATTGCCTGCCGCGCCTTTGGCGAAGACGAACTCGTTCGCACGCTCGCGCACGAGCTGTGGCACCTGGCGGTTTCTACAACGTCGCAAGCAGCGATGGAGCCGTGGCTCAATGAGGGCATGGCCGTCTATCTTTCTTCGGGCAAAGTGAGCGAGGGCGTTACGAGTTATCGTCACCTTCCGACCGAATTCTCCTTGTTTGCTGCGGATTTGACCCTGGCGCTGGCCAGCCCGGACGCGGCGCGGGGTGCCATTGGCTCTGGCTTTGAACGCTTTTACCTTCCCGGCGAACAGCGGCAGAACTATGCCCTGGCGTGGGCGCTGGTCTGGTTCTACGCCGAACAGGACATGGCTTCGGCCCGTGCCCTGCGGGATCTGCTTTCCGCAAAACCTGACGCGCGCAAAACGCTGTCAGACTCGCTGGCGCAACTCTTGCCTCGCATTTCAAAGGCGCTCAAGGATCGAAAACTGCTGCCGTAGTCCGGAGAAACCAATGCGCATCCTGTTGACGAACGACGACGGCATCAACGCTGCCGGCCTGCAAACGCTTGAGAAAGCCGCGCTTCGGCTCGGCGGTGAGATTGTCGTCGTTGCGCCCGAAGCCGAGCACAGCGCGCAAAGCCACGCCATCACGGTGCGCCAGCCGGTGTTCGCGCGCAGGCTTTCGCGTTCGCAGGGTGAGTACGAGCGCATTGCCGTCACCGGCACTCCCTGTGATTGCGTGCGCCTGGCCTGCATCAAGCTGCTCGACAAAATGCCCGACTTGTGCCTGACAGGCATCAATCACGGCGCAAACCTGGGTTGGGACGTTTTCTTCTCCGGCACAGTTTCCGCCGCGGCTGAGGCGCACAGCTTTGGCATTCCTTCCATAGCGTTCTCACTTGCGACCTGGAACAAGCCGGACTGGACCAACCTTGACCTGCTCGTCGCCGACCTGCTTCGCTCTTTGCTGGCCGCAAAACACACGCATCGCAACTTCCTTTACAGCGTTAACATTCCGCCTGTTTCTCCGCTCCAGATGAAGGGCGCAAAAATTACCCGCCCCGAGCCCACTACCAAAGGCGACAACTTCGAGGAGCGCGAAGCCCCCGATGGCCGCACCTACTACTGGCCCACCTGGGATGAACGAAAAGCCGCGCGCGAAAAAATCACCGATGAGCGCTTTGACAGCGCAGCGGTGCGCGCGGGCTATATCGCCATCACGCCGCTGCGCTACGACGTCAGTGCCATCGAAGACACCGCGCTGCACCCGATCTTCTCAGACTACCAGCCCGACCGCGCCCTGAGATAAACATCAGTTCCCGCGTCCGCCGCCCGGCCTTGTGGTGCGGCCTCCGCGGCCGTTGTCATTGCCGCCGCGTCCTGCGCGATTGGTCATTTGCAGCAGAGACTCCGCGGTCTTCTCATCGACGCTGCCCAGCAGCGTGGCCTTTGTGGCAGCATCGAGGTCGGCGAATTGCTGCTGGATTAGCTCCTGGTCCACCTCTTCATCGTTGATGCGCTTCTCCGCAACGGCGCTCATCAGCTCAAGCCGTTTTTGCGCGTGCCCCACTAGCGCATCCGAGCACGCCTTTACCTGCGTTTCGTTCAGGTTCAGGCGCTGCGCCTGGCTGGTCAGCGTCTCGGGGATCGTCTTGGCCACGAGTGTTCTCTGCTCTTCAAGCAGTTTCACGCGCTCGGCCTGCTGGTTGAGGCGGCGCTGCTCCTGCCGCTCCTTCTCGTAGGCTTCCTGCTCGGCGCGCCAGGCGCTGCGATACTCCGGCGAATTGGGCGAGGCCACCACCGGCGCAGCCTGCGGGCCGTCACTCGGCGCGGCTTCCGGCGCGCTGGTAGCCGGCGCGCTCGAGGCCACCTTGGCCAGATCGGCCTTGCTTGCGGTGTCGGCCAGCTTCGTGTTCAGCGCGTCAAGATCTGCGCGCGTTTGCTTGAGCGCGCTGCCAAGATCGCGCAAATCGTTTGACTGCTGATCAACCTTGCCACGCAGGCTGGCGTTTTCTTCTTCAAGGGCCGCAAGATCAACGCTGCTGTCCGACGCCGCCTTCACTTTGGCTTCGCGCGGCGCAAATTGCTCGAGGGGCACTACACCCGTGGCCACCGCCCCCACCACCGCGCCGCCGCCCAGCAGACCCGCCACGACAGCCGCAAGTATTGTCTTCATTGTTCACTCCTCGTCGTTCAATACCAAACACCATCAACGCATCGAGGTTGCGCGCTTTCTTCGGCTAGGCGCCCAAAAAGGGCTTGAACACCATCAGGTATCCCAGCGCGGCTATGGTCTTGCCGTCCTTGATGTTGTTGGCTTTCAGTTGAATTCGCAGGTCGCGAAACGACATCGGCCGGGTGATGATCTGTTCGTCTTCGTCGAAGTTCGTCTGCGTTCTGGTCAAATCCCGTGCCATGAAAATGAACATCTTTTCGTCGAGGATGCCGGGGCTGGGGAACATCGTAAACAGGTGCTCCAGCTTGCCCGCCTTGTAGCCGGTTTCCTCCTCCAGTTCTCGCGCCGCGCAGGCCATCGGGTCTTCACCGTGATCGAGCGTGCCCGCCGGAATCTCAAGCAGCGATTTGCGCGCGCCGATGCGCCACTGCTCCACCATCAATACGGTGTCGTCGTCGATCATCGGCAGGATGCAAGCCGCGCCGGGATGTTCGATCAACTCGCGCTTGATCTCCTTGCCCTCGTCGTTCTGAATCGTAATGCGGGCAACCTTGAAGTTGCGGGCCTGCAGCAGCTCTTCGCGATTGAGAATGCGCATATCAGCGTCCGATCGTTACGTCCACGTGTTCGAGCACGACTTTGGCCACGCCCGGGATGTCCGCGCTTCCGCCCGCCAGTTCAGCGGCCGGCGGCGGCAGTTCGCCTTTGGCGGCGACAAACACATAGAGTTCGCGCCTCTCACCGGGCGCCAGCGAGAACTTCGCCTCTGATTGCGTCAGCGCCATCCGCCCCAGCGCTGTTCTGGGCCTGGCCACCGCTGCCAGCCAGCTCGCCACAACTTCCGCGCCGGATTTCGTCCGCAGCGTCAGGGTGCCGCCCGCGAATTCCAACGTTTCGCTCTTGCTCGTATTGCGCACCGTCAGTGAATAAAGCCGGCCCTGCTCTTCCACGCCCAGAGCTTCGCGCAGTTGCTCGGAGTATTTCTCGCGGTAACCCGGCGCCTCATCCACATCGCGCAACTCCAGCGCACACTCGATTTTTCCGTCGCCGCCCTGGCCGCGCAACACGCCCACTTTTTCCTTCACGGAACTCGTCGGCACCTCGACGTTGCCCGCATCTCCGCCGTCGCGCGGCATGATGCGCATAATGACGTACACCAGAAAAATGCTCGAGGCCGCCGCGCTCAGCACCACCAGCGCATTGAGCCACAAACGCACACGGCTTGCTTCGCGCCGCGCTTCTTCATAGGGGTCGTGCTGCGGTTGCTCTTCCATAGGCGTTATCTTGAGTTGAACGCTCGCAAAAGAAAAGGGCGCGCCGAGGCGCGCCCTTTTGCCTGTAGCGCAGCGCTATTTCGTTTCGCGCAATTGATCCAGCAGATTGGCCACCGACTTGTGCACCTCACGCGGAGCCGTGATGATGAGCTGGCCCTGTGCGACGGTAATCTTGGCGGTGTTGCCCCAGTCCGCCGTGACGGCGCCCTCGATCATCTCGATGATGTCGTCCGTTGTCGGCGGGTCCTCTTTGGGTGTATCAAACTGCGGCCCCTGGCCCTCATCCTGCGCCTTGAGCTTGATCTCGGGCGTCGGGAAATCCGTGATGCGCATGGTGATGTCGCGAACGTCATAGGTCTTGGTGCTGACAATCCCCTGTGCCTTCTCCTGCGTCGTGATGTACAAAATGCCGTTCTTGTAGCTCTTCACCAGGCCGATCTGGTCGATCACGATGTTCAGCGCGTTGCCCAGCTTGATATCGGCCAGCTCCAGCGTGATCTTGCGGTCATCGGCGCTCACGCTTTCGAGCGCTTTTTTGTCGATCACGATCGTGATCGAGCCCTTCTTCGCGAAATCCTTGATCACCTCGGTCACGTCCACTTCATCGTAGGCGATCGTCGGCACCACGGTGGCGTCGAGCTTCGCCTCAATCTTCTTGTACGTGGCTTCTTCTTTCGCCACTTCATCGGCGCTCACGGGTGCAAACGCAAACAAACCACCGCAAAGCGCGGCCAGCAGCATAAGCTTCTTCATGGAAGACTTTCCTCCAAGGGGAGGACACATCGGGGATGCCAGACCGCCGTCTGACCCCGATAGTGTACCCCGCGCAGTCAACGGCGTCAAACACCCGCTGCGCTCGAACCTCAAGTTCGAGCCACACGTGGCGTGCACCGCAGGGGCGACCCTTGGGTCGCCCCTACGTCTTCGTCCAATTCAGTGATTCCGGCCCGGCGGAATATGTTGCCGGTGTTCGGCCCGGCGTCTGCTCTTCGCCGGATTCGCAAACGGGGTCAGGCTTTGGTGCTTCCTCTTGCCCAACCCCGTTTTCATCCGGCGGGCCGGTGCCTTCACTTTGCGCGGCTTCCGTCAACAGCACCACCTCGCCGCGGCGGC